>NZ_JBNYXV010000004.1:0-397364 GCF_051380845.1 Janthinobacterium salmonicoloratum | reverse complement strand
TGTTTGCCGAGATCAATGCCGATGAGCGTAACGGTTTCCATGATGGCCTCCTTCAGAAATGAAAACACCCTACAAGTTTAGTAACTTATAGGGTGGAGGGTGACCATCTCATTAAGCCCGTGATTCCACGAGCTCCTTTGTGATTTCATACTGAAGCGGCCAACTTCTGCCACTGTAATCCGCGAATGTGCCCTAACCAGTCAAAACCGCCGAAACAATCGACCGGCGAAGCACAGTCCTCTCGGCATCGATGCCGCGCTGTGAAAACGCCTGCGGCAACGCGACATCATCCGCAGCAGTGTTGCCTGGCGAAGCCGTTTCCTTTACCAGCATGTTGGCGCTATTCTCGACCTCGAAGTACTCGTCCCAATGCACTGGAACTTGATGGGAGCGGCCATCTCCGCCTCTCACCGAGACGTAATGGGTTCGCGCGACGCTTCGGAAGCCGCTGGCCGTTACCTGCACTTTCTGCGATCCGTCGGTCTCTTGTTGCATGGAGGTCTTCAGGATACTTCGCGTGACGCACTCGGGATGCTTGAACATCGCCTCGCCGTGGTAATTGGCAATCGCTTCATGCTCCCAGAAACAGGGTTTGTGCGAATAAGTGTCTTTATAGATGTCCGAGTGCGGTCGATGCTGTTGGTACAATGGGATGGCAAGCAGCGGGGCGATCCCAAAGTAGAACGACTTGAAGAAATCGTTGTGATAGGCGTTGAAAAACATGCGGGCCTGGGCGAGTTCGTAGGCAAAAAATTTCTCCGGGGCGCCGCTGATATCGGTAGCGCGCATATGTCCCGATTCCAGGACGTTGATCATGCGGGTTTTTTCGAATACGAACGTGTCGCCAAAACCTGTTTGACTATCCTTGAGCAGCTTGAGCATTTCCTGTTGCGCCAACGGCGTGAACAACAGCCGGAACTGTACTTCATGGTTGCGGTCCGTGGCATCGAACAAGGCGTCGAATTCGCGGTTGGCCATCACCGTAAAAGTATGCCCCTCGTCGACATCGCGGGACTTTTCTTCCAGCTTCTTGATGGCGCGATTCTTCCGCCATTTGTCGAGGAAGCCGTCCTCCAGGCGGGAGAGTTTTGACGGGTGGCGGCTGAACACGAGATCCGGCGCCGCTTCGTTGCCGTAGACGATAAACGTCTGGTTTTCGTACTCGGGCATCGGACGCTCGATCGATGCCCGCAGAGTTTCGTGGCGGGTTCTGGTTTCCGATTTGCCTTGCGAATTGCGGTACTGTTCCGTCCAGCTGATAGCCAGCGAGCCATGGTATATCTTGCTGCCCATCGAGTGTGACAAGGTGCGTGCAAGAATGAATGGGTTGCCGTTCAGTACGCCGCTGTGCGAGAACTCGATCGAGTGGTCCTCACCAAGATTGCCATACCAGCCAAAGCTGTTGCGCAGCTCTTCCATGCGGCCGTTGCTGAAATACGGGTCGAATGCGATGCGAGGCACTGTTTGTTGCATCAGCTTCGCCACGATATCCCAGTCGTACAGGCGGTTCAGCGGCACCATCTGGCCCCAGGCCACGGCACGCTTTTCGTCGCAGGCTTCCTGCAGCCGCTTTAACTGCGCGTCGGAATCATTGATGATGCGGTTGAGCGTATGAATCGCAACGGCAAGCGCAATCGCCGGGACCATGAGCCATGGCCATGCGTGATAGGCGTAGATATAGAGTGCCGCCAGTAGCGCGGCCACGATGCTGGCGCCGCGCAGGATACGCCACCATTTGTTGCTGGAACCGGCGCTCGCGGCCTGCTTTTCGAGCACGCGTAGTTCCTGCACCGTCGTGATGTTGGCGTTCTCGTCCACGCCGGACTGGCGCACGAGGTCTTCGAAAAAGTCTGACGTATTGCTGGCGTGAGCATTTTTGAAATGGAAAGAATACTGCTCCAATGGTTCATGGACGTCGTTGATCAAAAGAAGACGCTCCGGGCGGCAGCCTTGGTTTCGGCGGAGGCAGTGAAAGGAATGCGCGTGGTATAGCCTTGCCGCGCCGCAACGATCTGCTTGGTCGGCCAGGCAAAGACGTCCTGGTTCCACATGCCGACGGTATCGTTATACAGCGTGCGCGCGGCGGTCACTTCCTTTTGCAGATAACTGTTCTGGCGCATGGCATCGGCGATGACGGCTTGTGCCTTCAGATCCGGATAGGCTTCGCACGCCAGGCTGATGCGGGAAAAAATCCCGTCGATTTTCTGGGATGCCTGATTGCGTTCGGCATCGGCGTTCTGTCCGCTCCGGTAAGCCGCTACCGACTTCATCACGTCCTTGTCGAGGTCGATCGCTTTTGCGACCAGGCCAACCACGTTGTTCAGGACGACGACGCGCTGTTCCAGGTAATTGTCGATCTGTGAAGCATCGGCCTGGATTTTCTGCTGCAGCTTGCGCAGATACGCCAGGGCGGCGATCTTCATGAACAGGAAGACCAGGCCAGGCAGTGCCCCCAGCACCAGGAGTGCCAAGCTGTACGTTTGCGGCAACGCACCGGTCAGCAGCGCCAAGCCTCCGATCAGCGGAAGGACCGCCCACAGGGCGATTTCAAATATTAGCGACCCGGTGCCGACTTGGACGGAAATCTGCTTGCTGATGACGTTGATGTCGCGCCCCTGCTCATTTATCGGGCCAGTTACTTCGTCCAAATCATTTGCCATGCTTGAAAATCCTTTGTATTGAGTGTTTTTTTATTGAGCGTTTCTCGCTCGGTTGCAAATTATTTCGCTTTAGCTTTTTAAGTGCGGGAGCGAAATGTCGATGTATTGTGTAAATTTCCCAAAATTATTTTTTTTGTCATCATATCTTGAAGGACGAGACTCAATCAAGAGCGGCCAAGCCGATATTTCATGTGAAGTTTTGGGAAAAATCTTGGATACTTTCCGGTGCGGCGACTTTCAGCCAGCCGCTTGCATAAACCCGGCAGCAGGGAGGCGGGGCACTGGATAACGTACACCCGCTTCCAGCCGGCCATAGCGTCCCAATAAATTCCTTCTTGGCCGGTAGGCAATCCCCGCCCTCCACCGTATCTTCGGCTGCGCCAGACTAGACTTTGCGTAGAAATAAATGATCAAGAATTTTTTAAGGCTTTGCAATCGGCAAATAGAGGAAATGCAGGAAGGGGCTGAAATGCAGCGGTGAAGTAACACTGTCGAGCTGGATGAACGACAGTATTAATTAATTTTTACGAATTTAAATACAGGAATGCCAGCACGGCCGGGTAGAACGATATCGAAATCGATTGCCGTTAGCATCGGCGCTATCGATTCGCGATATGCCTATGAAGCATTAACATCTATAAGCAAGCGGGATTGCCGTTCGGTTAACGAAAAAAGCCCGCCGAAGCGGGCTCTCTCACTTTACAGTCAAGCCAAAATCTCAGAACTGATTCATGGTGTTGTCTTTACCAGCCGCCTTCAGTGCAGCTTCGCCGCTGAAGTAATCTTTGTGGTCGTCGCCGATGTCGGAACCGGACATGTTTTGATGTTTCACGCAGGCGATGCCCTGGCGGATTTCCTTGCGCTGCACGCCGGCTACGTAGCCCAGCATGCCTTGGTCACCGAAGTATTCCTTGGCCAGGTTGTCGGTCGACAAGGCGGCCGTGTGGTAGGTCGGCAGGGTGATCAGGTGGTGGAAGATGCCGGCTTCGCGGGCCGAGTCGGCCTGGAAGGTGCGGATTTTCTCGTCGGCTGTGATCGCCAGTTCCGTCTGATCGTATTCCACGCTCATCAGCTGGGCGCGTTCGTAGGCGGCCACGTCCTTGCCGTCGGCCTTCATGATGTCATACACCTGCTGGCGGAAGTTCAGGGTCCAGTTGAACGATGGGCTATTGTTGTACACCAGCTTGGCGTTCGGGATGACCTTGCGGATTTCGCTGACCATGCCGCCGATTTGCGCGATATGCGGTTTTTCCGTTTCGATCCACAGCAGGTCGGCACCGTTTTGCAGCGAGGTGATGCAGTCGAGCACGCAACGCTCTTCGCCGGTACCGGCGCGGAACTGGAACAGGTTGCTCGGCAGGCGTTTTGGACGCAGCAGCTTGCCTTCGCGCTTGATGATGACATCGCCATTGCCCAGTGCATCGGCCGACACTTCTTCGCAGTCGAGGAAGGAGTTGTATTGGTCGCCCAGGTCGCCTGGTTCATTGGTGACGGCGATTTGCTTGGTCAGGCCGGCGCCCAGCGAATCGGTGCGGGCGACGATGATGCCGTCGTCCACGCCCAGTTCCAGGAAAGCGTAGCGGATGGCGCGGATCTTGGCCAGGAAGTCTTCGTGCGGCACCGTGACTTTACCGTCCTGGTGGCCGCATTGTTTCTCGTCGGATACCTGGTTTTCGATCTGGATGCAGCAGGCACCCGCTTCGATGAACTGTTTCGCCAGCAAGTAGGTCGCTTCGGCATTGCCGAAACCGGCGTCGATGTCGGCGATGATGGGCACGACGTGGGTGACGTGGCCGTCGATCTTGGCCTGGATCGCTTGTTTCTCAGCGCCTTGGGCCGCGTCCAACTGGCGGAACAGGCCGCCCAGTTCGCGTGCATCGGCCTGGCGCAGGAAGGTGTACAGCTCGCGTATCAAGCTGGTGACGGCGGTTTTCTCATGCATCGACTGGTCTGGCAGCGGGCCGAACTCGGAGCGCAGGGCGGCGACCATCCAGCCGGACAGGTAGAGGTAGCGGCGGTCGGTGCTGTTGAAGTGCTTCTTGATCGAGATCATCTTCTGTTGACCGATGAAACCATGCCAGCAACCGAGCGACTGGGTGTATTTGGATGGGTCCGCATCGTAGGCAGCCATGTCGTTGCGCATGATCTTGGCCGTGTAGCGGGCGATGTCCAGGCCGGTCTTGAACTTGTTCTGGGCGCGCATGCGGGCGGCGGACTCGGGATTGATGGCGTTCCATGCGCTACCTTGTTGCTCTTTCAAACCGGCAACAGCCTTGATGTCGTCTTGATATTGGGACATGTGTATCTCCTAAAGAAAAACTAAGTTTGAGAAAATCGTCGAGTGCGCCGCTTTGTCGATGCGAACTGCATGACTAAATAGTAGGCCGATTGGCGTCGATGTTCAAGTCTTATATAAGACATATAACTTAAATTTAATCCTTGTTTTTCAACGGCTTAATTATAATTTTTCAGGATGTGGAATGAATTTTCAAAAAGTGAGAGCACTCATGGCTGAGTCTCTTGTTTGAAATTCCGCGATGTGAAACGCTTTTTCAGAATTTGGTGCAGCGCGACAAATCCGGGCGAAAAAAATGCCACCCGAAGATGGCGTAGAGGTAAATTTGTTTTAATATCATGCTCCGCTTGTGAAAGGTAACGTCAACGATGCAGATGAACGGAATGAATTTACCCACCGAGTATGTTGCTTTTGCAGCAAGGTACCTGGATGCGGAAGGATTCTGCAATTTGGGATTGAAGGAAGAGCTCGATTCTTTCGGTAACGTCTTGCAGACGGAATTGGCTCACATCTATACGGATGCCGTCGAATTGACTGCCCAGACAGCGAAGCTTGGGGCGTGTTTCGTAGGCGATGGCTGCTATGGGGAGCCTGGAAGTATCAGTGCTGAGTCCGGAGCCACGCCGGACATCATTGATTTTACAGAAATCATTTGTTTCGGCATGGCCGGTGACGGCAGTCCATTCTGTCTCGATTACAGGGGCGCCCGGAGCGCGCCCTCTGTCATCTTATGGGACGATGATTACTGGCGAAAGATTTCAAACTCCTTTGAAGACTTCTTATTGCTTTTTTCTTGATCTGCTTGCGGCGCAGCTGCTGCAGCGCACGAAGTCACCCCCGCGCGCTGCGCGAATCTAGCGTCCCACGGTCTGCCGCTGGTCCTTGATGAACAGCGCCGTTAGCATGCCCACCATGCACACGCCGATCACGTAATAGGCGGGGCCCAGCACGTTGTTCTTCAGCATCAGGGTCACGACCACGGGCGTCAGGCCGCCGAATATCGCGTACGACAAGTTGTAGGAAAACGACAGTCCCGAGAAGCGCACCTGAGCGGGAAACGCTTGCACCAGCACGTAAGGCACGGCGCCGACGACGCCGACGAACAGGCCCGTCATGGCGTACAGGGGCAGCAGCAGGTCGGGGCGGCTGCCGACCGTGGTGTAGAAGATATACGTGGAAATGGCCAGCAGCACGGAACCGACGAAGATCACGCGCTTGCCGCCCAGGCGGTCGGCCAGCATGCCGGCGATGATGCAGCCGAAAGCCAGGCAGAGGGTCGCCACGGTATTGGCCACCAGGGTGGTGCGCGGCGCGATGTGGTGGATTTTTTGCAGCAGGGCAGGCGTCATCAAAATGACGACGACGATGCCGGCCGACAGCATCCAGGTCAGCAGCATCGACACGAAGACGGCGCCCCGGTGGCTGCGCAGCACGGATTTCAATGGCATTTCCGTCGCCAGGGCCTTGCGCTGCTGCATTTCCGCGAAGACGGGGGTTTCATGCAGCCAGCGGCGCAAATACATGGCGCCAAAACCGAAGATGCCACCCAGCAAGAACGGATAGCGCCAGGCGCCATCGGTGATTTCCGCCGGCGTGTAAACGGTGTTCAAGCCCGTCGCTACCAGCGAACCGAGCAGAATACCGACAGTCAGGCCAGCCGTCAGCACGCCGCAGGCAAAGCCCGTAAAACGGCTGGGTACGTGTTCGGACACAAACACCCAAGCGCCCGGCACTTCGCCGCCCACGGCCGCGCCCTGGAATACGCGCATCAGGAGCAGCAGCAGCGGGGCGGCCAGGCCGATGGTGGCATACGTGGGCAGCAGGCCGATCAGCAAGGTCGGCACGGCCATCATCAGGATGGACAGGGTGAACATGCGCTTGCGGCCGAGCAAGTCACCGAAGTGGGCCATGACGATGCCGCCCAGCGGACGCACCACGTAGCCGGCGGCGAAGATGCCGAAGGTTTGCAGCAAACGCAGCCATTCCGGCATTTCCGGCGGGAAGAACAGCTGGCCGATGGCGTTGGCGAAGAAGACGAAGATGATGAAATCGTAGAACTCCAGCGCGCCGCCCAGGGCGGCCAGCGACAGGGTCTTATAGTCTTGTTGGGTGAGGGGACGGCTTGCGGCGTTGATTGCGGCGGTGTTGGAAGTAGGCATGTGTCTCGTTCTTGTGTGTTATCGGAGATTGCCAGACCTAGCATACGCATTTCCGCCGCGTGAGTAAACGCGTGGGGATGGGCAGTCGCCTCAGCTGTGCTTAATACAACGCCGCTATCATCAGCGTTGACTTCATTGGAAAGGACACAGTATGCACATCATGATCGTGGGTGCGAGCCGCGGCCTGGGCCGCGCGCTGGTGGACGGTTTGCTCGCTGACGGACATGCCGTCATCGGCGTATCGCGCCAGCAACCTGCCGACGTGCCCGCTGGCCAGGGCACGCAGCTGCAATGGATCGCGGCGGACCTGGCAGCACCCGCCGAGGCCGTCGAACGCATTGCGCGTGTAGCGCCCGCCGCACTGGACGCGGTGATCTACAACCTGGGCGTGTGGGAAGAAAAGGCGTTCAGCGACGAGTACGCTTTCCTCGGCGATACGGACGACACCATCGTCGACATGGTCAATACCAACATCACGGCGACCATCCTGTTGCTCAAGCGCCTGGTGCCCCGCTTGCTGGCCAGCAGCAAGCCGCAGCTGATACTCACGGGGTCGACGTCCGGGCTGCGCCAGAGCGGCCGCCCGGAAGTGACGTTCAGCGCCTCGAAATTCGCCCTGAACGGCATCGCCGATGCCTTGCGTGAAGGCTTCCGTGCGCAGGGACTGGCCGTGACGGCGCTGCAACTGGGCTATCTGAATACCTACGATGGCTTGTCCGTACCGCTGGCGGACGCCGCCGCGCGGGGCGAGGGCGAGCTGATCCCTGTGCATGACGTCGTTGCCGTCGTGCGCATGTTGCTGAACCTGTCGAATGCCTCGTTCGTGCGCGAGCTGGTGCTGCCGGCGCTGCGCGACGAGCGTTTCTAGGTTATTTCCAGTCTTTATGCATTTTCTCCGTAGAGCTCGGACCAGCCGAGACGCTCTTCCAGCCACTCATCCGCTTCGGAGGAGTCCATCTGCAGCAGCAAGGCGCCCAGCCGCAGCTTGCCCTTGGCAAGGGCCAGCACGGCGAACACGGATTCCAGCATGACGGGGTCAAGCTGGCCCTGCAAGTCGCGTGCGGCGATGGCGGGCAGTTGCGCCCAGGCATCATGGTAGCTGTCGGCCAGCCAGTCTGGCAGGGGCGGATTGTGCCGGCGGTGGCGTTCCAGTTCGATCAGGGCGATGAGCGCATAAAAATCTTCCTCGCGCGAGTCGGCGCCGCCCAGCATGTGGACGAGCTGGGGCACGGCCGCATACGAGGCGACGCCCACGTCGCCCTGGTGGTGCAGCTCTTCCCACAGCTCATGCCAGACGTCTTCGCCCGCCTGCATGGCCTTGAGCGCTTCTGCCACGTCGTAGGGCATGCGGTAGCCGCCTTCCAGGGTGGGCCAGATGGGATCGTCGAGTGATATCAGCATGGGTTTCCTTGATGGGACAGCTCGGCTGAGCAAACGCGCACTATACAAGCACCCGGCGCACGCAGCGCGCATAGCCGTCGAACTCGCGCAAAGTCTGATAGGCGACGCCCGTGTCAAAGTCCTTGCACCAGGCTTCGTCCTCGATGTCGCCCGGCTCGCTTGACCAGTGCCAGTTGGGCCGGAATGCATCTTTCAATGTCGCATACAGCAAGGTTTGCTCGCGCCGGCTGGGCAGGCTGTGACCGAGGCTGGCGGCCCAGTTTGATACGGCTTGCCACGAGTTGTACTCCTGCTCGAACTTGTCCGGCTGCAGTAGCAGATGGTAGTCGGGCGCGCCATCCTTGCCGAGAATCAGGCCGGCATAGCGCTCGCCCTGCCGCAAGGGAACGGGTGCGGCCGCCGATGGCGCCAATTCGACCCGGCGCACGGCGCAGGCGCGGCCGCTGTAGGTCTTGCGAAAGTTGTATTGGGTGCCGTTATCGAAATCGTGGCTCCAGGCCAGGCGGGGCAGGATGGCGTCCGCTTCCGACGACCAGTACCAGGCATCCGGGAAGGCGTCGCGCAAGTTGGCGTGCAGCAAGGCCAGTTCGCTGCGCGTGGGGAGGCAGGCGCTGCGCGCCGCGGCCCAGTCGAGCGCGGCTTGCCAGGGCAGGGCGCCGCCTTCGCCGGGCAGCAGGAACAGCTGGTAGCTGGGGGCGCCAGCGTGGCCAGGCATGATGCCTGCGTAGCGTTCGCTGGCAATGGCGCCCAGCACGCCAGGGCAATGCTCGAACCAGCCACCGTCTTCTTCCTCGGCAATAAAGGCCGCGATCAGCGCCTGAGGCGCGGGCGGCGCGCCGGCCAGCAGGGAGTTGAAGCAGGTGATGGTCGAGGCGTGGGGCGTACCGGCGCCATTGGCGATACCGACGAGAAACTCGCCCGCCCAGTCGGGCAAGGTGGCGATCAGGCGCGGCAGTTCATGCAGCAGTGCCATGCAATACGCCGTCTCGCCGTAGCGCCAGGCGGCGCGGTTGGCTATCTGATAGGCGCCGTAATCGTGTTCGGCTTGCACGGATTGAAAGATGGCCAGCGCGTATTGCGCGCCTTCCTTGCCCGTCAGCGTATCGAGCATGGCGCAGTAGCGCTGGAAGCGCCGCTGGGCTTCATCGGGCGCTGTGGTGCTGTCGCCATCCTGAACGATGTTGCCCACGATAAGCAGTTCGGTTTTCCAGAGTTCAAAGGCTGTTGGCATCGGTGTGACTGGCGGGAGTGACGAAGGGCATTATTATGCCGCGCCAGCCGTGTTTTAGCGTGCCGCTTGAACATGCTACAGTCCGCCATTGCCGCCAGCCTGGCGCGGCTATGCCTGGATCAATGACTGATGCCCACCTGGACTTCCCCGCCACAACTCGTCGCCCTAGCCGCCTTTTATGCGCAGGCGCAAGCCCATCCGGAAACGCTCAGTGATGCTGTCTTCCTGGAAAATGTGAAAAACGCCCATTGGCCCACCAATTGCTGGAATTATGTGGAAGCATCGTTCGCCATCACCGCGCCTGCCTGCCTGCTGCGTCCGCATTTGACCGCTGAGCTGATCGCCTTGCCCATCGACGCCATGATCGCGGGTGGCCTGGAAGATGCGGGGCAAGTCATCGCGATCGGCCTGGCGTGCGCCACGCGCGACGCGCCGTATGTGGAGGTGAGCGAGGCGGGCAAGCGCTGGCTGACGCAGGTGTGGCCGACTTTGGGCGAGATGGCCGGGGCGGTGTTCCGGGCCAGGCTGCAAGCGGCGCTGGCCGTTGAAGATTGATGTAAATATAAACTGAAAGGTGTACTCATGATTGCAGGAAATTTCTTCCCTCCCGACTATAAAACTTTTCCTTTCAAGCAAGGAGATCTGCTGCTTTCCCAAGACGAGGGCGGCAAGTTTTCTGTTTCCAAGGTGTTGAAGATAGATACAGTCGAGGTCGGCCGCGGCGAGGCGATTTACATGGGTGGCAAGGACATCGTGGCAACGGAGGACGATCACCTGCTGATCATCGGCTGTGCATACGGTGAATACGAGTTCGGCACGGCCGAGGAGGCGCAGGCCGCTGCGCTTGACGGCAGCTGGACGGTCAGGATAGGCCACGCTCCGAATCGCAGTCCGGGCGCGGCGGAGGGGCAGTCATTGATTGGCCATGAACCTGTTCATGAAAGCGAACTGGAGGGCTACCATCTGTGGAAGGAAGCCTTTGATGCGGGCGAGGCTGGCGTATTCTGATATCGGCGTAGGCTGTTGTGTGGCGGATACTTCTTCTTGACCAAGGAAACTGGTTTACGTTAGGGTATACGTAACTACTTACATATACCCCCCTTAATCATGTCCTCCAACTTGCAAACCTATGGCTCGCTGATGCTGGCCAGCCGACTGCGTCGTCTTTCCGATCAACTGTATGCCGGCGTCGATACCAGCTATCTGGCGGCCGGCGTCGAGTTGACGTCGCGCTGTTTCCCCTTGTTGCTACTGCTGCGCGACAACGGCCCGACGGCGATCACGGCACTGGCCGCGCAGATCGGCCAGACGCATCCGGTGGTGGTTCAGCTGGGGCGTAAGCTGCTGGACGCCGGTGTGGTGACGGAGATGCCGGACGCCAAGGATGAGCGGCGCCGGCTGCTGGCGCTGTCCGACGCCGGGCACGCCTTGCTGCGCAACATGACGCCCCTATGGGACGATGTGCGCGCGGCTGTCGATGCCGTGTTCGAGCAGGGCACGCCGCAACTGATGGCCAGCCTGGACCGGGCTGAAGCGCGTTTGCAGGCGCAAGGCTTTGGCGAAACGATCGCCGCCTGCCGGCGCCAGCGCGAGCGGGCCGCCGTGGAGATCATCGATTACGCGGCGCCCTACGCGGCAGATTTCAAGCGCCTGAATATCGAATGGCTGGAACGGTACTTTTATGTCGAGGCGCTGGACGACAAGGTGCTGTCCGATCCGCAACGTTCCATCCTCGACGACGGCGGGCAGATTTTCCTCGCGCGCCTGGACGGCAAGATCGTCGGCACTTGCGCCCTGATTCGCGCCGGCGACGCCAGCATCGAGCTGTCGAAGATGGCCGTCACGCCCGAATGCCAGGGCCTGGGCATCGCGCGCCGGCTGATCGAACGGGCTTTCGACGCCTTCGAGGCCAGCGGCGCGCAACTGCTATTCCTGGAATCGAACAGCAAACTGGCGCCTGCCATCCGCCTGTATGAAAGCAGCGGCTTTACCCACGTGGCGCGGCCCGCCGGCGACGCCCATTACCAGCGCGCCGACGTCTACATGGAGTGGCAGGGCAGGTAGCGCACGCCAGGGCGCCACGCGGCGCTCCCCATCGGCCGTCTCACGCGTTACAATAGGAGCTTCCAATAACGGAACTATGGTTCCACTATTCAAAGACGCCGACGCCGCATGCCTTCCTTTCCGATGCCCTTCCCGCAGATGATCGTTCCACCGGAGCCCACCCAGGCGCGCAGCAAGCAAGCGTTCGAGCGCCTGCTGCTGGTGGGCGAACAATTGCTGGCGGAAAACCGTTTCGATGAAATCGGCGTGGCCGACCTGGCCCGGCTGGCGGAAACTTCGGTGGGCACGTTTTATCGCTTGCTGGGCGACAAGGACACCCTGAGCCGTTTGCTGCTGCAGCGCTTTTTTTCCGACATGGTGGAAAAGGTAGAGACCCTGACGGAGTTGCGCCAGTGGGAAACGCGCAGCCTGGAAGACTTCATCCGCGCCATGGTAGCCATGTTTGTGGCCGTGAATGGCGGGCGCAGCGGCGTGTTGCGGGCCTTGATCACGCGCGCGTCGCAGGATGCGCAATTTCGCGATAGGGTGCACCAGATCAATCATTTGATCTCGCAACGCACGGTCGCCGTGCTGGCCAGCAAGTCCTCCAGCATCCGCCATCCGAACCCCACGCAGGCGATGATGGTGGTGCCGCCCGTGCTGCTGGGCATCCTGAACCAGCACACCTTGACGGGTTCGCTGTCCTTTTTATCGGGCGCGGCACTGGAAGATGAACTGGTGCGTGTTGCTTTAAATTACCTGACTTAAGATATTTATCGATTTAACTTGAAATCGGAATTCGGATTCCGTATTATGTTTTCCAACAGCAGGAAAACATATTCCTGCACCTGAACACAAAGCATGTTCAACAGCAAGGAGACAGAATGCGGCGTCACACGACATCCGATGTTCCATTGCATTACCTCGACCTCGGCAAGGGGCAGGGCGATCCCGTGTTTTTGTTGCACGGCCTGGGGTCCTGCGCCGAAGACTGGCGCCCGCAGATCGACGCCCTCGGCAGTCGTTATCGCCTGATCGTGCCCGACTTGCGCGGCCATGGCGCCAGTCCCGCGCCGAACGGCGACTGGCAGATCGGCGATTTCGCCAACGACCTCTTCAACTTGATGGACCAGCTCGACGTGCCGCGTGCGCACATCGTCGGCTTTTCGCTGGGCGGCATGGTGGGCCTGGAAATGGCCAACCGCGCCCCCGGCCGGGTGGCCAGCTTGTGCCTGATCAATTCCCAACCGTTCCAGGGCAGCAAACCGGCTGCGCTGCTGTTCGCCTACTGGCTGCGCCGTACGGTGATCGCCACTTTCGGCCTGAAAGCCATGGGCAAGATCATCGGCAAGAAACTGTTTCCCGATCCTGCCCAGCAAGCCCTCGTCGAGCGCTTCGCCACGCAAATGGCGGGCATGGACAAGCGCGCCTATCTGGCCGCGCTGGACGCCATTTTCCACTGGGATATCGATATTCATTTTGACGCCCTGGCCATGCCCGTCTTCATCATGGCGGCCGACCAGGACTACACGCCCGTCGCCAGCAAGCGGGCCTTTGCCGCTCAGTTTCAGCAGTGCGAGATCGAGATCATCGCGAACTCGCGCCACGCCACGCCCCTGGACCAGGCGCAGCGTGTGAATACCTTGTTGCAGTCCTTCCTTACTACACATTCAAAATAAACAGGCCACTCGCCGCACGGGCAGAGGGCCGGCTTCAGTCGTCGCAGGGCAGGTGCTCGCTTCACGCGCGCGGGTACCGTTACGTCTTGCGATGCTGGAGTCCGGCCGTCCTCCCTGGTGGCAAGCAAGCCTGACATTGGAGACGCTATGAAACTTGCTTTGAAATTATTGCCCGCCGCCCTCGCCGTTGCCGGCGCATTTGCCACCCAGGCCCAGGCGCAGGAAACCAGCCCTGCCATCGCAGTCAGTGCCCAGGAAGCCAGCGATGCGAAAGAACGCATGGAAACCGTGACGGTCTCTGCCCGCCGCCGCGAAGAGCGCCTGCAGGACGTGCCGCTGGCCGTCACGGCGTTTTCCGCCAAGGCCCTGGAACGGGCGAATATCCAGAACCTGGCCGACTTGCAGGAGCGCGTGCCGAACCTGACCGTGTACGCCTCGCGCGGCACGAATACCACCCTGACGGCCTTCATTCGCGGCGTGGGCCAGGCCGATCCCGTCTGGGGCGTGGACCCGGGCGTGGGCATTTATTTTGACGACGTCTACATGGCCCGTCCGCAAGGCGCGCTGCTCGACGTGTTCGACGTGCAGCGCATCGAAGTGCTGCGCGGCCCGCAAGGCACCCTGTACGGCAAGAACACCATCGGCGGCGCCATTAAGTACATCTCGCGACCCTTGGCGAAGGAAAACGGCGCTTCGGCGGAAGTGGGCATCGGTAATTACAACCAGCGCAACTTCAAGGCCGCCTTCAACCTGGCCAACGAGAACGGCACCTGGCGCGCGCGCCTGGCGGCTGCCAAACTGGACCGCGACGGTTTCGGCCGCAACACCTTCAATGGCGAGCAGGTCAGCGACCAGGACAGTACGGCCGCGCGGCTGTCCATCGGCTACTTTCCGCAGGACATACCCTTGACTGTTGTGCTGAGCCTGGACGCCACGGACGATAAATCGGGCGTGCGCGGCTTCCAGCGCATGGGCGTGAGCGCTTTCGACCCGCTCAAGCGGCCTGCCAGCAAGGACGCGTATGACATCCAGAGCGGCATGCCTGGCAACAACTTCACGCACAACCGGGGCGGCTCACTGGTGGCCAACTACACCTTGTCGAACGAATGGTCCGTGAAAGTGATCGGCGCCAAGCGACGCAGCACGTCCGAGCAAACCATCGACTTCGACGGCTTGCCGCAGCCGATTGCCGACGTGTTCGGCGACTCGCGCGACGAGCAGAAGAGCCTGGAATTGCAGGCCTCGTACAGCGGCGACTACGGCGCCGGCGTGATCGGCCTGTACCGCTTCGAAGGCACGGCCGGCGGCGGCATTTACAACAACTTTCTGGGGCGCCAGTTCACGGCCGCCGTCAGCACGGTGGAGACGGACAGCACGGCGCTGTACACGGACTGGACCTGGCCGCTGGGCAAGGTGTGGAGCATCAATGCGGGCTTGCGCCATACGCGCGAGGAAAAGCGCGCCATCGTGCTCAACCGCGCTTTTGCCGACGTGGGCTTTACGCGGCCTATCCAGACGGCGGCCGACTTCGACAAGTCGCTTTCCGTCAGCAATACCTCGCCGAAACTCTCCGTGCGCTATGAAGCGTCGAAGACGACGAATTTCTACAGCAACCTGTCGCGCGGCTTCAAGTCGGGTGGCTACAACGTGCGTGCCAACAACCTGGTGGTGCCCGATTCCGCGCGGCCGTACAAGGATGAAAAACTCGACGCGCTGGAAGTGGGCATGAAGTACGCGGCGCCGGACGATACGTTTGACGCCAACGTGGCCTTGTTCTACAACCGCTACAAGGATATCCAGCTGTCCGTCTTCACCAGCTATGTGCAGCCGGGCGGCGTGCCGGGCTTCTATGGCGACTTCACGAATGCTGGCAAGGCGACCGTGAAAGGGGCCGAGTTCGAATTTTCGTGGCGGCCAAACCGCGAGTGGGAAGTCAACGGATTCCTGGCCCTGCTGAACGCCGGCTATGACGAGTTCATGAGCGGCGGCAAGAACATTGCGGACACGCAAAAGTTCAGCAACACGCCGCGCCGGCAAGTGGGCTTGAACCTGACGCGCACGGACCGCAATGTGTTCGGCGGCGCCTTGCGCAGCATGGTCGGCTATGGCTACCGCAGCAAGGTGTATCCGACCACGGACTTGAGCGAAACCCTGGCGCAGGGCGGCTACAGCATCTGGACGGCTGGCGTCGTCTGGGAAGCGCCGAAGAACTGGACATTCAGCCTGCATGGCAGCAACCTGGGCAACAAACGTTACCGCACGGATGGCTACAACATTCCGGCCGTGTTCATCCTCGACGGTTTCTATGGCCCGCCACGCCAGATCATCGCCAAGGCAGGCTACAAATTTTAAGAGGTTGTAGAAGTGCCGGCTTGACGGGCGTCAAGCCGGTTCGTTGTCGCTGTTTTCGTCGTTAATAATAATCAGGAGACTGGCATGGCACATCTGAATCAGCAACTGCGTCACTTGTTATCTGCAATCATCGCCGCCTGCGGCTTGCTGGCCGCGCTGCCGGCTTCCGCCGGGCAGTGGGACTTCGGCCTGTACGCGAGCCTGTGGGGTACACGCGAATACCAGGTCTGGCTACCGAGCAATTACAATCCGAACACGCCGCTGCCCGTAGTGCTGATGCTGCACGGCTGCGGTTCCGAGCCCAACAGCATGGCCGCCGTCAGCCGCTACAACCAGCTGGCCGACAGCGAGAATTTCATCGTCGTCTATCCGCGCCAGAACGCCACGGCCAACCCCATGCGCTGCTGGAATTTCATGTTGCCGTTGAACCAGGAGCGGGGCACGGGCGAACCGGCCGTGCTGATGGGCATCTTGAACAAGGTCAAGAACAAGTATGCGGTGCAGGAGAGCCGCGTGTATGTGACGGGCATCTCGGCGGGTGGCGCCATGGCCTCCATCATGGCCGCCTGTTACTCGGACGTGTTCGCTGCCGTGATGGTGCATTCGGGCGGCATGTACAAGGGCGCCATCGGCATGCTCACGGCCGCCGATTCCCTCTTCAACGGCAGTTCCTTCGATCCGAAGGTGCGCGGCAAGGATGCCTGGCGCTGCTCCGGTTCGCCGCGCCGGCTGATGCCGACGATGGTGTTCCACGGCACTTCCGACATCGTCGTCAATCCCGTCAACGGCGAGCAAACCATCGAGCAATTCCTGCAGACCAGCGATTACGGCGACGATGGCCTCGACAATGACAGCGTGCGCTACCGTGCCGACAGCATCGTGCGCCAGACGGTGCCGTACGGCCGCAGCTATTCCATCGACACGTACCTGCACAACGGCGCCGTCATCGCGCAAAAGTACACGGTCGAGGGCATGAACCACGCGTGGAGCGGCGGCCCTCCTGGTTGGCCATTCAGCGATGAGCTGGGACCGGACGCCACCGTGATCAGCTGGAATTTCTTCAAGAATTACCAGCGCTGATACTGTGAGGAAATGTGCAGCTTGTACAATGGGGCGCAGCGATTGTGCCCCATTTTTTATGCCTGTGAAAAATCCCATGCCTGCTTGCCGCCTGCTGTCCTGCCTTGCCGCCGTATTGCTATCCGCTTGTGCCAGTGTCGGCCCGTCCACGCCATCGGCGGCTTACGCGCAAGCGTTCGAGCGTGCTGCCCAGCAAGACAGCATGCGCAGCGAATGCGACTGGAGCGTGCGCTACGCGCCCGTCGCCCCCAGGGACGCCAGCGTGGCGCAACTGCAGGCGATCGCCACGGCGCGCCTGGCGGCCTTGCAGCTGGCGCCCGCCTGGACCTTGTCCATGCCCGGCAGCGCGGCACACGCCTTTACGGAGTCGGAAGAAGACCGCGCCGGACTGCAATTGTTGCTCAGCATCGTCTTGCCGGCCATGGAACGCTACCCGGCCGGCGTCTTCGCGCGCACGGGCTTGCGCCACGTCGTGCTGGTGAAAGACTTGAGCGTGGACGGCCAGCGCCGCCTGGCCATGCCGGCGCCGGAAATCGACAGCGTCGTCTACGCCGACAACATGCTGGCCGCCCTGTGTCCATCGGGCATGGAGCTGCGCGTGCACCACGAGTATTACCACTTCATCGAATACCGCCTTTTCAACGATTTCTATTACCGCGACCCCGCCTGGCTGGCACTGAACCCGCCCGGCACAGCCTACGGCCAGGGCGGCGCCACGGCTTACGGCAAGGGCTTCCAGAACCTGGGCCACCCGCAGCCAGGCCTCGTCAGCCTGTACGCGGCCTACGGCCCCGAGGAAGACAAGGCGGAAGTGTTCGGCTGGATGAAGACGCCTGCGTATGCGTTGCGGCTGGAGCAGTGGACGGCGGTTGATCCCGCCCTGCTGGCGAAGCGGCAAAGGTTGATGGAAGTATTGCAAACCTTGCCGGGTTCTTACTAAATATCAAGTATTTCCCTGCCGTCCCATGGCATTGTCGGTTCTCCAGCTTGATTAGATGCAAGCGCGAATGAGGGGAACGCCATGGGTGGTGAGGAGTCGATATCGGGTGACCAGCGGCCCTTGCGCCTGCGCCTGGGTGTCTCGCCCAAGGTGCCCGCAGGTGTGCTGATACCGCAGCGCATCGCCGGCAGCGAAGCTATCTGTGGTGGCATCGAATACCGCGTGCTGTGCGTCTCGACGCATGCCGACTTGCCGCTCAGTAGTTTGATTGCCTTGCCCGCCGCTATCGATATCGTCACCGACCAGGGCCAGCTGCGCAGTGTCTGCGGCATCGTCACGCAAGCGAGCGCCGGTGACAGCGATGGCGCGCTGGCCAGTTACCAGCTGGTGCTGACGGACGCCTTCGCCATCATGGAAAAACGCTGCAATACGCGCGTCTTCCGGCGCCTGACGGATATCGAGATCGTCAAGACCCTGCTCGATGAATGGATACGCAGCAATACCGTGCTGGCGCACGCCTTCCAGTATGCGTTTGCCGATTTCTTCGAGGCGCAAACGTATCCGCAGCGCGAGTTTGTCATGCAGCACAATGAATCCGATGCGGCTTTCGCGCGGCGCCTGCTCAAGCGCAGCGGCGTCGCCTGGTTTTTTCGTGCCGAGGCCAATACGAATGCACATGCCGAGCCGGCGCATACCCTGGTGTTGTTCAACCACGCCGATGGCTTGCGAAAGAACATGGCGGACACCGTGCGCTATCACGCGGACCGGGCAACCGAAGAGCGCGACACCCTGACGTCGTGGAGCGAAGTGCGCAAGCTGCAGGCTGGCAAGGTGACGCGCCATAGCTGGAATGAAGAATACCCGCGTGCGCGGCCATTCATGACTGCCGATGCCTTGGGGCGGGGGCAACAAGGCATGCATGGCAATGCCATTGCCGCCACTCTTGATGATTACCGCGTGCTGCCGCCGCGCGCGGGCAACGATCATGAGGCATTGTGTCAGCTGGGCATGCTGGCCATGCAACAGCACGATTACGAGAGCCATTGTTTTCACGCCGAAGGCAGCGTACGCGACCTGTGTCCTGGCGAATACTTTAGCCTGGCCGATCACCCAGACATCGACGCCTTGCCTGTGGCCGAGCGCGATTTTGTCGTCACGTCGCTGCAAGTGGCGGCGCAAAATAATTTACCCAGGGAGCTTGCCGCCAGGGTGGCACGCCTGTTCGCGCGTAACCATTGGCTGGCCGATGATGCATCGCAGCCGCAGCGCGAACTGGCGGCGGCGGTGGACGATGGCCCCTTGCGCATGCATATTGAACTGACTGCTGTGCGACGCGGCGTGCCCATCGTCCCGGCATATGACACGCGTATCGACCTGCCGCCGGTTACCATGCAAAGCGCCGTGGTGGTAGGGCAGGCCAATGAAGAAGTGCATTGCGATGCGATGGGCCGGGTCAAGGTGCGCTTTCCCGCCACGCGCACGCTGGACCACCAGCATGCAGGCGGCACGGGCGCCTCCGACACGGATGCCGATTCGGCCTGGGTGCGCGTCGCGTCGAGCTGGGCGGGCAACGGTCCCGGCAGCATGCAGCAATGCGGCTATCTGGGTTTGCCCCGCGTGGGCAGCGAAGTCTTGCTGGCCTTCCTCGGTGGTGATCCGGACCGGCCCATTATCGTGGGTCAGTTGTACAACCATAGCGCGCAGCCTGTTGCCTTGAGCAAGGCAGGCGACTTGCCCGGCAACCGCTATTTGTCCGGCATCAGGAGCCGCGAGATCAAGGGCACGCGTGGCAACCAGCTGCGCTTTGACGATGTGCATGGGCAAATCAATGCCCAGCTTGCCAGCGATCATGGTTCCACCCAGCTCAATCTGGGCTGGCTGACGCAGGATCGGCGCAATGGTCAGGGCGACGCGCGCGGTGAGGGTGCCGAACTGCGCACCGACGAGCAGTTGGCCATGCGGGCGGGCAAGGGCATGCTGATCTCGGCCTGGAAGCGCCTGAACGGCGATGGCGGCCACATGGCGCGCAGCGAATATCTGGGTCTGATGGAAAACTGCCTGGAATTGTTTCGCTCGCTGGGCAGCTATGCTGCCACGCATCAGGCGCTGGAGAACGCGGACGAAGCGCAGCAGGAGCTGCAGCAAAGCTTGAAAAGCTGGGAAGGCGGCAGCAATACACAGCCCCGTGCCGAACTGGGCGGTGCCGCGGCGATTGCCCTCACGGCGCCGGCGGGCATCAGCTTTGCCAGTTCGAAGGCCATCGTCAGCTACGCCACCGGCAGCATCGATACGGTGGCGCAGCAGCACCTGCAAGCGGTGGCAGGTCAGCGCTACAGCGTGAACGCGGGTAAGGGCATCTCGCTGTTTTCGCACGCGGACGGCATCCGCGCCATCGCGCATCATGGCAAGTTCCTGCTGCAAAGCCAGCATGACGACATGGACATTAACGCGGCGAAAAATTTGAAGCTCACCGCCAGCGAAGGCAAGCTGACGGGCATGGCCGATGAAATTGTGTTGATTTCCAAGCATGGCGCTTTCATCCGCATCGCCGACGGCATCACCTTCGGCAGCAAGTTGCCGCTGCAGTTCAATGCGCCCGACTTCATCTTCAACGACCCGCAAAGCATGGACGTGCAATTGCCAAGCTTTGCCGAAGGCAAGGCCGACCAGCAATTCATTTTTCAATACGAGGGCGACGACAGCCCCGTCGATGGCGTGCCGCCAGAACCGCAACTGACACCGCAGGCGCACTTTGCCGTGAAACTGGGGGATGGGTCAGCGGCCGATGGGCGCAGCGATGGAGGCGGCAGGACGGAGGTGCTGGAGCGTGCAGTGATGCACTTGGCCGCCATCGAAGTATTCAACAACAAGGATTGATGACGCCAGGGGAGTGCGATGGGCAGCTATCCAAAAGTGCCGTACGTGGTGGGTGACGACGTGGCGATCCTGCATTGCGAACGCACCGTCTGCAAGAAGGTGAAAATACGCCGCAACCTGCCGGGCAATATTATCGTTATTCACGGCGTCAACGACGTGGGCGTCAGCTACCAGGCGGTGGAACATGGCTTGTGCGAAGGCTTGACGCAAAGGCTGGGGCGCGGCTTTACGCCAGCTTCTTACCGCATGCCAGTGGCGGCGGACAAGGACAAGCTGGAAGCTGATCCAGACGCCGTCTTTTTCAAGCGCACGATAGCCAAGGACACCAACAGCCCCGTGATTCCGTTTTACTGGGGCTACCGTGAAATGGAAGGCAAGAGTAGCACCATCAATGGCCAGTTTGTTGACCGCTACGGCAACCGCCTCGACAAGGATCTGTCCAAGGAAGGCGGTTCTTTCGGCAACGCCACCAGCAATTTGCCCGATATGTGGCGTCCGGGTATCTATGCGCCAGTCGATCCCATGGGTGATGCCTTGCGTCCATTGAGGACGGCGCCCGGCCGCATGTACATGGTGCTGGCGGCCCAGCGGCTGGCCGTACTCATTTCCATGATCCGCGATTACGATGCGGATGATACCGTCAGCATCGTTGCGCACAGCCAGGGTTGCCTGCTGTCGCTGCTGGCGCAAGCCATGCTGATGGAGAAGGGGCTGGCGCCGGCCGATAATCTGATACTTACGCATCCGCCATACAGCCTGGTGGACAGCCTGCCTCTGTTGATGCGAGGTGCCGCCTGGTTCGACGGTGGCGAGGATGCGGCGATGAAGCCCTATTACCATTTGCTCGGTGGTGCGCAGACGCTGGGTGCGCGCCTGAAGACATTAGTGAATATTGTTGCCGGCGTGGCGAAGGGTAACGGTCAGCCCTGCATGCCGCCGTTTGCGGACCTGAAGAAGGACGATCATCATGGCATGGTCGGCAGCCGCTGGCAGAGTGCCGACGACCGCGACAACCGCCGTAAGGTTTATCTGTATTTTTGCCCTGAAGACATGACGGTGGCGCTAGATAACATCCAGGGCATAGGGTGGGATGGCGTGCCCGATCAGGCATTGGGAAGTGAATTGGTGGAAGAAGAGGAGACATCCAGTCTTGATGGGTACAGTATTTCCTCCGGACATACCAAGATGGTGGAACACAAGCAGATACGCGGCGCGCTGGCGGAATTGGGTGGCAGATTTTATCAGCGGGTATTCAGCGACAAGACCCGCCTTGATCCGGCCACTGGAAAGACCACGGTGTCGTTGGTAGGCAAGCCGCCGCCTTTTGATTTCCCGTTGCGCCTGCCGAAGGAAACCGAGCAGTCGCATGTGGAGGTTTCTCTGCGAAAACACCGTGCACAACATCAAGCGGTGGCATGGCCTGTCAATACCAGGTTGAGCAAGATAGAGCAGCGCAATGGCATACGCACCATCACGGGCGAAGTATTGAAACAGCCTGTAGCCGCCGACCTGCGCGGCACAGCGCAAATCGAGCCGGCGAATATCCCGGCAACGTCCATGATGAGAAACCGTTCTGTTACCGATCAGGGACCGGCGGAGGAGGTCGATCCCTGCGATGCTACGGTTGCACTGACGAGCGGGACTGGCATGCAGCTGCGCAGCGAATATCGTCCTGATCCGGGCGGCTACCAAAAGTTTCCCGAAAGGGTGGAACACCTCAGTCCACGAGAGCTGGCATTGATGACGGCAAGCTACAACAAGGAAAAAGGACTGGACGTGAAAGACAAGCTTGATCAACGCGAGATTGTCTCGGCGCAACGTTACCCTGACAGTAATGTCGTGGCGAAAATTCAAGAAAGTCCGAACGAGGCACGCTTGCGCTGGCAGCGGGAAGTCAGTGCCAAATCTTTCCACAGTTCCATTATCGGTAGCGCGAAAAATCATAGCCAGGTGACCGCGTATGACGTGGCGATTGGCAGCGGCAAGGCGTCGTCGGATCCGCAGTTTTATGCGTATCTGTGTGCGGTGGCGGATTGGCGAGTGAAGGACCTAAAGAACGGCGATAAAGGGCGTAAGGGAATACGGATAAAAGAAAAGTTCATATTGGAGTTCGCGCCATATTTATCCGTAGAGCCCGGATGGAGAAGTACTGCGATCAATGGCAGCATTGACTATTACAACACAGGAATCTTGCCTGTAGGATTGCCCTTGCTATCAGGGCCGTTGTGGAAAATTGTAGTGTCAAAAACCAAAAATATAAAGGTAGTGAGCAGTGAGGGAAAAAGCAAAATAAATGAAATGTCGAAGCCTCGTCGGTAGCAACATGCTTTGACTGATTATCGTTTCTCCGGGATTGCAGACCAAAAGGTGATGGCCATGATGACGCTTCGTTGGTTGGGAATGTCGATAGTTATTGTAATTTTATTTTTTGGTTTGTTGTGGCTCAATGCCTTATCGAAGAGTCAGGCGCGTGAAATTGCGTCACAGTTGCAGGCGAAACAGCCAAAGGTGCCTGTGGAACCGGTGCGGGAGTATGTACTGGAGGTGATTGGACTTGGCGTTACTCTGGATAAGTATCGGCAAGGAAAGCTGTGGGATGCCTTGCAAACAGGAAGTCCTTACACCAGCATACGCGAACAAGATCCCAAGAAGTATCCATGGACGGGTGATGACAAGGATGGCGACGGTGGTAGCAGAGCCTACGATGCGCTGGAAAATGGCATCAATTTTACTCCGATGTATTGGAACCTACCTTCGTTTTATGCAGGAATCCCCATTCTTGACCCGAATGCACAACCGAGTTTGATTGAGCCGATGGCGGGACTCGTGGCTGGCGCTGGCACGGGGGGAATGCCCTTGCACCTATTTTCCTTGGCTTCATGGAAGCTGGATGAACATCCTGACCAATTGCTTATTGACGTATTTGATTTTTTCGACAAGCATCCTGACGTACCCTACGTCGCCTTACATTCCGAGGACAGCGTTGGCACGCGGGATGGTAATCGTAAGCCAGGCACTGCAAGGAAATTGGTAAATGGATATTTCATCCCAGATATGCCTGATGCCACGGCGGTATTCATCCTGGCACGCCGCGAACGAATAGAACCGTTGCGCCCATTTGTATGGGATGACCCGGAGAATAAGTTCGTCCAAGAGAAACTGCGTGGCATGTATTACGACGTCATGCAGTCGCTGCCTTCACGCGCGAAACAGCAGCGGCCCGAAGCCTTTAGCGAACGTCAACCCACCGTCGCCGAATGGCTCGCCGCTGCCGCCGCCTTTGCCCAGCGGCCCGATATCCGCGGCGTGGGCTTGCACACCTTCGACAAACTCAACCCCTGGGAAAATCGTCCTCCGCGCGACTGGAAACCGACGCCGTGGTTCCCCATTCCCTGGAACCGGGAACAGATGGAAACCTTCGACCGTCTGCCCTCGTTCGGTTTCGTGCATCGGCCTGTATTTGTCAAATTCGCGGATGAAGAGGGCAAGCCCGTCACGCGGCGTGACCAGCGCCAGAAGGTGTTCAATGCTGGCTGGCAGCAGGCGCTGCAGACTTTGCCTGAAACGGAGCGTCGCAACGGACCAGCGCGCATCGTGGCCGGCACGGGAAATCAGCCGGACCAGTTGCTGATGTTGGAAAGCATGCTGCACGACTACGCGGCGCAGGGCGGGCCGGAAATCGACAGCGGCAAAAGCGCGCAGTTCATTAATACCGATCATCGCCTGGGCAATACCGGTGCGGCCACCTGGTTCATGCAGATGGCCATCGGTGTGATGGGCAGCTATCTCGACGGTGGCGCCAGTGCGGCGATTAACTTACGCGACGGCAATGAAGCCAGCATCATCTTCATCACGCCGCCATCGGATGCCAAACGCCAGCAGCAGGATGCCAATGGCGATATCTTCCGCAGTCGCATCACGCCCGCCGTCGACTCGGCCAACTACGCGGCGCCATCGGTGGAAGCCATCCTGGAAAGCCAGGCGGGACAATAATTCGGGAGGCAGCATGCGCAAAGTCATCCGTTTGGGCGACGCCACGTCGCACGGCGGCAAGGTGCTCAGTTGTGCCGCCACGCATTTTACGGTCAATGGGATTCCTGTCGCCTGCGTCGGGGACTTGTGTAGCTGCCCCATCAAGGGACATCAGGGCTGCAAGATTGCCAGTGGCTCGTCCCGGCACAGCATCAACGGCATTGCCATTGCCTTCGAAGGCGACACCACCACCTGCGGCGCCAAGTTGCTCGCTGGCGGCGCCAACCTCCGCACGTCCTGACGTCCGCTCCTCCTGGTATTTCCTGGTAACTATATAATCTGCGCTTGGGCGATACCCGCCCCTGAACTCCGATTGAAGGAATGCCATGCCAGGATCCATGCCAAGATATATTGTGCGCCCCTTGGTGCTGTGTGTAGTGTCGGCCGTGTGCCTCTCTGCCAGTGCCGCCGAGGCTGTGGCGGTGGATGCGCAGCAGCGCGCGTCCTTGCTGGAATTTTATGCACAGCAATATCCGGACGAGCCCGCTGCGCGCACTGTGTTCGAGAGCGTGCCCGTGGTGGGGGGCCGTGGCAGCGAAGTGGTGGGCAGCGTGGAAACATCGCCCTACCGTGGCCATGGCGCGCTGTGTCGGACACAGCGCACCAAGTTCGTGCTGCACGGCGAGGGCAAGCAGGCGCGCTGGCAGGAGGCGGGCATGGAGTATTACGCCTGGCTCGACCGCGGCACCTGCCGCGCCGTGGCCGAACCCGTGCGCATGCTGCAGCGCGTCCCCGATGCGGAACTGGAAGGCGTGTTGCTGTACCAAAAGCCGCTGCTGGAGCGGGCGCGATTATTGATGGCAGGCAATACTGCATGCGCTCCATTGCGCGCGCTGAAGTTTTCCCTGGCGGCCGTCGACGTGGGCGCCGCCGCACCACGTGCCGAAGAGCGCTATGCGCTGGTGTTCAAGAGCGACCGCGACAGCTACGCCCGCGTCTGGCTGCGCAAGAGCGGTGCCCAATATGACGCGTGGAATGTGACTTGCCCACCGGTGCTGTAAGCTGCGCACCCTCGATTTATTTTTTTGACTGTTGCAACCATGAACCAGAATTCCACTTCCGCCCGCAGCTGGGGCACCATCGTCACGCATAGCGACGAAATGGCCATCATCTACCGCTACGTCGACGCCTTCCATGACGACTGGGACCTGTCGTCGCAGCCGGACCGCATCATCATCGCCTGGCGCTACGAGGACGAGACGGGCATGCCCGCGCCGAACGAGCGCGAGCACATGGAGGAACTGGAAGCGGCGCTGGAACCTGTGGTGGAAGCGGATGGCTTTGCCACCCTGGCGCTGGTATCGACGGGTGAAAACTTGCGCGAATGGATTTATTACACGCAGTCGGGCGAAGAGTTTTTCAATCGCCTGAACACGGCGCTGGCGTCGCGCCCGAAATTCCCGATTGAAATCCGCAGTGCGGCCGACCCCGCCTGGTCCACGTATGCAGGCTTTATGGCCGCGCTGCCGAAGTAATTACACCAATGCGGCCACCACGATGCGTGTGGCGGCCGTGATGATGTCCTGGTTGGTGTCCGCTTTTTTCTGTTCGCGCGTGTAATACACGGCGATCAGCAGCGGCGCGCCGCTTTCCGGGTAGGCCACGCCGATATCGTTGACGCTGCCGTACGCGCCCGAGCCCGTTTTATCAGCGACGCTCCAGCCGGCCGGTACGCCGGCGCGGATGCGCTTGTCGCCAGTCGTGTTACCGCGCATCCAGGCGTCGAGCTGCTGGCGCTGCGGTGCCGGCAAGCTATTTTCCAATAACAATTGCTGCAAACTGTGCGCCATCGACGCAGGGCTGGCCGTGTCGCGCACTTCGCCGGGGATGGCGCTATTCAATTCCGTTTCCCAGCGTTCCAGCTGGAACACCGTATTGCCGATGCTGCGCGCAAATGCCGTCACGGCTTGCGGCCCGCCTAAGAGTGTCATCAGGAAATTGGCCGCGCTATTGTCGCTGTACTGCAAGGTGGCGGCGCACAGGTCAGCAACGCTCATGCCGTCGGCCAGATGCTTTTCCGTTATTGGCGAGTAGGTGACCAGTTCTTTTTTCTCGTAACGTACGTGCTGATCCAGCAAGCCCGGCTGGCTGACGCTGCGGGCCAGCACGGCGGCCGCCAGCATCGCCTTGAAGGTACTGGCCAGGGGAAAGCGTTCGTCGGCGCGATAGGCGACGCGCGGCTCGCTGCCCTGGCGCCAGGCGGCCACGCCGAGGCGTCCGCCTGCGGCTTGTTCCAGCGCGGCCAGTTGCGTCTGGGCGGCGGCGATGCTGGTGGCCGGTGCGGCAAACAGCAGTGGTGTCGGGCACAGCAGGGCGGTGCCGCCGGCTAACAAGAGTTTGCGGCGGACGTGGTTCAGGTGGCTCAAGGATTCAGTCATGGATCTGTAGGTGTTTTCGGAGTGGAAAGGGTAGCCAGCAATTCGCCGATGGCGAGCAGGCTGGCCGGTTTGGTCAAATGGTGGTCGAAGCCGGCAGCGCTCGATTGGCTGCGGTCGTTTTCTGCGCCCCAGCCCGTCAATGCGACGAGCACGGCGGCGTCGCCAGCCGGTGTCTGGCGCAGCGCGCGTGCCACCTCGTAGCCGTTCATGCCGGGCAAGCCGATATCGAGGAAGATGACGTCTGGCAAGAATTGCGGCGCCATCGCCAGGGCTTGCGCGCCGTCGTGGGCCACTTGCGTGGCATGGCCCATCATGCCGAGCACGGCGGCGAGGGTATCGGCCGCATCGACATTGTCATCGACCACCAGCACGCGGAAGTATGGGCCGCTGGCGGTGCCGGCCGGCAAGGCCGGTGCGGCGGGAACGGCCACTACAGTAGGTGCGGCTGGCGCCACCGCCAGCAGTGGCAGGCGCACGCTGAAGGTGCTGCCCAGGCCGGCGCCGGGACTGGCCGCCGTGGCGCTGCCGCCATGCAGCTCGGCCAGGCGCCGCACCAGCGACAGGCCGATGCCCAGTCCGCCCTGAGCCCTGCCCATGTTTTGCCCCACTTGCGTAAACATGTCAAACACGGTCGTGATCGATTCGGCAGGAATGCCGACGCCGCTGTCCTGCACCTCGATCAGCGCCTGGTTGCCCTCGCGCCGCGCGTGCAAGCTGATATGGCCGCCGGCGGGCGTGTACTTGGCGGCATTGTTGAGCAGGTTGCCCAGCACTTGCGCCAGGCGTGTGGGGTCGGCTTCAAGCGGCAGCGCCTCTTCAGCGAGTTGCACCTGTAACTGGTGGCGGCCCGCTTCGATCAGCGGCATGCTCGTTTCCACAGCGCCCGCGATAATGGTTTTCAGGTCCGCGCGTTCCAGCTTGAGTTCGATCTGGCCCCGCGTGATGCGGGCCACGTCCAGCAAATCATTGACCAGATGCACCATCTGATTGACTTGCCGCTCCATCACGTCGCGCACGCGCGCCACGGTGGCGGGCTTGTCGGCGGCCAGGCGCATGATTTGCAAGCCGTTGCGGATGGGCGCCAGCGGGTTGCGCAGTTCGTGCGCCAGGGTGGCCAGGAATTCCGTCTTGCGCCGGTCCATTTCGGACAGGTTGTCGGCCAGTTGGCGCAATTGCTGCTCCGAGCGCTTGCGCTCGCTGATGTCGCTGAACAGCACCGTCAGCAGGCGGCTGTCGGGGCCGCCCAGGCGCGCGGCGAAGACTTCGAACCAGCGCTCCATGGCCACCGCTTCGTTTTCGTAGCGCACGGGCTCGCCAGTCTTGACGACCTGGTCGTACAGGTCGAACCAGTGCTGATCGTGGTCGGGCACGAAGCTGCGGATGGTCTTGCCGATGGCATCGTCCAGCCCCGACTGCTTGACGAAGGCGGGGTTGCCTTCCAGGTAGCGGAAATCGATGGGGCGGCCTTGCTCGTCGTACAGCATTTCGATGACGCAAAAGGCCTGGTCCATCAGCTCGATCAGCGTGCGGTAGCGTTCCTCGCTGCGGCGCAGCGCATCTTCCACCTGTTTCTGGCGCGTGATATCGAGCAGGACGCCGGGAAGTTGCAAGGGCGTGCCATCGGGCGCGTATTCCGCGCGGCCGCGCGCGATGACCGAGCGGTACTGGCCATCGCCGGCGCCGACGCGGTAGCTGGCTTCGAACTGCGTGTGCGTCTGCAACGCCTGGGCAATCTGCGCGCTGACTTGCTCGCGGTCGTCGGGATGGATGAGGTCCAGGTAGCGCGCCAGAGGCGCCGCCGTGGCCGCATCGGCGTTGATGGGGAACAAACGCGCCATATTGCTGTCGGCCGTGACCCTGTCGGCAACGATGTCCCAGTTCCAGGTGGCCACTTCGCCGGCCGCCAGGGTCAGGCGCAGGGTTTCCTCGTTCTGCTTGCTGGCCGTCAGGTCCAGCGAGATGCCGGACAGGGCGATCACGTTACCGGCGCCGTCGCTGGCGCAGGTGCCGCGCATGTGCGCCCAGTGCAGTGCGCCATCGGGCCATCGCACGCGGATATCGATTTCGAAATCGCTGGCGCTGGCGATGGCTGCATGCACCACCGCCTGCCAGTGCTGCAGGTCACCGTCGAGCATGGCGCCCGTCAGCTGTGCGTAGTCGATGTGGCTGTCAGGCGGCAAGCCCAGATTGGCCTTGAAGGCATCGGAGCCGGCCATGCTGCCGCTGCCCAGGTCGATCTCCCACGTGCCCATGCGTCCGCCCTGCATGGCCAGCCGCAGCCGCTGTTCCGTCTGCCGTTGCTGCGTCACGTCGCAATGCGAGCCCAGCCATTCAAGAATGCTGCCATCTGGCGCCAGCACAGGCAGCATGCGCACGAGCATATTGCGGTAGGTGCCGCTGACGTGGCGCAGCCGGTATTCCGCTTCGAACACGGTCGTCAGATGCGAGGGCATGACGTAAGGCAAGTTGCGGTCGTCCGGATGCAGGGCATTGACCCAGCCGCGGCCCAGCAGTTCGGCCTCGGTCTGGCCCGTGAAGGCGCGCCAGGACGGCTGGTCGGCATCGAACTGGCCGAAGGTTTTCGTGCTCCAGACAATGTCGCAATGGGCGCTCAGCAGCAGATGCGCCGCCTGGGCTGCGACGGTGGAGGATGGGACGGCGTTGCTGGGCTGGCTGGGTTCTGGCATGGAGGCTATCGACTATGGTGCAGGGAGCTGCCGCCGCACTGGAATGGGGCGGTATGGCAGCTCAAGTCTTGGGATATTACAACTTTTTTACCCTCGGGGCTGTCTTGCAGGACGTCAATTCCGCTTTGAGGGGCCTGGCAAAAAAGTCGCGCCATGCAGCAAGTGATCGGGGGAAATAGCAAGGAAATAGCAAGGCAATGGCGCTATTGTGGCTGAATAACCACTAGTCGGCCCATTATGTTGATGAATGAATATTTTACATAACAATATTCTTGCAGCGCATAAGGCGCTTGAATTAAATTGGCGCCTTACTCAAAAGTTGGTGTTCATCAGACATCCCAGAGATGCGGTCAGAACCGCTGTCAGCTCGGACGACAGCCAGGGCAGAGCCAGTGACGCCAGGAGTGGAGAGACATCCGCTCGCGCTGCTGCACCGTGATGGTGCAAACGATCATCCAGCGCCGTACATAAGCCGGAGACAGGTTGGACGACAGATTTCGCAATTCTTTTTTAAACTTCTGGGAAACAACATGATCAAGATGTCCAAGATGCACAAGCGTTTGTGCGCCAAAAGCGCTGCTATGCTGGCACTGTCCGCTGCCTTGCCTATCGGCTCGGCTTACGCTGATGAAGTCGCTGCTGATACGACCCCTGCCGCCAGCCAGCTGGAAACCGTGACCGTGACGGCGCAGCGCCGCAAGGAAAATATCCGCGACGTGCCCGTCTCCGTGTCGCTGCTGCGTGATGAAAAGCTCGACGTGCTGGTTTCCAGCGGTCAGGATATCCGCGTGCTGGCCGGCAAAGTGCCGAGCCTGAACGTGGAATCGTCGAATGGCCGCACTTTCCCCCGCTTCTACATCCGCGGCTACGGCAATACCGACTTCAACATCTTTGCATCGCAACCTGTTTCCCTGATTTACGACGATGTCGTGCAAGAAAATCCTATCCTCAAGGGCTATCCGATTTTCGACGTGGCTGGCGTGGAAGTACTGCGCGGCCCGCAAGGCACCTTGTTCGGCCGCAATACGCCTGCCGGCGTGGTCAAGTTCGAATCCGTCAAGCCGAACCTGGACAAGGTTGAAGGCTATTACAACGTTTCCGCCGCCACGCACAACACCACCAACTTCGACGGCGCCGTCAACGTGCCGCTGAGCAAAGAATGGGCGCTGCGCTTTTCGACCCTGCGCCAGCACCGCGACGATTACGTCGACAACACGTTTACGGGCCAGAAAAACGCGCTGGACGGCTACAACGAACACGCCGAACGCGTGCAATTGCTGTACGCACCGAATACCATGTTCAACGCCCTGTTCAATGTGCACCAGCGCAACACCACGGGCAGCGCGCGCGTGTTCTACGCCAACATGATCAAGCAGGGCACAAACGATATCGTCGACGGCTTCGATCCGAACAAGTCGTTCACAAACGCACCGAACTTCCAGCGCTTGCGCACCAACGGCGCTAGTGCCCGCTTGAGCTGGGACCTGGACGGCGTCAAGCTGTACTCGATCACCGGCTTTGAACAGGTCGGCAATTACGTGTCGCATGGCGATATCGACGGCGGCGCACCGAACGGACTTGGCCCGACCAGCCCCAACTTCATTCCTTTCCAGGTTGAAACGGCTGGCGGCATCACCAGCGTGAAACAATATTCGCAAGAGTTCCGCGCCGAATCGAAGAATGCCGGCCCGCTCAACTGGCAAGCCGGCGTGTATTACTTCAATGAAAACGCCAACGGTTTCACCGACAACTTCGATACCAACACACATGTGCTGAGCACGCACCTGGCCAGCCGCCAGAAGAACTCGGCCTGGGCAACGTTTGGTTCCGTCAACTACGCCGTCAACGATGACTTCATGCTGCGCGCCGGTTTGCGCTACACCAAGGACAAGAAGGATTTCAACACGGTGGAAGCGACCAACATCGTGCAGGTCAACCCGACCAGCGCCGATGTCAGCAAAGCCAAGGTCAACTGGGACCTGAGCGGTACCTACAAGTACAACAAGGACGTGAACTTCTACGGCCGTATCGCCACCGGTTTCCGCGCGCCAAGTATCGCGCCAGCCAGCACCAGCGTGCCTGTCACCGTGGCTGATGCGGAAACCATCACTTCGTTCGAAGCGGGCATCAAGGCTGACCTGTTCAACCGCCGCGCCCGCGTAGCGTTCAGTGTGTATGACTACCAGGTGAAAAACCAGCAGTTGACGGTCGTTGGCGGTACGTCGAACATCACGCGCTTGATCAATGCAGCCAAGACGAATGGCCGTGGCGCGGAATTGGAACTGGAAGGTTTTGTCACGCCTAGCCTGAAGATGTCTCTGGGCGGCAGCTACAACTTCACGGAAATCAAGGATCCGAGCCTGTCGATCGCCACCTGCGCCCAAACGCGTTGCACCGTGACCGATCCTCTGACCACTGGCAACCGTGCCATCATCGATGGCAATCCATTGCCGCAAGCGCCGAAGTGGACGATCACTGCCACAGGCCGTTATTCGATTCCGATGGAAAACGGTGAATTCTTCGTCTTCACGGACTGGGCTTACCGCAGCAAGATCAACTTCTTCTTGTATGAAGCAACCGAGTTCACCGGCAAGCCGATGGTCGAAGGCGGCTTGCGCGTGGGCTACACCTGGGATGCTGGCAAGTATGAAATGGCCGTTTTTGGCCGCAACATCACCGACACCCAGCGCATCACGGGCGCCATCGACTTCAACAACCGCACGGGCTTCATCAATGAGCCACGTCAGTTTGGTGTGCAGTTCAAGGGCAACTTCTAATTGCCCGATACCAGGCGCTGGCCCCTTGCGGCTGGCGCCTGCATTGCTACCCGCCCGGTTCGCGCCGCGGCGGGTTTTTTTATGTGCGCACGGGAAGTTGCGCCAGCCGCTGCGCCCAGGCGGGAATGGCTTGCCGCCAGAAGTCTTCCACCTTGTCGGCGCGCACGTCGAGGCCGAGGAAGCGGGCGGCCGGCAGCAATGCCGACGCCAGCAATTCGGCGGCCTGTGTTCCCATGTCGAAGGCGAGGGCGCCCGTTTGCTTGGACAGCTTTTCGCCGCTGTCGTTCGTGACGACTGGCACGTGCAGGAAGCCCGGATGGGACAGCCCCAGCACATCCTGCAGATACAGCTGGCGTGGCGTGGAATCGAGCAAGTCCGCGCCGCGCACCACCTGCGTGATGCCCTGCGCGCCATCGTCGACCACCACGGCCAGCTGGTACGCCCAGTAACCATCGCCGCGCAGCACGATGAAGTCACCCACCTCGCTGGCCAGATCTTGCCGCTGCGGACCCGCCCAGCGGTCGGCAAAAGCGTACACCGCATCGTCCCCCTGCGGCACCCGCAGCCGCAAGGCCCGCGCCACCTTGCCCGGCGCCAAGCCATGGCGGCAAGTGCCCGGATACACGGCGGCCCCGCCCTTGGGCGCACCCGCCTGTATCACCGAATCGTGAATTTCCTTGCGCGAACAGCCGCATGCATACACGAGCCCATCTTCCTGCAATTGCTTGAGCGCCGCCTCGTACAGCGGCAGCCTGCGGCTCTGCCACGTCGCCTCGCCATCCCACTGCATGCCGCAGCGCTGCAGGCTGGCCAGGATGCCCAGATCGGCACCCTCGACATTGCGGTCATAGTCCAGGTCCTCGATGCGCAGCAGCCACGTGCCCTGATGCACCTTGGCGTCGAGGTAACTGGCCATGGCGGCAACGAGCGAGCCCATGTGCAGGGGACCGGAGGGGGATGGGGCGAAGCGGCCGATGTAGGGGGCAGTGGGCATGCGGTGGATATCTTATTGGAATCTGATGTACTGATGCTGTGTTGCTGAATGGCTAGTCCTAAGTAGTCGAGGCGAAGTATGGTTCACGTTGAAAACCAAGTCAAATAGTTGGATATTTTGTCAGTGTTACCTATGATAATTGGATTTGATAATTTTTTTTGTTTTTTTTGAAATGGTATAGGTGATGGATCTTCCTAATGATGTTTTGCCACCTAGTATTTTTTCGCCGGGCGAAAAATTTGGCGCGAAGGTTATTTCAACATCTTCAATGTTGTTTTGGATGTATATTTCGAAATCGGAAATATTTTTTTGCTCTTTTTTGAATTCATGAAATGCTACGAGCAATATTTCAGAAATTTTTTCTTCTGAATTATCAGTATTGGCTGTATGTTGTTCCATGTCTCTACTGGATTCGAAAACAGTCTATTGGATGCCTTACTAGTTAATTGTATAGGTGATTTCAGTGTTTGAATCATGCTCTTTGATGACATTACTTGATGTGCTTTAAATGAAAATATCTTGAATGCTAGCGGGTTATACTTCGTACATCAACTATCATAGTCTATTTTTTATGGATATGATTTTTGATTATTTTTTTTCGAACCATTCATTTAATTTTTTCATGAAATATTCACAGGCTTCGTCTTCATTTTTAAATATATGAATTGAAGTCTTTATGCCACGTTCATAATAGAAAATTTCCAAAAAATTGTCATTTTTTTTCATGCACAAGCTTTCGTCCTGTAATTTTCTATTTATTGAATATGCATCGTCCGGGATGTTGTTGCTTTTTATGAGATTTAGCATTTCTGGAATTTTCATAGCGTCTTTCAAGGTATTGGTCCGCATGGTAAAACTTCTATCAATGATCCATTTTTAATTAAATCGTCGACAGGGAGAGGTAGCTCATATTGCATTCCCATGCCAACCTGGTTGAACCATGGAGCTGCTAATCCAGCGTCCACTTGGATTGGTTTTAAGACTTGATATACATGATAAGGTTTTCCATTCTGGTATGATTGGGGTAGTGCTCTATGTGAAAATTTTACTCCTTGAGGGGATACAAAAGTTCCACCTGGATATCCGAATCGATCTATGTTTGTCATTGGCAATATTGAAAATTTAGTAGGTATATCATTGAAGCCACGGTTTGCCGGCCAGCCTGGATCAGCGGCAAACCTACCATACTGATCTCTAAATCTACCATTACGATCTTTGTCAACTTTTGAGGGATTTGCTTTACCACATACTAGACCTAATGGATCGGCCGTCATGGTAGGACTTGGTGAATAGAGGTAACTGTTGATGCCGCCTAATAGACCTATTGGATCTTGCGTCAGGTAACGTCCTGGCTCTGGGTCATAATACCTATAGCGATTGTAAAACAGCCCCGTTTCCCCATCCTCATACTGTCCTTGAAACCGCAACGGCTGTTCAATTTCTCCCTCTACATGCAGCAAACGCCCCCAGGCTTTGTAGCGCCCGCTCCAGACAAGGTTCCCTTGCGCATCCGTCAACTCGCGGGGCGTGCCCAGGTGATCACAGTGGTAGTGGGTGATGCGGTCGTGTGCTGCCGCGTCATCGGCTGCCGCTAGGGTACGCTGCCATGCCGATACATGATGCGCTTCGGTGTCCGCTTGTTCTTGCGTAATGGCTGCCTGCAGTTCGGCATCGTGCCGGGTGGCGGGTAAGTCCCATTGCGCGACGCGCGGCAGGTGGACCGTGCTGGCCTGGCGGCAGGCTGGCGAACTGATCCTGGCCAGCGGTACGAAGCTGTCTGGCTCGTACAGATATGTGACCGTCTCTTCGTGTCCAAGTTCCTGTGCCAGCGTGTCGCCATCCCAGACGAAGAAGGTGGTGCTGCTACCGCAGTTGGCGGGCTGGTCCGTGGTGATGTCTTGCTGCTTGCTCCAGCGTGCTTCCTCTACCCGCTTGGCGATGCGGCGGCTGAAGGCGTCGTAGAAATAGTGGGTGCGGTGGCGTGACTGGCGTTCCGTCCTGGTGGCGTGGCTGAGGCGGTTTTCGGCGTCGTAGTGCAGCGCTAGATCGCTCCAGGTTGATTCCCTGCCCGGCGGATGGAAGCGCTTGCCGGTGGCATTGCCTTGCTCGTCGTAATCGTATTCGGTATCACCGTAGCGTTTCAGTACGTTGCCTGAGGCGGGAGCCGTGTCGACAAGATTGCCTGCCGGGTCGAAGGCAAAGTGTTCGGCCAGGCCGGGCTGCACCGCGGACAGCAGCTGGCCGACGGGGTCATAGGCGTAACTGAGTTTGCCGAGCGGGCCGGCAGCGGTGGCACCCGTCTGCAAGATGCTGCGCAGGTTGCCCTGCGTATCGTATTCGAAGCGGCGTTCGCGCACGGGGGCGGACGCATCGGGGCCGCGTGCCAGGGTCAGTTGGGTGAGGCGCGATTGCGGGTCGTACTGGCGCGTGGCGAGCAGGCCGCTGCTGCCCAGCTGGCGCTGTTTTTCGCGGTGCAGCTTGTCGCGCTCCACATCGACCACGGCCTTGCCTTGCCACAGCACGCCATGCCAATGGCGGGAACCGTAGCGCAAGGTATCGATGCGGCGGCCGTTCGGCAAGACCGTCTGGATGCGGTTGCCCAGTTCGTCATACGCATGCGTCATGACAAAGCTGGCATCCGGCGCGCGCGGGGCGTTTGGCAACCTTGCCGTTTCGGGCAGCGCTTGCAGGAAGCAGGTGCTGCGTTCTTCGATCAGCTGGCCCAGCGCATCGTGGAAGAAACGCTGTTCGGCTTGTGGCGCGGACACGGCCGTCAGCCGGCCCAGCGCATCGTAGGCGTAGCGCACCACGCCATCAGCCGTGGTCTTGACTTGCAACAAGCCGAGCGCGTCGCGCAGCAACTGCGTGCGCTGGCTGCCGCACTCGGTGGCGGTCAGGTTGCCGGCCTGGTCATAGCTGTATTGCGTGCGCTTGCCGTCGAAGCCCGTTTCCGACGTCAGCCAGCCTTCCGCGTGATATGCGAGCTGGTAGCTTTCACCCTTGGCGTTGATCAATTCCGTCAGTTGCAGCGCAGCATCGTAGCGATACTGCATGGTCTGGCCCATGGCGTCCGTGCGCTCCACGGGCAAGCCCTGGCCGTTGTAGCGGTAGTGCGTCTGCTGGCCGGCGCCATCCTCGTGCAAGACCAGATTGCCGTCCGCATCGTAGGAATACTGCTCCCGGGTTTGATCGGGCGCCGTGAGGTGGAGCAGCCGGCCCAGAGCGTCATATGCATAGCGGGTGGCATGGCCCAGCGCATCTTGCGTCGCTTCAAGCCGTCCCAGCGCATCGTAGGTATATTCGCTGGTATGGCCGGAGCAATCCGTATAGGCGGTCAGCCAGCCCTGGCGGTTGTACTGAAAATGCTTGCTGCCGCCCCTTGCGTCGACCAGTTCCACCAGTCGGCCACGCTGGTCGTAGCGGTAGCGCGTGACATGGCCCAGTGCATCCGTGATGCTGACGGGGCGGCCTGCCGCATCGTATTCGCGGCGCGTGGTGTTGCCCTGCGCATCGGTGAAGGTGAGGGGCTGGTTCTGGCCATCGTATTCGATGTTGCTGCTGTGTCCCTTGGCGTCGGTGCTGCGGGTCAGGTTGCCGGCTGCATCGTAGGCATAGCGCGTGGCGGCGCCGTTGGCATCGATATCGGCCAGCAGCATGCCATCGTGGTCCCATTCGCGCCGGCCCAGCGAGGCAGCCTTGCCATCGATGACGCGGCGCACCTCGGTGACCAACCAGTTGGCGTCGAATGTGTATTCGAGGACGCCGCCGTTAGCCGTGACGCGGCTGGTGTCGTTGTCCACGTAATCGATGCGCGTGTGCTCGCTGCCATCCCGGGCGCGCGTGGCGATGGCGCGCGCCTGGTAGCTGTTGGCCAAGGTGACGGGATAGCGCAGCGCCAGCTCCGGTTCGCTCAACGGTGATCCGCTCCATCGGGCGCGCAGCACGTCCAGGCTGATCCATTCGAGTTCGTAGGTAAAACCCGTGTAGCTGCTGCATGAGGTGAGCAGGTGGTGATGATAGGTGTAGCGGCGCGTGTCGCCCAGCACATTCGACTGGCTGACCAGGTTGTGGCGTGGCGGGAGGAAGGGCGGCTGGGTATCGTTCGTCTCAACGGCATACGCGTAGCGGACGTGGCAGAGGCGGGTACCGTCGGACAATACCTCGTCGATGCTGCCGATGTGGATGGCCTTGTCCTCATTCCCACGCATGGCCTCGAGCACGCTGCCATCGTCGCTGCGCAAGCGCAGCAGCACTTCGCCCGGTTTTGCATCCATGCATCGGTCGATGTGGATGCCGCGTCCATCGCGCCCTTCGCTACGCACGAGTGCAAAGCGCTGCGTGGCAATGGGAGCGGACGGGACCAGCATGGCGTTGACGCCGTCGTAGCCGTGCGGCAGCCAGCCGCCTTCAGCGCGCGCGTAGCGGTCGATGCTGCCGTCGCGCCACAGCAAAGTGAAGGTGTCGGCGCTGTCGCGCGTGAGCGTAAAACCTTCCTTGCGGCTGTCGTGTTGCTGGCCCGGTTCCAGGCCAGGCAGGCGCAGGGCGCGGCCACTGTCATCGTGAAACACGATGCCGGCATCGCACAGCGACAGGCTGGCGGTGTAGGGCGTGGACCAGCGCGCGCCCACCAAGCCCCAGTCTTCGCATTCGGCGCCGGAGCGGTAGCAACGTGTCCAGATTATGGGTATGGCGCCTTCCAGCGCGAAATCCGTCTGGTACAGGATTTCCTGCCCCGTGCCGAAATGCACGGGCTTGCGGCCCTTGACGGGTTTTTTTGCAGGGCCGCTATCCTTCGGGCAGCAGTCGGACGGCGGCTCCGATTTCGGCTCTTTCCTGCCGCGGCTCTTGCCGTCGTCGCCGCCATTTTTTGGGGGCGGCTTGTCGAGTTTTAGCGGCTCCTTGACAGGTTTTTTGCCTGTCAGCTTGTCCTTGATTTTTTTGATCGACGGTGCCAGTCTTTTGCCAAGGAATTTACTCAGCAGCTTGCCACCTGGAACTTTACTCAGCACGGTGTTTTGCAGCAGTGCATCTGCAGCATTGATGCCGATCGTTGCTGCGGTGTTGAGCACGTCCGGCGTCTTGCCGGTCAAAGCATAGTCTGCCATCTGGTCCAGCACCGTGGCCGATGCCTCCATCACGGTGCCTCCAGCGATCGTTACCCCACCGACGACCGCACCGGTTGCCGCCCCTGTTTCCATTGCGGCAGCTGCCGGCAGGCCAACGCCGGTTGCCGCAACCGCCGCGCCGGCCACACCCAGCACGGCGCTGCCGCTCAGGACGGTGCCGCCAACGTGCACCAGGTCTTCGGCGGCGCCATGCATATTCTTGGAGCCGTGATCCTTGTAGTCTTGAGCCGCTTCCCGTATCGCCGCCGTCAGTTCCTTGAGCACGGGCTTCGCTGCCTCCGCGCCCCGCTCATAAATCTTGCCCACGGTATTGCGCGAATTCATCCATACTTCGCGCCCCATCTGCACCAGCTTGGCGCCATTGGCGCGGTGGATGCTGCTGGCCACCTTGGTGTCGACCTGCTTGCCGACGGTGCCGCTCTTGACGCCGCCCGCCTTGCCGGCCGCGTCGCCCTTGACGGTGGGAATGACGCTGCGCTGGTGCAGGATGACGGGCTCACTGTGCGACTTGACGTTGGGCGAGGCGTTCTGTGCTTCCGCAAATTCACCGATGATGCTGTAGGGTAGCGGTGGTGTGCTGGAGCCGACGGGCGTCTTGCAAATGTCTGGACTGAGGCTGACGCAATAGAAGCGCGAAGCCTTGGTGACGGTTTCATTCGTCATGGTTTCTTGTCCTGCGCGGCGGCTTCGCTTAGCGCTTCCTGCGCCTGTTCCAGCAGTTCGATGCGGGCGATTTGCGCTGGCTCCATCAGGTGCAGCAGGCGCGATGCGACCTGGCCCGCATCGGCTGGCACGATGGCGCGCCAGACCAGTTCCACAGTGGCCGCTTCAGGATCGATCAGCACCGTATCGATGGCCAGGCGCCAGACGAGCAACTGGTCGTTCTTGTCCGCCAGCAACATGCCCAGTACTTGTCTCGGCAAGGCGAAGCGCAGCACCGTGTTGCCGCGCGGGTCTATGCGGGCCGAGGGATGGTCGTGGCGGCACAGATTGGTCAGCGTAAATTGCTCCAGGCCCGCAAGGTAGGGGCATTGCTGGTCGGGCGGTGTGCTGTTCCAGTAGGCAAAGTCGAAGTCTTCCGGCAGGGAGGGGATTTCATCGGCATCCCATTTATCCTTGACGACGATGCTGCCGGCCAGTGCGCGGCGCGGCAGCCAGCCACGGCCGATAACGGCCAGTCCCACCGGCGGCGGCAGCTCCTTGCCGTCGGCGCCTTGCCAGAACTGGGCGGCCGTGCACGGTAGCGCCGGATGCGTGATACGGGGCGCGGGCACTTCATTGAACTGTTTCACATCCAGGTACCAGTGGCGCGCGAAGCCCCGTCCCAGCGGGTTGGCCTGGCAGGAATCGTGCGCCGCCGCATTGCAGTCATCGGCCTCGATGCGGCATTGGCCGCCAAACGCATAGGCATAGTGCAGCGGCAATTGCAGGAACGCTTCCGGTGCGGATAGCTGCCAGGGATTGGGCCGCAGCAAGCCCGCCGTGGCGATGCGGGCGCAGCCTTGCGCCAGGCGCGTGAGGACGGCTTTCTTGCGGAAGCTGCGTTCGCCACTCACTTGCAGGGTCTTGTCGATCAGGGTTTTCTTTTCTGACCGCACCTTCAGGTTGACGAGAAATTGCGACATGGCCTGCCCGCGCGGCGCGTGCGCCACGCCATTGACGATCACGTCGCAGCGCGGCTTGTACGGCGCGAAGTCGCTCTCCTGTACGGTGCCCGCCTGCGTGTCGTCGCCCAGATGCCGGTCTTCCGTGGCCAGCGGCGATGGCCGCGTCATGGGCAGCAGGCTGGCCAAGCCATCCGCGCCGCAGGGACCAAGCGTGTAGCCCATGCGTGCCACCATCACATGGAAGGCCTCGCCAAACTGGTCGACCATGTCGAACTGGCTGGCCGCGTGCGGCGTGCGGTTGTCGAACAGCAGGTTGGGGACATCGAAATGGGCTGTGCCGGCGTCGTTCATCGTCAGCCCGGATTGTTGTCGATGTCGTCGCCATGGATCTGCACCTTGGACCTGCCGCGGATGATGATTTCATCGGCAACGAGTTCGATGCGTCCCGGCGTGATGGTGATGCTGGACGTGCCCACCGTCATCGTGTGCGAATCGGTGGCCGTGAGCGTGCTGTCTGCCCCGACGATGACACTTTTTGTCAGGCCGATCTGCTCCGCCTGCGCCAGCACCACGGTGGTATTCATGGCGCCAATGACGGTGGTCTGGTAGGCAGCGCCGACGGTCAGTACCTTGGCCAGGCCGATGCTTTCTTCCTTGGCCAGGGTCACCCGTTCCGAACGGTGGCCGTCGATCTGCACTTGCTCGTTGCCACCCACGTGTTCGCGGCGGTTGTCGCCGATGTCGATGTGCTCGTCGTGGTCGACGCGCTCACGGCGGTTGTTGTGCACGGTAATGTCTTCATCGTGGTCCACCGTTTCCGTGCGATCGCGCTTGACGTGCACGGTTTCATCGCGGTCGACAGTTTTGCGCCGGTCGTTGCCCACCCAGTGCGATTCGTCATGCTCGACTTCAATGCGCTGGTCTTTTTCCGCATGCAGCCACAGTTCCTCCGCATCCTTGCGGTCCTCGAAACGCAAGGCGTTGGCGTGCGCTGCGGAACCTTTTTTGGACGAGCGGCTCAGCATGCCGCTTTGCGTCTTGCTGGCCGGTAAGTCCCATGGCGGCATGTTGCGCGCGTTGTAGACGCAGCCGATGATGAGGGGCATGGCGACGTTACCGTCGAGAAATTGCACGGCCACTTCCATGCCCACCCTGGGCAGGCTGATGAGGCCGAAGTTCGGCCCGGCCCAGTTCGATACGACCCTTATCCACGGTGAACTTTTGTCGTCGAAGCTGCCCAGGCGGTCCCAGTGGAATTGCACTTTGACTCTTCCGTAACCGTCCGTATGGATTTCCTCGCCGGGCGGCCCGACGACGGTGGCCGTCTGCACGCCATAGATCTTCGGCTCGCGGCTATGGAAGTTGCGGCCGGGGCGCCAGGGAATGGCGCGGGCGATGCAGGTAAACGTGTTGCTGTAGTGCGAGGCGGCGCCGTGCCCTTGCTGGTAGTTGTTGCTGGCGTGGTGCTGCACGGACAGGATCAGGTATTCGTTGTCGGCACTATCGAAATGTCCGCCCAGGGTAAACCAGCGTCCCGGCTGCGCCGTGCGGTCGTTGCCTTGCGCCTCGAAAAGCTGGCCCAGCGCATCACGCTCTTCCATGCGGCGCTGGGCCAGCCGCTCGCCATCGTCGATGTCCTTGAAACCGTAACTGCCTGTGTTTTCATACACTTCCAGGGCTGGCACGGCACCCTGCTTGTTCAGCGAGTCGCGGCTTGCGCGGGCGCTGCGCGGGTTCTTGAAATTGAAGCTGGCCACCGTCATCTGGGCCGGGGCCATGCGTCGCACAGTGCTCCATTGATGCACGCCATCGTCTTCCAGGGAACCGGCCTGGTGCTGGAAAGGCATGGCATTCGATACACCATCGATGGGCTTGCCGGTGGTGCTGTCGTCGCATAGCCACAAGGTGTGACCGTCAAGGCGATGTTCGTAGCGGTAGTGCCAGCCCAGCTGTTCCCAATGGCGGTGCAGCAGGTTGTGGTCGCTTTCGTTGTGCTGGCAAGTGTAGGTGATGGCGGGATCCGGACCGCTGGCGGCCAGCTTGTAGTCGCGCATCAGGTAGTCATCGAAGACCTTGTCCGTCAGCGCCGCCACCGTCAAGCCGTGGAAGGCGACATTGTTTTGCCGCAAGTGCAGGTGGGACAGCCAAGGCTCCAGCACCATTTCATAGTAGGCGAAGCCGCCGTCCGTGCGCAGGAAGCGGAACTCGAATACATAGCCATTGAAGTAGCGCAAGCTGCCGTCTTCGCGCACCAGTTCGATGGTCACCATCTTGCCCATCACTTTGTCGAGGGCGATGGCGGCGTCGTCGGACAGCACTTCCACCACATGGGAAAAATCGCGCGACAGGCTTTCGCTGGCGGCCAGGCTGTTGGCCAGGAACTGGATGTTGGCAGGGCCATCGCCGTGCGGAAAGCGCAGGCGCAGCAGGCGCTGGCCCTGCATGTCGCCCACTAATGCCGTCCATGCCGCTGTCGTATCGGGGAACTGGCTCATCGCGCATCGCTTCACGGTAGGGATCGTTGGCCGACTGTAGCAATCGCGAACACAAGCGTTTTGCGTGGCCGCAAGGATCAATCGTTGAATGAGGGCATCAATTGCATTTCGTAATGTTTGTCATCGCGGTGGGGCGGCGTTGCCGCATTGCCAAGGAAACTGTTGCAGCCGAGTCCACCTTGTGGCGCGGTCGTCAATGCCAGTCCCCGCACTTCGTTGGCGCGCAGCACCAGCACGATGTCGTAGCGCACGAGCGGCTGGCCGAACAGCATCAGCATCTGCCGCAGCGCCTCGCTGCCAGGGGCGCGCGGCAAAAAGCTGGCGTGCTGCTGCGCCGTGAGCGGGCCGAGGCGCAGGCGCACGGCCAGGTCGGGGCGTCGGCAGCGTTCGCCGACGAGGGCGCGCTTGCCCAGCACGGCATTGTCCGCGCCCAGTGCCGATTGTTCGCGCGGGGCCAGCGCGTCCATGGCACCCGTCGCCTCGTCGATATGGCAGGGCACGCCAAAGTGGTCGCCTAGGATGCGCGCCATGACGATGGACGAGATGTTGCGCTGCTGTAGCAAGCCGCTGTACAGGCCGGCCGCCGCCTCGTCCTGGCCCTGGCCAGGACTGCACGCGGCCAGGGCCAGCAGGCGCGACAGGAAGTCTCCGCTATGGCCTGCTTGCTCGATGCGGTATTTTTGCCAGGCCTGGTAAAACAGGGCGACGGCGCGGCTGGAAAACATGTCGAGAAAAGCGCGCGGGCTATTCTCGCGTTCGCTGTACTGATGCGCGGCAATGCGCTCCGAATAGTGGCCGGGCAAGCTGCCTTGGCAACCCAGGAGGCCCATGAAGGCAGGCGTGAGGTGGATATGCTGGCTTTGACCGGACAGCAGCGCTTGCAGCAGGGCATCGGCATCGTCGATGCCGTTTGTCGTGAGCGCTTCGACCTGGCTGGCGGGAAAGCGCAGCGAGACGCTATTGTCGAAGCGTATGCGCTTTGCCAGCGCCGTTTGCTCATCGATGCCGTGTTCGGCCAGCCACGCCAGCAGCAGGCGCAGGGCCTGGAAGCACTCGAAGCGCTGCGGCGCGTCGAGTAATTGCTGGATCACGCTGGCGTGGCGTCGGCGCTGCGTTCTGGGCATCGTAGGAGTTCCTCGCCGCTGCGTCGGGAGAGCAGCGTCAGTTGGCTAAAGCAGTTGAGCTGGCTGTTCAGGGCGAAGTAGCGCTGCAGCACCTGGGCAAAAATATAGATGCTGCTACCGACGAAGGCTTGCTCGTCGATGCCCAGGCGGATGGCGATGCCGGGCATCAGGGTGGGAAACGGCACGGTTGGCATCCACGCGCGCGTGCTGCCGTGCTCGAGCGTGACGATGCCCTGGATCAGGCGCTGCGTGGTGGGCGAGCGGGGCAGGTCGTACAGGCTCAGCATTTTCTGGAATTCGCCCAGGCCCGCTTGCGTCAGGCTCGAGTAATTGAGGGACAGGTGCGCAATCAGGCGCCAGTGCGCCCCATTGTCCGCCAGGAAACGCACACTGGGCGTGGGCTTGCGCAGGAAGCGCGCGGGCATGCCATCGGGCACGTCTTCGGCCAGCAGGTCGCCGCAGGGCAAGCCGTAGTGCAACTGCGTGGGCAAGTCGCGGTTGCTGCACAGTAGCTGCGTCGAGACGGTGGCGCAGGCCGCGCTGCTTGGTGAAAACTGCGGGTCGATCAGGCTGAGCCGCATTTCATGACCGGGACTGATGGCCGCCACGGTTTCGTCGCGGCGCGCCAGCCAGTATTGGCCATGCTCTTGGCCACGCTCCTGGCCATATTCGGCCTGGGCGCCTTGCAGCGAGGCATACAGCGGCAAGAAGGTGCTCAGGCGCTCTCCCGCCTCATCCTTGCGCACCAGGGTGACGGCTTCGATGCTGTGGATGTCGTAGGCAAACGCATGCGTGGCATCGGCCACCAGGGCGTAGTCGGGTTCGGTATGCGTGAGGCGGATCGGCACGCCGGATTTGGCAAACAGGTTGACGACGGGCGTGCAGCCGAGCAAGAGGTTCTCGGGGCTGACGCCGGACAAGAGCCGCGCTTCGTGGCTGTCGCTGCGCACGCCCTTGAGCGGCAGGTGCAAGGTGAACTGGCGGCACTGTTTTGGCAGCAGGGCGGCGAGCCTGGACCAGGCGATATCGATGAAATGAAATTTTTCCGGAAAGGCGAAATATTCGGTCAGCAGGCGCAGGGCCGGGTGCGAACGGGCGGAAATGGGGATCAGCGCGTCGTCGTCCGCATAGCCGGCCGGCGCTAGCGGCGTGCCATCGACGGCTTGCCACGGACTGTGTTCGTCCAGCGCAACGTATGCGCCCGCGCCGCGCAGGAACAGGGCGTCGAGCAGGGCCGCGCGCACGGATGGTTCGCCATCGGCAAACAGGCGCAGGCTGGAAAAGCCGGCCTGGTCCAGATGGTAAGGTTCGCTGCTACTGGTGAATTGAATGCTGAGCAAGGCACTGGCACCGGCGGGCAGGCGCAGGCCGGGCGGCGCGTCGATGAGCGGTGAAAAATGCAGGCGAGAAATGGCCAGCGGCGCCAGGGTCACATCATATGCGCTGGTGAATTTGCAAGCCACGCCCTGCACGGGCTGCGAGCGCAGCACCGTGCCGCGCGCAACATGCGCCACCTGGGCCAGCTGGCCGCCGCCCGGCGCTTCGTCGGTGGCGATGCGCACGATGGAGCACGAGGGGAAGGGCCGCAGATAGTGCGGGTACAGGGTGTCGAGCAGGGAATGGGTAAATTGCGGATAGGCGTCGTCGAGGCGCTTGGCGACCCTGGCCGTGAGCAGGGCGACGGACTGGATCAGGCGCTCGATGTGCGGGTCTTCGCACGTCTCGCCAGCGATCAGCAGGCGCCCGGCCGCCTTCGGATAACGGCTGGAAAACTCGCGTGTGTACTGGCGGAACAAGCCCAGCTCGCGCTCGTAATACGGCAATAGTTGTTCCACGGTCGCGCTCTCCGCCAGCAGGAAAGCTTCATGCTGGCATCAGGCGCGAAGGTGGGTATTGATGCGTAACAATGAATTTTAGAAATGGTACTCCGCGCGTACCATCGGCGTCTTCGCCGTCTGGCCCACGTTGCCCGTGGTGGCGGGCGAGTTGCCGAACTTGTTCTTCCAGTACTGGTATTCCAGGCCCACGCGGAAGGTATTTTTCGGGCTGCCCAGGGCCGCGCCCACGTCGAACATCACTTGCATGTCGATATTCGTTTCCACCGCCGTCTTGCGTCCCACTTCATCGTTGCCTTTCGAGTCGATGAGGTTAAAGAAACCTTCGAACGAGAACAGGGGCGACAGGGGGATGGCCCAGGCGCCCGTCAGCATGGCGTGCGTTTTATACGTGTAGCGGCCCGTCACTTGCGAGATGGGCGGGAAGGCACCGCTGGGGGCGTTGCTTTCGCGCAGCAACAGCAGGCTGGTGTTGAAGAAGCCGGGCACGTCCCACATCAGGGTGGGGCCGGCCACCAGCATGCGTTTGCGCGAGTTGTAGCCGACGTCGTTCTTGGTGTTGACGTCGAAGCCGAGGGTGACGCCGACGCCGCGCACGGGGCCGAACTTGATGTCGCTGCCGCGCACCTTGCCGATGTCGATGGTGTTGCGGTAGACCAGATACGCCTCTTGCGCACCGGACGTTTTACCGAGCGCGCCAGGGTCCTTGCTGTCGGACATCAGGAAATCGAGATTGACGAAGTTGCTGCCGTATTTGTAGCCGCTGGCGTGCGTGATGGCAAAGATGTTTTTCTTGATGTCGTCCGGATTGAACGGCTCGCGGTAATCATTGCCGGCGCGCCAGCTCAGCGCGGTATCGCTCCATTCTGCAGCCTGGGCGGTCGCGCCCACGCCGAGGGTGGTAGTGAGGCAGAGCAACAGACACGGTATGGTTTTTGGCACTTTCGGCTCCTGATGGCGGTGTTGGAAAACGGGAACGGGGAAGGCAGGGCACAGGGGGTTAGCCCACTAGTGCGCATGAAGCGCTGCGATGGGGCAACTGTGCGCCGTTCAATCCATGATGCGAGCATCGCCGCGCCGGGCGATATGTCTTGTCTGCATACTTACTATCATTTCCTGCATATAATCATCGCACCTTCTCATCCTTGCGGGGCAAGGCGGCTGCTGTAAAGCTGATAATTTTTTTAAAAATTGTATACAGGTGTTGTTTTTTTGCGGAAATAGAAATGCGCGCCGCCAAGCCCGCCCCCAAGCGCTGCGGATGCCGATACGATAGAGAAAAGAGCTTGATTTTTCCCTCCGGCGACTATGCCGGCGACCTTGTAGCGAGGCACGAAAAAAACAATGACGGCACGCCTGGAACTCCTCGATATCAGCAAGCGCTATCCGGCCGTGGTGGCCAATGACGGCATCTGTCTCACCGTCGCGCCCGGGCAGATCCATGCCGTGCTCGGCGAAAACGGCGCTGGCAAATCGACCTTGATGAAAATTATCTACGGCGCCGTGCAGCCCGATGGCGGTCGCATCCTGTGGAATGGCCGCGAAGTGGAAATCGTCAACCCGTCGGCCGCGCGCGCGCTGGGCATCGCCATGGTGTTCCAGCATTTTTCCCTGTTCGACACCTTGACGGTCACGGAAAACATCGCCCTCGGTTTGCCCGCCGGCACCAACATGGCGGAGCTGGCGCAGCGCATCGAAGCGACGGCGCGTCAGTACGGCCTGGACCTGGAGCCGCAGCGCCACGTGCACACGCTTTCCGTTGGCGAATGCCAGCGCGTGGAAATCGTGCGCGCCTTGCTGGCCAAGCCGCAACTGTTGATCCTCGATGAGCCGACGTCCGTGCTGACGCCGGGAGCCGTGGAAAAACTGTTTACCACCTTGCGCCAGCTGGCGGCCGAAGGCTGCAGCATCCTGTATATCAGCCATAAGCTCGACGAGATCCGCGCCCTGTGCCACACGTGCACGGTGGTGCGCGCCGGCAAGAACGCGGGCGTGTGCGACCCCTCGCAAGAATCGGCGGCCAGCCTGTCGCGCATGATGATCGGTGCCGAGCCGCCCGCCGTCACGCGCGTGGCGCGCACGCCCGGCGCGACCATGCTGAGCGTGCGGCAGCTGGATTTGCCGAAGAGCCATCCGTTCGCCACGCAGTTGACGGACATCAATTTCGACGTGCGCGCGGGCGAGATCGTCGGCATCGCGGGCGTGTCCGGCAATGGCCAGCAGGAATTGCTCGCTGCCCTGTCGGGCGAGGACATGCGCGCAGCCCCTGCCAGTATCGTCCTGAACGGCACGCCAGCGGGACGCTTGCCGCCGGGACGCCGACGCGCCCTGGGCTTCGGCTTCGTGCCGGAGGAAAGGCTGGGGCGGGGCGCCGTGCCCGACATGCCGCTGGCCGACAACGTTTTGCTCAGCTTGCAGACACCAGCCACCATCCGCCACGGCTTCGTACGCCACAAGGTCATCGCGCAGCGGGCGGCCGCCATCATTGCCCGCTTTCAGGTGAAGGCGGGCGGGCCGCAAGCGCTGGCGCGCAGCCTGTCGGGTGGCAACTTGCAGAAATACATCGTTGGCCGCGAAGTCATGCGCGAACCCACCGTGCTGGTGGTGGCGCAGCCGACCTGGGGCGTCGACGTGGGCGCGGCCGCGCAAATCCGCGCCGAATTGCTGGCGCTGCGCGACGCGGGCTGCGCGCTGCTGGTCGTGTCGGAGGAACTCGATGAATTGTTCGACATCAGCGACCGCTTGCTGGTGATGTCGAAGGGAAAGATTTCACCGTCCCTGGACATGGCCGAGGCCAGCGTAGATCTCGTTGGGCAATGGATGAGCGGGCTGTGGCCGCAGGAGGCTGTCCATGGCTAAGTTTGCCTTGCGCCTGGAAGCCCGTCCCGCGCCATCGCTGCTGATGTCGTGGCTGTCGCCCGTGCTGGCCGTGCTGCTTACCGTGCTGTGCGGCGCGCTGTTGTTTATTGCGCTGGGACACGATCCGCTGGCGGGCCTGGCCGTCTTCTTCGTCGAACCCTTGCGCGACGCGCACGGCTGGTCCGAGCTGGGCCTCAAGGTGGCGCCTTTGCTCTTGATCGCCGTGGGCCTGGCCATCTGCTTTCGCGCCAACATCTATAACATCGGCGCGGAAGGGCAGCTGACCCTGGGCGCCATCTGCGGCGGCGCGGCGGCCCTGTACCTCGATGACGGTGTCGGCGGCGCGGCCATCATCGGCGCGTCCCTGCTGGCCGGCATGGCGGGCGGCATGGCGTGGGCGGGGCTGGTGGCCTGGCTGCGCGACCGCTACAACGCCAGCGAAATCCTTGTCTCGCTGATGCTGGTCTACATCGCCCAATTGCTGCTCAGCTATCTCGTGTACGGCGTGCTGCGCGACCCGGAAGGATTCAATTTTCCGCAATCGAAACTGCTGTCGGACGGTTTGCTGTTGCCGATGGTGATCAGCGATACGCGCTTGCACGTGGGCATCGTGTTCGCTCTGCTGGCCTCGCTGGGCGGCTGGCTGTATTTGTCGCGCAGCATTTCGGGTTTTCGCCTGCGCGTGGGGGGCATGGCGCCGGCCGCCGCCCGTTACGCGGGCTTTTCCTCGCGCAAGACCTTGTGGTCATCGTTGCTGATCTGCGGCGCCCTGTCCGGGCTGGCCGGCGCCTGCGAAGTACTGGGGCCGATGGGGCAGTTGACGCCCACGGTCTCGCCCGGCTACGGCTTTGCCGCCATCATCGTCGCCTTCGTCGGGCGCTTGCATCCCGTGGGCGTGATTTTTTCCAGCTTCGTCATGGCCCTGTTTTATATCGGCGGCGAACTGGCGCAGTCGCGCCTCGGCCTGCCCAGCGCGATTACGGGCGTGTTCCAGGGCATCTTGCTGTTCGCCTTGCTCGCTTGCGACGTGCTGATCCAATACAAACTGCGCTGGAGGAAACATGGATAACCTGCTTCTCACCATTGCGCCGCTGATCGCCGCCAGCATCAATGCGGGTACGCCGCTGATGCTCGCCGCGCTCGGTTTATTGGTGAATGAAAAGGCGGGCGTGGTCAACCTGGGCGCGGAAGGCATGATGCTGGTCTCGGCCATCACGGGCTTTGCCGTAGCCGTCAACACGGGCAGCCCCACCCTGGGCTTTCTGGCCGGGGCGGGCGCCAGCATGGTGCTGTCCGGTTTCTTTGCCTGGCTGACAGTGTGGCTGGGTACGAACCAGTATGCGACGGGACTGGCCTTGTCGCTGTTCGGTGCGGGCGCGTCCACGTATATCGGCCTGAAGTATGTGGGCAACAGCTTGCAGAACGGCAGGTTCGGCATCCCTTTTCTGGAAGACATTCCCGTGCTGGGACCGGCCCTGTTCCGCCAGCATGCTATGGTGTATCTGTCCTTGCTGCTGTGCCTAGCCATCGCCTGGTTTTTGTACCGCACGCGGGCAGGATTGGTGCTGCGCGCCGTGGGCGAGTCGCCAGCATCTGCGCATGCGCTCGGTTACCCCGTGCGCCGCATCCGCCTGGCAGCCGTGCTGTTCGGCGGCGCCTGTTGCGGCCTGGCTGGCGCGTTTCTATCGCTGGTGTACACGCCGCTGTGGGTCGAGGGAATGGTGGCGGGACGGGGCTGGATCGCGCTGGCGCTGACGACCTTTGCCACCTGGCGCCCCGCGCGCGTGGTGGGCGGCGCCTACCTGTTCGGCGGCATCACGATCCTGACCTTCCACGCGCAGGCGCTGGGCGTGCCCATCGCCTCGCAACTGCTGTCCATGCTGCCGTATGTGGCGGCCATCGTCGTGCTGGTGCTCATTTCCAGCAATGCCAATTACATCAAGCTCAACATGCCCGCTTCGCTGGGGAAAAATTTCAATCCCGGAAATTAATCACTCACCACAAGGAAAACCATGTCCAAGAAACTATTGTGCGCCGCCGTTTGCAGTGCTGTTTTGATGCCTGTCATGGCCGCGGCGCCCGCTGCTGCCCCATTGAATGTCGGCTTCGTGTATATCAGCCCCATCGGCGATGCGGGCTGGACCACCCAGCATGACCAGGCGCGCAAGGAAATGGAAAAGGCGCTGGGCAACAAGATCACCACCAAGTATGTGGAAAACGTGCCGGAAAGCGCCGATGCGGAGCGGGTGATCCGCGACCTGGCGCAAACGGGCAGCAAGCTGGTCATCACTACTTCGTTCGGCTACATGAATCCCACCTTGAAAGTGGCGAAGCAATTTCCTAATGTCAAGTTCATTCATTTGACGGGCTACAAGACGGCCGTCAACGTGGCCAACACGAACGCCCGTTTTTACGAGGGCCGCTACCTGGCCGGCGTATTGGCAGGCAAGATGAGCAAGACCCATGTGGCCGGCTATGTGGCGGCGTTTCCCATCCCGGAAGTGTTGCAGGGAGTTAACGCCTTCACGCGCGGCATGCGCAGCGTCGACCCCAAGGCCGAAGTGAAAGTGGTGTGGGTGAATAGCTGGTTCGACCCGGGCAAGGAACGCGACGCGGCCATCACCCTGATCGGCCAGGGTGCCGACGTGGTCACCCACCACACGGACTCGACCGCGGTGGTGCAGGCGGCGGAAGAGAAGGGCAAGTATGCGATTGCCTACCACTCGGACATGAAAAAGTACGGACCTAAGGCGCAGCTGGCCGCCGTCACCCACCATTGGGGCGAGTACTACACGAAGCAGGCGCAAGCCGTGCTCGACGGTACGTGGAAGTCCAGCAGCACCTGGGGCGGCATCAAGGATGGCATGGTCAAGCTGGAAGGCATCAACGCTGCCGTGCCCGCCGATGTGAAACAGTTTGTATTGGCGCGTGAGAAAGACTTGGTCGCTGGCAAGCTCAATCCTTTCAGCGCGCCGATCAAGGATAACGACGGCAAGGTGCGCCTGGACAAAGGCGTGCTGGACGATGCAGCGCTGACGAAGATGGATTATTTTGTCGAAGGCGTGGCAGGGAAAGTTTCCGGAAAGTAATAGGTTTGAGTTTGAACTTGCTGTAATATTGCCGGAAACGGGAGCAGGGCCGGGACGCAGTGCGCCTTCCCGGCCCATCCACACAGCAGAGCCTGAACAGGCCCGTACCGGAGATTGACCCATGGACAGACTGGAAGTATTCAAAATTATCGCGCTGCAAGCGAGCAAGGGCGAGCTGACGTTCCCCGCCAACGTCAAGGCCACCTTGAAGCTGCAGGAAGCGCTGGACGACCCCGATTGCCATATCGAAGCGGCCGCCCGCATGGTCATGGCCGAGCCGCTGCTGTCGGCCAGGGTCGTGGCATTGGCCAACTCGGCCGCCTACAACCGTTCCGGCAATGAAATCGCCAATGTGCGCGCGGCCGTTTCGCGCCTGGGCTTTGCAACCTTGAAATCGATGGTGGCGTCCGTCATCGTGCGCCAGCTGGGCAGCCAGATTACCGACCCGCAATTGCGCGCCAAGGCGGCCAAGCTGTGGGAACACACGGCCCATGTGGCCGCGCTGAGCCAGGTGATCGCCCGGAAAGTCACGCACGTGGACGTGGAAACGGCCATGTTCGCCGCCATCGTGCACGAAGTGGGCGGCTTTTATCTGCTGTCGCGCGCCGAGGAGTATCCAGGCTTGCTGGACGACAATACGGAAGACTGGATCGAATACGGCGAAAAGCTGATCGGCCGCGGCGTGCTGCGCCAGCTGCAAGTGCCGGACATGGTCTTGCAGGCAGTGGAAGGCATGTGGCACGGCGGCAGCCCGTTCCCGCCCCGCACCTTGGGCGCGACCCTGGTGCTGGCCAACGACCTGTCGCCCGTCGGCTCGCCCCTGCATCCGCCGGAAAGCGCCGCGCGGCGCCAGGCGGCAGCGAAGATCGACTTCGGCATCGGCGGCAGCACCCTGCACACCATCCTCGAGGAATCGGCCGAAGAGATCGAATCGCTGGCGGCGGCTCTGCTGGTGTAAATTACTGGGCCATGAAATCCCCGCCCTTGCCGCGGGGATTTTTTTCGTCCGCATTTTGATGCATCTTTCCCCATGGCATACAATCGCCGGCCCGGCTATCCGCCGGACCGCTTTCCTCCTCTTACCCAAAGGATATTATGCAGAAGCTGTTTTCTTCCCTGGCCGTCACGGTGCTCGCTTCCAGCCTGGCGCTGGCGTTTTCCGCGCACGCCGCCACGCCTGCCGCGCACGCCTTGCCCATCGTGCAGGAAGCCCCGCTGCGCGCCCACCTGGCCTTCCTGTCCAACGATTTACTGGAAGGCCGGGGCACGGGCCAGCGCGGCGCCGACCTGACGGTGGCCTATTTGGAAACCCAGGCGCAGATGGCCGGACTGCGACCTGTGCGTGGCAACAGCTACCGCCAAAGCGTGCAAATCGCCGGCGTGAAGTCCTTGCCACAAGACAGCAGCCTGCAAGCCGTGGCGGGCGGCAAGGCCGTGCCGCTGGCCTTTGGTCCTGACTGGGTCTGGGCCACGGGCGACTCCGTTGCCGCCCACACCTTGGACGCGCCGCTCGTCTTCGTCGGCTACGGCATCACGGCGCCGGAAGAGGGCTGGGACGATTTCAAGGGCGCCGATGTCAAAAACAAGATCGTCGTCATGATGGTCAACGATCCGCAGCCGACTGTTGCCGAGCCGAACCACTTTGCCGGCAAGGCGCTGACCTATTACGGCCGCTGGACCTACAAATTCGAGGAAGCCAAGCGCCAGGGCGCGGCTGGCGTGTTGCTGATCCACACGAAACCGTCCGCCTCGTATGACTGGAGCGTGGTGCAAAACAGCTGGAGCGGCAGCGAGCGCTTTCAATTGGCCGACCGCACTGCCGGCACGCCGCTGCAGGGCTGGATTGCGGAAGACGCGGCGCGCCGTTTGTTTGCGGCCGGTGGCCAGGATCTGGACGCCTTGCGCGCGCAAGCGGAAAGCAAGGACTTCAAGGCCGTCGCCTTGAATGCCAAGCTGTCGGGCGAGATGAAGTCCGCCGTGCGCAAGGTAGAGCAGTTCAATATCGCCGGCATGGTGCCGGGCACCGATCCGACATTGAAGGATGAAGCCGTCATCTACAGCGGCCACTGGGACCACCTGGGCAAGCAAGGCGAGGGTGACGAAAAAGCGGGAGATACGATCTACAACGGCGCCGTCGACAACGCTTCCGGCACGGCCGGCTTGCTGGCCATGGCGCAGGAAGCCGTGAAAAAGCCGGCGAAGCGCACGCAGATTTTCCTGTGGGTAGCGGCCGAGGAACAAGGCTTGCTGGGCAGCGCCGCCTATGCGGCCTATCCGCTGTGGCCGCTGGACAAGACGGCCGCCGCGCTGAACCTGGACAGCCTGAACTTTGTCGGCGCCACGCACGACATCGGCGCGCAGGGCAGCGAGCGCACGGAGCTGGGGGCCATGGCGGCCACGGTGGCCAAAGCCATGGGCATGCACATCGCGCAAGCGCGTCCCGACCTGGCCGGCGGCTATTTCCGCAGCGACCATTTCAGCTTTGCCAAGGCGGGCGTGCCCGCGTTCTCCATCAATGGCGGACGCGAGTACATCAAGGATGTGGCCGCGTCGAAAGCCAAGGCGGCTGCCTACGGCCCCCGCTACCATCAGGTGACCGATGAGTACGACGCCAGCTGGGATTTGTCCGGCATGACGCAGCAGGCGCAATTTACCCTGAACCTGGGGCAAGCCGTGGCGAACGCAGCCAAGATGCCGGCCTGGAAGGCGGGCGATGCGTTTGGCAAGGCGCGCGAGCAGGCTGCCAAATAAGCCAGGCTGGCCAGGTCGCCGCTTAGCTGGCGACCTGGATGACGACCTTGCCGAAGGCACCGCGCGACAAGTGTTCATAGGCTTGCACGGCTTCCTCGAACGCATACACATGCTCGATCACGGGCTTGATGTTGTGCTTGTCCAGGAACGGGTTCATGCGGTCGAACGAGGTGCGCGGCGCCACGGCGATGCCGCGTATCGTTGTCTGGCGGAAGATCAGCGGCATCAGCTTGAGCGCCGTGGTCTGTCCCGTCAGGAAACCGACCTGCGCGATCACGCCGGCCGCCTTGGTGGCGGCAACGGACTGGTTCAAGCCATCGCCGCCTGCCACGTCGATGGTGATGTCGACGCCTTTGCCATCCGTCAATTCCAGCACTTTCTGTTCCCATTGCGGATACGTCCGGTAGTTGATGCCGTCCGTGACGCCCAGCGCCTTGATACTGGCCAGGTTGGCGTCGCTGCTGGAGGTGGCGATGACGCGCGCGCCGTGCGCCAGGGCGATCTGCGCGGCAAAGATCGACACGCCGCCCGTGCCTTGCACCAGCACCGTCTGGCCAGGCTGCAAGTTGCCCACATCCATCAGCGCATACCAGGCGGTGAGGGCGGCGATGGGCAGGGTAGCCGCCTCGGCATCGCTCATCATTTCTGGCGCCCGCACGGCGCTGTCTTCATGGATGATCATGAATTCGGCCAAGCCACCGGGCAACGGCGAGCCGAAGCAATAGTCAGGTTCATTGGAACCTGGCGGGCCGTCGATCCAGCGCGAATACAGGTGCGAATTGACGCGCTCGCCCACCTTGAAACGGCTCACGCCGGCACCCACGGCAACCACCACGCCGGCGGCGTCGGAGACGGGAATCAGGGGCTTGGGCACCATGTGCGGCTCGTAAATGCCATCGACAATCGCCTTGTCGCGGAAATTGAGCGAGACGGCGCCCACCTTCACCAGCAGCTCGCCCGCCTGCGGCACGGGCGTCGGCACCTCTGCCATGTGCAAATTGTTCAAGCCGAAATCCTTTAACAGCCATGCTTTCATGTTCTTCTCCAGTGAGCGATGCCGGGCAAGTGCCAGGCGGTGCAACGATGAAAACAGTGTAATTGCATCCGCTGGCGAGAGTTAGTGGGTAAGAAGATGGTCACTACATCCTGAAATTCCAGAATGGCTATACTGCACACAATTGCATTCAACACTTTTGGATTGGCGGAGACATGGAAGATCGTTTTGCAGGCATACGCGAGTTTGTCGCGGCCGTCGACAGCGGTAGTTTCACGGCGGCGGCGCTGGTGCTGGGCGTGACCGGCTCGGCGGTCGGCAAGAGCATTTCGCGGCTGGAGGCGCGCCTGGGCGTGCAGCTGCTGCACCGCACGACGCGCCGCATCGACCTGACTACGGAGGGGGAGGTGTACCTGGTCAGTTGCCGGCGCGTCCTGGAAGAGCTGGAGCAGTCCGAAGCGTACCTGGCCACCGGCCACCAGCAACCCTTCGGACGCCTGCGCATCGACTTGCCGACCACCTTTGGCCGGCGCCACATCCTGCCAGCCCTGCTGGCGTTGGGCGAGCTCCATCCCCGGCTGGATTTGTCGGTTTCCCTGCGCGACAGGGCGGTGGACATGGTGGGTGAAGGCATCGATATCGCGGTGCGTATTGGTGCCTTGGGCAACCATGCGGATCTGGTGGCCCGCTGCCTGGGCGAACAGCACCTGGTGATCTGCGCGTCGCCCGCCTATCTGCAGCGGCGCGGCACACCCTTGACGCGCGCCGACCTGGCCAGCCACGATTGCCTGGCCGGCTGGCGCCGTGGCAGCCGGTCGGCATGGCTGTTAAGAAATGAACAGGGAGAAACCGCACTGCAGGAAATCCATGCGCGGCATGAATTGGCCGATGGCGACGCCTTGCTGCAGGCTTGCGTGAGCGGCAGTGGCCTGGCCCAGTTGCCGACCTGGCTGGCGGGCGAAGCCTTGCGCACCGGCGCGTTGCTGTCCGTCTTGCCCGACATTGCCGGCGCCGCCATGCCCATCCACGTGCTGTGGCAGAAAACCTGGCATATGCCACCCAAGGTCAGGGTCACGGTCGATGAACTGCTGCGCCTGGCCGCGGCTGACAGCGCCGTCTTCGCGGCCGCCGCTTAGTTCAAGCTAGTTCAGGCTACACGCTCCAGCCGCCGCTGCGTGTGGCGATACTTGCTCCACACCAGCAGCAGCAACAGCGGCATGGCGCCGCCCACCATGCACAGCGCGGGCCAGCCGCCAGCGGCGAAGCTGGCGCTGGCGAGGGCCGAGCCTGCCGACGCGCCGATGAAGCCGCCCGCGATGAACACGGTGGTGACCCTTGCCCGGGCATGCGGCGCCAGTTTATAAATGATGGATTGGTGCGTCACTTGCAAGCCCATCACGCCCATGTCCAGCAGGACGATGCCGATCAGCAGCAGCACCAGCGAATGGGCGCCAAAACCGATCAGGGCCCAGCCCGCGATCGAGGCGACGGCCAGCAGCCAGGTGGCCTGGCGCGCGTAGCCGCGGTCGGCCATGCGGCCCGCCGTGTTGGCGGCAAAGGCGCCCGTGGCGCCGGCCAGGCCGAATAGGCCGATCTGCATTTCCGAGTAGTGATACGGTGCGCCGCTGAGCAAGAAGGTCAGGCCCGTCCAGAACACACTGAAGGTGCCCAGGCCCAGGCCCGAGAACAGGGCGCGCTGGCGCAGCAAGGGTTCCTGGCGGATGATGTCGGCCAGCGACGCCATCAGCTTGCCGTATTGCAGCTTGCCACGCGGCGCTTCATTCGGCAGGATGCGGCGCAGCATGACGAGCAGGGCCGCCACGACGATGGCGGCCAGCACGTAGACAGTGCGCCAGCCGCCGCTGATCTGCGACACCGTGCCGGACACGGTACGTGCCAGCAGAATTCCCAACAACAAGCCCGTCATGACGGTGCCCACCATGCGTCCCCGGCTGTGATCGGGTGCATACGAAGCCACCATGGCCGTGACGACCATCAAGGCGCTGGCCGTGATGCCCATCAAGACACTGGCGATGGCAAAGACGATGATGTTCTGGCTGGTGGCGGCCAGCAGCAGGGCGCCGATCTTGGCGATCAGCATCCACGTCAGCAACTGGCGGCGGTTCAGCACGTCACTGAGGGGCACCAGGAACACGATGCCCAGCACATAGCCGATTTGCGTGGCCGTGACCAGGTAACCCGCTTGCGGCACGCTCACGCCAAACGAGGCGGCCAGCATGGACGTGAGCGGCTGCACGTAGTACAGGCTGGCGACGAGCACGCCGGCAGACAGGGCGAACAACAGGATGCGGGTCGACGTCAGCAGGGCGCTGGCGTCGATATGAGATGGTGCAGATTTCATGCGATACAACTTTCTTGGAATGACGCTTTTGGATGAGCATGATAGCGGGGCTGCGCATTTCCTGCCGGGCAAGGTCAATTTTGACCTTGCCCGGCATGCTGATCAGCAATCATTCAAAGGCCATACGGCCACCACTCAGCTGTCGCGCAGCACGGTGCGAAAGCCGATATGCACGGCGCCCAGGTCCGCTTCCTGCGCTTCGCGGGCCGAGGCGCGGTAGCGCACGCAAAAGTCGGGCGAGCACAGGAAGGAGCCGCCCTTGATGACCATGGGCTGGTTGGGCTGCAGCGGCACTGTGCGCCGTGCTGCCGCTGCCACGGCGGCCGTGTCGCCATTCGCGTGCGCCTGGTGCGCGCCGCTGTAGGCGTCGCGCGTCCATTCCCAGGCATTGCCGATCATGTCATACAAGGCAAAGGCGTTGGCCTGATAGCAGCCGACGGGCGCCAGGCCCGCGTGATGGTCTTGCTGTGTATTGAGCAGCGGAAAGGCGCCTTGCCAGTAATTGGCCGTGGGTTGGCGCTGGCTGTCGACGGGCGCCTTGTCCAGCTCGGCGTCGCTGCGGCCCGCCTTGGCCGCGTATTCCCATTCCGCTTCAGTGGGCAGGTCGCGCCCGAGCCAGCGCGCATAGGCCAGCGCATCGGCTTGCGTCACCATGGTGACGGGCGTGTTGCCTGCCGGCGCGCCAGATGCCGGACCGGTGGGATGGCGCCAGTCGGCGCCCTTCACATACGTCCACCATGCGTAGGGCCGCCGGGCCAGTTCTTCCTGCGTGGGCTGGTGGAAGACGACGGCGCCGCCTTCCTGCTCTGCCTGCGTAACGTAAGCGGTGGCCTGCACGAAGGCGGCGAACTGGGCGTTGCTCACTTCCGTCTGGTCCATCCAGAAGCCGGCCACTGCCTGCGACGCGCTGGCCGGGCGCTCATCGGCGTAGCCTTGCCGGCTGCCGAGGGTAAAGTTGCCCGATGGTATCCAGGCCATGCCCGCCTGTTTCTGGCGGCCCCAGCCTGCAGGCAAGCCCGTGCCGGCCGCGCACAGCGCTTCGCTGCCCAGCGCCGCGGGCACGGGCCGAGCGGCGGCCTGAGCGGCAGGCAGCCGGTCGCAGCCGGTCAGTGGCAGGCTGGCCAGCAGCATGGCAGCCAGGCAGACGGCACGCAGCCTCATGGGCGGCCCGCCGCGGCGGCCTTGCCATCCTTGGGTTCGGTGGGGAACTTGATGCCATAGAAGCCGCCCGGACGCAGCGGTTCGACGCCGCCCACTTGCTGCATATAGGTCTTCCATTGCGCCACCAGTTGCGCCGTCAGTGCCGCATGCTGGCCCGCCACGTCATGGTTTTCACCGCGGTCCGTGTGCAGGTCGAACAGTTGCCAGGCGCCGGAGACGGGGCCTTGCGGCGGTTCCGCCCAGACGGCTTTCCAGCGGCCATCGGCGCTGAACAAATAGGCGCGGCCATACGACTCGTCGCCGAACGGCGCCGTGTGCACGGGACCGGCGTGGCGTTCCTGCAGCAGCGGCAGCAGCGACTTGCCCGTGATGGGGTAGACATGGCGCGCGCCATACACGACCTTGCCCAGGTTGCGGTCGCGTCCCGTCTTCGCATCGATGTCGGCCGGCGCCGGCTGCGAGGGTGCGGTGATGCCGGCCAGGTCGAGGAAGGTGGCCGTGTTGTCGGTAACGAAGGTAAACGCGTGCAGCGGCGTGGCGCCCTGCTGCTGGCCCGGCAGGCGCACGATCAGCGGCGTCGAAACCCCGCCTTCGTGGAAATTGCCCTTGACGTTGCGAAACGGCGCCGCGCTCACCTCGGCCCAGCGCAAGCCGTATTGCAGGCGCTGCGCGCTGGCCTTGCCATTGTCGCGGCCCAGTTGCGCATAGGCTTCGGGCTGGGCGTTGGCCTCGTCGGTGAGTTTCGGATCGTCGCCGCCATTGATGGGCCAGCCTTCGGCACCGTTATCGGACTGGAACATGATGAAGGTATTCTCGTACTCGCCGATATCCTTCAAATGCTGGATCAGCAGGCCGATGTTGTGGTCGAGGTTATCCACCATGCCCGCGTAGATTTCCATGTAGCGCGCCTGGGCTTTCTTCTCTAGCGGCGTCAGGCTGCTCCAGCGTTTGTTGACATTGCCGGGGCCATGGTCGACATAGCCCAGTTCCGCGCCATGGTTGGCGTTCACGTAGCGCGCCTGTGGCGTGTCGTTGTTGGCGCTGGCCGGCGTGCGCGTGGGCAGGTCGGGCACGCCGCCGAACGGCGTGAAGTCGGCGGGGATGATGCCCAGCGCCTTCATGCGCGCGATGCGCGCGGCGCGCACCACCTCGTAGCCCTGGTCATAGCGGCCCTTGTACTTGCTCAGATAGGGTTCCGGCACTTGCAATGGCCAGTGTGGCGAGGTGTAGGCGGCGTAGGCAAAGAAGGGCTTGCCATCGCCGCGCCGGGAATCGATGTAGCTGATCAGCTTTTGTGTATAGAAATCGGTGGAGTAAAACGCTTCCGGGCTGCCGCCCTGCGTGCTGGGCTCGCCGGGGCGCACATAGCGGCCATCTTCCGTGTAGTTGCGCGAATCGGCCGGCTCGTGGCCGAAGTGATTGCGCGCTGCGCCAGGCAACAGGGCGTAGCTGCGCTCGAAACCCCACTGGTCGGGTGTCTTGCCCTGGTCGGCGGCGCCGCCGGCGATACTGGAACCCAGGTGCCATTTGCCGGCCATGTAGGTATGGTAGCCGCCATCCTTGAGCAACTGCGCCAGCGACAGGGCGCTGTCGTTCAGGTAGCCTTCGTAGCCGGGCAAGCCGCGTCGCTCGTCGCGCGGCGCGCCCATCGTGCCTTCGCCCACCAGGTGGTGGTCGGTGCCGGAAATGAGCATCGAGCGCGTGATGGCGCAGACGGTGCCCGTATGGTGGTTGGTCAGCAGGCGCCCGCCGCGCGCCAGGGCGTCGAGGTTGGGCGTCTCGATCTCGCCGCCAAAGGCGCCGATGTCGGAATAGCCGAGGTCATCGGCCATGATGTAGAGGATGTTCGGCCTTTTCGCCACCGGCGCGGCGGGCGTGGCGAGAATGGTGGTGGGCGTCACGTCCAGCGCGCCATACGCGCTGAACGTGGCGGCCAGGCTGCTCAGGGCCAGGATGGCGCCGATCTTGCGGCCGTGGCGGCGGGGGAGAGGGGGAGTGGTCATCTCAGTTTTCCTTGATTAAAGATCGATGCGGGCGTTCAGCGAAATGGTGCGCGGCGCACCGGGCTGCAGGGCGTTCGAGCCGGTGGAATTCCAGTAGGCGCGGTTGGCCAGGTTGCTGATTTCCAGGCGGTAACTGACGGCGTTTTCGCCCAGGCGGCTGCGATAGGCGCCGCCCGCGCTGGCCAGGGTGACGGCCGGCACGCTCCAGGCATTGGCGCTGTTGGCTGACTGCGCGCCCACATAGCTGGCGTTGGCATGCAGCGACAGGCCGGGCACGGCGCGCACCTTGGCGATTACACCCAGCGCCGCCTGGAAGCGCGGCGTGCTTTCGATGCGGTTGCCGACGATGGCGGGACTGGTGGCCTGGTAGGTGGCGTCGAGCCAGGTGGCGCCGGCCGTCGCTTCGAAGTCGCGCGTGAGGTCAGCGCGACCGTTGAGCTCCAGCCCCTGGTAGCGCAGTTCGCCGCCCTGCACGTAAATGCCTTGGCTGTTGCTGCTGTAGTCGGCGTATGCGGCGCCGCGCTTGATGCGGAACAAGGCGGCGCTGGCGCCCCATTTCGCGTGATCGGCCTTCAGACCGAATTCCACCTGCCGGCTTTTCAGCGGGGACAGCACGGTATTCGCATTCGCGTAGACATTCGATACGGTGCCGCCGTCTTCCAGCGCTTCCACGTAATTGCCGTACACGGTCAGCGTGTTCGTAGGCTGGTACAGCAGGGCCACGGTGGGCGTCAGGGGTTTCTTGTGATAGTTGCTGGTGCGCGCGCCGCTGGCGGCGAAGTTGTTGTTCTCGTAGTCCATGTAGCGCAAGCCCGCCAGCAGCGACCAGTGCGGCGCGAATGCCACCGTGTCGCTGAGGAAGACCGATTTCTGCGTGTAGTCGGAAATGGTGTAGAAGGCCCGGCGGTTGACGTTCGAGGTATCGACCAGCACGGGTGGCGCCTGGTACAGATTGCCCGTGGTCTTGCCGCTGAAAATGCTCAGCGACGGCGTCACGTTGAGCGTGCGGTCCAGCGTCTGATAATTGAAGCCGGCGGCGATCTTGTGCACGATGGCGCCTGTGTGGAAGGTGCCTTCGAGCATGCCTTGCAGTGAGTCATACGTCAGCGTCGGTGCGTAGAACGGGTTCAGGCGGTTGCTGTAGCCGCCCGATTGGCTCGTCAGGTACAGCGTTTCATAGGAACTGTCGATGCGCTTTTCCGTATGGCCATAGCTGACATTGGCTTGCCAGTCGCTATTGATCTTCCACGCCAGCGCCGTGCTGGCCAGCCACATGGTCGAGTCATAATAGGTGCTGGCATAGGCGCCCAGGTCGCGCTTGCCGCTGACGGGAGCGGGCAGGGCGCTGCGCACGGGAAACACGGCCAGCGACATGGTCGGCACGCCGCCTTGCAAGTCGCGCTCCTGGTACAGCAGCTGTGCGCTCCAGGTCAGGCCGGGCTGCAGGCGCGCATCGACGGCCAGCGCGCCCGCCTTGCGGCGCAGATAGGCGCCGTTGTATGTTTCGCCCTGTTCGTGCGACAGGTTGACGCGGTAGCCATAGCGGCCATCCTCGCCCGCGCGGCCGCCCGCATCGATATGCTGGCTGAACACGCCGCTGTCCGTGTAGCCGATGTCGGCGCTGAACAGGGCCTGCTCGACAGGCTTTTTCGAAGCGTAATTGATGATGCCGCCCGGCGCGCTGAAGCCGTACAAAAACCCCGTGGCGCCTTTCAGCAGCTGCACCGATTCGAACATTTCCAGCGGCAGTTCGACGCCATACATCTGGAAGGGCTGGCCATCGATCTTGTAGCCGTTGGTGAAATCGAGGGTCAGGCCGCGCACGCTGACGGCGTAGGCGCTTTGCGTGAAGGTGCCGCCTTTCGACGCCACCGAGGCGTCGCCGGCAAACAGCGTGCCCAGGCTCTTGATCTGCCGGTCCTCGATCTGCGCGCTGCTGACCTGGGCTGTGGAAAACGGCGTTTCCAGGTCCGAGCGCGCACCGAGGGCACCCGCTGCCAGCCGTTCCGCCGGGGCGCGGTCGCCGTTCACGGTGATGACGGCGACTGGGCCAGCCGCGGCTGCAGCGGCGGCCGATTCCGCCGCCGCGTCTGCCGTATCGCCTGCCGCCTGCGCCTGCAGGCCCGCACCCAGCATCAGGGTGGTGAAGAGGCTCAGTGTCCGGTAGCCTTGCGCTGCCTGTCGTTGCTTCATTGCGTCTGCTTTCATGAAAAGGGCTGTCAGGTCATGCGGACAGGCGTGTCGCGGCCTGGCCGGCGTGGCCATGGAAAATGGAGAGGGTGATGCTGCGTGGTGCCCGGTGCGGGTAGCAGGGGCGGAGATTCAGTGCGCCGCCAGGGCGCGCCATGGCGGTCCAGCCGTGGTAACGGCTGTTTCAACGAGAAACATCATAGAGGCCGCCTTATGCCGATGGAACGACTGATTTCGTATAAGGTAAGCCGCTAAATGTTGCAGGCAAAAAAAATCCCGGCGATCGTTGCCGATGGCCGGGAAAAGGGTATAGGGGGATATACCGAGGGAGAAAACCTTGCAGTTACTGTTGCTGCGCCAGCTCCGCATGCACCTGCGCCGTGATTTCATACGAGCGCAGACGGTGCTGGTGCTCAAAGATCTGCGAGGTGATCATCAGCTCGTCTGCGCCCGTCTCGGCGATGAAGGCGGCCATCTTGGCCTTGATGGTCTCCGGCGCGCCGATGGCCGTGCAGGACAGGACGGAATCGAGCATGGCGCGTTCCTGCGGCCCCAGCTGTTCCAGATAGCCGGGCACGGGCGGCTGCAAGCGCGACGGGCGGCCCGTGCGCAAGTTGACGAACGCTTGTTGCATCGACGTGGCGCGCAGGTGCGCCTCCGCATCCGTGTCGGCGGCAAACACATTGAAGCCCAGCATCACGTACGGTTTGGCCAGCTGCTTTGATGGCTTGAAATGTTCGAGGTAATAGGCCACGGCTTGCATCATCATTTGCGGCGCGAAGTGCGAGGCAAACGCATACGGCAAGCCCAAGTGGGCGGCCAGCTGGGCGCCGAACAGGCTCGACCCCAGTATCCACACGGGCACTTTCGCGCCTTTGCCGGGCACGGCCAGCACGCGCTGGCGCGGCTCGTCGGACATATAGTCGATCAATTCCAGCACGTCTTGCGGAAACTGTTCCGCGTCGGACTGCAGGTCGCGGCGCAGGGCGCGCGCCGTCGTCTGGTCGGAGCCGGGCGCGCGGCCCAGGCCCAGGTCGATGCGGCCCGGATGCAGCGCTTCCAGGGTGCCGAACTGTTCCGCAATGACCAGCGGCGAGTGGTTCGGCAGCATCACGCCGCCGGCGCCCACGCGGATGGTTTTCGTGCCGGCCGCCACATGGGCGATGACGACGGCCGTGGCGGCGCTGGCGATGCCGGGCATGCCGTGGTGTTCGGCCAGCCAGTAGCGCTGGTAGCCCCAGCGTTCGCCGTGCTGCGCCAGGTCGAGCGTGTTCTTGAACGACTGGCTGGCGTCGCTGCCTTCGGCGATGGGGGCCAGGTCGAGTATGGAAAATGGAATCATGGTAGCGATATCGGGACGTGGTGGAAAATCACAATGGACGATTTGTCTATCCCCTGACGCTGGCAGGGTCACCCATGACAGCATGGCGGGGAAGACAGGCTGTGCACATGATAATGCGAATCGGGAATTTGCGTACTGATCGGTAAAAAACTCATGCCGATTGGAAATCGGTGCGCCCTTCAGCTTGCAGGTGCCGGAAACGGCCAGCTACGCGTTGGCCACCTACCCTGAATCGCTGATCATCGGCATGGGGAACGGCAGCAAACGGGGGGCGTCATCACGCATGGCGACGTGCAGCTCGTAAACCCCGCCAAATGGACCCGTTCGCCGTTCGAACTGGACCGTACCAGCAAACCTGGAAAACTGCTGCGACGGGGCACGGAAGACGATAAGGGACCGATTGCCACGTGGCCGTGTTGCAGCAGCAGGTGACGGCTGCCTTCGACGGCTGGAAGGCGCGCCGTCAGCTTTGGCCCGGCCATGCCGCACACCGTGTACACGGGGCATTCCGAACATGAGTTCATCACGGAAAAGCAGCTGCTGCTGAACTTGCAGATGTACACAGCCGTGCTGATCGAACTGGCGAAATAGCCGCTTGCAAAAATAGACGGAAGTCATAGACTGCAAGCCTGGGACGAGTCCGGGCGTTGAACTTTTTCTGCGCATGCTGGTCTTATGTTTCCATGTAGGAAGGGAGCAGCTATGCATGAGCAACAGGATACCCGGCTGGCGCCAGGCAGGGCAGGTGGAGTGGCGCCACGCTTGAACCCGGACGAGGGGCCGTCATGAACTGGCCGCTGGAACGGGAGGTGGGGCACAAGCTGGCGCAGATGCGGGGCTGGCTGGAACAGGAGCGGGCCGGCGCCGTGCGCCTGCGCGGCGTGGACTGGTTTGCGTGGGCCACGGCGGGCGCGTCGAACAGCCATTGCCATACGGCCGAGTGCGGCTGCGCGGAAGTGCTGGTGACGCGCGACGCCGCCTACATCCTGACGGACGAAGCTGAAGCCATGCGCATGCGCGAAGAAGAAGTGCGCGGGCCATGGACATGGCAAGTGTCGCCCTGGATGCAGCCGCAGCTGTATGAATTGCGCGAGCATTTCGTGCAGCATGTGGCCGGCGGCGCGCCGGTCCTGTCCGACCGGCCAGGCTTGCACGAACGCAGCTTGCCCGTGGCCCTGCGCGAAGAGCGGCTGGTGCTGCTGGAATCGGAGCAGCAGCGTTACCGGCAGGTGGGGCAGCTGGCTGCTGGCGCGGCCGCGGATGCATTGCGCCTTGCGCGCCCCGACTGGAGCGAGCTGGAGCTGGCCGCCGCGTGCGTGCGCGCGCTGTGGCTGCGGGGCTTGCAGGCTGTGCATGTGCTGGTCAGCGGCGAGGAGCGCCAACAGCGTTATCGGCGCGCGCCGCCGGCGCAGGTGGTGCTGGGCGCGCAAGCCGTACTGGCCCTGTGCGCGCGGCGTTTTGGCCTGTGCGCCAGCCTCAGTCGTCAACGGCGCTTCAACCCGGCGCAGCATCGCGCCGATGGCACGGCGGTGGTGATGGACGATGCCGATGCGGCCATGCTGGCGCTGGAAGCGGTGGCGCTCGACGCTTGCGAAACGGGCCATGCGCTGAGCATGGTGTATCACGCGCTCGACAGCGCCTACGCGTATGCAGGCCAGCCCGATTCCGTGCGCACCAGCCGGCAGGGCGGCATACATGGCTACCTGGCGCCCGAAGTGGCAGCCGGCGCGCACACGGAAATCATCCTCAAGCGGGGCATGGCGCTGGCTTTCCACCCCAGCCTGCCTGGCAGCACGGTGGAAGACACGTTTCTGCTCGACGGCAACCAATTGCACAACCTGACGCACGACCCGGCCTGGCCCTCGGCCGTGGTGCAGGGACGCACTCGGCCGTTGACACTGGCGATGGATTGAGCCTGGCCGTCTGCTAGCGCGAGCCGCCGTACCGCCTGCGGCTTTGCAGGGATGTTCGGCGGCCGTCATTGCCGATTGAGCCAGATCAAGCGTCTAATTGCCGTGCTTGGTATAAACGATGCTGGCAAGCACCATTTTGTACGTCCGCACGTTTCCTCACTGTTAAATCGGGAGAAAAAATGTCATCTGGCCCTACCGCAAAACTGATCGATGAGTTGGTGCTGGCCGTCGTCGGCACTGCGCACGATGCCCGTGCGCGCCATGTCCTGGCCCAGGCCTTGCATGGCCTGGTGCGGCTGGCGCGCTCGGAACAGTTGCTGGACATGCAGCGCGATGCGGCACGCGCCATGGGGGCAGGCAGCCGGCGCGAAACGCGCGCCCTGATGCGGCGCCTGGGCAAGCCCAGCGCGCGCAGCCAGGGGCAATTGCGGCTGGAATTGCAAGATAGCGTAGCGGACCGCGCCTGACGGGCGCGAGTCATCCCCCGTTCAGGCCTCGGGCAGCGGCGCGCCCTTGTCCAGGGCAGCGGCGACCATTTTCGGCCAGAGGAAATACAACGGCAGGCAGACCGCCGCTGCGGCCGTGATATCGACCACCCAGTCGCTGACGGCGCCATGACGGTAAGGCAGGAAACTCTGGATGAATTCGTCCAGCGCGCCCATGGCCGCCACCATCAGCATCGACAGCAGCGCGCGGCGCGCCATGCCGCCGCCCGTGCCGCTGAACAGGATCAGGGCCAGCACGCCATAGCCGAGGGAATGCAGCACGCCGCCCGACGCATATTGGCCCACGTCCGCGCGCACGCCGGGAATGTCGCCGATCAAAATCACCAGGGCATACAACAGCAGCGCGGTGCGGTAGCGCAGGCGTTCGTAGCGGTCGGCAAAACAGAGTTCGGGCAAGGGTGCAGGCATGAGGCGTCAGGACAGATGGAAAGATCGTCACAATATCATGGGCATGGCGGGCCGCCGTGTTTTTGCGCAGGAGCTTGCCGTGCAGGCAAAAAAAAGGCCCGCGGGGACGCGGGCCAAAAACCCAAATGAAATGGGTCAAGAGTTGAGAGTTGCTCGGTACTCACCATGTCGCGCTCCTTGCCGGCGCCCGCCACGGTCATGAAAGGGGAGTGGTGTGCCATCGCGGCACACCTGTCTGTAGTCAGGCATATCGGTTGCCTGTACAGCAGATGAAGCAAGTATAGGGGGCGAACATGACGGGCTGATGACACGCCGCAACATTTTTTTGCGACAGGCAGAATGCCTGGAAAGATTATGCATCATGGCAAGAATGGCCATGTTTCAGCAGTGACAGCAAAAAAAAAGCCCGCTGGTGAAAGCGGGCTTAAAACTATTTTCTTGGAGGAGAATAGTGGAGACAGGTGCATTATGCTGCGTCGCACGATATGTGTCTAATGGTCTTTTCAGATAACCATTATCGTTTTTTGATATAACTGTCTGATCCTGCCTTCACTCCTTCACGGCCACCGTGTAGTTGAGCGCCATGCGTCCGCCATCGACATAGATGGTCTGGCCCGTCATGTAGGTGGCGTCGTCGCTGGCCAGGAAGGCGGCGATGCCGGCCACTTCTTCCGGTTCGCCGCAGCGGCCCAGCGGCGTGCGCGACAAGATCGTGTGGCGCGCCTCCGGGCTCGACAGCACCGCCTGCTTGGCCAGTTCCGTCAGGATGGTGCCCGGGCCGATGCCGTTCACGCGCACGCCGTGCGATGCCAGGTTCAAGGCCATGACCTTGGTCAGCTGGTTGATGGCGCCTTTCGACACCACGTACGGCACCTGGTTCGGAATGGCCAGCTCCGCATTCACACTGGACATGTTGATGATGCAGCCGCTGTTGCGCTTGACCATCTCGCGCGCCACGGCCTGGCCGCACAGGAACATCGATTTCAGGTTGATGCGCATGACCCTGTCGAAATCGTCTTCGCACACGTCGAGGAAATCGGCCGCATGCGTGACGCCCGCATTGTTGACGAGGATATCGATGTGGCCGAACTGCGCCAGGGTTTCCTTCAGCATGGCATCGACATCCGCCTTCTGGCTGACGTCGGCGCAAAAGAAGCGCGCCTGCGGGCCGAGGGCGGCGGCCGCCTGCGCGCCTTCTTCCTTGATGTCGACCAGCATCACTTGCGCCCCTTCGGCGATCAGGCGGGTGGCGCAAGCCAGGCCGATGCCTTGCGTGGCGCCCGTGACGATGGCGATTTTATTGTTCAGTTTCATGTGGGTTCCTCGGCGGGGTGTGGGGGCCGCTCTGCCCAAGCCACAGGCTTGCGCGGCAATGGGCAGATTTTAATCCCTGGGCAGGAATCAGAGGAGGATGGGTTCGTTCGGCAACTGGTTGCCGCGCGTGCCATCGGCGGGGAAGTGGCTTTGCAGCAAGGTATTCAGCTGCTGTAAGGCATCGAGCGTGCTGTCGTGATAATTGCCATCCTTGAACCCTTTCGTCATGGTCCGGCACACTGCTTGCCACTGTTCCGGCGTCACGCGCCGGCCCACGTGGCGGTCGGCGACGATATCGACCTGGTGCTCGGCCAGGTTGATATAGATCAGCACGCCAACGTTGTCTTCCGTATCCCACACACCATACTGAGCGAACAGTTCGCGCGCCCGCTCGCGGTTGCTCACGCCCTGGTAAGCCATGCCCGGGGTCAGGGCCGCTTCGACGATCAGGCGCACTTCCGCCTGGTGCATCACTTCACCGTCGGCGATGGCCGTTTCGATGGCTTTCAGGGTGCGTTCGGGAAAGGCATTGCGCGCCGTCGCGGGCGTGCCCCGTAAATGTTTCAGGGCGCGTCCGCAGCGTTGTCCGAATGTCAGTTGTTTCGTCATTACCAATCTCCCGAGGCGCCGCCGCCGTCAAAACCTCCGCCGCCGCCACCGAAACCTCCGCCGCCACCGCCACCGCCAAAACCACCACCGCCGCCGAAGCCGCCGCCGCCGCGGTTGTTCAGCGCCTGGCTGAGGATGCTGCCCAGCACGACACCGGTGGCGCCGCTGGACCAGTTGCTGCCGCGCTGCAGCCGGGTAGGCCCGCCGCGCGAGCGGAACAGGGTCAGCACGACGAGGAAGCCGAAGAACAGCAGCGGCAGCCAGAAGGTCAGGCCGCCCGCTTCCACGGTGGCCGGCGCTTTCTGCTGTGCAGGTGCGGGGAATTGCTCCTGGTTCAGCAGGGTGGAGATGGCGCCCACGCCAGCTACCAGGCCGCCGTAATAGTCATTTTGCTTGAAATGGGGGGCGATGACGTCTTGCAGGATGCGTTTCGATTGCGCATCCGTCAGCACGCCCTGCACGCCACGGCCCGCTTCGATGCGCAGGCGGCGCAGGGACGAAGGGTTGTCCTTTGCCACCATCAGCAGCACGCCGTCATCGACGCCCTTGCGCCCCAGCTTCCAGGCATCCGTCACGCGGATGCTGTATTGCTCGATGGCTTCCGGTTCCGTGCTCTTGACCAGCAGCACGGCGATCTGGCTGCCCGTCTTGGCTTCGTAATCGGCCAGCACGCCTTCCAGCGCCGCTTTTTGCTTGGCGTCCAGCATGCCGGCGTCATCCGTCACGCGCGCCGCCAGTGGCGGCACGGGCAGCAAGCCCTGCGCGCCGGCCGGTGGCATCGTCCACAGCAGCAGCGCCGTCGCCAGCGCCGCCAGAGAAGACCAGGCTTTCATCTTATTTGCCAAAGTTGACGGTTGGCGCGGTCGAGATGGCTTTTTCATTTTCCACCGTGAACGATGGCTTGACCTTGTAGCCGAAGACCATGGCCGTCAGGTTGTTCGGGAAGCTGCGCGCATGCACGTTGTAATCCTGCACGGCGACGATGTAACGCTGGCGCGCCACGGTGATGCGGTTTTCCGTGCCTTCCAGCTGCGACTGCAAGTCGCGGAAACTCGTATCGGCCTTCAAGTCAGGGTATTTCTCGGACACCACCATCAGACGCGACAGGGCCGACGACAGCTGCCCCTGTACTTGCTGGAATTTTTCGAAGGCGGCCGGGTCGTTCAGCACTTCGGGCGTGATCTGGAAACTGGTGGCGGCGGCACGCGCCTTGGTCACCGCTTCCAGGGTTTCGCGCTCATGCGTGGCGTAGCCCTTGACGGTGTTCACCAGGTTAGGGATCAGGTCGGCACGGCGCTGGTACTGGTTGACCACTTCGCCCCAGGCGGCCTTGGTGGCTTCGTCCTTTGTCTGGAAGTCGTTGTAGCCGCAGCCTGTCAGGACGCCGGCCAGGACGGTGACGCTCAGCGTCAGGCGCAGCCATTTGGTGAATTGATTGGTGATTTGCATGATGGGTTCCGTGCAGAGTAAGGGAGGTGAGGCAAATATACCTGAAACGGCCCGCGATGTCGGTTTAATAAGCGCTGGCCGCCGCTCCTGACTGCCTTGAGACGCCGTGGCAAGCCTGCGCCGCGTTACAATACGGGGTTTGCAACTGAATATAGAGAAGGTGTGCCGTGAATTTCATCAATAAATTATCCGCCGCGTGGACGGCCAATAATTCCCTGCTGTGCGTGGGCCTGGACCCGGACCTGGCGAAATTGCCGGCCGAACTGCGCGATCTGCCTGATGGAATCACCACCTTTTGCACGCGCATCATCGATGCCACGGCCGATCTGGCTTGCGCCTTCAAGCCGCAGATCGCCTATTTCGGCGCGCTGGGCGCGGAAAAGCAGCTGGAAGACATCTGCCGCTACGTGCGCGAGAACTACCCGCACATCCCGCTGATCCTCGACGCGAAACGAGGCGACATCGGCGCGACGGCCACGCAATACGCGCGCGAAGCGTTCGAGCGCTACGGCGCCGACGCCGTCACCGTGAATCCGTATATGGGCGAGGATTCGCTCGATCCCTACCTGGCGTGGCAAGACCGCGGCGTGATCATCCTGTGCCGCACTTCGAACCCGGGCGGCTCGGACCTGCAATTCCTCGACACGGACGGCGTGCCCCTGTACCAGCGCGTGGCGCGCCTGGTGGCCGAGAAGTGGAACAAGAATGGCCAGTGCGCGCTCGTCGTCGGGGCCACCTTCCCTGAAGAACTGGCGCAAGTGCGCGCCATCGTCGGCGACATGCCGCTGCTGGTGCCCGGCATCGGCGCCCAGGGCGGAGACATCGCCGCCACGGTCGGCGCGGGCCAGACGGCGAACGGCATGGGCATGATGATCAGCTCTTCACGCGCCATCATCTACGCCACGCCGCAAGCTGGCGAAGATTTCGCCGACGCAGCGCGCCGCGTGGCGATCGAGACGCGCGATGCGATCAATCAACATAGAGCTGTTTAAGTCTCAGCCATGAAAAATGCCGGGCTAGCCCGGCATTTTTCATTTAGTCGCGCTGCGGCGCGACGATCTCCGCGTAATCGTAGAGCTCGCCCAGAATTTCCTCTCCCCGCTCATCCACGGACTCCGACAGCACGTCGATCTCCGTAAACAACATTTCGATGGTGCGGGCGCCACCGTCGCCATCGAACAGGCGGGCGGCGCGGTGTTGTTCCCAGCGCAGGCTTTCCGCTTCGCTCAGGGTGTGCGGGAAATTGCGGGCGCGGTAGCGGAACAGCAATTCCTGCAGGCGTTCGTCGGAAAACGAGGGGCGGGCCGTGGCCAGCTTGGCCGGCGTATCGCGGCGCAGCGATTCGAGCAGGCGGCGGTCGTCGTTGCTGACGAAGCCGTTGTATAAATCTTCATCCACGTCCAGGGCGACATTCGCGCCCGGGCGCTGGAAGACTTCTGCCCAGATCGCATCCATGTTCGGCGCCGTGGCGGCCAGCTGCGCGTTGACCTTCGCCGCATCCAGATCGATGCCCCAATGCGCGGCCATGGCCGGCGACAGGGTTTTTAGATTGCCGACCAGCATGGGCGACTTGTTCAGATGCACGCTTTTCACGGGCAGGCGCGTCATGCCTTCCGGCATGGCCTCCTTGCGCGTGAACAAACGCGTGCGGATGGTGTCCGCGTCCAGGCTGAACAGTTCGCGTGGATCGTAGGCGCAATCCCAGACGAGGATTTCATTCTTGTTGCTCGGGTGCGTGGCCAGCGGCCAGACGACGCCCAGGCAGCCCCGTTCAGCGGGGAACATGCCCGACACGTGCAGGAAGGGCTGGCGCTCGCTGGCGGCCAGGTGCATGCCCATCTCGCTGGCGACCCGGTCCTTCTTGTGCAGCGCCAGGCAGAATTCGAACAGTTTTGGCTGTTTCTGCTTGATCAGGCGCGCCAGGGCGATGGTGGCGCGCACGTCGGACAGCGCATCGTGCGCCGCTTCGTGGACCAGGCCATTGGCCTTGCTCAAGTGTTCCAGTTTGAAGCTGGTCTGGCCATCGTCGCGCTTTGGCCATTCGATGCCTTCCGGGCGCAGCGCGTGCGTCATGCGCACCACGTCGAGGATGTCCCAGCGGCCGCAATGGTTCTTCCATTCACGCGCATACGGGTCGATCAGGTTGCGCCAGAACAGGAAACGCGTGACTTCATCGTCGAAACGGATGGTGTTATAGCCCACGCCGATGGTGCCCGGTTCCGAGAAGGCCGCCTCGATGGTGGCGGCGAACTGGTGCTCAGGCACGCCCAGCTGCAGACATTGCTGCGGCGTGATGCCCGTGATCAGGCACGATTGCGGGTCGGGCAGGAAATCATTGGCAGGCTGGCAATACAGCATGATCGGCTCGCCGATCTCGTTGAGGTCGGTATCCGTGCGGATGGCGGCGAACTGGGCCGGGCGGTCGCGGCGCGGCTGGGCGCCAAAGGTTTCGTAGTCGTGCCAAAGAAAGGTCTGCTTAGTCATTGATGGTCGTTACTTGATTGGTTGTCCGGGCCGGTAAAAGCGCCACTGCTATAGTTTTCTGAAAACCTGCCGATACTACACGAGAGGATGGCCATCATCGCGTTTCCCGCATGGTGGCATACATTGCCCGTTCAAGGAGGTCTATCGTGTCAATTCCCATCGCCGCAAGCGGCAATTCCACCCCTTCCGTGACTTCCGTCAGTACGGGCGTTGCCGGCAAGGACGATAAAGTCCAGCAAAAGGACGGCGTCAAAACTGAAATGAGCGTTAACGACCGCAGCAAGCTGCAATTGAACGCTTCCATCATGCAGGCCTCGCTGAACGTGTCGATCGGTTCCGAGAACGAGCCGCTGGCGCTGCTGTACAAGACGGCCATCACCAACATCAATGAAGCGTTGAAGGGCCAGTACGGCGAGGACGCGATCCAGAACGCGGCATCGCAGGATAACAGCGCCGAAGCGACAGCGAGCCGCATTGTATCGCTGTCGACCGGTTTTTTTGACGCCTACAAGAAACAGAATCCCGGCATGGACGACGATACGGCCCTGACCAAGTTCATGGACACCATCAGCGGCGGCATGGAAAAAGGCTTCAAGGAAGCGCGCGATATTCTGGGCGGCTTGAAAGTGTTGCAAGGCGATATCGCCGGCAACATCGACAAGACGTATGAGCTGGTGCAGAAGGGCTACGCGGATTTCATCGCCGCGCACAGCAGCAAGAAGGATGACGCTGCCAAGCCGGATGCGACCAAGCCGGCCGACAGCAAGGCTGCCTGAACTACAGCATGACCTTGTTGCGACCGCTGGCCTTGGCCCGGTAAAGGGCCGCGTCGGCCGCGGCGATCAACGCATGGTCGTCCTGTTCCGCCGCCAGGCTGGCCACGCCGAAGGAACCCGTGATGTGCGGCAGCGCGCTGCGCATGTCGGCGAAGATGACGGCTTGCTGCATGCGTTCGCACAGGCGCTCGGCGACCCGCAGGGCCACGTGTTCGTTAGTATCGGGCAAGATCACCATCATTTCCTCACCACCATAGCGCACGGCAAAATCCGTGGGCCGCAGGGCTGCGCCCAGCACTTGCGCGGCGATGCGCAGTGCCTGGTCGCCTGCCTGGTGGCCGTGCGTGTCGTTGAAGCGCTTGAAATGGTCGAGGTCTATCATCACCAGCGACAGCGGCGAGGCGCTGGCGTGGGCCGTGACGATCATGTTTGGCAGTAAATCGGTGAGCCAGGCGCGGTTGTACAAGCCCGTCAGGCTATCGACCATCGACAGCTGGCGGTAGAATTCCCCCAGTTTCTGGCGGCGGCGCAGCAGGGCATTCGCGGCGCGGATGCGGAAGGACAGCAGCCGCAGCAGGTTGCGCGCCAGGCCGTTCGATTGCTCGATCAATTCCCAGACAATGGCCGCGTCGATCACCAGTAAATCGGTTTCTTCCAGGGCCGAAATGGCGGCCAGGTTGCTCGCTTCATCGAGTACCGATTGTTCGCCCACGCTTTCGCCGGGCAAGACCTTGCTGACGGTGCCGTCATCCATGCCCGTGTGGGTGTCGGCGGCCACGGCCAGTGAGCCGCGCAGGACGATGTACAGGCTGGCGCCTTGCGTGTCGGCAATAGCTTCGCCCGCTTCGAGGCGCATGACGGGGCAGGGTGCCAGCATGGCTGCCGTCTGGCTGTCCGCCCCATCGCGAAATAGCTGTAAATCGCCGATGTTGCAGCCTGAAGCGCCAAAGTTGCCGATCTGTTCCACAATCACACTTTCAAAAAGCCGGCGCGCGAGCAGGGAGCCGGTATCTTCATGATAGCGTAAAGCGGCCTAGACCGTAACGGCAAAGGCTTGCTTGATGTCACTTACTGTGAGAAATACGACAATTATTTCAATGTCGCGTTAATAAGCTGAAATGATGATTGTTTTAGTATTGTTATTGCCGCGCGCAAAAGGCGGGCCAGATGTGCAAAGGCAGCCTTGAACGGCTGCCTCAGTCTCTGGAAATCTTGCGGGTGGGGAATTACTCGGCGGTTTCTTCCGCTTCGGCCGTATCGATTACGGCATTTTTGCCGGTGGCGTGGCGCTTGCTGTCTTGCAGGCGGCCCAGGGCGCTATCGATGGCGCGTTTCAGTTTGTCAGTGGCGCCGGCAACGGATTGATGCACGGTGGCGCTCTGTTCGGTTACGGCAATTGCTTGATAGCCAGCAACGCGTGCTTCCATGACGCAGCGAATATCGTCGGCGCCGCCTTTCGGGCCATTCGTGTCGCTGATGTGGACTTCGATGCGGGTCAGGTTGTCGCGGAAGCGGTTCAGTGCGCTTTCAAGTACGGATTGCACATGTTCGTTCAGTCCAGCGGTGTTGGCGATGGTGCTGTCGGTATGAATATTGATTTGCATATGCTTACTCCTGTCAATTCAAAAAAAACCCATCTCAGGCGTGTTGAGGCCTGGTTGCTGCCACATGCACAAGACCTCTGTGCATGGAACTTATCTTACTCCTCTTTCCAGTATTTCAAGAGGGTGCGCACGATTAAGATGAGCTTAACCCTTCAGCCAGGTCAAGTTTCCTCATGGAATTTTTTCGGTTCGCCGTCAGCCTTACCCATTAATGAGACCGGCGGCAATATTGATCGACAGCCCCAGCACGACCAGGTTGAAGAAAAAGCTGAGCACGGATTGTCCCAGCACGATCTGCCGCATCAATCTCGTCTGCACGGAAACGTCCGACGTTTGCACGGCGACGGCGATGGTGAAGGCGAAATATAGAAAATCCCAGTAATCGGGGTTTTGCTCGTCGTCGGGAAATTTCAGGGGGCGTAGCGTGGGGTCGGCCTGGTAATACAGGTGGGCATAGTGGAAGCAGAACAGGGTGCCGACGAGGAACCAGGAACCGACCAGCGTCAGGATCGTCAGGCAATAATGCAGCGCGCGCTCGTCCGGCGCCAGGTCTTTCATCGACGATAGCTGCGAGACGATGGCTACCAGGCTCATCACGGATGCGACGGACAGGGCCGACAGCACCGTGGCGGCCCGCTCATCCTGGCGCTGCGCCATCACCTTCACCTTGTGATGGTTGGCGTGCATCATCATCCAGGCCATCGTCGCCAGGTAGAACCAGACGGCCACGTTCCACGCCGTCAGCAGGCGCGTCATCTGTTGCCAGGAGGAGGGCAGCAGCAGGCCGGCCGCCACGCCGACGGCCGTGGCCATGCTCAGGTGGGGGCGGCTGCGGATGAAGCTGTGGAAGGGAAGCGTGATTTTCATGGTGCGTGTTCGTCAGTGGCGATAGCGCATCTTAGCGCTTAGTTTGCGCTCGCGGTGGCCGTCCTGGCGGCCGCTTCCTTCTCGTGGTGGGGAAAGCGGTCCATGCGCGACAGCACGGGGAACAGGACGGCCCAGATGCCCGTCACGGCCAGGGTGGCGGCGCCGCCGAAGAGCACGGCGCGCACCAGGCCGAACCAGCCGGCCGTCAAGCCCGATTCGAATTCGCCCAGCTCGTTCGAGGCGCCGATGAAGACGGCATTCACGGCGCTGACCCGGCCGCGGATCTCGTCCGGCGTCTCGAACTGCACCAGCAGGTGGCGGATGTAGACGCTGACCATGTCGCCGGCGCCCATCAGGAACAGCGCCGCCAGCGCCAGCGGGAAATAGCTGGTGCTGCCCAGCACCAGGGTGCCCAGGCCGAAGACGGCCACGCCGCCGAACATCCACGCGCCCACGCGGCGCGTGATGGGGAAGATGGCCAGCGCGATCGAGCACAGGGCCGCGCCGGCGCCCGGCGCCGTGCGCAGCAAGCCCAGGCCGCTGGGGCCGATATGCAGCACGTCGTGCGCGAGCGCCGGCAGCAGGGCCGTGGCGCCGCCGAACAGCACGGCAAACAGGTCGAGCGAAATGGCGCCCAGCACGATGGGTTTCGACCAGACGAAGCGCAAGCCTTCGAGCAGGGTATGCCAGCTGACGGGTTCGCGCTTGACCACTTGCGGCGCAGGCGTGGTGGCGCGCATCAGCAAGACGGACACGACCAGCAGCGCGGACGAGATCAGGTACACCACCTTGGGACCGAAGTAATACAGCAAGCCGCCCAAGGTGGGCCCCAGGATGATGGCCACGTGCGAGCTCGACGAGCTGAGCGCGACGGCACGGCTGAAGTGTTGCGTGGGCACCATGTTGACCAGCACGGCTTGCGTGGCCGGCATCATGAAGGCGCGCGCGCTGCCGAACAGCACCAGCACGGCGAACACGGGCCAGACGATGGCGAGTCCACTGAGCGTAAAGGCCAGCAGGGCCAGCGCGCAAGCCAGTTGCGCCGCCAGGCACCAGGCGATGATGTTGCGCCGGTTGTAGCGGTCGGCCACGTGGCCGGCTGGCAGGATCAATACGAGGAAGGGGGCGAACTGCGCCAGGCCGATCAGGCCCAGGTCAAACAGGCTGCCCGTGATCTGGTACACCTGCCAGCCGATGGCCACGCTTTGCATTTGCACGGCCACGGTGCCCAGCACGCGGGCGGACAGGTAACAGGCGAAGTTGCGGTGACGCAGGATAGCGAGAGGCATGAAATTTCCAGGAAGCAGCGGGGTGGAGCGGTGGCGGCAGCGGGCGCCGCGCCAGCCGCGCCCCGCTGTCTGGAAGGTAACGCTTACTTTGCCAGGTCGGCTTCCGTGGTGAAGGCGTCGGCGTAGAATTCGTCGGCTGGCAGCTGGCACAACTGCACGAAATCGCGGTTGGCCGACTCTACGACGATCGGTGCGCCGCAGGCATACACTTGATAAGCGGACATATCTGGCAAGTCGGTGATGACGGCCTGGTGCACGAAGCCCGTGCGGCCGCTCCAGGCGTCTTCCGGCAAGGCGTCCGATACGACGGGCACATAGGTGAACTGCGGCAAGTCGGCGGCCCACTGGCGGCATAGCGCGTCCATGTACAGGTCGTGCGGACGGCGGCCGCCCCAGTACAGGGTGATCGGGCGCGGGGATTGCTCGTTGATCATGTGCTCGACGATGGCTTTCAAGGGGGCAAAGCCCGTGCCCGAGGCCAGCAGCACGACGGGCTTGTCGGAATCTTCGCGCAGGAAGAAGGTGCCCATCGGGCCTTCGAAGCGCAGGATGTCGCGCGCTTTCATGGTGCCAAAGACCTGGTCGGTGAACAGGCCGCCCGGCATATGGCGGATGTGCAGGCTCACGGGGCCGCCTTCAACGGGTGCGCTGGCCATGCTGTAGCTGCGGCGCTTGTTGTCGCGCAGCATGATTTCGATATACTGTCCGGCGCGGTAGTGCAAGCGCTCGCTGGCTGGCAACTGCAGGGTCAGCACGACGACGTCGGGCGCGACTTTTTCGATGGTGGTCACGCGCGACGGCATTTTCTTGATCGGATAGTCGCTGCTGCCCGCCACTTCGCGCGCCTGCACCACCAGGTCGCCCTGGGGCACGGCACAGCACAGCAGCGAGTAGCCGGCGGTCGCTTCATCTTCCGTCAAGGAGCGGGCTTGGTATGGCTTATGCTGTACGCTGCCGGACACGATCTTGCCCTTGCAGGAACTGCAGGCGCCGCTTTTGCAGCTATACGGCAGGCCGACGCCTGCGCGTATCGCCGCCGACAGGACGGTTTCGTCCGCTTCACAGCTGAATTGGTGGCCGCTGGGCTGAACAGTAATTTGAAAAGTCATACAATCCTTGAGATGAAAAATATGTTAATGCACTCTTTGCGCAAGCCGTCAGGCTTGCCGCGCCTGCTGATCCTGGGCTGCGGCGACGTAGGCATGCGGCTGCTGCCCTTGCTGCGCACGCGTTTTCGCGTCTTTGCCGTCACCAGCCAGCCGGCGCGCTGCGCGCAGCTGCGGGCGGCCGGCGCCGTGCCCATCGTGGCCAACCTCGATGACCGCGCCAGCCTGAAACGGTTGGCGGGACTGGCGACGATGATCGTGCACCTGGCGCCGCCCCGGTCGTCGGGCTTGCTGGACCAGCGCACGCGCAATCTGGCCGCCATTTTACCCGAGCATGCACGCATGGTGTATGTGAGCACCAGCGGCGTGTATGGCGATTGCGCTGGCGCCTGGGTCGATGAAACGCGGCCGACGGCGCCGGCGAATGCGCGCGCGAAGAGGCGCGTCGATGCCGAGCAGGTCTTGCGGGGCTGGGGCGTGCGCCGCGGCGCCAGCGTGGCCATCCTGCGCGTGCCCGGCATCTATGCGGACGACCGCCTGCCCCTGAAGCGCTTGCGCGAGGGCACGCCGGCCCTGGCCGCGGGTGACGATGTCTATACCAACCATATCCATGCCGATGACCTGGCGCGCAGCATCGAGCGGGCCTTGTGGCGGGGCAAGCCGGGACGCGTGTATCACGCCAGCGATGACAGCGAACTCAAAATGGCGGAGTATTTCGATGCCGTGGCCGATACATTTGGCCTGCCGCGCCCGCCACGCCTGCCGCGTGCCGAACTGCAGCAAGTGGTCACGCCGATGCTGCTGTCGTTCATGTCCGAATCGCGCCGCCTGCACAATACGCGCCTCAAGCGCGAGCTGGGCGTGCGCCTGCGCTACGCGCGCGTGGCCGATGCCTTGCGGTCGTTGTCCGCCGATGGCGCCGGCATCGGGTAAAATGACCGGTTATCTGCGCACTTTGCTGGGCCGGCGCGCAGCGCGCCGTTGCGGCGGTGCGCCATTCACTTAAGGACTACAGCATGAGCACCCTCACTTACGAAGAATACCTGGACGAGGTCACCACCGTCCTGACGGAACTGTATGACCTCGACGACGACGCCGCCATCAAGCTGGTCGTGGCGGCGCAGGACGCGGAATTTTTTGTCCCGCACGATGCACATGAGGAAATGCGTACCGCCGAGCAAGCCAAGAAAGATGCGGTCACCCTGTTCGAGCGCAAGCAGAACCGCCAGCAAACGCAGGAAAAACAGCAACAGCGCGTGCGCCAGCAAAAGAAATAAGAGCAGGCTATCGGCCGCCAGGCCGCTGGTGACGTGAACATGGAGCATGGGGCAGTGCAGGCTTCGGTGCAACACCGGGGCTTTGCTACTTGATGCAGCGCAAACGCGCCATGGCACGCTGACGATATGGTGAGCAATGTCGTCACGCGTTTCAGCTACTTGTGGCGGGCTCTACAAATAGAGCGACGCTGTTTCCCGTCAGCAGGAGCGAGCCATGCAAGCGAAGAGTCACCCCAGCAAGGAACAGGTGCGCGCCTATATGCGGCGCCGCGAACATGCGCTGCAGCCGCCACCACCACCCGATGAAATTCGCCGGCAACTGGCCTGGTGCCGTGGTGATGCCATCCTTGGCACTTGCCTGCTTGCCGCCCCGGCCGGCGTGGCCGCGCAAGGTTGGCATTTATCAGCAGAAATGGCCCGCCTGGGCACGCTCATGACGATTGCCTGGCTCATGCGTAGCGGCGTCCCTCATTGTAAAAATTGATGACGTGCAGCAAATTTTTCCGATTTGAGTTATCCTCTAGCACATTCCAAGTGCGTCAATTCTCTTCAATTATCACAATTTTGCTTTAAGTTACGCAAAAATCAACAATAGCGTGTATTATATTGTTTGCGGCGTAAAAGCCGCATAAGTGATGGCGCTTTTTAGTGTGTTTACCCTGAATTATTGCAGAAGAGACATTCGGTTTTTTCTTGCTTTAATACAACAAGTACGGATTTTTGATCATGTCTCTCAAACAAATTACCTCTTTGCCTACCTACAACCCGAATCGCGTCCTCGATGCGATCATCGACAAGCTGCAACTGAAAAATGATGCCGCCTTGTCGCGAGCTCTGGAAGTGGCGCCACCTGTTATCAGCAAGATTCGTCATAACACCTTGCCGATCGGCGCCACGATCCTCATCCGCATGCATGAAATCAGCGATTTCAGCATTCGTGAATTGCGCGAGTTGATGGCTGCCTAAGAACGCCTGACAGACGGTAAACTGAGAGGTGCCGTCTGGGTAAGTCAGGCTTGCCGCGTGCGGCAGCCACATCTGTTTTCCGCTTTTCTATTGCGGGTCGCGGTTCAGTACCGGACGATCGACATAGAAACGCCCCATTTCCTGTCCAGTCGAGGACGACTTGACCACCGCTGCGCTCAGTGAGGCAGGCGCGCTGGAAAAGGCGGTGTTGGCAGCCCCGGTCGCGCGGCCCGAATACGCCGTCGCCTGTACCGCTGCACTGGAAAACGCCGTTTGCACGGCCCGGCCCGAGTACGCTGTCGCCTGTACCGCGGCACTGGAAAACGCCGTTTGCACGGCCCGGCCCGAGTACGCTGTCGCCTGTACCGCTGCACTGGAAAACGCCGTTTGTACAGCCCGGCCCGAGTCTGCCGTCGCCTGCACCGCCGCACTGGAAAACGCTGCTTGTACGGCACGTCCCGAATACGCCGTTTCTGCGCGGATATAATCTTCCCCGAACGTTTGCTCATACAACTGCTTCATGCGCTCGCCCACGCGATGGTGCGCCGCTTCGTCGTCTTCGCCGCGCAGGCCGATGTACGGGAAGTGATGCAGGAAGTAACCGAACACCTGTTCGCAGTCCGCCGCATATTTCAGGGTATCGAGGATGTGGTAGTGCCAGAAGGTATCGACGTCCATCAGTGGCGCCGTTTCTTCTTGGGGAAACTGCTTCATCAGGATCAGGAAGCGGCGGTATTCGAATTCCACCGCATTCGCTTTTTCCAGGCTCCATCCTTCGCCTGACTCCCGGTGCATCAGCTTGACCTTGATCGCGTCCAAATTCAAATCGGCAATTGCCTTGAAACTATCGTTCGTATCCATGAATGTCCTTTGGTAAAGAGCGTTGTGGGAAATACGGTGAAACAAGGGATAGCGGTCGGTGTGTACTCCTGGTAAGTAGTCGAGGGATGCCTGACCCATGGCGGGCGGGCGCTGAGTTGTTCTACATTAATATTGCATCTTATTACAAAATATGCAAGCTGAGCTTGCTTCAAGTGGGGCGCGCCTGTCAGGCGCTGGACCTGCTTTCTTCCTGGTAGGGAAACGCGGTGGCGTCCGCGCCCAGCGGCACGCTGACGTGCACGCTCATGCCGGCGCCGGGGCTACTTTCGATGTAGAAAGTGCCGCCCAGCAACTTGATGCGCTCCTCTATCCCCACCAGGCCAAACGAGCCCAGCTTGTTGCGCCCGTCGATGGCCGCGCCCACGCCGTTGTCGCTGATGCTCATCGACACCGTATCGCGGCATTTTTCCAGCTTGACTTGCACGCGGCTGGCATAGGCATGCTGGGAAATATTGCTGAGTGACTCTTGCAGGATGCGGAACAGGGCCGTCGCACACTGGTCGCTGAGGCAAATGTCGTCATGGCTTTCGCTCACTTCGCAGGCGATGCCCGTGCGCTGGCGGAATTGCGCCACCTGCCATTCGACGGCCGCATTCACGCCCAGGTCCAGCACGGTAGGGCGCAAGTCGTTGATGATCTGCCGCACGCTCTTGATGGTGGCGTCGATCTGCTCCAGGGTCGAGCGGGCGCGGGCGTTCAGGCGCGGGTGGCGGCGCTGCGTGCGCGAGGCCAGCATGTCGGCATCGATGCGCAGCACCAGCAGGTTTTGTCCCAGGTCGTCGTGAATTTCGCGCGCGATGCGCTTGCGCTCTTCTTCCTTGATCTGGTCGGCGTGGGCCGCCAGGCGGCGCAGTTTCTGATGCGACAGCTGCAGGCGGATCTGGCTGGCGCGCAATTCCTCCGTCATGCCCGTCGCCATCTGGATGGCGCGCCGGCGCGACGACGCCAGGGTATGGAACAGCACATACAGCAGCATGGTGCTGGCAAAGCCGATCAGCAGGGCCAGCCAGGGCAGAAAGGCACCGAAGCGCGTATACAGGTCGCTCTTGCGCACGCTGAACAGCGCTTGCCACATGCGGCCATTGTGTTCGATCAGCATCGTGCTGCTCAGGTAACGCCCCGAGTTGCCGGGCAGCCACCATGGCGCATGCATGCCTGCCGTCGTGCTGTCGAAGATGGGGCGCATGTCGCGCGGCAGTTGCAGCGGTTCGCGCGCCTGCGGACCGATATCGAACAGGGTCAGGCGGACGTTGCGTACCGGCATGTCGGCCAGCGCACTGCGCATCATCGTCACCAGATCGTAGCCGATGCCGACGGAACCCTGGTAGGCCGCGCGCCTTTGCTCCATCGTGTCGATCGGCATGCCGGAGCGGAACACGGGCAGGCGCATGGCCATGCCCGTCAACTGCGGCCGGTCGTCCATCGGCACGGGCGCGCCGGAATTACTGATCTGTCCGGAATCGCGTGACTGCGCCAGCGCTTCGGCGACCAGGGGCCGCGAGGCGATGTCATAGCCATACTTTTCCGGGGCGCTGGCAATCGGCTCGATGTACACCAGCACGGAGTAATGGGCGCGCGGGGCGGGCGGATGGATGGCAAACGCCGGATAGCCGTCGCGCCCGGGCGGATGGCCGCGCTGCATGGCTGCTTCGAAGGTGTTGCGCTGCGCATCGTCCAGTTCCTGGCTGTAATTGAGGTTCATTACGCCCGGGTAGTTCTGTTGCAGGGCCATGTTCGCCACGTAACGGTGGAATTGCTCGCGGCTTACGTGTTCGTTGGCGCGGAACAGGCTGGCTGTGCCGCGCAGCAGGTTGGCATACGACTTGACGCGCGATTCGATGTTTTTTTGGGTATTGCGCGCCAGATTGTTGAACAGGTCGCTGGCATCATTTTCGATCGATTGCGAAGCGGCCATGTAGAACAGCACACCCACCATCATCGACATCACAAAGCCGAGCAGCCACAGCGGTCTTTTTGCAGCAGCTAAGGGGTGTTCGCCGGCAGTAGAAGACATCGCCATTCGCATCAGGTAGAGGAATCGGGTGCCGCCTGGTGGCGGTGGCTGGGCTGCGTTGCACAAGCACTATTTAAATTGCAAATTGCTCAATAGCTGCCTAATATACAAAATTATCGTGAATATAGTCAACAGGCAATATTTCCCGCTGAAATGAAAAAAAACCGCCGCAGCGGTTTTTTTGTGGATCGTCCGAAGTCTTACTTGGCGGGCTGCCAGCTGTCTTTCAGGGTGACGATACGGTTAAAGACGGGCTTGCCCGGCTGGCTGTCGACCCGGTCGGCCGCGAAGTAGCCATGGCGTTCGAACTGGAAGCGCTGTTCTGGCTGGGCCAGTTCCGCGCCCGGTTCCAGCCACGCTTGCACCACTTCCTTGGCCAGCGGGTTCAGGGCCAGCTTGAAGTCCTTGCCGCCCGCGTCCGGCTGCGGGTCTGTAAACAGGCGGTCGTACAGGCGTACTTCGGCGGGAATCGCCGTCGGCGCGCTGACCCAGTGCATATTGCCCTTGACCTTGTAGTTGGCGCTGCCTTCCGTGCCCGACTTGCTGTCCGGGAAATAGGTGCAATGCACGGCGATGACCTTGCCGTCCGCATCCTTGTCAAAGCCCGTGCACTCGATCACGTAGCCGTAGCGCAGACGAACCTTGCTGCCCGGCTTGTCGTCGATCGGCGGATACAAACGGAAATAGCCTTTGTTTGGCACTTCCATGAAGTCGTCTTCCTCGATCCACAGCTCGCGCGAGATGGGGAAGGTGCGCAAGCCCCGTTCCGGGAAGTGCGGGTGCACCGGCGCCGTGCATTCCACGCTCTCGTTTTCAGGGAAATTGTCGATGATCAGTTTCAACGGACGCAGCACGGCCACCGTACGTGGTGCTTTCGGATCCAGGTCTTCGCGCAGGCAGCCTTCCAGCACGCTGTAGTCGATCCAGCCGTCGGACTTGGTCACGCCCGTGCGTTCGCACATCAGCTGGATCGCTTCCGGCGTGTAGCCACGGCGGCGCATGCCCACCAGGGTCGGCATGCGCGGGTCGTCCCAGCCATCGACGATTTTTTCTTCCACCAGCTGGCGCAGTTTGCGCTTGCTGGTGACGATATAGGTCAGGTTCAGGCGCGAGAATTCGAACTGGCGCGGCACCGGCTGCTGGAAGAAGCCGCCAGCCGACAGGGTTTCCAGCAGCCAGTCGTAGAACGGGCGGTGGTCCTGGAATTCCAGCGTGCAGATCGAATGCGTGATGTTTTCCAGCGCGTCCGAAATCGGGTGCGTGTAGTCGTACATCGGATAGATGCACCAGGCGTCGCCCGTGCGGTGATGATGCGCATGGCGGATGCGGTAGATGGCCGGGTCGCGCAAGTTCATGTTCGGCGAACTCATGGCATCTTCGCTCATCTTCGCGCGCAGGATGTGCTCGCCATCCTTGAACTGGCCCGCCTTCATGGCGCGGAACAGGGTCAGCGATTCGTCGCGCGGACGGTCGCGGAACGGCGAATTCTTGCCGGCCTGGCCGAAATTGCCGCGGTTGGCGGCCATGTCTTCGGCGCTCTGGCTGTCGACATAGGCAAAGCCGGCCGTGATCAGGTACTCGGCCATTGCGTACAGCTGGTCGAAATAGTCGCTCGCGTAGTGCAGATGGCTCTGGCCATCGTCATTCTTCGGTTCCCAGTCAAAGCCCAGCCATTTCACGCTGTCCATGATGGTGTCGACGTATTCCTGCTCTTCCTTCGCCGGATTGGTGTCGTCGAAGCGCAGGTTGCACTGGCCGGCGTAATCGCGCGCCAGGCCGAAGTTGACGCAGATCGACTTGGCGTGGCCCACGTGCAGGTAGCCGTTCGGCTCCGGCGGGAAACGCGTGATCACCTGGGGCAGGCCGGGACGCACGTGGGCGCCGGCAGCCAGGTCGGCTTCGATGATGTTACGCAAGAAATTGGGCGCCAGCGCTGGCGCGGCGGTATTCGGTTTATCGTTGCTCATTGATCAATGCGGAAGAGTGACAGTAAAAAGCATTTTACCGTACCGCAAGCGCTTTATAAGCACGTATTTGCCCCCATATCCCAGCATGCAAGCGACGCGGGCGCCGTTCTATAGGATAATTCGCCTTTAATTAGCAAACAAAACGTGACCCCGGAGCCATTTATGGAAAATTTATATAACGTCCTCGGTGTCGCACCCAATGCCAGCGACGATGAAATCAAGAAGGTTTACCGTTCGCTGGCCATGCGTTTCCACCCCGACCGCAACCAGGCCCCCGGCGCCGAGGCGCGCTTCAAGAGCGTCACCAAGGCGTATGAAATCCTGGCCGACCCGGTCAAGCGCGCCGAATACGACCAGAGCGTGAACCACCGCATCATTATCGACCCGGAAGCGGAAGCGTATGCCCTGTGGTGCGGCGTGTTCCGCCTGCATGGCACCGTCCTGCCGGCAGATTAAGCCTGCTGGCGGCTGCCCGGCCAGCCTGAATGATTTAAAAAACAACAAACAATGGTGCTTTTGCTTTTATGTAAAAGTACCGCGCATCACATTGGAAAGCACAGCATGAGAAGAGTACACCCTGAATTTGCGTACCAGTCGCGCGAGCTGGAAGGCCAGATCGATGGCATCCTCGGCGACCCGCCGAACCGCAAGAACTACAAAAGCATGGTAGACGCACTGGTGAGCGAGTACGCCAGCGGCGGCGGCATCGAAGACGTGAACATGCTGGCCTTCGCGCTGGTCGACCACATCACCTTCAGCGACCCGAAAGGCTTGCTGGCCGAAAGCGAAGACTACGAGTTCGGCGACCCGGCCCGCGTGTTTTCCATGGCCACGTGCGCCGCGCCGGAAGCGGCGAAGATGTACGCCGCCATCGAAGAGAGCTTCCCCGACCTGGCGCGCCAGGCCATCATCACGGCCTTTTTGCACAAGAATCCGCGCCTGTGGGACGACGACGACCAGTCGCTCGACCAGCTGGCCGCCAATGACGACGGCGACGACGAGCGCGACGAAGACGAAGCCACCGACGATTTCGCCCAGATGTTTGACCAGGATGGAGATGACCATGGCCGATAATAAGGATGATCAAAAGAGCAATCTTCCCGCGCTGACCAAGCAGGTCACGGAATTGGTGCTGTCCGGTTCACTGGGCCACGCCGAGCAGGCGTTTGCCGACGCGGCCGACCAGTATGGCGACCTTGCCGTGGTGGAAGTGCTGAGCGCCATCCCGCCGCAAGTGACGGCCCTGCACCTGGCCGGCTTTGACGGCGGCAAGATGTCGCTGGCAACCTTGCTGGTGCCGCCGAAAGCCTGGGCCGACAGCCTGGCCTTCATCGCAGCCACCTGGAGTGACGACCAGATCGAGGATGATCCGGAGCGCATCGCCGAGTCGCTGTTCGCGCACATCCACGGCGTGGTGTTTTCCACCGACGACGCCGAGCGCCGCCGCGAGCTGCTGCTGGAAGCGTCCGCCACTGACTGGGGCGCCACGGCGTTCGCCATCCTGTTCTCGATGGCGCCGAAGGAAATCCTCGAAGTGGCGGGAGAGATCGTCATCAAGGGACCGTACGTGACGGGCGTGACTTCGTCCGACAACGACGTCGTGCCGCTGGCCATCGAGCTGGCGCAAGCCAATGAAGACGGCTGGGACCGCTCGCTGTTCGAACTGTTCCCCGACTTCCGCCACAGCGCCGACCTGGCCGATGCGGAATACTCGGACGACCCGGACGAAGAACCGACCATGTTGCAGCGTAGTACCAAGGAATTGCTGTACCGCCTGCGCAAGCAAGTGCCGAGCACGCGCAGCGCGCCGCGCTCCAGCACGCGCCGCAGCCTGGGCACCGGCATTTTCTCGTAATGAAAGCAGGGAACGTCTAATGCTGCCAGCAATTGTTGTAGAGAATCTTCCGCGCCTGGTGCGCGCCATCAAACTGTTGCCGGGCGACTCGCGCGAAGACGCGGCGCTGAACCTGGCCGATGAATTGACGGGCATCACGGCCATGGTGGCCGAGAAGTTCACGAATGAACGCACGGCCGACGGCATCCAGAAAGCGTTGTATTTGACGGTGGGCGGCGTGTCCCTTGGCCTGGAACAGGCCGTCACGCATGAAGGCGACCAGGCCGCGCTCGACTTCCTCGTCGAGCATGGCGCCGAGCACGCATTCCAGGTGGGCTTTCGCCTGATCAAGGAGCTGTCGCAGTTGCCGGAAGACGCCCTCGTCGGTGAATATGACCAGGACCCCGTCTACCTTGCGCGCCGCCTGCGCGAGCTGTTCATCGATATTTGCCAGGCTGACCCGAACCAGAACTGGGCCGGCTATGAAAAGTATGCGGTGCAATTGCAACAGCGCAAGGAAGTGCAAGCCGTGGTGCGCCTGGCCGGCTGGCTGCGCCGTCACCATGACAACGGCCCCGTCAGCGACAGCGACTTGAATGCCGAGGGCGTCATCGCCCTGGCCATCATCTTCGCCATCGAAGGCGGCGGACGCATCATCGCGCGCACGGGTCAAAAGGAGTTTGAACGCTTTGTGCGTTCCGTGCGCAAGAACAAGCCCGATTTCGAGGAAGGCTGGGCCGCCCTGGTGGCCAAGGTGCCCGTGCAGCATCACCCGGTGCTGCTCGACCGCATCGCTTCGTACCGGCGCAGCTGCACCGTCGTGCATAAAATCCTCACGCGGGCCAGCATGAAGAGCCTGTTCGAGGACCTGGAAAATTATGCCGGTTCCGAGCTGGATGCGGATTACTCGTAACGCAGTTCACGTGGGCCGGCGTCTGCCGGTCTACGCTCCCCCTTCCAGTGCCGCTTCCTCGGCCAGTTTCACGAACGCCGCCACCAGCGGCGACGTCTCTTCTTCCCTTTGCGCCAGTAACAGACTGGTCGTCGCCAGCGGGTCGGCGATCGGGCGGTAGCACACGCCATCCATGCGGATGCGGTCGAACGAGGAGGGCAGCACGGAAATGCCGCAGCCGGCCGCCACCAGGCCGATGATGGTCGACGCTTCGCCCGCTTCCTGCGCCACCTGGGGCACGAAGCCGGCCGCCTTGCACAAACGGAAGATCTGCGGATAAATCCCCGTGCCCGCATCCCTGGGATACATCACAAAGCCTTCGCCCGCCATGTCGGCAATGGCAATGGCGTCCTTGGCCGCCAGCGCGTGGGCGACAGGCAGCACGAGGAACAGCGGGTCCTTGCGCAGTTCCGTCAGGCGGATATCGTCCGGATACGTCGTTTCCGGCGGGCGCACGAAGCCCAGGTCCATCGTCCTGCCCGAGATCGCTTCCAGCTGATGCAGGGTCGCCATTTCATGCAAGGTCAGGGTGACATGCGGGAATTGCTGGCGGTAGCGGTTGATGACGGTGGCGAAATACGGCGTAAACGGCGTGGAAAAGGTAAAACCGATACGCAATTCGCCCGCTTCGCCCCGCTGCGCCCTGCGCGCCGTGACGGCCGCCTGTTCCGACAGCGCCAGGATGCGCCGCGCATCGTCGAGGAAAAGGCGGCCTGCTTCCGTCAGGCGCACGGAGCGTTTGTTGCGCTCGAACAACTGCGCATCCAATTCCCTTTCCAGCGCCTGGATTTGCTGGCTCAGCGGCGGCTGGCCGATGTGCAGGCGCTCGGCCGCGCGCGTGAAGTGCAGCTCTTCGGCGACGGCGACAAAGTAACGCAGGTGGCGCAGTTCCATGTTGATCCAGTAATCGTTTTAAAGTATGAGTTGGGCCTTGAATATATATTGGACGATATGAGTTGGCAATCCTAAGATGAAGACTCGCTTCCTCTTTCGAAACATGGCCATGTCTGATTCATCGCTCGCGTATGCCTCCGCCACCACCCCGGCGCTTTCACCTGTTGCTCCTGCTCCCCGCTCGGCCATCGCCAAAGGTTCCATCGAATTCAAGCGCAGCAACCGTGCGCTGTTCTTCGGCGGCTTTTCCACCTTCAGCCTGCTGTATTGCATCCAGCCCCTGTTTCCCCTGTTGTCGCAGCAGTTTCATTTGACGCCGGCGCAAAGCAGCTGGTCCTTGTCCGTGTCCAGCGGCTTGCTGGCCATCTCGCTGGTGCTGCTCAGCGCCGTCTCCGACAGGGTCGGGCGCAAGCCGCTGATGGTAGCGTCGATGTTTTCCGCCGCGATGTTGACCATTTTGTCCGCCTTCGCGCAGGATTACGCGCAATTGCTGGCCATTCGCGCCGCGCTGGGCGTGGCCTTGGGCGGCATGCCGGCCGTGGCCATGGCCTATCTGGGCGAAGAAATCGAGGGGCCATCCTTGGGCCTGTCGATGGGTCTGTATATTGCCGGCAGCGCGTTTGGCGGCATGTCGGGACGGCTGGTGGCATCCATGCTCAGCGATTTCCTGTCGTGGCGCTGGGCCCTGGGCGTGCTGGGCGTGGCTGGCGTGCTGGCGGCGGCGGAATTCTGGCGCAGCCTGCCCGCATCAAAAAACTTCGTGCCCAGCACCAAGGGCTGGAATGCGCTGCCGCATGCCATCAAGCAGCATTTTTCCGACCAGGGCTTGCCGTGGCTGTTTTGCCTGGCGTTCGTGCTGATGGGCTGTTTCGTCAGCCTGTATAACTACATCGGCTACCGCCTGCTGGCCGCGCCATTTGGCTTGCGTCAGAGCACGGTCGGCTTGCTGGCCTTTTTGTACCTGATCGGCATCTTCAGTTCCGTCTGGGCGGGCCGCCTGGTGGACCGTCTGGGGCGCCGGGGTGTGCTGTGGATCATGCTGTCGGTGATGCTGTCCGGCATTTTATTGACCCTGTTCGATTCCCTGCCGCTGATCGTCATCGGCATGGCGCTGGCCACCTTCGGCTTCTTCGCCTCGCATTCGATTGCCAGCAGCTGGGTCAGCCGCCGCGCACGCGCGCCGCAGGCGCTGGCCTCGGCCTTTTATCTGCTGTTCTACTACCTGGGCTCGAGCCTGATCGGTTCCGCCTCGGGCATGATGTGGGGCTTCGACGGCTGGACGGGCGTCATCATCATGCTGGGCCTGTGCCTGGGGGGAGGCGTGCTGATCGCCTTGCGCCTGCGCCATTTGCAGCCGCTGGGGGCGCGCGAAGCCGTGGGCTGAAGCGGCTATTTGGGGCAGTTGCCGATCATCGTTTCCCCATTCTTGCCTGCGCGCGTGGTCACGCACAAGGTGCCCAGCGCGCTGGTGATCTTGTAGGTGCGGCTGCCTTTGGCCGCATTCGCGCCCACTTCCTCGATTTTTGACGCTTCATACCATTTTGGCGGCACGGCGGCGTAGGCCTCGGCAAAGCCTTGCTGCATGCGCTTGAACGCGGTGTCATCCAGTTTTTGCTCTCCCCGCTGCGGGAATTCCTTGCGCAAGTCCCTGTCGATCTTGCCCACGTCGCGCTTGGCTTGCGCCAGGATGTCGGCGGCGCTGGGTGGCGCGACGACCGTGATCGCTTCTGGCGTTGCTGGCGCTGGCGCCTGTTCGACGGTGGAAGGGGGCACGGGCCGGCTGATGGGTGCCGGCACAGACAGGCGCGGCACTCTTGCGGCGGCTGTGCTGGGCAACGGTACGGGTACTGGCTTGGGCGGCGCCGGGGTGGTGTAGCGCAGCCAGGTGATGGCCGGACCCCGCGGCAGGTTTTCGTCGGTGGCAAGGCGGGGGCGTGACTGCACGATGACATATGCCAGCCCCGCATGCAGCAGGACGATTAGCAGCAGGCCGGGAGCGCGGCGGGGCAGGATGGGCAACGAGGTCATGGATGGCATGGTGGTTCAGGTACGCCAATGTATCTGAGGGATTTGATAATTATCTAAAATGTCACACGTGCTTACAAAAAAGTGCCACACGGAAATTTCGATGCCCTGGCCGTGAGCAGGGAACCCAGTGCCAGCTTGGCGATCCAACCCGGATACCACGCGAACAGGAGATCATCATGATGCAAGTAAAGGAAGTGGCACGGCGCTTTGGCGCCATTGAACACGCGATCGGCCAGGCGGCCCAGCTGTGCGGCAAGCAGCTGGGCATGCCCATGGACTTGAAGGATTGCATCAACCAGCTGGACCAGCAAAAGAGCGCCGTGCGGCAAGCCATCGACACGCAAGACGATGCGCGCATCCGACAAGCCGTCGACCAGATGGAGTCCTTGGGCGACCGTGCCAAGCGGGCATGCGGCACGGCGTCCAGCGTGACGCCAGAAATGAAGAGCGCGGTGCTCAAGGTCCACGATGAGCTGTCGGACCTGAAGCACCATCTGCACTAGGTCTCACCTCTTGAACGTTTTACATCTGGCGGAACAGATGGGCATATAAAGGACTGACGCGCAGCTGCGCCGGGTGCTGGCGCAGGGTCAGTGACAGCTTGCCCGCCTCGTCGCGCACGGCCGTGGCGATGGCGCTGGCGTTGACGATGGTGCCCCGGTGGATTTGCCAGAATTGTTGCGGGTCCAGTTGGGGCAGCAACTCCTTCAGGCTCGTGCGTATCAGCGCTTCGCTGTCCTGGCACACGACGTTGATGTATTTGTCCAGCGCTTCGAAATACACGACGTCGGCCAGGGCGATCATGCGCACGCTGTTGCCGACGGCCGCCCGTATCATTTGCAGGCGCGGGGCGGGCGGCAGCATGGCTTGCAGCTGGCTCAGCAAGCGGGCCATGTTGTCGTCGCTGACGGACTCTGCTGCCGGCGCCGTAGGCGGCACTGTCGCGGCTGGCGCTGGGGTTGCCGTAGCGGCGCCGCTGCCGCCGGCGCTGTCGCGCAAGCGCTGCTGCAGGCGTTCTACGGTCTTGCCCAGGCGCGCATCGTTGACGGGTTTTAAGACGTAATCGGCGGCCGCGTGCTCGAAGGCGGCCAGTGCGTATTCATCATAGGCGGTGACGAACACGATGTGGGGAAACGGAATGCCGTCGGGCCACTGTTCTGCCAGTTCCTCGGCCGCTTCCAGCCCCGTCTTGCCTGGCATTTTGATGTCGAGGAATAGGATGTCGGGCTGCAGCGCCAGGCCTTGCCGCAAGGCGTCCACGCCGTTGGGGCAAGTGGCGACAATGTCGAGTTCCGGCCACAGCCGCTGCAAGGCGTGCGCGAGGGCGGCGGCGAGGATGGGTTCGTCTTCGGCGATCAAGGCGCGTGGTGCGCGCGGGGTGTGTTTGCTCATGCGAGGGGACTCGTGATGGTGGGTGGAAAAGGGAGTGTCAGGCGGGCGGTCGCGCCGGCCGGATGGTTGGCGGCCAGCGACAGGCTGGCGGCATCGCCATGCATGCCGCGCAGGCGTTCACGGATATTTGCTACGCCCAGATGCGTGCCCTTGGTCTGGCCCGGATGGTCGAGGCCCAGGCCATCGTCGCTGACGGTGAGGATGAGGACGCCAGCGTCCGTGGATGCCTGCACGTGGATGTGGCCGCCTTCGATCTTCGGTTCCAGGCCGTGCTGGATGGCGTTTTCCACCAGCGGCTGCAGCAGCATGGGCGGCACCTTGACCGGGCGCAAGGCCTCGGGCAAGTCCAGCGTAAAGCTCAGGCGCGCGCCCATGCGGATGGACATCAGGCCCAGGTAGGCTTGCATCAGGGAAAATTCCTGCTCCAGGGTGGTGGATTCGGCGCGCGAGGAACTCAGGGTGGCGCGCAAGTACTGGATCAACTGGTCGAGCAGCAATTGGGCGCGGTCCGGGTCAAAGCTGATCAGGCCCTGCAGATTGGCCAGCGTGTTGAACAGCATGTGCGGTTCTATTTGCGCCTGCAGCAGCTGCAGCTGGGCCTGCATAGCCTGGCGCGCCACGGATTCGGCGCGGGCCTTTTCCTCGGCAGCCATCATTTGCAGGCGAGCAATCTTTTCGCGGCTGGAGAAAAACAGCACGGCGCCGCCCGTGGCCAGCAGGGTGAACACGAGCGTGCCCATCATTTGCGTGGGCAGCATGTTCTCGACGCCGCCCACGTCCACGCCCGTCAGCCAGCCGAACAGGATCAGGCCCAGCATTTGTGCCGCGGGCACGGAAAGCAGGATGATGAGCATGAAGGGCAGGAATCTGGGCCGTTGGCCTTCGCCCCATAAAGTCAGGCGCATGCCGTCGATCAGCAGGAAGGCGATCGTGCCGATGCACATCGAGGCTACCAGGTTTTGTCCAAAATGGCTGCCCGGGTTGAGGATGAAGGTAATGACCAGCGCGCAGATCACGTTCAGCACCACCGCATAGCGCGCATCGAGCAGCATGCGGTAGTAGGGGAAGCGGCGCTTGGCGGGCGCTTCGGCGGAGGGGGCGTCTGATTTCATGGCGGTGTCTGCTGGTAGCGATGGGGCATTGTGTGCCAGCGCAGGCAAGCGTGCAACAGGGCTGCGACGAAACGGGGCTGGTGCATCGCCATTCGCAGCGGCGCGTCGCCAAACGGGGTCGCTTTACTTTTCAGGAGTGGCGCGCGATAGTGTGGCAAGACAGCCTTGAACCGGTAAATTTGCAATAAAGGAACCCCCCATGTGGCCCTATCCACGTACCCTGGCGCACCGCGGCGGCGGCACTCTGGCGCCTGAAAACACCTTGGCTGCCCTGCGCTGCGGCCTGGCCTATGGCTATCGCGCCGTGGAATTCGACGTCATGCTGGCGTCCGACGGCGTGCCCGTCGTCGTGCATGACCCCGAGCTGGGCCGTACCGTGGCTGGCAGCGGCCATATCAATGATTACACGGCCGCGCAGCTGGGGGCCATGGAGGCGGGCGTCTGGTTCGGCCCTGAATTCGCCGGCGAGGGCGTGCCCACGTTCGAGGCCGTGGTGGCGTATTGCAAGGCGCAGCGCATCTGGATGAATATCGAAATCAAGCCGGCGCCCGGCTTCGACGTGCAGACAGGGACGGTGGTGGCGCGCGCCACGCGCGATTACTTTGCGCAAGAAATCGCGGCTGGCGAATTGTTGCCGCTCTTGTCTTCCTTCAGTATCGCAGCGCTGGGCGCGGCGCACCATGCGGCGCCGGAACTGGCGCGCGGCTGGCTGGTCGAACAGATACCGGATGACTGGGCGCGGACAGCGAAGGAATTGGGCGTGGTGGCGATCCATTGCGACCACCAGCAACTGACGCCGGAGCTGGCGCGAGAGGTAAAGGACGCGGGATACGGGCTGTTCTGCTACACCGTCAACACCCCGGAACGGGCCAGCGAGCTGCTGGCCTGGGGCGTGGACGGTTTTTGCACGGACCGGATCGATCTGATCAAGTCAAGCTGACAAGCTCTCGGCTCAATCTCAGCTTGACAGCGCCTGACAGAAGCGTAGCGAGCATCGCAGGCCGTATATCACGACGCGCAGTAGCTTATGTCAGGTGCTACTAGAAAGTCACGCGCATGCCTACCGTGACATTGCGCCCCGTCAAAGGCGCCGCGTTCTTGATGAACGAGGTGTGGCTGTACGCCAGTTCATTCGTCAGGTTGTTGGCCTTGATGTAGAACTGGGCCGGCGTCGTGCCGATGCGCGTGTCGTAGTTGGCACTGAGGTTCAGCATGTTGTAGCCCGGCGTTGCCGTCTCGAAAGCGGCGACCTTGTCCTGCTTGCCCACGCGGTAGAACTCGGCCACGCCGCTCCACGCCTGCCAGTTGGCATCGAACTTCACGCCGACGCGCTGGGCAGGGATGCGCGGCAAGTTGCCGCCACCGTCGGCCAGCTTGGCCCTGACGTAATCGCCGAACACGCTGGCGCCAAACATGGGATTCAGCTGCTGGCGAACCTGTCCTTCCACGCCCGTGAACGTGGCATCGCGCTGGGCGTACTGGATCAGCTGGAAGCCTTCGTGGTTGTCCAGCGTGCTGCCGAAGATGTAGTTGTCGACCTTGTTGCGGTAGGCGCTGGCCGAGAAGGTCGTGGCGCCCGCATATTTGCGCAAGGTCAAGTCAATATTGTTCGACGTTTCCTTGCCCAGGTTTTGATTGCCCAGCTCATACGTGGCGGTGGCCATGTGCACGCCGTGCGCATATAGTTCCTCGGCGCTGGGCAAACGGTGCGTGCGCGAGATGGTCGAACCGAGCGAATACTGGGGCGCGAATTTCCACACGGCGCCCAGCGAGATCGAGGTGCCCTTGGCGCTGCGGTCCTGCAAAGTGGCGCTGTCGACCGTGATGTCTTGCCATTCGTGGCGCAAGCCCGCTTCGAAGCGCCATTGGTCGAGCTTGTATTCTTCCACCAGGAAAGCGGCGTGTTTCTTCGTTACCGTCGGCGCCACGTACGCTTCCTCGCCCAGGGCCGAGAAATCGCGCTTCGACGTTTGCAGGCCCACCACGCCGCGCCAGCCGAAGACGGGATGGTGTTCCATTTCCAGGCGCGCATCGTGGCCCTTGTTCTTGAAGGTGGTGGCGATTTCCGTGCCTTCGATTTCGTCGTGCTTGTAGTCGGTGAACGCGGCGCGCAGGCGCAGCTTGGCGAAGCCTGGCACGGGATCGCGCAATTCGCCGCGCACGTCCCAGCGTTCGCTTTTGAGTTTCACGTACGGCACGCTGCCGTGCTCATGGTCATGTTCCGCCTCATCGCCATGGTCGTGGCCTTCGTGGCCGCCGCAATGCAGGTGGGCGCCATGCGGGTGGCAGCTCTCGAATTCATGGTTGTGGCCGGGCAAGCCGTATTCCGCATGCTGGCTGGTGAAGGCCAGGCCCAGGAAACCGCGCGATCCCACCCACGACACGCCCACGCTGCCCGTGTCGGTCTTGTTGTAGCTGCCGGCTACCCTGGAGCCGCCTTCCCAGCCGCTGCCGACCTTGTATTCTTTCGCGTCGCGCTTGACGCCTTCCGCGTGGAAGGCGATGTTGCCGGAGCCGCCAGTCACTTCAAAGGCGCCCGCCTTTTCGCGCGCCGCCGAGTTGGCGCGCACTTCCGCGCTGCCTTCAATACCTTTCGCCGGCACGCGCGTGGGTATTTTCTTGTCGATCACATTGACGACGCCACCGACGGCGCCGCCGCCATACGCCAGCGCGGACGGGCCGCGCAGCACTTCAATCTGTTCCGACAGCATCGGTTCGGCCGCCACGGCATGGTCTGGGCTGATGGTCGACGCATCCTGCACTTCGGCGCCATCGGCCAACACTTTGACGCGCGGGCCATCCATGCCGCGAATGATGGGGCGGCTGGCGCCGGCACCGAAATGGCTGGAGGTGATGCCGGGCTGGCCAGCCAGGGTTTCGCCGAGGGTCGCGGCCCTTGCCAGCACCAGTGCTTCGCCTTCCAGTACGGTAACTGGTGTGCTCATGTCGTCGCTGCCCAGGGCCAGGGCGCTGGCCGAGACGGTGACGGCAGGCAATGTGGCCGCCTGCTGCGCCAGTGCGCTGGCGGGGGTAGCAAAGGCCAGCATGATGGCCAGCGCGAGGGGAGTGGGTTGGTGAGGACGGACGGACATGGGCAAGAATTCCTTATCGGCTATCGGTGTTGGCAGGGTTGGGGCAGCGCGTGGAAGGTAAATTCCTGCCCTAAGATGATAATGATAACCCATTATCATTACTGTGTGACAGTTTTTCCGGGCGGTAGATACAGGCGGATGGTGTATTCTGTTGGCTATGGAACGCACAACACGTCAAAAAACCGCTATTCAAGCCGCTATCGAGTCGGCCCAGCGCCCCTTGTCGGCGCAGGAAATCCTCGAACAGGCCAGCTTGCAAGTGACGCAACTGGGCATCGCCACCGTTTACCGCAACTTGAAGTCCTTGGTGCTGGAAGAAAAGGTGCACGTGGTGACCTTGCCGGGTGAAAACCCGCGTTATGAGTCAAACACGGCCGCCAATCACCACCACCACCATTTCCAGTGCACCACGTGCCAGCGCGTGTTCGACGTGCATGATTGCCCGGGCGACTTGAAGCGCATGGCGCCGCAAGGCTTTGTTGTCGAGCGCCACGAACTGACTCTGTACGGCCGCTGCGCCGACTGCAATGCCGCCGAAGGCGCCACGGCATCCGCTGCTGCTGCCAAGGTCTCGCCTGCACCACATACCTGCGCCAGCCAGCACGACCCGGCCTGAGCGGGCAGGGCAGCATTGCTGGGCAGGCTTGCAACAATGCTGCCCGCCCGGCGTCAATTCCCGTACCCATATCACGTATAATCTTTCCTTTAAAGCTGCCGCCACTCTTTGCCAAAAAAACATGAAATCAACTGAAATCCGCGACAAGTTCCTCAAATTTTTCGAGTCCAAGGGCCATTCCATCGTCCGTTCCAGCTCCCTGGTGCCAGGCAACGATCCGACCTTGCTGTTGACGAACAGCGGCATGGTGCAATTCAAGGATGTGTTTACGGGTACGGACAGCCGTCCGTACACGCGTGCCACCTCGGTGCAGCGCTGCGTGCGCGCCGGCGGCAAGCACAACGACCTGGAAAACGTCGGCTACACGGCGCGCCACCATACTTTCTTTGAAATGCTGGGCAACTTCAGCTTTGGCGACTATTTCAAGCGCGATGCGATTCAATACGCGTGGGAACTGCTGACCAAGGTGTACGGCTTGCCGGCCGACAAGCTGACCGTCACCGTGTACATCGAAGATGACGAAGCGTATGACATCTGGGCGAAAGAAATCGGCGTGCCCGTCGAGCGCATCATCCGCATCGGCGACAACAAGGGTGCGCGCTACGCGTCCGACAATTTCTGGCAGATGGCTGACACGGGCCCATGCGGTCCGTGCACGGAAATTTTCTACGACCACGGCGCCGACATTCCTGGCGGCCCGCCGGGCTCGCCAGACGAAGATGGCGACCGTTTCATTGAAATCTGGAACCTGGTGTTCATGCAATTCAACCGCGACGAAGCGGGCGTCATGCACAAGCTGCCGAAGCCGTGCGTGGACACGGGTATGGGCATGGAGCGTCTGGCCGCCGTGCTGCAGCACGTGCATTCGAACTATGAAATCGACCTGTTCCAGCACCTGATCAAGGCTGCCGCGCGCGAAACAGGCGCCACGGACCTGGAAAACAAGTCGCTGCGCGTGATCGCCGACCACATCCGCGCCGCCGCCTTCATGATCGTCGACGGCATCATTCCGGGCAGCGAAGGCCGCGCGTATGTCTTGCGCCGCATCATCCGCCGCGCCTTGCGCCATGGCCACAAGCTGGGCCAGACGAAACCGTTCTTCTACAAGCTGGTGGCCGATCTCGCCATCGAGATGGGTGGCGCCTATCCGGAGCTGGAAGAAGCGAAAGAAAACGTCGCCAACATGCTGAAAGCCGAGGAAGAGCGTTTCGGCGAAACCCTGGAAACGGGCATGAAAGTGCTGGAAGCGCAGCTGGCCAAGGATGCCACGGGCATCGACGGTGCCACCGCCTTCACCCTCTACGAAACCTACGGCTTCCCGCCAGACCTGACGGCCGACATCTGCCGCGAACGCAATATCACGTTCGACCAGGTTGGCTACGACGCGGCCCTGAAGGAAAGCCAGGAACTGTCGCGCAAGGGCGGCAAGACGCACAAGGACAGCAAGGTCGAGTACACGGGCGAGAAAAATACCTTCGTCGGCTACGATCAACTGACGTTCAGCAGCAAGGTCGTGGCGCTGTACGCAGCCGGTACGCAGGTAGCTGAACTGAAAGCGGGCCAGGATGGCATCGTCGTGCTCGACACCACACCGTTCTACGCGGAATCGGGCGGCCAGGTGGGCGACCAGGGCGTGATCTCCTCGGGCGCGGGCAGCTTTGCCGTCAGCGACACCCTGAAAATCCAGGCTGACGTGTTCGGCCATCACGGCGTGCTCGAGTCGGGCGTGTTGACGGTAGGCGACGCCGTCTCGGCGCAAGTCGACACGGCCAAGCGCGCGCGCACCATCCGCAACCACTCGGCCACGCACTTGATGCACAAGGCCTTGCGCGAAGTGCTGGGCAGCCACGTGGCGCAAAAGGGTTCGCTGGTTGACCCGGACAAAACCCGTTTCGATTTCAGCCACAATGCGCCGATGACGGCCGAGCAAATCGCCGCCGTGGAAACCATCGTCAACAAAGAGATCCTGGAAAACCGCGCCACGCAAGCCCACCTGATGTCGTTTGACGATGCCGTCAAGCATGGTGCGATGGCCCTGTTCGGCGAGAAATACGGCGACGAAGTGCGCGTGCTCGACATCGGCAGCTCGAAAGAACTGTGCGGCGGCGTCCATGTGCAGCGCACGGGCGACATCGGCCTGTTCAAGATCATCGGCGAAAGCGGCGTTGCCGCCGGCATCCGCCGCGTCGAGGCCGTGACGGGCGAGGGCGCGCTGGCGCTGGTGCAAACCATCAACCGCCGCCTGGTCGAAGCGGCCAACGCGCTGAAGGCGCAGCCGGAAGAGCTGACTGCCCGCATCGTCCAGGTGCAAGACCATGTGAAGGCGCTGGAGAAGGAACTGGCCGCGCTGAAATCGAAACTGGCCTCGGGCCAGGGCGATGAACTGGTCACGCAAGCCGTCGATGTCAACGGCATCAAGGTGTTGGCGGCCGTGCTGGAAGGCGCCGACGTGGCCCGTTTGCGCGAAACCATGGACAAGCTGAAGGACAAGCTGAAAACGGCTGCCATCGTGCTGGCCAGCGTAACTGATGGTAAGGTCAGCCTGATCGCCGGCGTGACGGCGGACGCGACTTCCAAGGTCAAAGCGGGTGAGCTGGTGAACTTCGTTGCACAGCAAGTGGGCGGAAAAGGCGGCGGACGCCCCGATATGGCGCAGGCGGGCGGCACCGATGCTAGCGGCCTGGCGAACGCCCTGGCTGGCGTGCTGGCCTGGGTCGGCGAACGCGCAAAATAAGGCGTAAGCTAGGGGGCATGCGGGGTTTTCGCCCCACAGCCCCTTGAAAACGGCCCGCAGACACTGTTTGTGGGCCGTTTTGCCGTGTGGAATCTCGTTGTGACACCACAACAGCCGATGAACTATTTTGGTGCAGCGCGTCAATGCCCCTGATTTAGAGTAGTATGTCGAAAATCAGTACAACAAAAATGGCGGGATATTGATGATGAGCGACACACTACTTGATACCGAGATTATGGAATTTCACAAAGAACTCGACGCGCGCGGCTTGAATTGCCCCTTGCCGATTCTGAAGGCGAAAAAGGCTTTGTCAGAGCTGCAGAGCGGGGAAGTGCTGCGCATCATGGCAACCGATCCCGGTTCCGTGCGCGACTTCCAGGCTTTCGCCAAGCAAACGGGCAATGCCCTGCTGTCGCACGTGCAGACGGGCACCGAATTCGTCTTCCTGATGCAACGCAAATAATTCTGCCAGCCGGGGCCGCCGTGGCGCGGCCTGGTGAATACCCTGGCGTGTGCGTCACTTTCACGCCCTTTTGCTGCCCTGCAGCGTAGCGGCAGACTCCCCTGAAATCCTCAAAGCTGGACAATTTAGACGGATTGCTCTAACAAAAAATCGCACGCTCGTGCTTAAATTCGGTTCAGGATTCAAATTTCTCTTATAATCGAACGCACAATCAGCACTTGATCCGTCATTTTTATAATTTCCCAAAGGCATAGCTATGAAAGTCTTGGTACCCGTCAAACGCGTGGTCGACTATAACGTCAAAGTCCGCGTCAAGAGTGACGGCACTGGCGTCGATACCGCCAACGTCAAAATGTCGATGAACCCTTTCGATGAGATCGCGCTGGAAGAAGCGATGCGCCTGAAAGAAGCTGGCAAGGTCACTGAAGTGGTCGCCATCTCCTGCGGCGTGACGCAGTGCCAGGAAACCCTGCGCACGGCCATGGCCATCGGCGCCGACCGCGGCATCCTGGTGGAAACGACGACCGAACTGGAACCGCTGGCAGTGGCCAAGCTGGTGAAAGCCCTGGCTGAGAAAGAGCAGCCGCAACTGATCATCCTGGGCAAGCAAGCCATCGATGACGACAGCAACCAGACCGGCCAGATGCTGGCAGCCCTGCTGGGTTGGCCGCAAGCCACGTTCGCTTCGAAAGTCGTGCTGGAAGACGGCAAAGTCACGGTCACCCGCGAAGTCGACGGCGGCCTGGAAACCCTGGCATTGACCTTGCCAGCAATCATCACCACCGACCTGCGTTTGAACGAGCCACGCTATGTGACCTTGCCAAACATCATGAAGGCAAAGAAAAAGCCGCTCGAGACCGTCAAGCCGGAAGACCTGGGCGTCGACGTTGCGCCACGCCTGAAGACTCTGAAAGTCGTCGAGCCAGCCAAGCGCTCGGCCGGCATCAAGGTCCCGGACGTCGCCACGCTGGTCGCCAAGCTGCGTACCGAAGCTAAAGTCATCTAAGCGCGGCCTCGCCGTTTATCCAGAACAATTACAGGACACATCATGGTCGCATTAGTTATTGCTGAACACGACAACGCTACCTTAAAGGGCAGCACCCACCATACCGTGACCGCGGCTGCCCAGTGCGGCGGCGACGTGCACGTGCTCGTCGCTGGCTCGAACGCTGCGGCTGCCGCCGCTGCCGCAGCGCAAATCGCCGGCGTGACGAAAGTCATCGTGGCCGACGCGCCATACTTTGCCGACGGCCTGGCCGAAAACGTGGCCGAGCAAGTGCTGGCCATCGCCGGCAATTACAGCCACATCCTGGCGCCAGCCACCGCCTACGGCAAGAACATCCTGCCGCGCGTGGCCGCCAAGCTGGACGTAGCGCAAATCTCGGAAATCACCAAGGTCGATTCGCCCGACACGTTCGAGCGCCCGATCTACGCCGGTAACGCCATTGCCACCGTGCAATCTGGCGACAAGATCAAGGTCATCACCGTGCGCACCACCGGTTTCGACGCGGCTGCCGCCACCGGCGGTTCGGCTGCCACCGAAACCGTCGCCGCCGTTGCCGATGCCGGCAAATCGGCCTTCGTGGGCCGCGAACTTGCCAAGTCCGACCGTCCTGAGCTGACCGCCGCGAAAATCATCGTGTCGGGCGGCCGTGGCATGGGTTCGGCCGAGAACTTCCACATCCTGGAACCTCTGGCCGACAAGCTGGGCGCCGCCATGGGTGCTTCGCGCGCCGCCGTCGACGCCGGCTTCGTGCCGAACGACTGGCAAGTGGGCCAGACGGGCAAAATCGTCGCGCCATCGCTGTACATCGCCGTCGGTATCTCGGGCGCGATCCAGCATCTGGCCGGCATGAAAGACTCGAAAACCATCGTCGCCATTAACAAGGATCCGGAAGCGCCGATCTTTGCCGTGGCCGACTACGGCATCGTGGGCGATCTGTTCGAGATCGTGCCGCAACTGGTCAAAGAACTGGGTTAAGTCACACCCCTTCCGGTTTTGTTACTGACAAAGCCACGCCGGCCCGCCCCACACGGCGAGCCGCGCGTGGCTTTTTTCTTGGAGAAAAGAAGATGAGCTATCAAGCCCCGCTGAAAGACATGTTGTTCGTGATGAACGAACTGGCCGGCCTGGCCGAAATCCACACCTTGCCAGGCTGCGAAGACGCCACGCCGGACACGGCAGAAGCCGTTCTGGAAGAGAACGCCAAGTTCTGCGGCGGCGTGGTGGCCCCCCTGAACGGCCCCAGCGACAAGGAGCCCAGTTTCTGGCACGACGGCCAGGTCACGACCTCGAAAGGCTTCAAGGAAGCGTTCAAGGCTTACGGCGAAGCGGGCTGGCAGGGCGTGCAGCATCCGACGCAGTTCGGCGGTCAGGGCTTGCCCAAGCTGCTGGCCACGCCCTGCATCGAAATGCTCAACTCGGCCAGCATCTCCTTCGCTTTGGTCGCCCTGTTGTCGGACGGCGCCATCGAGGCGCTGCTGACGGCCGGCAGCGATGAGCAAAAGGCGGTCTACCTGGAAAACCTGGTGTCGGGCAAGTGGACGGGCACCATGAATCTGACGGAGCCGCAAGCGGGGTCGGACCTGGCCGCCGTGCGCACGCGCGCCGTGCCGCAGGGCGACGGTACGTATAAAGTCTTCGGCACGAAGATTTTCATCACGTACGGCGAACACGACATGGCGGAAAACATCGTCCACCTGGTGCTGGCCCGCACGCCGGACGCGCCCGCTGGCGTAAAAGGCATTTCGCTGTTCATCGTGCCGAAATTCCTCGTCAACGCGGATGGCAGCCTCGGTGAGCGCAATGACGCGCACTGTGTTTCCATCGAGCACAAGCTGGGCATCAAGGCCAGCCCGACGGCCGTGCTGCAATTCGGCGACCACGGCGGCGCCATCGGCACCCTGGTGGGCGAGGAAAACCGTGGCCTCGAATACATGTTCATCATGATGAACGCCGCCCGCTTCGGCGTCGGCTTGCAAGGCATCGGCCTGGCCGAGCGCGCCTACCAGCAGGCCGTGGCGTTCGCGAAAGACCGCGTGCAGTCGCGCGACCTGGCCGGTTCGCCCGGCCCCGTGTCCATCATCCACCACCCGGACGTGCGTCGCATGTTGATGTCGATGCGCTCGCAAACGGAGGCGGCGCGCGCGCTGGCCTACGTGGGCGCGGCCATCAGCGACGTGGCGCACCACCATCCGGAGGCGGACGTGCGCGCGGAAAGCCTGGCGACCTATGAATACCTGGTGCCCGTCATCAAGGGCTGGTCCACGGAAATGTCGCAGGACGTCACGCGCGATGGCGTGCAAGTGCACGGCGGCATGGGTTTTATTGAGGAAACAGGCGCCGCCCAGCATTACCGCGACGCCAAGATTCTCACCATTTACGAAGGCACGACGGCCATCCAAGCCAACGACCTCGTGGGCCGCAAGACGGTGCGCGACGGCGGCGCCGTGGCGAAAGCCATCATCGCCCAGGTGCGTGCCACGGAAGCCCAGTTGGGCGAGCTGACCGGCGCCGACTTCCAGGCCATGCAGCGCCACCTGGCCGAAGGCAGTGCCGCGCTGGAAGCGGTGGTGGAATACGTGGTGGCGAACATGAAGACGGATATCAAGGCCGTGTTTGCGGGCAGCGTGCCGTACCTGAAACTGGCCGGCATCGTGCTGGGCGGCTGGCAAATGGCGCGCGCGGCCGTGGTGGCACAGCAAAGGCTGGGGGAAGGCAGCGGCGACGCCTCGTTCTACAAGGCAAAAATCGCCACGGCGCGCTTCTTTGCCGACCACATCCTGTCGCAAGCACCGGGCTTGCGCGCCACCATCATCGACGGCAGCGCCGGTGTGATGGCCTTGTCGGAAGAGCAGTTTTAAGTTGAAACTTGGCCAGCTCAAGCTGGCCGAATGCAAAAAAAGCGCTGGAGAGTGATCTCCAGCGCTTTTTTTATTTCTATCAAGAGTGCTTGGGAAAGCGTTCAGGGCAAGGCGCCTTGTCGCAGACAGCACGCTAGTGCGACAAGACAATGCAACGCCGCCATGGACGCTTTGCCTGCGTTCTTAACGGCGGGCGATGCCGTTGCCCGAATTGCGTACCAAGTCGCCAGCGGCGAGGCCAGGGTCTTGGTCAAATGCGAAATCGGCCTTGGCGCCCGTTTCATATTGCACGGTGACGGTCCACGTCTTGGCGTTCTTCATGTGGCCTTCGACTTGCTTGCCGGCATACGCGCCGCCAGCGGCGCCGGCCAGGGTGGCCAGGTCCTTGCCGCGTCCGCCGCCGACCTGGCGGCCCAGCAGGGCGCCGGCCACGCCGCCGCCGATCATGCCAAGGGCGCCGCCTTCGCCCGCTTTTTCAGCGACGTTGACTGCCAGCACTTTGCCGCAATCGGCGCAGATCTGATGTTGTGGCTGCTTGGAAGGCTGGCTGGCGTAGGAATTGCCCGCTTTTTGCGCGGCCTTGGCGTTGATGATGGCCTGGTCGTATTCGCCCTTGGCGTCGCGCAGGCACTGCATGCGGGCTTTCGAGCTGGTTTCTTCTGCGCACAATTTCTTGTCGTCCGCATAGCGGGTGCTGGCTTGCTTCGTATCGTAGGCGTATTGCGCCTTCGGCGACAGGTTTTGCGCGAAGGCGGAGGTGCTGAACAGGGCCGTGACGGCGACTGCGAGGATGAGTGGGCGACGAATCATGATCTTCTCCTAGGGGGTGTGGAATGTGCCAGTAATGTTGGCATTGTGAATGCAGTATAGAGGAAAATCATGATTGCTTACCAACACTTACATGTGCGTGCGGCGGGCGTCATCTGATGTCATGCCCGCATGGAAATTAACCGTAGGCACCGCCTGTGTACAGCAAGTCGAACAGGCGCGCCATGGTGGCGATCAGCACGCCTGCGCCTAGCATCAAGGTAGCGACCAATACCACGGCCAAGGGCCAGCCCGTGTCCGACAGGCGGCCAGAGGCGGCGTTGTAGCGCGCATCCCACTTGTCGTCCGGCATCAGGCCCAGGACCAGCGCTTCCAGGAAGCCGCCCAGGGCGGACAGGGTCAAGGGCAGTATCTGGTAAAACCAGTCGGCCTCGGGAAACAACTGGCGCAGCAGCAAGCTGGCAGGCAGGGCGGCCAGGTGTAGCCAGCCCCAGCGGTCTTTGGCGCCATGCAGGTAGAAGCGGTGCGCGCCCAGCATGCCCAGCAGGAAGGCCAGTAGTGTCGTGAAGGCCTTGTTCTTGTGCGACTGTTGCAAAATGGTAGCGGTGGTCATGGAACTCCAGAGTTGCTCATCGTTAAAGATTGCCAGTATCGGTCATCGTCTCGCACAACGATAGCATTTTCCTGTGGCGTTTATGTAATGATTTCGCCTGATTCCAAGCCATGGGCGGCACGATAGACGCACGCGCCTATTGCGTCTTCGGCCATGACTGGTCATAATGTTTGATTAGCCCAAATTACACGCCCGTCATCATAACGCTTGCTGCCTGGCGGTAAAGCGCGCTATAATTTGCGGCTTTTTCCGCCTCAGCACACTTTTTGGAAATATTATGGTCGTTATTCGTTTAGCTCGTGGAGGCGCCAAGAAGCGCCCGTTCTTCAACATCGTCGCTACTGATTCGCGCAATCGCCGCGATGGTCGCTTCATTGAGCGTATCGGTTTTTACAACCCGATGGCGCAAGGTGGCGAAGTTCCACTGCGTATCACCGCAGACCGTCTGGCCTACTGGCAAGGCGTTGGCGCACAATTGTCGCCAACCGTTGCTCGCCTGGTAGCTAGCAACAACAAAGCAGCAGCTTAATTAGATCACTGGTTTGACGGTCAAGACTGCATCCGGGGTGAAAGTCCCCGATGACCTGGTACAGGTAGGCTATGTCTCCGGTGCTTATGGCATTGCTGGCGGAGTCAGGATCACTCCTTTCTCCGACGACGCGGATGCATTATTAAGCGTCAAAACCTGGTGGTTTGATAAACCGACCTTGCATGATGTTCAAGTCAGGCAAGCGAAGTTACACGGCGGCGACGTCGTGGCCCAGCTGGTGGGTGTGGTCGGGCGGGATGCCGCAGAAGCGCTGAAAGGCGTCTCTGTGCAAATTCCGCGTAGCCATTTCCCGACGCTGACGGCCGATGAATTTTATTGGTCCGATCTGATCGGACTGACAGTCGAGAATTTGCAAGGCGAGTGCCTCGGCACAGTGCATGACATGATGAGCAATGGTCCGCAGTCGATCTTGCGCGTCACCCCCGTCGCCACTGCCGATGAGACCGTTGAAAAGGCGCCTGAGCGCCTGATCCCGTTTGTTGGCCAGTTTGTCATTAATGTTGACAAGGCTGCCAACAAGATCACGGTCGACTGGGGCCTCGATTATTAAACCGCCTGCGCTTAACAATGCGCCGGGCAAACGTTGCAGGATGGTGATCGATGCAATTTGATGTCGTGACCCTGTTCCCGGAAATGTTTGCCGCGCTGACGCAGTCGGGTGTGACCCGGCGCGCCTTCGAGCAGGGGAAATGTGGCTTGTCGCTGTGGAATCCCCGTGATTTCACCACCGACAATCACCGTACCGTGGATGACCGCCCGTATGGCGGCGGCCCCGGCATGGTGATGATGGCCCGTCCCCTTGAAGCGACAATTAACGCCGCGAAGCAACGCCAGACCGAATTGGGACTGGCGGCGCCCCGCGTGGTGTTCATGTCGCCGCAAGGCCGTCCGTTGACGCACGAGCGCGTCACGCAGCTGAAAGCCGAACCTGGTTTGGTGATCCTGTGTGGCCGCTATGAAGCCGTGGACCAGCGTTTGCTGGACCGTTGCGTCGACGAAGAAATTAGTGTCGGCGACTTCGTCCTGTCGGGCGGTGAATTGCCTGCCATGGCGCTGATGGATGCGGTGATCCGCCTGTTGCCGGGTGTCTTGAACACCGAGGCATCGGCCATCGAGGACAGCTTCGTCAATGGCTTGCTCGATTCGCCGCACTACACGCGACCGGAAACATATGAAGGCATGGCCGTGCCGCCCGTCTTGATGGGTGGCAATCATGCCGAGATCGTCAAGTGGCGCCGCCAGCGCATGCTGGAAGCGACCGCGACAAAGCGGCCTGACCTGCTGGTCAGTGCGCGCGCCGCCGGCTTGCTCAGCAAGACAGACGAAAAATTCCTGGCCAGTCTGTAAGCCGTTTTCGGACGGCAAGCAGGGTGGCTTTGCAGTGCCGGGCATGTTGCCCAAATTGGTAATACCCATCCTCTACCGGGCGGATACTTGCTATCCACAGTGCGCCGGCATGATGGTTTTCGGAGTTATAAAATGGACTTGATTCAACAATTAGAGCAGGAAGAAATTGCTCGTCTGGGTAAAACCATTCCTGAATTCGCACCAGGCGATACCGTTATCGTCAGCGTCAACGTAGTCGAAGGTACGCGCAAGCGCGCCCAGGCTTACGAAGGCGTCGTTATCTCCCGTCGTAACCGTGGCCTGAACTCGAACTTCATCGTTCGTAAGATCTCGTCCGGCGAAGGCGTTGAGCGTACGTTCCAACTGTACTCGCCGCTGATCGCTTCGATCGAAGTGAAACGCCGTGGTGATGTTCGCCGCGCCAAGCTGTACTATCTGCGTGAGCGTTCGGGTAAATCGGCGCGTATCAAAGAAAAATTGCCAAATCGCCGCGTTGTGGCGAAAGCAAGCGCGTAATATCAGCGTCTGCGTTGGGAAAAGGGTGCCTTACGGCGCCCTTTTTTTATTCTGAATTGCTATTGAGGCAAGCTGCCATGGCCACTATCGCATTTGATCCAAAACAACTAGCCATTGATTCGATCGCCGGCGAGGCGGCGCTGGACGCCGTGCGCCTGACGCCCGGCTGGCTGCGCCAGCGCCTGGCCGAACAGCCTGACTGGCAGCCCGAGATTACCCAGGATTTCCTCTCCGCCCGCGCCGTGCCGGTGCGCGCCGCCGTGCTCATTCCGCTGGTGCAGCGCCCGCAGGGCTTGACCATCTTGCTGACCATGCGCACGGATCATCTGAGCAGCCATGCGGGCCAGGTCAGCTTTCCCGGCGGGCGCAGCGAAGCCTTCGATGCGTCGCCCATCGCGACGGCCCTGCGCGAAACGGAAGAAGAAGTCGGCCTGGCGCGCGAGCACATTGAAGTGCTGGGCTGCCTGCCCGACTACCTGACGGGCACCGGCTACCAGGTTACGCCCGTGGTGGGCCTGGTGACGCCACCGTTCGAATTGCGCGCCGACCCGTCCGAAGTGGCGGAAATCTTTGAAGTGCCGCTGGCCTTTCTTATGGATGGCCTCAATCATCAGCGCCTGTCGGTGGAATTGCCCGGCGGACGGCGCTCGTTCTACGCGATGCCGTATGAGCGCTTCTACATTTGGGGCGCCACCGCCGGCATGCTGCGCAATCTGTTTCACCTCTTGCGCGCGTAAAATGGTGCCCCGCACGTAATAAGTTTGATTCCAGCACTGCACTGCGCTATCGTAGCGGGCATTGCGGTATTGCTGAAAAAGACAAAAAGGACGTTTGATGACATTTCTCTCCATACTTTGCGCATTGCTGATCGAGCAGCTCAAACCTTTGCGCGCGGACAATCCGATCTACGCCGAAATCAAGAGCCTGGCAATGCGCATGGAGACCTGGTTCAATGCCGGCCACGCCAACCATGGCCGCATGGGCTGGTTCCTCATGATCGGCGTGCTGATGGTGCCGACGGCTGGCATTTACTGGCTCTTGCAGCATTATCAGCTGACCCTGCTGGCCTTTGCCTGGAACGTCCTCATCGTCTACCTGACCCTGGGCTTCCGTCATTACAGCCATTACTTCACCTCGATCCAGCTGGCCTTGAGCGCCGGCGACGAAGCGACCGCGCGCACCTTGCTGGCAGACTGGACCAAGCTCGACACGGTGGGCATGGAAGCGAGCGAAATTGCCCGCATCGCCGTGGAAAAAGCCCTGGTCACCACGCATCGCAATGTCTTTGGCGTGTTCTTCTGGTTCCTCATGCCGCTGGGCCCTGCCTGCGCCGTGATGTACCGCGTAGCCGAATACCTAGCGCGCGCCTGGAACGAGCCCGAGCACATGCGCAATGAAGCCTTCGGCCAGTTCGCCGCGCGCGCCTTTTACTGGATCGACTGGATCCCCGTGCGCCTGACGGCCGTGGCGTTTGCCGTGGTCGGCAATTTCGAGGATGCCATCTACGCCTGGCGCAATTTCGCCCAGCGCTGGGAGGACGAGGCCATCGGCATCATCCTGACGGCCGGCGGCGGCGCCATGGGCGTACGCCTGGGCACGCCAGCGGAAACGGCGGCGCGCGTGCTCGTCACGCCCGACATGGCCGTTGATGACAGCGACAGCGAAAGCGATATCCTGCCAGGCGAAGAGCCCGGTGCGCGCGCCTTGCAGAGCACGGTCGGCCTGGTCTGGCGCGCCTTGCTGCTGTGGATGCTGTTGCTGCTGTTGATGTCGGGCGCCGTTTTCCTCGGCTGACGGGGGCGTACACGTGCCATCCATGCGCCTTGCGCGTGGAACAAGGTTAAAATAGGGGCTGGTGCGCAAGGCGTGCCGGCCCCTGTTTGCATAGTCAGGGCAGATCGAGGTAGAACCCAAGTCTTCTATAAGATATAATACTGGCTTACCGCAGCAAACGTAGTTGAATTACCAGCCCGGCTTACCCGCCGGGGCCATTCACGCAATCCAGTCCCGACAAGCCACATGGCCGAGTTATCTCAAAAAACAGGGGAACTCTCAGATGAGTTCTTCATCCTTGGTCTCACCAGCAATGGCAAGCAATTCCGACCCAGCGATTGGGCCGAGCGCCTTTGTGGAGTGATGTCCTGTTTCAATCCCGAAGGTGGCGGACGCAATGCGCACCTCCAGTATTCGCCCTACGTGCGCCCGACCGTCGTCAATGGCGTCAAGTCGGTGGTCGTCAACACCAAATTGCGCGAAATCGAACCGATGGCGTTTCACTTCGTGCGCGAATTTGCCAAGGATAACGACCTGCAGATCGTCGAAGCCTGCTTCCTGCCGCCCCCCGAAGAAAAGTAAGATCCGTTTCACTGATCTGCATCAAACCCGCCACCGCGGGGCAGCGTAGCGTGGGCACTCTGCCTCAAACGGAGTGGTGACATCTGTACCCTGCAAACCATTGCCAGCGATACATCGGCGTGCAGGATGCGGCGCTGCTGATTGGCTCGGATCAGCAGCGGCCAGCTCGTGTGCGAAAAGCGCACGCGCAAATATGCCCGCATTGCGCAATTTCAATCAAATCCCCGTCACCCGAAAATGCTACAGTCGCTGCTCGTTCAACGGGAAGCGTTCATGCACTATCTTGCCAAGGCACTCTGGTATATCGAATCGCATTATGCGGAGAATATCTCGCTCGGCGATATCGCCCACGTGGGCGGCGCCTCGCCGTGTCACCTGACGCGCGCGTTTGGCCTGGCCACGGGCCACTCCGTGATGCGCTATGTGCGGGCGCGCCGGCTCAGCGAGGCGGCCCGCGTGCTGGCGCAGGGCGCGCAAGACATTCTTTCGGTCGCGCTGCAGGCCGGTTACAGTTCCCACGAGGCATTTACGCGGGCCTTCCGCGAGCAGTTCCAGCTCACGCCGGAAAAGGTGCGGGCCCAGCGCCACGTCGCCAACCTCGCGCTGGTGGAGGCCATCAAAATCGATGTGGCGCCGGGCGTGGTCCTGGAGCCACCCCGTTTCAAGCAGGGGCCCGCCTTGCTGGTGACGGGTTTGGCAGAACGTTATCGCGCGGAAACGTCTACCGGCATTCCCGCCCTGTGGCAGCGCTTCCTGCCCCATATGGCGCCTGGCCAGCTGGTGTATGGCGTGTGCTGCAACAATGACGATGCGGGCAATTTCGATTATCTGTGCGCCATGCCGGTGAGCGACTTTTCCCAGGCTCCCGACGGCTGGACGCGGCTGCGCATCGCGCCGCAGCGCTATGCCGTGTTTCACCACCGCGGGCATATTTCCACCATCCGCACCACCTGGCATACGGTGTGGAACGAGTGGCTGCCCCAGTCCGGGCTGGAAGTGGCCGACGCGCCCGATTTTGAACGCTACGACCAGCATTTCGATCCTGCCAGCGGCATTGGCGGCGTGGGAATCTGGCTCCCCTTGAAGGCATGACCATGCTCAATACCTTGTCTGCGCCGGCTGCCGGCAGTACCGCGCTGCGCCAGCGCCTGTTGCAAATCGCCGCCGCATTGGCTGCAGGCTTGCCCCTGTACTGGGTGCTGGGGCCACAGCCGCTGGGCTGGCTGGCCTGGTGCGCGCCGTTGCCCGTGCTGTGGCTGGCCCTGCGCTCGTCGCGCCGCGATGCGGCCTGGATGACGTTCCTGGCCGCCATGCTGGGCCTGTCATCCAATTTTGCCTATTTCCGCTTGCTCATGCCCTTGCCGGCAGTGCTGGCCGTGATGCTCGTCAAGGCACTGCTGTGGCTGCTGGTGGTGCTGGCCACGCGGCGCCTCGTGCTGCGCTACCGCTCCGGCTGGACAGTGCTGGCCTATCCCGTGCTGTGGGTAGCCATCGATACCTTGATGGCGGCCTTGCTACCGGACGGTAACTGGGGCAGCCTCGCGTATTCGCAAGCGGATAACGTTGCCGTACTGCAAGTGGCGGCCCTGGCGGGCGTGCCTGGCTTGCTGTTTTTGCTGTGCCTGGCGCCATCCGCGCTTGCCTTGCTGCTGGCGGGCGGCCGTGCGTATGCGCCGGCGGCGGGCGTGACTGTGTTGTTGCTGGCGGCCGCGTTCGCTGGTGGTGCCTGGCGCGTGCACGGCGTGTCGGCATCAAGCGAGCCGGCACCGGACGGGCCGCTGGCGGGGCTGGTGGCCATCGATGACTTTATCGGCCCGGCCACGCCGCCGGCGCGCGCGCAAGCCATCTGGGACCAGTACGCGCGCCACGTCGAAGAGCTGGCCGGGCAGGGCGCCAGTCTGGTGTTGTTGCCGGAAAAGATAGCCGTGCTGGCGCCGGCGCAGGCGGACGCCGTGCGGCAGCGTTTCCAGGCGCTGGCGCGCAGCGCGGGCGTGTGGATCACGCTGGGCCTCGGCGTGCAAGACGCTGCCGGCCGGCGCAACCTGGCCTGGCTGTTCGCGCCCGATGGCGCCGCGCCTGTCAGCTATCAAAAACATCATCTGGCCCCGCCCGAGCGCGACTTTCTTGCTGGCAGCGCGTATGCCGTGCAGCCTGTGGCGGGGCAGGCCATGGGCCTGGCCATCTGCAAGGACATGCATTTCGCGCCCTTGGGGCAGGCGTATGGCGCGGCCGGGGCGCAGGTGATGCTGGTGCCGGCCTGGGATTTCCAGCTTGACGCCTGGATGGGCGCGCGCATGACCGTCGTGCGCGGCGTGGAAAACGGTTATGCGGTGCTGCGCGCGGCGCGCGAGGGTGTGCTGACGGTCAGCGATGCGTATGGACACGTGCTGGCGGAGCGGGCCAGCAGGGCCATGCCGGGCAGCACCTTGCTGGCGCCGCTGCCGGCCCACCCGTCTATATCCACCTGGGCCGGATGGCTGGGGCCGTTGTTCGGCTGGCTGTGCGTGGCGCTGAGCGTGATTTTGCTGTGCCTGGGCCGCCGCGCCGTGCCTGCTCCGTGACAAGTAAGGCCACATTTTGCTGCAATGCGCAAAACCCCATTGCGCCGCCTTCTTTTATATTTTTCGCATGGGGCTAGATAATGTCCGCCGATTATTGCAGCACCGCCGTGCATATATCGGCGCGATGCCGGCATATATATTGCACTGCAATAAGTGGTGTTATCTGGTATTGAGAAATTCGTGCATCCGGTATTAATTGGTACTTAATTCGGCCACGAAGTCATACATATCGCCGCGGAAATAGGAGCGGCAAAATTCCACGGCGCGGCCATCGCGCAAAAAGCCCAGCCTTTCCACCGACAAGCCTGCGTCACCTTCCTCCGCCTGCAACAGGCTGGCCTGTTCCCCCGTCAGTAAAAGCGCGCTGAGGCGCTGCAAGGCGCGCACGGGCCGGTTGCCCGCCTGTTCCAGTGCGTCATACATGGACACGTCGACGGCGTCGAGCGCCGGCAGGCAGCTGGCGACGATGGTGGCGTACTCCAGGCACATCGGTATCTCGTCCGCATAGCGGATGCGGTGAAAACGGTACACGGGCGCGCCCGGCGACAGCCGCAGGCGCAAGGCCTCTTCCGGCGTGACGGTGCCCTCTGCGCGCTTGAGCCACACGCTGCGCGGCGTGCGTCCGCGCGCCCGCATATCCTCGGAAAACGAAGTCAGCTTGGCGAAGTTTTTCTCGATGCGCGTATTGATGAAATTGCCCGAACCGGGGCGCCGCACCAGCAAGCCCTCGTTGACGAGGCCATCGATGGCCTTGCGCACGGTGATGCGCGAGACGGACAGGTCGCTGGCCAACTGGCGCTCGGCCGGCAAGGCTTCCTCGGGGCCGAGGATGCGCTTGTCGATCGCTTCGCGCAGCGCGCGCTGCAGTTGCTGGTACAGGGGCAGGCTACTCGTCTGCCCCAGGCCTTGCATGATGTGAGCCAGGGTTGTCATACGCTGAGGGTCTCCGTTACGGCGCGTTGCAGACGCGCTCTGTATCTGTTTTGTGTCGCTGGATAATACCAAAAAAGGCCGTTATAAAACCAATTTGAATTGTCAGGCCAGCAATTTATGCCTGGCTTCGCCGGTATTTAGCCCGCCCATACGGGCTACAGATTGATTTAGATAAAGTGGTCTGTGTGATTCAAACAACGTTATAAAAAAAAAGTTGCAACTGGTAGTGTTCTGGTATTGGATAGTAGTATATTGGCGTTGAATTGGTTTTGTAAGTGGTTGTGCCGAAGGGTCTGCAGCATGCCGGCGAGAGTGGGCGGGCTGGAAAGAAGACCTACGTTAAAAATGAAAAGGGTCCAATCCTGGAGCCTAAATCAAGGGGGAGTACATGAAACGCAATTTGACACCTGCAGCTGCCGTCGTGAAATCCGGATCGCGTAGCCGTACGCCGATCGCTACGGCCGTCGCCGTGATGGTCGCTGGTCTGGCCTTTTCGGCGCAGGCGCAGGAAGCGCCCGCCGACGACGTGTCCACCGTAGTGACGGTGACCGGCGTGCGTGCCTCGCTGGAAAAATCGCTGAAGCAAAAACGTAATGCGGATTCCGTGGTGGAAGTGATCACCGCCGAAGATATCGGCAAGATGCCAGACCGTAACGTGGCTGACGCGATCCAGCGCCTGCCAGGTGTGAATACCCAATCGTCGGCCGGTGGTGAAGGCGGCTTCGGCGAAAACGACCGCGTCAGCCTGCGCGGCACCAGCCCGAGCTTCCAGCAAACCCTGTTCAACGGCCACGCCATCAGCACGGGCGACTGGTTCGTGCTGAATCAATTCGGCGGCAACGTCGGCCGCAGCAGCAGCTTCTCCTTGCTGCCATCGGAACTGGTGAGCTCCGTCGTCGTGCACAAGAGCGCCACGGCAGACCTGCCTGAAGGCGGCGTCTCGGGGGTGATCGACGTGATCACCCGCCGTCCGCTGGAATTCAAGAACCAGCTCACGGCTGAAGGTTCGATCCAGGGTTTCTACAACGATCTGGCCGGCAAGACCGATCCTCAGTTCTCCGGCCTGGTGAACTGGAAGAATGACACGAATACCTTGGGCATCATGGTGCAGGGCTTTTCGCAAAAATCGACCGTGCGCCGCGATGGCCAGGAAATCCTCGGCTACACGCCGATCGCTGCGAACAGCGTCGCAGCCCAGGCCCGTCCGGAACTGGCCGGCGTGAAAGTGCCGACCTTTATTGGCGCCAGCCTGTTCGAGCAAAAGAAAACCCGCGAAGGCGGCGCATTCGACATCGAATTCAAGCCCAGCAAGGACTTGACCCTGGACGTGAACGGCTTCTATTCGCAACTGAAGGCGCCGCATCAGAACACCAACTGGCTGGCCGCGCCCGCCAACTCGATCAACAGCACGAAAGACGGCGTGCCGAACGGCCAGATACCGACCAACTATACGGTCAAGAACGGCACGATGACAGGCGCCACCTTCGCCACGAACGCGGGCGAAGTTGACAATATCTACCGTCCTGACGCCGGTGGCGAATCGTACTACCTCGATTTCAACTTCAAGTACCGCGCCACCAAGGACCTGACCCTGACCGGCAAGCTGGGCAAGACCCATGGCGTGGGCTATGACCGCAATGATGTCTACTACCAGAACAACGTCGATGGCGGCATGGTGTATCAATTGAACGGCATGAGTCCGGCCAGCGTTTCCTATCCGGGCGGCACGACCACCAAACCAGGCTCGACGGCTTGGATCGGAGGCGGCGAATCGCGTTCCGTCGACCAGGAAAAATATGCCCAGATCGACGCAGAACTGCGCCTGTCGTCCGGCATCTGGGATTCCGTCAAGTTCGGTGCACGTTTGACCGATCACAAGCGCGATGCCGAACACCCGCTGGAATCCAAACCGGGACCTCTGGGTATCGCCAATCCGGGGCCTGTCTGGAATGGTACCCAATACCCTAGCGACTTCGCCAAGAATCTGGGTGGCAACCTGTCGTCGAACTACTTCAAGTATGACGGGGCAGCGCTGGGCGTTTGGGGCGCGATTCCTGGTAACCGCAATCTCGACCGTGTGGCACGCCACAACTGGACCGATGAATTCAAGCTGAAGGAAAAAACTTCGGCTATCTATGCCATGGCCAATGTGACGGGCGATAACTGGAGCGGTAACTTTGGTTTGCGCGCGGTGCAAACCAAACAGTCCAGCCTGGTTAACAAGAAGGGCGGCCCGATCACCGGTTCCGATTGGGAACCATACTCGCAGAACCTGTTTGAGCGCACCTATAATGACTACTTGCCTAGCGCCAACATCAAATTCGATGTGCGCAACGATTTGGTCGTCCGGGCTGCCGTTGCCCGCACCATCGCCCGTCCGGACTACAGTGCGCTCGGTGGCTCGGTTTCGCTGAATGACGATGCATTGAGCGGTACCGGTGGTAACGTCCAGCTTGATCCTGTCAAATCGGATAACGCTGAAGTCAGCGCCGAATGGTATTTTGCTCCGAAGTCTGCTTTCTCGGTCGGCCTGTTCTACATGGACCTGAAGTCGGTGGTGTCGAATGGTACCGTAAATGCCTCTTATTACAATAGCAAGCGTGGTACCAACACCGTGTACCAGATTACGTCGCCATTCAATACCAGCGGCAAGAACAAGGGCGCGGAATTCAGCTATCAGCAACCGCTGTTCGGTGACTTCGGCATTTTGGCCAACTACACCTATGCCGATGGCAAGCTGGATAACGGTGACGAACTGGTCAACGCATCGCGCAGCACGTATAACCTGACGGCCTTCTACGAAGCCAATGCGCTCAGCGCTCGCCTGGCCTACAACTACCGTTCGTCCTACAAGGCGGGCGTGGACCGTGGCGCCAGCCAGCACGTCGAAGGTGCGGGCGGCCTGGCCGGTTCGCTCAACTACAAGATCAACGAACACTTCACGATCACGTTCGATGCGCTTAACCTGACGAACACGACCATCAAAATGTACGCTGAAAACCGCGATCAGCCACGCGCGTTCTACAGCAATGGCCGTACCTTCTACCTGGGCCTGCGCGCCAAGCTGTAAGCAAGACGATCAGGCCTGATGCGCCCGCGTCAGGCCAGGTCTTCCTCGGTCTTTCAAGCAAGTTCCTGCTTCAGGAGCTTGCTTTTTTTTTGCGCTCACCGGCAGGGCCGCTTCTGTCTTGTTCATGCCAGGGCTGTCGCCGCCGGTCGCCAGCATGACTTGCGCCCGCGAAGCTTGTATCCTGCGGCGTAAGGGTTTTTGCTGCCTCCTTGCCGCAAGCAGGAAGGAGGTTTTTCTCATTTGGAATTGTTTGACCATGACTATTGCACCTCAACGCTACCTCGCCCTCGACGTCCTGCGCGGCCTGACCGTGGCCCTGATGATCTTCGTCAATACACCCGGCGACTGGGGCAGTGTGTATGCGCCGTTCCTGCATGCCGAATGGCATGGTTTTACCCTGACGGACCTGGTCTTCCCCAGTTTTTTATTTGTCGTCGGCAATGCGCTGGCTTTTGCGCTGGGGAAATATGAAAACCTGGGCCATGGCGCCGTACTGGCCAAGCTGTGCAAGCGCAGCGCGCTGATCTTCTTACTGGGATTCCTGCTGTACTGGTTCCCCTTCTTCAAGCTCGACGATGCGGGCCAGTTCGCCTGGTCGCCCCTGTCGCATACGCGCATCCCCGGCGTACTGCAGCGCATCGCCGTGTGCTACCTGGCCGCCGCCTTGATCCTGCACTACTGGAAGACACGGGGCGCGCTGGTCTTCAGCGCCTGCGCCTTGCTCGGCTACTGGGCCATCCTGGCGACATGGGGCGACTACAGCCTGCACGGCAACGCGCCGGCCAAGCTGGACCTGATCCTGCTGGGTGACAGCCACCTGTATCACGGCGAAGGCATCGCCTTCGATCCGGAAGGTATCCTCGGCACCTTGCCGGCTATCGTCAATGTCATCGCCGGCTACCTGGCGGGCAGTTTCCTGCGCCAGGCGGCGCCGGCGCAGCTGCGCTCCAGCTTGGCTCAGCTGGCCGTGGCTGGCGTCTTCTGCGTGGCGGTGGCCCTGTGCTGGAATGAAGTGTTTCCGATCAATAAGAAACTGTGGACCAGCTCTTACGTGATGCTGGGCATCGGCCTGGACTTGTTGCTGCTGGCGTTGCTGATGTTCGTCATCGACGTGCGCAAAATCACGGGCTGGACGTATTTTTTTGAAGTCTTCGGCAAGAACACCCTGTTCATCTACCTGGTGTCGGAAGTGCTGGTAATCATCGCCTTTACCGTGCGCATCGGCGGCGGCAACCTGTACCAGTGGCTGTACCAGCAGTGGTTTACAGGCTGGGCGCCGGCGCGGGTGGGATCCATGCTGTTCGCCGTCAGCTTCATGCTGCTGTGCTGGCTGATCGCCTACGGCATGGACAAGCGCAAGCTCTATATCAAGGTCTAAAACTTCAACTTCAGGCCGTAACGCGTGGCCAGCGCGGTGAAGAGCAGCATCAGGGCGGTGACGGCGGCGGCATTCCACAGGCCGGCCGCGCCGCCCGTCTCCAGATAGGGCCACCAGAAGCGCGGCAGGTGCAGTACGGCCGCCAGTTGCTGCCACAGGTCGGGCACGATGTAGGCGAACAGGGCATTGGTACCGGCGGGTAACAGTAGCACTGCCCAGGCGCGCCAGCGCCACACGTCGATGACGACATAAAATACGAGGAACATGGCCAGGATGAGGGCGCTGCACACGAGCGTGTAGGACTCCGTTGCCGCGATCTTGTTGATGTTGTGATACGGCCGCAGCAGCAGGCCTGCCGCCAGCAGACCCAGCGCGAACCACGCCATGAAATGTATCCTCTGGGCATGGTTCAGGGCCGCGCCGCGCAGGAACAGCTGGCCCACTAGGGTGCCGGCCAACACATTGGCCGCCGTCGAACCGAGCACCTGCGGCACGTTGACAAACCCGTTGATGCTAGTCGGCAGGAAATCCAGGCTGCCCGCCATGCCACCCATGAACAGCGCGATCAGCAGGGAAAACACGCCCATCAGCGCCGTGCCGCTGCCCTGGCACGCCAGGTACAACAGGCTGCACAGCAGGTAGGACCAGCCGATCATGCCAAGGATGCCCCACCACGATGGTTGTAGCCAGGTACTGGAAAATTCCGCATTCAGTTCGCCGCGGAAGGTCGCCAGCAGGAACAGCATCAGGGCGCCGCCTGCAGCCAGCTCAAACCTGCCCGCGCCCTGGCGCCACAGCAGGATCATCGCCAAATAAAACAGAAGGAAGAACACGGCCTGCGGCAGCAGCGCCGCCTGCGCATCATAGCGGTAGGCATTCGCCAGCACCACGCCGGCCAGCATCAGGCTGGCGGAGCGCCACAGCAGGCGTCCCAGCAAGGCTGGCGTGACGTGGCCGCAATGGCGCTGCAAGGCCAGTGGAATGGCCATGCCGACCATGAACAGAAAGCCGGGAAAGACCAGGTCGGGCAGGGTGATGCCGTCGGCGCGCGCTCCCGCATGTTCGAGCCAATAGGCAATGCCGGGCATGCCGGCCAGGTAGTTGACCCAGATCATGGTGACGATCACGAAGCCGCGAAAGGCGTCCAGGCTGGTCAATCGTTCGGCGGTGGGGGAGGTGGCTGGCGGCATGGAAGGATGAAAGAAGGTCGAAAAAAAAGCAGCCCCGGCCTGAGCCGGGAACTGCCTTGCGCATGCTTGAAGGAGCAGGAATTACTGTGCCGCTGCTGCCGGTGCTACCGCTGCCGTGGCAGGACGGTTCAGCCACAGGATCCAGTAGCGGGCCAGGTCGCCCACGCCGTCGCCGCCCTTGACCGTTTCCAGTACCTTGATGGCGTCGTCTTTCTTGCCCGCCATGGCGTAGGAATAGCCGAGGCGCAGTTTGGCGTCTTCAGCACGCTTCAGGCCGCCCTTGGCGATGCCTTTCTGGATCAGGTCGATACCTTTGTCGAACTGGTCCATCGTCACGAAGGCGTAGCCCAGGTTGATCAAGCCCGTGCCATCTTTGCTCTTCATGGCCGACGCTTCGCCGCTGGCGATGTTTTTCACATCGTCGGCGGCAGCCTTGTTGGCCTGGTCGCGCAGCTTCTTATGCTTGGCAGCATTCGCGCCCGTGCCCAGCACGCCTTTGGCAAAGCCGGCGTCGAGGACTTTTTTCGCTTCCGTCGGGAAGGCGTTTTGCAAGGCGATTTCAGCCATGTCGCTGTAATCTTGCGGCGGCATGGTGCCGACGGCCTTGAATTGCAGGCGCAGCACGTCCAGCGCGAAGCGGTCCGAATAACCGGCCTTGCCTTGCAAACGGCCCAGCAGGTCGCTCCAGTAGTCGTCCGACGGGTAGTAGCGCACCAGGTTTTCCATGGCGACCAGGTAGGTGGCCGGATCCTTGCTCTTCGATCCCGTGTTGGCCAGCAATTGCAGTTCTTCGATACTCGGCGTCTTGCCCGCTTGCTGCTTGGCCGTTACGTCGGCCATCAGTTCCTGCTTGGCGCGCGCGAAATCGTTGCTGAAGTAATAGGAGCGGATGATGTAGGGACGCACGGTGGCCACGTCGCCTGTTGCCGTCTGGTAACGGGTGAACCATTTGATGGCGTTCGGGTAATCCTTGGCGTTGTAGTGATAGTTCGCCAGGGCCTGGATGAAGTCGCCTTCCGATTTTTTGTCCAGCTTGCCCGATTCGATCACCGCTTCCAGCGCCGTCATGGCCATCGGTGCATTGTTGGTGGTCGAGGCCAGCGCTACGCGCAGGCGGTTCAGCACGAACGTTTCATACGGCGTCAGGGCTGGAATGGCGGCAGCCTGGTCAATGCGGCTTTGCACGTCGGCGTAGTTTTTGGCATCCATCGATGCCTTCACGGCAGTCGGATCGAGCAGCTTGAACACTTCAGGGCGCACCGATTCTGCTGCGGCGGCGGGTGCACCGGCAGCAGCGGCAGGCTTGGCATCCTGCGCATGCGACAGGGATGGCAGGACATTCAGGCCGATGGCGGCCAGGAGCAGGCTAAGACGGGCAAGACGGAATTGGGACATGGGTTATCCTTCAATCAATAACAAAAATACGCTCCGGTACTGGTTGCCGCAACAGCGTGTGGCGGCATTTTCCGGGGGCAGGGAATCTTAAAAAACACGTATTCTGCCATCCTGATCGCACAAGTCAAAGGGCGGCAGCATGGTAAACAACGGCTATTGTCACATAAACGGCTGGGCCGGAGCGCCAAACGTGCGCGCCAGGGCTTGCCCTTTGGCATCGAACAGCAGGCAGCGCTGCGGCGGCAGATGCAGGCGCATGGTCTCGCCCGCCTGGCGCAAGCCATCCTCGGCCGGCAGCTTAATTGCCAGCATTTCGGCCAGCATCTCGGTCACGCCCGGCATGCTGGCGTAAACGATGGCCACGTCGCCCAGATATTCGACATGGCTGACACTGGCCTCGATCACGTTATTGTTCGCCGTCTCCCCGTGCTGCAGGACCACATGTTCGGCGCGCACGCCCAGGGTCAGCTGGTCGCCTGGCGCCACGGTCTCGCCCTGCGCTTCGACGTCGATGACGGCGCCGCCGGGCAGGCGCACGGCCACGGAGCCGGGACCGCAGGCAACGGCCTCGCAAGCGACGAAATTCATCTTCGGCGCGCCGAGGAAGCCGGCCACGAACAGGTTGCCGGGATTGTTATACAGCGCGTGCGGGCTGCCCACCTGCTCGATGCGCCCGCCGTTGAAGACGACGATGCGCTCGCCCAGGGTCATCGCTTCGACCTGGTCGTGCGTGACGTAGATCATCGTGGTTTTCAATTCCTGGTGCAGGCGCGAGATTTCCACCCGCATCTGCACGCGCAAGGAGGCGTCGAGGTTCGACAGCGGTTCGTCGAACAGGAACACCTGTGGTTTGCGCACGATGGCGCGGCCGATGGCCACGCGCTGGCGCTGGCCGCCCGACAGATCTTTCGGCTTGCGTTTCAATAGTGGCGTGATTTGCAGGATCTCGGCCGCGCGCTCGACGGCAGCGCGCACCTCGGCCTTCTTGTGTCTGGCCAGGCTCAGGGCGAAGGCCATGTTCTCGAACACCGTCATGTGCGGATACAGGGCGTAGCTCTGGAAGACCATGGCCAGGCCACGCTCGGCCGGCGCGATATCGTTGGCCAGCTTGCCGCCGATATGCAGCTCGCCGTCCGTGATGTCTTCCAATCCCGCGATCATGCGCAGCAGGGTCGATTTGCCGCAGCCGGACGGCCCCACGAAGACGACGAATTCGCCGTCGCGGATATCGAGGTCGATGCCGTGGATGACCGGGTGCTTGTCGTCGTACCGCTTGACGATATTCTTTAATGCGATATGTGCCATGGACTGTGCGATTCCTAGCTTGCGCTGGCCGGCGCGGACGTGGCGCCGGCGTCAGCCTGGTCGGAGGGGGCCTTTGGTCCGATGCGCATGAAGCGCGACAGGATCAATACGGGCACGGCCGACACCAGCACCCACAGGAAAAAGGTCTTGTAGCCGAGCGCCGTCTGGATATCGCCGCTGATCATCTTGAACAGCACGAAGCCCAGCTGCATCACGCCGGTGGCGAACGCATAGTGGGCCGTCTGGTACTTGCCCACGGAGACCACCTGCATCATGAACAGGATCAGGCCGACGAAGCCGAAGCCATAGCCGAACATTTCCACGCTGAGCGCGGCCGTGATCAGGGTCAGGTCGGTCGGCATGCTGTGGCTCAGGTAGTAGAACACCAGGTTCGGCAAGTTCATGGCCAGGATCAGGAAGAACATGGCGCGCTTGAGGCCCAGCCAGGAAGTGAAGTAGCCGCCGCCGATGCTGCCCAGCAGGAATGCCACGGTGCCGGCCGTGCCGTACACGGCGCCCACTTCCGTCGTCGACAGGCCCAAGCCGCCCAGTTCGCGCGCTTCGCGCAGGAACAGCGGGCCGATGGTCTGCACTTGCGCCTCGCCCGCGCGAAACAGGATGATGAAGGCGATCATGCCCCAGATGCCGGGTTTTTTCAGGAAGTCCACCAGCACGTCCCACAAGGTGCGGCTGATGCCGGCCACGCTCTTGTCTGCCACGGCCGCGTTGCGTACCTGCGGCAGCGCCCACAGGTGGTAGGCGGCCAGCGACAGCATCATGGCGCCGATGATCAGGAAGATCACCGACCATGCCGGCTTGATGCCGATTTTTTTCTCCAGGTAGCCGGCCAGGATCACCAGGCCGCCCAGCGAAATGAATTTGCCGGCGTTGAAGAAGGCGCCTTGCCAGCCCGCGTAGGCGGCCTGCTGCTTGTCCGACAGGCTGGCGATATACAGGCCGTCGCAGACGATGTCGTGCGTCGACGAGGCCAGCGCGGCGACGAACAGCACGGCGATGCTGGCGGCGAACCACAGCGGCGTTTGCAGGGCCAGCGCGATCAGGCCCAGGCTCAGGCCACCGAGGAACTGGAACAGCACCACCATGGTCTTCTTGCTCGACGCCAGTTCCAGGAAGGGACTCCACAGCGACTTGAAGACCCAGGCAAAGCCGATCAGGCCCGTCCAGCGGGCGATCTGGTCGTTCGGTACGCCCATGCTCTTGAACATCAGGCCGGCTACCAGGGCCACGGCGTAGAACGGCAGGCCCTGGGCGAAGTACAAGGTGGGCACCCAGGATATCGGGCTGCGTGCTTTCTTGCTGATGCTGATGCGCTGGTCGTGCATGGAGGCTTCCTTATCGAGAGACGTTTTCATTTGACTGCGCCGTCCATGCCGCGCATGAAGAAGCGTTGGGTAAACAGGAAGGCGAGCAGGGTTGGCACGATGGTGATCAGGGTGCCGGCCGCGATCACGCGCGTGCTGCTGCCGAAGGTGCCGCGCAAGTACAGCACGCCGACCGAGAGCGGGAATTCATCGGGTTTGCTCATGACGATGGAGGGCCAGATGTACTCATTCCACGACTCGACGGCCGTCAGGATGCCGACGGTTGCCAGCCATGGCGTAATCAGCGGCAGCATGATGCGGCTGAAGATGACCCACTCGGTAGCGCCATCGACACGCGCCGCGTCGATCAGGTCTTGCGGCACTTCCTCGAACGCCTGCTTGAGCAGCAAAATGGCCACGGCCGTCACCACGTTGGGCAGGATCACGCCCGTGTAGGTGTCGACCAGGCTCATTTGCGTGATGGTGATGAAGTTGACGAGGAAGTTTACCTCCGACGGCAGCACCAGGGTGGCCAGGATCAGGCCGAACACGAGTTTGCGGCCGCGGAATTTCAGACGCGCCAGCGGATACGCTGCCAGTGAGCACAGCAGCAGTTTCCAGAACACGGTAAACACGGCGATCAGCACCGAGTTCTTGAAAAACGACCAGATCGGGATGGCCTGGAAGACTTCGATGAAGTTGTCGAAGGACGGGGCCTTCGGCCAGAAAGTGGGCGGGAAGGCGAAGATATTGCCTTCCGTGGAGATGGCCGTCACCAGGGTCCACCAGAACGGGAAGACGCAGACGACGGCGATCGCGCACAGCACGGCATAGTGGCCCAGTATTTGCAGGCGTGTTTTCAGGGGGCGGGAGCGGGTTTTCATGGTCATTCCCCTGTCAGCGGTGCTTGGGTTTCAAATAGCGCAGGCACAGCAGGGCGATGCCTATGCAGAACAGCGAGACGACGAAACTGGCTGCCAGCGCGCGCGGCAGTTTCAAGTGCTTGAGGCCCTGATCGTAGGCGTAATACAGCGCCGTGAAGGTGGAATTCATCGGCCCGCCCTGGGTCAGCACGTCGACTTCCTGGTATGCCTTCAAGGCTGCCAGCACGGACAGGATGGAGCACAGCATGATGGTCGGGCGCAGCATCGGCACGGTGATCTTCCAGAAACGCTGCCAGCGGTTGGCGCCATCGAGCATGGCCGCTTCCTGCATGTCCGACGGGATCGATTGCAGGGCCGCCAGGTACATCACCATATACCAGCCCAGGCCGCGCCACAGGGTGACGAACATCACGGCGAACAGGGCCAGGCTGTCGTTCGTCAGCCAGCCCACGGGCGCGTTCACCAGCCTTAACGTCATCATCACGTAGTTCAGCGCGCCCTGTTCATGGAACATGAAGCCCCACATGATGCCGACCACGGACACGGTGGTCACCACCGGCACGTAGAAGGCGGCGCGGAACAGGCGGATGCCGGGCAGGCGGTTGTTGACCAGTACGGCCAGCACGATGGCGCCTACCTGCACGAAGGGCACCATCAGCAAAAACATCAGCGAGTTTTTCAGGCCCGAGACGAACATCTCGTTATTGAATATGTAGCGGAAGTTATCGAGGCCGACGAAGCGCGTCTCGCGTATCAGGCTGTAGTCGGTGAAGGCCAGCACGGAGCCGTAGCCGACGGGCCAGAAGGAAAAGGCGGCCAGCAGCAGCAGGGCAGGGGCGAGGAACAGCCAGGCTTGCAGGGTGTGGCGGTGGGCGAGTTTCATGGTGTCCTCAGTGGCGCGGCAGGGTGGCCAGCTTGCGGTTCCAGATGGCGACGGCCTGATCCAGCGCCTGTTTCACATCCTGCTTGCCCGTCACGCCCGCCTCGACGGCCTTCACCAGCGAGCGGCGCAATTCGTCGTAGTCGTCGATGCCGGCCACGTACAGGGTGCGCGAGTGGCCCATTGACAGGGCGCCGGCAGCCACCGCCTTTTCGGCCGCGCCCGCGTTCTGCGGCGTGGATAGAAAGAACGGGTCGGCCGCCGCCTTGATCGTGGTGGGAAAGACGCTGGCCTGTCTGGCGAAGGCCAGCTGGTTGGCGTCGTTCGTCAGGAAGCGCGCGAACTTGCCGACCGATGCCAGCTGGTGCGCCGGCACGCCTTTCGGAATGGCGAAGTGCACCAGCCAGCCGCCATCGGCGATGCCGGTGGGGCCCAGCGGCGCGGGCGCCACGTCGGTGATGGCGTAGATGTCCTTCGCGTCGCCGCGGATGCGCTGCATGGCCGTCGGCGGCGCCAGCAGCATGCCCAGGCGGCCACCCTTGTAGGCGTCGATCACGGCCGGGAAATTATCCTCGGCGAACAGGCTTTCCTTCAGCAGGCCACCCACTTTATAGGTGTCGGCCAGCTTTTGCACCAGCGCCACGTGCTGCGGCGAATTGAAGACGGCGCGGTTGTCCTGGATCACGGCCAGGCCTTGCTGCATGAACAGGCCGTCGATTTTAGAGAGGGCGGGGGCGATGCCTGCCTTGCCCGTGCGTTGCGCGATCTGGCGCGCGAACGCCAGCTGTTCATCGAGGCTGGCGGGGCCGCGCGTGAGGCCCGCCTGCTTGAAAATGGCGGTATTGAAGGCGATCACCGCGACATTGCTGTACATGGGAAAACCGTAGGTGCGGCCCTTGAAACGCAGGTCGTCCAGGGCGCTGGGAATGTAGCTGGCGCGCGCCTCCGCGATCAGGCCATCGACGGGCGTGAGCAAGCCGTCGCGCGCAAATTCGTCGGCCCAGGGCACGTTCAGGCTGACCAGCGCGGGCGGCGTGCCGGCCACGATGCGCGTGACCAGCTTGGTCTGGATGACGTCCCAGGGAAAGTCGATCCATTCGATCTTGACGTCGGGATTCTGCGCCTCATAGCGCGCCACCACCGCATTGAAATACGGCGTGAACTTGGGCTTCATGCTGAAGGTCCAGAATTCGATTTTCTCGGCAGCCCATGCCTGTGGCGCGAGCAGGCCCGCGCAGGCAAACACTGCCAACAGTCTCTTGATCGTCATTTTTATCCTGGAGCGTGGCGCTCCAATGTCCATGAGTCCGCGGCGCGGGTACATGCCCTTGCCGTCGCTTATATTCGGGTGCTGCTGCCGGCAGCTGCGCCCCGTGCCGGGGACGCAGCTGCCGATACTGCTTAGTTGGTCTTCGTGACCTTGCTCAAATGGCGCGGCGCATCCGGGTCCATGCCGCGCGCTGCCGACAGTTTTGCCGCCATCACGTAGAAGGACTGGATGGCGACGATCGGATCGAGGTCCGGCGTGGCCGCCACGGGCAGGGTCAGGTCGCGCTCGGCCACATCGGCGGGCGCCGCCAGCAAGACCTTGGCGCCGCGGCCGCGCATTTCCGTGGCCAGCTGCAGCAGGCCGGCCTGGGTCGGGCCGCGGGTGGCGAAAATGAGCAGCGGGTAGCCGTCTTCGATCAGGGCCATCGGACCATGCTTGATTTCGGCGCCGCTGAACGCTTCCGCCTGCAGGGCCGAGGTTTCCTTGAATTTCAGTGCCGCTTCCAGCGCCACGGGGAAGCTAATGCCGCGTCCCACGACCATGATGTTGCGGGCCGGCGCCAGTACGTCAATCGCTGGCGACCAGTCGACGCGGGTCGCTTCGAGCAGCGCTTCAGGCAGCGCTTCCAGGCCCGCCTGCAGCTCGGGATCGTTCTGCCACTGGGCTACCATGCGTGCGCCGGCGACCAGGCTGGTGATGAAGCTTTTCGTCGCGGCGACGCTTTGTTCCTTGCCGGCGCGCAGGGGCATGGCCCACTCGGCGGCGTGCGCCAGCGGCGAATCGATGTCGTTGACGAGGGCCACGGTGGTGGCGCCGCCATCGCGGAAGTAGCGGATCGGTTCAACCACGTCCGGGCTCTGGCCCGATTGCGAGATCGAGATGGCCAGGGTGTCGCGCGTCACCAGCGGCGACTTGTTCAGGGTCACCAGCGACATCGGCAGGGACGCGACGACACGGCCCAGGCGCGCCATGATCAGGTACGCGACGTAGTTGCAGGCGTGGTCCGAGCTGCCGCGCGCGATGGTCAGCGCGGTCGAGAACGAGGTGCTCCTCAATTTGCGGCCCAGTTCCGCGTAGCGTTCCGTGTCGCTGGCCAGTTGCAGGGCGACGCATTCGGCGGCGGAAATGGCTTCTTTAAGCATCATTGAGGTCACAGATTTCTCCTTCTATATACACAGCTTTGAGTTTGAGATCGCGATCGAGTACCACCAGATCGGCGTAAGTACCGGGGGCCAGCCGGCCGCGTTCTTCCAGGCCCAGGTAATCGGCGGCATTGGTCGATACGCGCTTGGACGCGTCGGCCAGGTCCAGTCCCAGTCCCACCAGGTTGCGCAGCGCCTGGTCCAGGGTCAGGGTGCTGCCCGCCAGGGTGCCGTCGGGCAGGCGCACGCCGCCCATGCATTTCTGCACGGCGTGGCGGCCCAGCATGTATTCGCCGTCCGGCATGCCGGTGGCGGCGGTCGAATCGGTGACGCAGTACAGGCGCGGGATGGCGCGCAGGGCCACCTTGATGGCGCCCGGATGCACGTGCAGCAGGTCGGGGATCAGTTCGGCGTATTCGGCGTGCGCCAGGGCGGCGCCAACCATGCCAGGCTCGCGGTGGTGCAGGCCGCTCATGGCGTTGAACAAATGCGTGAAACCCATGGCGCCGTGTTCCAGCGCGGCCACGCCGTCTTCATAGGAACCAAGCGTGTGGCCGATCTGCACGCGCACGCCGGAGTCGGCCAGGACGCGCACCAGGTCCAGGTGGCCGGCGATTTCCGGCGCCACGGTGATGACGCGCAGCTTGGCCAGGGTTTGCAGGCGCTCGATTTCAGACAGCGTGGCGGCGCGCGCATAGTTGGGCTGCGCACCGAGCTTGCCGGAATTGATGTACGGGCCTTCCAGGTGGGCGCCCAGCACGCGCGCCGTATTCGGGCGGCGGTGGTTGGCGGCGATGCCGATGGCCGTCAGGGCCATGTCGATATCTTCCGGCGGCGCCGTCATGGTGGTCGCCAGCAGGCTGGTGGTGCCGTGGCGCGCGTGGATGGCCGCGATGGTGTAGACGGCGTCACCGCCTTCCATGATGTCCTTGCCGGCGCCGCCATGCACGTGCAGGTCGATAAAGCCAGGCAAAATATAGTCGTCGCTGTTGTTCGACGGGTGGAGGGAATTGCCCGTGATGCTGTCGACGCGCTCGCCGAAGGCGATGGCGCCGTGGATCCAGCCGCCGGGGGTAAGGATATTGCCTTTGATAGTGCTGCTCATCTGCGCGACTCCGCTACGAATTCATAATAATCACTGCGGCAATACGAGTGGGTCAGTTCCACCGCTGCGCCGTTGTCGAGATAACTGACACGGGTGATGTGCAGCATGGCTTCACCCGTCTTGATATTGGCCAGCTTGGCCTGTTCCGCCGTGGCGTTGACGGCGCGGATATGCTGCAGCGCGCGCATCGGGATGGTGCCGCGCGACTCCAGGTAGCCGTACAGCGAGTCCGTCACCTGCTGCGGGTCCGGCATGTACAGCGCGGGGATGGTGGTCGTCTCGATCGCCATCACCACTTCGTCGGCCGTGCGCAGGCGGCGCAAACGCGCCACAGGCATATGTGGCGACAGGCCCAGCGACAGCAGTTCCAGCGGCGCGGCCGCGCCGATGTCGCGCTGCAGCCAGCGCGAGCCGGCCGTGAAGCCCCGCTGGCGCAATTCTTCCGAAAAGCTCGTCAGGCGCGACAGCGGCTGTTCCAGCTTGGGCGTGATGTAGGTGCCCGAGCCGCGCTTGCGCGTCAGCATGCCCCGGTCGCACAGCATGTCGATGGCCTTGCGCGCCGTGACGCGCGAAATTTCCAGGATGTCCGACAGTACGCGCTCGGAAGGCAAGGCCTGGTTGGCGCGCCAGTCGCCGCTGGCGATGCCGTCCGACAGCATGTTCGCCAGCTGCATGTAGAGCGGCGTGTCGCTGGCCGGATTGGGTTTGAAGGCGGACAGTTTGTCCAGCATGGTCATTGCTCCTGCAAGTGCTTGCGTATCAGGCGCAGGCCGCCTGCGGCCGAGTCGCCCTGTGCCGGCACGACCAGTTGCAACAGTGCCGCTGGAAGGTAGCTCGACAAGGGCGCCGCCAGGCCGCCGCACAGGGCCACGGGCAAGGTGCCGGCCGGGTCGAGCGCCCTGGCGATGAGGGCGATCTGCTGGCCCGCGTCCATCAGGATGGTGCGCGCCACGGCATTGCTGGCCGCGTGCTCGAGCACCAGCCGCGCCAGTTGCGCAAAGTTGGTCTGGCTGGCGGCGGCCAGCCACACCTGCATGGCGTCGCGCTGGCCGCCGCAGGCGTCGATGATGGCCGTGGCGAAGGCGCTGCCGGGCACGCGACCGTCGACCACTTGCTGCGCGTGGTTGATGGCGCGCATGCCGATCCAGGCGCCGCCCGCCTCGTCGCCGGAGGGGAAGCCCCAGCCGCCCACTTCATGGCGGCTGCCGTCCGCGTGCAGCACTTCGCCCACGCTGCCGGTACCGACGGCGACAATCGCGCCCGGCTGGCCGGCATGTGCGCCCAGCAGGGTGGTCAGGGCATCGGATTCGAGCGCCACGAAGGCATAGCCGGGATTGTGTTCGATGAAGCTGGCGGCCCACTGCTTGTTGTGTACGCCGGCCAGGCCCAGGCCGATGGCCATGCGCTGCAGCGGCGCCTGTTCCAGGCCGGCGGCGCGGAAGGCCAGGGTGACGGCATGCGCCACGGACGTCCAGGCCCGTTCGATGCCCAATCCCAGGCCGGATGGGCCGCTTTGTCCCTGCGCCAGCTCCTGGCCATCGAGGCGCGCCAGGCGTACGCGGGTACCGCTTCCCCCGCCGTCGACGCCGATTATGTATTCGATCATGTTATGCAGTCCCGCGTTTGGTTGATTGCGCCTGTCTCGGTTCTTTTATTTGTCGGGCGGCGAAAAAGCTGAAGGCACTATATTGTCGCCTCGATGGCTTGTCAACAGGTATTTAAGTGGTATTAACAAATGCCTTGCGCGATGGCGGGTCTTGCCCGAGTAGAAGATTGCAAGTTATTGTTAATAAAGGAGTTTTTGCGTGCCGTGAATGGTATTGAAATTGGCCTTGTTTAATGCCAATTTTTCCCGAGTGGTCTGCGCCGTGCGCTGTAGTGTTGCTTCCGTGCATGCTTGGCAAGGGACGCCATGAAGAGTAAAGTCCGCCTTTTACACCTGAGTTGGAAGAGCATGATGAACGACAAGGCAGCAAAGAGCGATTACTGGGACGACTGGCAGCAAGAGGCGCTAGCCGCTGGCGTGTCGGCGCCGCTGGCTGCGCTGGGCATGGAAATGATGCGCACGCACCGCAAGAACCGCTGGCCGAAGGATTTCCTGGGCCGCGAAAGCGATGGCCCGGTCATGATCGAAATGTGCCTGGAAGACGAAGCGGAAACGGAATTGTTCTTTATCGAGAACCTGTATCCCTACGATGCGGCGCTGATCGAAAAGACGCGCCGCCGCCTGTGCCTGCACTGATAGTGCGCTGACGCGTGACTGGAACGGCCGCCTTGCGCGGCCGTTTTGCCTTTCGGGTGGCATTTTCATGGGGGAGTGTCATAATGGCCCAGGCATTTTCGCCCAGGTATGGAGTAAATGATGAGCAAGGCACAGGACAGCAAGAAGGAAGCCAAGAAGGAACCGGCCAAGAGCATGAAGGAAAAGAAGGAAGCCAAGAAGGTCAAGAAAGAAGAGCGCAAGCGCTGATCATGCGCGTGCGTCGTTCATTGATGCGCCCGTGGCGTGCGCCGGCCCTGCTGGCGGCGTTCGCCCTGCTGGCCTTCGGTGTACCCGTGTCCGGCGTGCTGGCGCAGCAAAAGGCACCACCGTCCACGTTCGGGCAAGTGGTGGGCAATGCGGTGCTGTGCATCGACCAGATCGACAACAAGGCCTTCTATGCCTATTTGCTGACGGCCTTCGGCCCCGCCTACAAGCATGAAGGGGGCGCCTACTGGTTCCGCACGGACGCCACCTTGTGGGGCGCGCCGATTACCGACGTGATCGTCAGCGACGATACCAGTCCCCTCGTCTTCATGGGCGTGGTGGCCGATTCGACGCCGGAAAAACTGGAACCGGCCATCCGCGGCGCCTCGGGCCTGCGTTTCAATAAGCTCGACAATTCCGCCTTTCCTGTCCGTGGTTCCGTGCCTGGCAGTAAAATCGTCTACTTCCGCAGCAAGGCGAAAGTGTATTGCGCCAAATACAAGCCGTTGCCGCCCGCCCGCACCCGATGAGGGGTTCGGCTTGCCGCCGCGCATTTTGATCGTTTCATCCGCAGGGTCTCCATGTACACGCATTATTTCCAGCTCAAGCAATCGCCGTTCTCGATCGCCCCCGATCCGCGCTACCTGTTCATGAGCGAACGCCACCGCGAAGCGCTGGCGCACCTGCTGTATGGCGTGGGCAGCGGCGGCGGCTTCGTGCTGCTGACGGGAGAAATCGGCGCCGGCAAGACCACCGTGTGCCGCTGCTTCATGGAACAGATTCCGGAAAATTGCCAGCTGGCCTATATCTTCAATCCGAAGTTGTCCGTCGAGGAATTGCTGCTGTCGATCTGCGAGGAATTCCGCATCGCCCTGGCGCCCGGCGTGGCCAGCGTGAAGGGCTATGTCGACGCCATCAATGCGCACCTGCTGGCCAGCCATGCGCAGGGCAAGAACAATGTGCTGATCATCGACGAAGCGCAAAACCTCTCCGCCGCCGTGCTGGAGCAATTGCGCCTGTTGACGAATCTGGAGACGAGCGAGCGCAAGCTGCTGCAGATCATACTCATCGGCCAGCCAGAATTGCGCGCCATGCTGGCCCGGCCGGAGCTCGAGCAGCTGGCGCAGCGCGTGATCGCCCGTTATCACCTGGGTTCGCTGTCGGCGGACGAGACGGCCAGCTATATCCGCCACCGCCTGGCCGTGGCGGGCAGCACGGCGCAGACGCCGTTCGCCCCCCGTTTGATGGCGCAGATCCATGCCATGAGCCACGGCGTGCCGCGCCGCATCAACCTGCTGTGCGACCGCGCGCTGCTGGGCGCCTACGTGGAAAACCAGCCGCAGGTGACGCGCCAGATACTGCGCCGTGCCGCCGAGGAAGTGTTTGCGGAAGAGGGGAAACCGACTGCCGGACGGGGCCTGCGCTGGCCGCACGTGGCGGCCGGCGTGCTGGCTGGCGCCGTGGTCACGGCCGCGCTGGCCTGGCATTTCATGCCGCGCCCATCCTCTGCGCCCGCTGTATCTGCCTTGGCCGCCTCGCAGCCGGCCGCGTCCGCCGTGGTGGCTGCCGCCGCATCCGCCCCCGCGCCGGTGAGCGTGCCGGACCGCAATGCCGTGCTGCGCCAGCTGGCCGCCCTGTGGGGCGAGCAGTTGCCGGCCGGCGACGCTTGCCAGGCGGGCGCCCGCGCCGGCTTGCGTTGCCTGCACAGCAGGGGCGGCATCGCCGAGCTGCGCGTACTGGACCGTCCTGCCATGCTGGCCTTGCGCGATGGGCAAGGGGTAGAACAGCTGGCGCTGCTCACGCGCGTGCAAGACGAGAACGCCACGCTGATGCTGGGCGGTAAGCAGCAAAGCCTGCCGCTGGCCCAGCTGGCGCAGCGCAGCGATGGCAGTTTCACGACTTTCTGGCGCGCCCCGCGCAGCTGGCGCGACGAAGTGCCGCTGGGTGCCCGTGGCGCCGACGTGGACTGGCTGGCGCAGCGCCTGGCGCAGCAGCAGGGCTTGCCGCCGCCGGCCGGCAATCTGCCGCTCGATGCTGAGATGCAAGGCCTGCTGCGCGCTTTCCAGCAGCGCCAGAACCTGCGGGCCGATGGCCTGGCGGGCCCGAAAACGTATATACGCCTGATGCAACTGGGTGACAACTCGGAGCCGCGTCTGAGCAGCGCAGCTCCTGCCGTGGTAGCGCCCGCTGCGACGGCGATGGTGGCGGGGAAATAAGATGTCCTACATACTTGAAGCACTGAAAAAATCGCAAGCCGAGCGCCAACTGGGCGAGTTGCCGTCGATCCACGCACCGCAAGTGCAGCTGCACGATGCCGCAGCGTCCGGCGCGGCGCGGCGCGCGCCCGTCTGGCTGGCGCTGGGCGGCGTGGCTGTGGCCGTGGCTGCCGCACTGCTGCTATGGCAGCCTTGGCAAGCGGGTGCGGCTGCACCTGCACCTGCACCTGTGGCCGCTGCTGTCCCTGTTGTGCTGGCCCAGGCTGTGCCCGCGCCGCTGCCGGTAGTCGTCCCGCCAGCCGCGCCCGCGCCTGTGGCAGCCCCCGTCCCGCAAGTCACGCCCGTGCCGCCGGCGGCCACCGCCGCGCCCGTGCACCATGCCAGGCCCGTACCGGAACCGAAGCAGGAGTCGCCAGGCCAGGCCACGCCGCCCGTCCCCGTGCCGGCGCCGGCCGCGCCCGCGCCCGCGCTGGCAGCCGAAGAGGCCGTGCCGGGCATGCGCGACTTGCCCGAGCCGATACAGCGGCAAATTCCCGCTATCGCCATCGGCGGCTATATCTATTCGAAGAATCCGGCCGACCGCCTGCTGCTGATCGACAAGGTCTTGCGCCACGAAGGCGAGGAATTGGCGCCCGGTCTGGTGCTGGAAAAGTTGCAGCCGAAGGCAGCCATCTTCAGTTTCAAGGGCTACCGCTACCGCGTGCCGTATTGAGTTGTTGCGCATCAAGGCCGGGCCGCCATAGCTGAACCATACTGGCCAGGCCTGGTCGAACCAGGATCGCTGCGCCCGTGTGCGCGGCCGGGGAGGTCCGATGATTGCTGCCGCAGATGCTGGCGAGGATGTGCTTGATGCGCATGGCTTGGGAAACCTGGCGCGCATCGAGCATATCGTCGTGCTGATGATGGAAAACCGTTCCTTTGACCACATGCTCGGCTACCTGAGCCTGGAAGGCGGGCGCGCCGACATCGACGGCTTGCAGGTCAGCCATGCCAACCTGCATGGGGGCGTGGCCTACCCCGTGCACCATTTGCGGCGCACGGCCTTCGGCCCGCAGCAAGATCCGTCGCATACGGGCCTGTCGGTGGCGCAGCAATTGCAAAACAACAATGGCGGCTTCGTCGACGACTATGCGCAAACGCATCCGGGCGACCCCGACATCAACCTGGTGATGGGTTACTATAATGCGGCCGACTTGCCCATGTACGATTTCCTGGCGCAGCAGTTCTGCGTCTGCGACCGCTGCTACAGTTCCGTGCCGGGCGCCACCTGGCCCAACCGCCTGTATGCGGTCAGCGGCAAGGCGGCCGGCAGCCGAGACAGCAAGCGCGTGCCCTTGTATGCGAACAAGTCCTTCGTGCGGCACCTCGAGCGGGCCCAGGTCAGCTGGAAATTTTATTCCGCCTGGAAGCCCTGGAGCCTGGCCCTGACGGACGACCATTACCGCTCGTCCGAGCTGTACGAACCGTTCGGTTCCAGCGCGCGCCGTTATGGCTTCATCGGCGATGCGCTGGCGGGCACCTTGCCCTCGGTCAGCTGGATCGATCCGCATTTTTTTGAGAATGACGACCATCCGCCGGCCGATATCCGCGCCGGCCAGGCGCTGGTGGCGCAGGTCTACCAGGCCTTGTCGCGTGGTCCCGCCTGGGCGCGCACCTTGCTCATCCTCAGCTATGACGAACACGGCGGCTTTTTCGATCATGTGCCGCCCCCGACCGCTGTGGACGATGATCCCGCCTTCCGCCAGTACGGCGTGCGCGTGCCCATGCTGCTGGTGTCGCCGCTGATCGCGACGGGCAGCGTCAGCCACGAGGTGGTCGACCACACATCGATTATTAAAACCATCCTGCAGCGCTTTTGCCGCGCCGCCGATGGCGCCTTGCCCCAGATGGGCGCGCGCGTGGGGGCCGCCAGCGGCCTGGGCGCCGTGCTGACTCTGGCGCAGCCGCGCGCGGCGCCCGCCGTGCCCGCCGCTGTGCTGGCGCAGCGCGCCGCCTGGGAAGCGGAGGTGCGGGCACAGGATTTCGCCCCGCTGGCACCTGCCTGCCAGCCTGATGGCGAGCTGGCCGCCGCTGCCGCCGCACCCTTCCAGTCCGATGCGGAGGCAGGCGCGATCGCTGCCCATCGGCAATCGGCGCGCACGGCCAGGAATGCGCAAGCGGTGAATGGCAAGGCAGCGAGCAAGGCAGCGGGCAAAACGGCGGGCACGACAGCGCCGAAGCCGGCGGGCAGGCGCCGGCGGAAGGGCGGCAAGCCTGCGCCCTTTGGCGACCCGAATGGCGGAAAATCCACAGGCGCTTGATCTGCGCAATGAGTTTGGCAATGAGCTGGGCAATGCGCGTCGCCGGCGCCAGGCGCTGGGCCGGTGGGGCTGCGTATAATCATTCCTTCTCAATCAAGGAGTGACCATGCACGATGCGATGCCCGCACACCCTGTACTCGGTGTGATCGGCCGTTCCGGTAGCGGCAAGACGACCCTGCTGGAGTTTGTGGTGAAGGAACTGGCGGCGCGCGGATTGCGCGTCAACCTGGTCAAGCACAGCCACCATGACCTGGCGCTGGAGCCACCGCAAAAAGACAGCGCCCGCCTGCGCCTGGCCGGAGCGGCGGAAGTGCTGGTGGCGTCGCCGTACCGCTTTGCCATCGTACATGAGCTGCGTGGCGCGCCCGAGCCGAGCCTGGCGCAGCAATTGGCTCGCATGGGGCCGGCAGACCTGACCCTGGTCGAAGGTTTCAAGACGGACCCCATTGCCAAGCTGGAAGTGTTCCGCCCGGAAGTGGGGCAGGCGCCCCTGTATCCGCATGACCCGCATGTGATCGCCGTCGCCTCGGACAGCCCGGCGCCGGCCGATTTGCGTGCGGGCGTGCAATGGCTGGACTTGAATGCGCGCGAGCACGTGCTGGCCTGGCTGCTGCAAAGACTGGAAAAATAAGCTAAAGGTTTTCCGGCGGCATCCGTTAACAAGGGTAGAACCTCATTGGAGAAACGTATGGACGTCGGAAGCATTGCTCAACTGTCAACCACGATGGCGGAGACAGGCACGCGGCAAGCCGTCGGTTTGACTGTCCTGAAAAAAGCCCAGGATATTCAAAGCTCGACTGCCACAGCCTTGCTGGCAGCCCTGCCACCGATACAGGCGGCGCCTAGCCTGCCTGCTCACCTCGGTAACCGCATCAACACGACAGCCTGAGCGCAGTCCCGCGGCGCCAGTCCGGCGCTCGCCACCGCCATGCCCACACCACCGTCATCGACGGTGGAGAGTGGGTGTCTGTCTTCTATCTCCCTTCCTGCCTCTATCAAATTGACTAATTGACCATGGTTCGCCATGGCGCGGCCGATTCAGTAAAATGATGGCCGTTACCTCGCGTTGCCCATGGCGCAGCCCGGGGCGTGCCATTACTTTGACCCATGCAAGAGGAATCCCCATGAACAAACGTCAAGCTCTCATCGCCGCCGCCCTCGCGGGCATCTGCGCCGGCACCACAGTCAACGCGGCCGCGCACGATGGTCCCGCTCCTGGCGACAAGGAAAAATGCTACGGTGTGGCCAAGGCAGGGCAGAACGATTGCGCCTCGTCCGATGGCGCGCATTCCTGCGCGGGCCAGGCCGAGGCGGACAATCTGCCCACGGAATGGACCTATGTTGCCAAGGGCACGTGCGAACAGGCGGGCGGCTCCGTCAAGCCCATCAAGGCCGGCAAGGCGGCAAAACCGGCTACGCAGCCGTAAACGTCCGCGACCTTCCCATGCCGCCGCCCATCCAGGCGCTTGCCGGCGTCGGCCTGCGCGCCGCGCACTACCGCGACTTCCTGGCGCGCCGGCCCAAGGTGGGCTGGCTGGAAGTGCATACCGAAAATTATCTGCAGCCTTCGGGCTGGGATAGTCATGTGCTGCAGGCACTGCGCCAGGATTACCCGCTCAGCCTGCATGGCGTGGGCCTGGGCCTGGGTTCTGCGCGCGGCTTTTCCGAAGCCCATTTGCAGCGCGTGCGCGCCGTGGTCGAGCGCACCGAGCCGGCCCTCGTGTCGGAACACCTGTGCTGGGGCGCCGTGGCGCAACGGCAACTCAATGATCTGTTGCCGCTGGCCTTGAATGGCGCCGCCCTGGACTTGCTGTGCGCAAGAGTGGGGAGAGTGCAGGAGGTGCTGAAAAGGCCGATCTTGCTGGAGAATGTCTCCACTTACCTGCGCTTTGCCGACGATGCCATGAGCGAGGCGCAATTCCTGGCGGAGCTGGCGCGCCGTAGCGGCTGCGGGTTGCTGCTCGATATCAATAACCTGTATGTGAACCAGTGCAACCACGGCGAAGACGCCTTGACGGCCATGCAGTCCATCGCGCCGGGCAGCGTGGGCGAGCTGCACCTGGGCGGCCATTTGCTGACGCCGCACGCCGTGATCGACCACCATGGCGCCGCCGTGGCTGATCCTGTCTGGGACTTGTATGCGGCCGCCTTGCTGCGCTTCGGCGCCATTCCCACCCTGGTCGAATGGGATACGGATATACCGCTACTGGATATCCTGCTGGGCGAAGCGGACAAGGCGCAAGCCATGCTGGCGCGCCATGCACCGCAGGCGCCATGGCAGGGAGCGCTGCTGGCGCTGGCGCCGGCCCTTCCTGCCGATACGCTGGCGGCCGGTCAGCAAGCGTTTGCCACGGCCTTGTTTGATACTGTGGCAGTCCTGCCATCATTTGCAGGAGAGGCTGTCTCGCAGCGTTTTTCACTGTACCGCAGCAACTTGAACGCCACCTGGCGCCGCACTCTGGGCCAGGCCTACCCCGTCGTGCTGGCGCTCGTGGGCGAGGATTTCTTTGGCGGCCTGGCGCGCGCGTACGGCCGCCAGTATCCGTCAGATAGCGCCGATTTGAACCAGTTTGGCGCCCGTTTCGCCGATTTTCTCGCTGCGTTCCCGCCCGTGGCCGAGTTGCCCTACCTGCCAGACATGGCGCGCCTGGAATGGGCCGTGCACCTGGCCCATTACGCGCCCGATGCGCAGGGCCTGGCGCCCGAGTCGCTGGCAGGCTTGCCTCCCGATCAACTGGAAGCGCGCCATTTTGCCTTGCATCCCGCTTGCGCCTTGCTGGCATCAAACTGGCAGGCGGCGGCCCTGTGGCAGGCACATCAGGAGGGGGATGGACAGAGTAAAGGGCAGGGGGCGTTTCCGCAGGATATGCAGGTGGCTAGCTACGCACTGGTGTGCCGGCCGCGCTGGAAGGCGCAGGTGCTGGTCGTGGATGGGGCGGCGCATGCGGCCTTGCTGGCCTTGCAGCAGGGCCAGACGTTTGGCGCGGCGCTCGATGCGGCATTCGAGCTGGCTCCGGCATTTGACCTGGCCGGATACTTGCGCCAGTGGCTGGCGCATGCGGTGCTGGCAGCATAATGGTCTACTCGAAGGCCCGCAGCAGGCGCGCTTCGCCCGTCTGATCGCGGTACAGGGCATTCGCGGCCAGGGTGGCGTCCATCATGCGCGTGACTTGCTCTTCTTCAAAGCGCGCGAGTTCGGCAGTGGCCGCGACGAGGGCCAGTTCCAGTCTGGCGCGCGCGCTCTGGTACAGGCTGCTGGTGTATTTGTCTGTGTTACGCAGCAATTCTTCCGCGTTTTCTATGACCTGGCGCAAGTCGCCGATCAGGCGTTCCTGGCTACGCGTACCTTGTTCGGGCTGGTCCATGGCGCTTCCCTTCTGCAATCGATATTTATCTGACAATAACGACATGTTTGCAGCCTGATCCAGGCAGCCGGGCTGGCAGAGTGCTGGCTGGACGCATGGGGCTGCTTTCGCACCCCCATGCAGGGGTCAGACCGGGGCGACGACCGTGATACGGATATCGCCCACGCTGACGACCTGGCCGGCGCGGATCTTGGCGGTCTTGCGCAATTCCTTCTTGCCATCGACCTTCACCACGCCGCTATCGACCATGACCTTGCCTGCGCCACCGCTGTCGCACAGGCCGACCAGCTTCAATAGCTGGTTCAGCTCGACAAACTCGGATGTTAAATCAAAGCTTACTTTTTGCATTGTATCCCTTATTGCAATGATGTGTTTTAAACACTTGGTGACGGCATCAACTAAGGTCATAGTTTACATGAAGCGAGGGAGAATGCAGGCTGAGCCTTAACTTTTGTTGGGCCGCGTCATCTCCAATGGCACGATCCACGCACTGAATTGCTCTTCCGTCACGAAGCCCAGGGCCAGTGCAGCTTCCTTCAAGGTCGTGCCTTCGTGCTGGGCCTGCTTGGCGATTTGCGCCGCCTTGTCGTAGCCGATGTGCGGCGCCAGCGCCGTGACCAGCATCAATGAGCGTTCCATCAGTTCGGCGATGCGTACACGGTTCGGCGCGATGCCATGCGCGCAATGCGCGTCGAAGCTGCGCATGCCGTCGCCCAGCAGGCGCGCACTTTGCAGGAAGTTATGCGCAATCAAGGGCTTGAAGACGTTCAACTCGAAATTGCCCGAGGCGCCGCCCACCGTGATGGCGACATCGTTGCCAAACACCTGGCAGCACAGCATGGTCAGCGCTTCGCACTGGGTAGGATTGACCTTGCCCGGCATGATGGAGCTGCCCGGCTCGTTTTCAGGAATGGTGATTTCACCGAGGCCGGAACGGGGGCCGGACGCCATCCAGCGCACGTCGTTGGCGATTTTCATCAGCGCTGTGGCCAGGGTTTTCAGCGCGCCATGGGCGGCCACCAGCGCATCGTGGGCGGCCAGGGCGGCAAACTTGTTGCTGGCTGTCTCAAACGGCTGGCCCGTCAGGCGCGCTAGTTCCGCGGCGATGCGGTCCGCAAATTCCACGTGGGCATTCAAACCCGTACCGACGGCCGTGCCGCCGGCGGCCAGCTGCAGCAGCGGCGGCAACGATGCCGTGATGATGTGCTCGGCGAAGTCCAGCTGCGCCACGTAGCCGGAAAACTCCTGGCCCAGGGTCAGTGGCGTCGCGTCCTGCAAATGGGTGCGGCCGATCTTGACGATGTCGGCAAATTCCGTGGCCTTGGCGTCCAGGGTGGCGCGCAACTGGCGCAGCGGCGGCAAGACCGTGTTGGCGACGGCCAGCGCGGCCGCCACGTGGATGGCGGTCGGAAAAATGTCGTTCGAGGACTGGCCCAGGTTGACGTCGTCATTCGGGTGCAGCAGGCGCTCGGCGCCCCGCAAGCCGCCGATCAGCTCGGAACCGCGGTTGGCCAGCACTTCATTCATGTTCATATTGCTTTGCGTGCCAGAGCCCGTCTGCCAGACGGCCAGCGGGAATTCCCCGTTGTGCTTGCCGGCCAGTACTTCGTCTGCTGCCTGCGTGATGGCGATGGCCTTCTTGCCGTCCAACAGACCCAGGTCCAGGTTGACGTGGGCGGCCGCGCGCTTGACGGTGGCCAGGGCGGCGATCAGTTCGGGCGGCATCTTTTCCGTGGAGATATGGAAGTGCTCGAGCGAGCGCTGCGTTTGCGCTCCCCAAAGCCGGTCGGCGGGTACGTCGATCGGGCCGAAACTGTCGCGTTCGATTCTGCTACTCATGACATCCCTTTCATCGATGGAGGTGGATCGAGTGTACTCCAGACGTCAAAAAGGCACAGGATGATGCTGTATTGCATCATTTTTGCCGTAGCCCATCTATATTTTTGCGATTTCCTGCCGTTAAAGACAGGCGAGTTCCCCTTATTTATCTTGTTATCAAAGCGATCAGTCCATGCAGAGCAGCATCTTTCCCCGTTGGTCCCTGATCGCGTGCGCCGCCGCCAGCCTGGCCTTGCCGCCCGTCATGGCGGCCGAACTGGGTGAGATGGCGGTGCTGTCGCACGTGGGCCAGCCCTTGCTGGCCGAGATCGAACTGACGGCCCTGGCGCCCGAGGAAGCCAACGGCGTGGCCGTGCGCCTGGCCTCGCCCGATGTGTACCGCGGTGGCGGCATCGGCATGGATCCGGCCCTGCAGACCTTGACGATCAGCCCGCTGGAACGTGGTGGACGCCACTATGTGCGCGTGAGCACCCGGCAAGCGATCCAGGGTGGCCACGTGCATTTGTATTTGTTATTGGGCAATGGCAGTGGCGCCATCGTGCGCCTGGGCACCTTGTGGCTGACGCCGGCGCCACCCGCTGCCATCAGCGCGCCAGTCAGGCCTGTCTCCCCTGTTGCCGCGCCTGTGCCCGCGCCGCTGCCGTTTCCACGTGCTGTGTCGGGCGCAGCGTCGCCCGATGCCGCCGCGCTGGCGGCCCGCGCCCGCGCCGAGGGCCTGGTGCGGCCGGCGCGCGTGTTCGTACCACCGCCCGCCACACCCACGCCGGCTGCCCCCGCGCTGCGCCCGCCGCCGTTGCGCCGCGCCGCCGCCCCCGTGGCCGCTTGCGCGCCGCAGGCGGATGCCGGGCAGACGGCAGCGTGCGTGGCATTGGACGAGAAAAACGCTGCCTTGAATGACAAGCTCGGTGAATTGGAAGGGAAGATCGGCGCCTTGCAAAAGGCGCTGGCGCTGCCTGCCGTTCCTCCTGCTGCGGCGCTTGCCGTAGCGCAAGCGCCGCATGCCAAGCCCAAGCCCCTGATGCCGCCAATAGTTGACAAGGAAAAGAAAGCGGGCGGCAACGGCTTGCTGTGGCTCGGTATCTGCACCCTGATCTTCCTGTTGCTGACGGCGGTCATCGTGTATGCCGTGCGCAAACGCAAGCAAGCGGCGCAGCCGGGCACGCCATCGAAATATTGGGTCTTGCTGCGCAAGTCATTCGGTCGCAAGAAGAAGGACGTGCCAGTGCTGACGGAAACGGTGGAGGAGGCGGTGGCCGAGCCGGAAGCGGAGCCGTTCTCGCGTTAACGCTGCCGCAAGGTCGCACTAAAATTTGATATAAAAAAAGATATTGAAAGAGACGGGAAAGTGCCTGTCTATCGTGTTAGCTATTTTTCAAAGATGGTGATATGATTAATTCAGTGGACTTGCTCTACGACAAAACAGCCCCAGCCTGTCGCAGTCACCAACGATAGTGTGGCGCGGCAAACAGGTGTAGCGTTGCATAAACGCCTGGGCCTGGAAGCGGTTTGCGATGCCGACGATGTGCTCGCGAACGCCGGATGCAACCGGCAGCGAGGCGACGCCAGGAGATACCTGGGGCTCGCCTTCCAAATTCCCCCTCCTTGCTTTCCGGGCGCCGCAGATACCGCGCTTCCTGATACGGCGACAGACGTAAAAAAAGCACCCGCAGGTGCTTTTGTTGTTTCTGGCGTTGCAAGCTTGCTTGTTTACATGCGGGCGCGCGAACCCTGCATCCCGTTCGACAGCTGCGTCATCCACGGTTCCGTGATGGTGCGTATTTCGCGGTCATTGGCCAGGATTTGCTTGAGTAAGTCAATCTTGCGCTGGCGTGAGGCGCCAGCCAGGGCCGGTACCTTGCCCGTCATGGTCGGGCTGGCGGCGCTGGCGCACTGGTTTTCCAGGGTATTCAAGCCATCCCAGTCGCTCGAGCGTGCGGCCACGACCATTTTGTTGGTCATTCCTGCAATATTTTCATACATCGAGAGAACGTCGTTGGAGGTCATGAGCACACCCGTAACTAGTGAATGGATTACCGCTTGTCTAGATTAACGGCGGCCAGAACGGGAACTTGAGGGTTTTTTTGAAAAAAAATGAAAATAATTTAGATGATTGCTTGTATGCCGCCGGAATCGCCTGCCAAGCCGCATACCCGCTGGCGTCGCGGTGACAGAGGGATGTGTTGCGGCGCCTCAAAACGCGTTATGATTTTGCACACTACTGTCGTCACTTTGCCTGAAAGGATCACCATGCGCGTTGTCACTGCTGCCGCTTCCTCTTTCCCTGCTCCCTGGCGCATGCGCGCCATGGCGCTGGCCCTGTCCGGCATCGCGCTGGCCGGCGGCGTCGTCCACGCACATGGCCAGGAGGCGGTCGCCAGTCCTGCCGCCGCGATGGCGGCGCCCAAGGCTGTCTTGCCCGGCGACGATTTTTATGATTTCGTCAATGGCGACTGGCTGCGCGGCACGGAGATCCCCGCCGACCGCAGCAGCTGGGGCTCGTTCGCCATCCTCGCCAACTCTACCAACGAGCGCATCATCGCCCTCGTGGAAGGCTTGGCGGCGGCGCCACAGGCGGATGCGTCCGCGCGCCAGGTCAGCGATTTTTACCGTTCCTGGATGGATGAATCTGCTATCGAAGCGAAAGGCTGGGCACCGATCAAGCCTTTGTTGACAAAGATTAATGGCATACGCGACCAGGCAGGGCTGGCCCGCGCGTTGGGCGAGAGCTTGCGCGCCGATGTCGATCCGCTCAACGCCACCAATTTTTATACGGAAAACCTGTTCGGCCTGTGGGTGGCGCAAGACTTGAACGACACCACGCGCAACGTGGCCTACCTGTTGCAAGGCGGACTGGGTTTGCCCGACCGCGCCTTTTACCAGGGCGACAGCGCCCGCATGCAGGGCTTGCGCACGGGCTACCAGGCGCATATCGCCGCCATGCTCAAGCAAGCTGGCTACAGCGATGCGCCGGCCCGCGCCGCGCGCGTGTTTGCGCTGGAGCAGCAAATTGCCGCGAGTCACGCCAGCCGCGAGGATTCTGCCGATGTCGCCAAGGGCAACAACGCGTGGCGCGCCGCCGACTTCGCCAGCAAGGCGCCGGGCCTGGACTGGAAAGCTTTCTTCCAGGCGGCCGGCCTGGGCAAGCAGGCGGATTTCATCGTCTGGCATCCGACGGCCATGACGGGCAGCGCCGCGCTGGTGGCGAGCGTGCCGTTGGCCACGTGGAAAGATTTCCTCGCCTTCCACGCGATCAACCATTTCAGCACCACCTTGCCGAAGGCAGCCGCCGACCAGCGCTTCGCCTTCTATGGCAGCACCCTGAGCGGCACGCCGCAGCAGTCGCTGCGCAGCAAGCGCGCGCTGGCCGCGACGAATGCGGCGCTGAGCGACGCCGTCGGCAAGCTGTACGTGGAACGCTATTTCCCGTCTGAATCGAAAGCCCGCGTACAGGACATGGTGACGAATATCGTCGCCGCCTTCTCGCGCCGCATCGACAAGCTGGACTGGATGGCGCCGGCCACCAAGGCGCAGGCGCAGGAAAAACTCAAGACCCTGTACGTGGGCGTGGGCTATCCGGAGCGCTGGACCAGCTATGCGGGTTTGCGCGTGGTGCGCGGTGACGCGCTGGGCAATGTGCAGCGGGCGGAACAGTTTCACTATCGCCAGGAGCTGGCCAAGCTGAGCCAGTCTCCCGACCGCAAGGACTGGGCCATGCCGGCACAGCTGGTCAATGCCGTCAACTTGCCGCTGCAAAATGCGCTGAACTTCCCCGCCGCCATCTTGCAGCCGCCGTTTTTCGACCCGCAAGCATCCGATGCGGCCAACTATGGCGGCATCGGCGCCACCATCGGCCACGAGATCAGCCACAGCTTCGATGACCAGGGCGCACAGTTCGACGCCCAGGGCAAGCTGCGCGACTGGTGGACGCCAGCCGATCTGGCACATTTCCAGTCGGCATCCAAGCAATTGGTGGCGCAGTTCGCAGCCTACAAGCCGTTTCCCGACCTGGCCGTGAATGGCCAGCTGACCCTGAGCGAAAATCTGGCCGACCTGGCCGGCGTGGCGGCCGCGCATGACGCGTTCACCCTGTCGCAGCAAGGCAAGCCGGTGCAGGCGGGCGCGGATCGCGATTTCTTCACGGGCTACGGCGTCAGCTGGCGCAGCAAGGCGCGCGACGCGGCGGCGCGCCAGCAAATCCTCACGGATGGCCATGCGCCGGCGCAATATCGCGCCGCCACCGTGCGCAACCTCGACGCCTGGTACCCGGCCTTCGGCGTCAAGCCGGGGCAGCAGTTGTATCTGACACCGGAACAGCGCGTGCGCGTCTGGTAAGGGTGCTGACGCTGCCGGCCGGGGAGCCGGTCGGCAGCGTAAAATGCGCCCATCGATGACAGGAGCGCCATGAAGCCGACCCCACCGCAAGATCCGCAAGACCCCATCCACGCGATCACCGGGCGCACCCTGGCCCATTACGACGCCAGCGCCGAGCAGTTTTTCGAAGGCACGCGCGATCACGACGTCAGCCAGAACATCAATGCGCTGATGAAAGCCATCGACAGGCCGGCACCGCTGGCGATCCTCGACCTTGGTTGCGGCCCGGGCCGCGATCTGAAAGCGTTCACGGCCATGGGGCACCACGCCACGGGCGTCGATGGCTGCCCCCGTTTCGTCGAGATGGCGCGCGCCTACAGCGGCTGCACAGTATGGGAGCAGGATTTCGTCGACCTCGATTTACCGGCTGGGCACTTTGACGGCGTGTTCGCCAATGCCGTGCTGTTCCACGTGCCCAGCGCCGTCTTGCCTGGCGTGCTGCGTGCTTTGTACGCGTGCCTGAAGGAAGGCGGCGTACTGTTCAGCTCAAATCCGCGCGGCCACAACCAGGAGGGCTGGAATGGCGCGCGCTATGGCAGCTATCACGACGAAGAGACGTGGGCCGCGTTTGTGCAGGCGGCCGGCTTTACCCTGGTCGAGCAGTACTACCGTCCGCCCGGCTTGCCGCGCGCGCAGCAGCCGTGGCTGGCGACCGTCTGGCGCAAACACGGCTGATTGGCGTATGTTGGATGAATTTGAGCATGTGTTAGGAACCGTACAGAGCCTTTGATACTCCTTGCGTACTATGGACACATCGACACGCAGCAAGCAGTTTGCAACAGCGTGTGAGCCGCAGTACCGGCCCTTCGGGTGCCGGACTACAGAGGTACCAACTACAGTGAGGATCCATCATGAACAAAGATCAAGTCGAAGGTAAACTGAAGGAAGTCGGCGGTAAAATCCAGGAAGCCGCTGGCAAAGTCGTCGGCAGCGAAGAACAGCAAGCCAAGGGCCTGGCAAACCAGGTCGAAGGCAAAGTGCAGAAGAAGGTTGGCGATGTGAAAGACGCAGTCGAGACCGTCACTCGCAAACCGTAAATCTGGCAGCAAGAATGAAAAAACCGCCGCCTGTCGCAAGACAGGCGGCGGTTTTTATTTGTAGTGGCGCTTTACTTCGCTACGCCCAGGTTTTGCTTGAAGAACATTTCAATTTTCTTGTACACGTGGCGCTGGCCCGCGCGCGACGAGATGCCGTGCTTGGCGCCCGGATACGTCATCAGGTCGAATTGCACGCCGCGGTTGACGAGGGCGTCGATCAGGCGCGTGCTATTGCTGAACAACACGTTATCGTCGGCCATGCCGTGCACCAGCAGCAGCGGCGACTTCAAGCCGTTGAGGTGGGCGAACACGGTGCTGGCCTTGTAGCCATCCACGTTTTCCTTCGGCATGCCGAGGAATTGCTCCGTGTAGTGGGTGTCGTACAGCGACCAGTCGGTGACGGGCGCCACCGAGACGCCCATGGCGATCTTGTCGGAGGCTGCCGACAGCAAACGCAGGGTCATGAAGCCGCCGTAGCTCCAGCCGAACACGCCGATGCGTTTAGGATCGACGAAGCTTTGCTTGCCCAGCCAGTCGATGCCGACCAGTTGATCGGCCACTTCGGCTGCGCCCAAGTTGTGATAGATGGCGTCCGTGAACGCGCGTTCGCGGCGCGACGAACCACGGTTATCGAGGCGGAAGACGACAAAGCCTTGCTGCGCCATGTACTGGTCGAAGTTGTTGCCCCAGCGGCGCGCCACGTGCTGCGAGTGCGGGCCGCCATACGTCGACAGGTAGACGGGGTAGCGTTTTGCCGCGTCGAAGTTCGACGGTTTGACGATGGAGTAATACAGCGTCTGGCCATCGTTGGCTTTCAGGGTGCCGTATTCCGTCGGCAGGTGATCCGATTTGTATTTGGCGTACGGGTGGCTGGCGTTCAGTGCATTTTCTTCCAGCCAGCCCACCATCGAACCGTCCGGACGGTGGATGCTTACTTGCGGCGGCGTGGCGGGATCGGAGTACGTGTCGACAAACACTTCGCCATTGCGCGAGAACGTCGTGTCGTGCCAGCCGTCGGCTTTCGTCACGCGCTGCGGTTTGTCGGCCGTGCTGCCATCCAGCGCCAGGGCGTAGGTTTGCTTGTCGATGACGGCGTCGCGGTTCGACGAGACGAACACCTTGCCCGTTTTCTGGTTCACGGCCAGCACGCTGTCGATGCCCCACTCGCCCGATGTGACCGGGTGCAGCAGCTTGCCGCTCATACCGTACAAATACAGATGGTTGCGGCCCGTGCGCTCGGACGACCAGAGGAAGGTGCCGTTCGACAGGAAGCGCAGGTCGTCATGGATGCTGACCCAGGTTTTCGACGTTTCCGTCAGCAGGGTGCGCTGCGCCAGCGTGGCTGCATCGACGGCGACCAAGTCGAGGGTCTTCTGGTCGCGCGACTGGCGCTGGTAGACGAGCGACTTGCTGTCCGAGCTCCAGTCGGCGCGCACCAGGTAGATGTCCGGATTCGTGCCCAGGTCCACCTGGCGCTGCGCGCCCGTTTCCGGTGAGACGATCAGCAGCTGCACCAGCACGTTCGGGTCGCCGGCGGCCGGGTAGCGCTGCTCGACGACGTCCGTGCGGTCGGCGAAGATTTCGAAGCGGCGCACGACGGGCACGGGCGCTTCGTCATAGCGTTTATAGGCGATGGCGGAATCGTCGGGGGCCCAGTAGTAGCCGGTGCGCTGGCCCATTTCTTCCTGCGCCACGAATTCGGCTTCACCGTTGCGGATGGTGCCCTTGCCATCGGTCGTCAGCTGGCGTTCCTGGCCCGATTTCAGGTCGATCACGTAGATGTTCTGGTCGCGCACGAACGAGACGTAGCGGCCTTTCGGCGAGATTTTCGGATCCAGCACATTGCCCTTGGCGACCAGGCGCGCCTTGTCCGGGTGCGCCGCGTCGACCAGGTACAGATTGCCGGCCAGCGGCACCAGCAACTGCTTGCCATCGGGCGACCAGCTGTAGCTGAGAATGCCGTTCAGGCTGGCCGTGCGTTCGCGTTCGCGGCGCGCCTGCTCTTCGGGCGAAATCGTTTCATTCGGTACCAGCGCCTTGGAGTCGACCAGGCGGTGCGTGCTCTTGTCTTTCAGCTTGAATTCCCACAGGTCGAGCTGGAACTGGTTGTCGGCGCGGCCGCGCAGGAACGTGACGCGCTCGCCGTCAGGCGAGACCTTCAGGTAGCGCACGCCGGGGCCGGCCAGCGCCGGATCGGCATGGATGCGTTCCAGGGACAGCTTTTCAGCCGATGCGGGAACGCTGGCCATCGCGGCCAGAAAACAAAGAATAAAACGCATGGATGTCTCGGTGATTGTAAAAGGATGGTCAAGAAAAATGCTTGACAGCAAACGATACCAGAGCAAGACATTTAATGCGATAGGGTCAGCCACGGAATAATCCGGCAATTGCCTTCTTTACTTTGGTGGAAAGAGTAGGGTGCTGGTGCTTTGTATGGCGAAGCAGCAAGAGTGGCGCGCTAAAATTGCGCGCCGCCCTGTGTCCAATGAGCTGTGTTCAATGCGCTGCGGTCAATGCCCCGCGCGCAGGCGCTGCAGCGACAAACGGTTCAGATACCAGGTCAGCAGCACGGCGGCCACCGTCAAGCCCGTGACGAGGCCGATCCAGAAACCGGCGGCGGCCATCGGCTCGGCCGGCGACCAGATGAAACCGGCCGGCGCGAGGCCCAGCACGTAGCCGATCGGCAGCGAGAAGCCCCAGAAGGCCAGCAGCTGGATCAGCATCGGCTGGCGCGTCACCTTGTAGCCGCGAATGGCGCAGGAAGTGGCCACCTGGGTCGCGTCGGACAGCTGGAACAGGGCGGCAAACAGCAGCAGTTGCGCGCACAGCGCCTGCACCTGCGGGTCGGAGGTGTAGGCTTGCGCGATCTGGTGGCGGAAGACGGTGATGAGGGTGGCCGAGACGATGGCCGCCGTCAGCGACATGGCCACGCCCACCCACGAAATGAAGCGGGCGCGGCGCAGATTGGCTTCGCCCACGGCGTGGCCCACGCGCGTGACCAGCGCGATGCCGAAGGTGAGCGGCACCATGAAGACGACGGACGAGAAGTTCAGGGCGATCTGGTGCGCCGACACCTGGATCACGCCGAAGCGCGCCACCAGCAGGCTGATGACGCCAAACGCGCTCACCTCGGCAAAGTAGGTCACGCCGATGGGCAGGCCCAGGCGCAGCATGGGGCCGATGGACGACAGCTGCGGCCCTTCCCAGTGCGTGAACGGGTACGTGGCGTGGTAGGCGGGCGCGATCCTGATCCAGGCCAGCATGGCCAACAGCATCATCCACACGCAGCAGGTGGTGGCCACGGCGCAGCCCACGCCGCCCATCTTCGGCATGCCCCAGTGACCGTAGATCAGCAGGTAGTTGACGAGGATATTCAGGCCCAGCGCGGCCAGCGCGATGACCATCACGGGCTTGGTCTGGTTGATGCTGGTGCTGTAGCCATACAGCGCGCGGTAGGCGGCGAATGGCGGCAGCGCGCAGCTGATGATGTGCACGAACAGCTTGGCCTTGGCCGCCACGGCAGGTTCCAGCATCAGGTGATCGAACACCAGCGCCGCCATGTTCGTCAACAGGCAAGCCACCAGGCCCACGAGCAGCGCCTTCCACAGCGACTGGCGCACGATGTGCGGCACCCGGTCGTGGCGCGCGGCGCCGATTTCATGCGCCACCAGGGTATTGATCGCCATCATGATGCCGCTCACGGTGACGAGCACGATGGACCAGATGGCCGCGCCCAGCGAAACGGCGGCCAGTTCCTCTGGATTCGTATGTCCCGTCATCGCCACGTCGGCCGCGCCCATGCCGACGGTCGCCAGCTGGCCGATCAGGATGGGCCAGGCCAGCTTCCACAGTGAGGAAATTTCAGTACGGACGGCGGGCAGCGTGAACGAGGTAGTGTGTGGCATGGGCGGCAAGCTTAACTAAACACAAGATTCTACCGGCATTCGCCATGCTTGTCCGTCGAGGCATCCCTGGCGCCCGGGTGCGGTAATCATTTGTTACAGCTAAGTGGGCCAGTCGCGGATAGACTGCGCGCTCTATTTGGCAAAATGACCAAATAGTCAACCGCAGTACCCTGACTATGGAGTAAGACCATGTTGAAGAAAGCCTTGAACTGCGCCCTGTTGCTGGGCGCCGCCATGACGGCCGAACTGGCTGGCGCGGGCGAACTGACCCTGTATTCGCGCGACGATTATCACGGCCGCTCGCACACCGTGCGCGACGCCGTCGCCGACCTGGAAGACGTCGATTTTGACGACACGACGCAAAGCATCCGCGTGCGCTCGGGCCGCTGGGAAGCGTGCGAGGAAGCCGATTTTCGCGGCGCCTGCTTCCTGCTCGCGGCAGGAGAGTATCCATCGCTCGATGTCCGCGCCAACAAAATCAGCTCGCTGCGCGAAGTGCGCGGCGGCTGGGGCGGTTATCCGGGCCGGGATCGGGATCGGGATCACCGCTGGGAGCGTGACCGGGAGCGCGGCCATTTGCCAGGGCGCTCGCTGGGCGGAGAACTGACCTTCTATACGCGCGACGATTTCGCCGGCCGCAGTCTGACCGTGCGCAATGGCGCTGCCGACTTGCGCGAGCGCGATTTCAACGACACGGTGCAAAGCGTGCGCGTGCGCTCCGGCTATTGGGAAGTGTGCGAGGACGTGGATTTCCGTGGCCGCTGCCGCACGCTGGGTCCCGGCGAGTATGCGAGCCTGGAACGCCTGAGCAACCGCATCTCGTCGGTGCGCGAAGTGCGCTGACGCGGGGCTGGCAAGCGTGGCCGGTCCCTGCCGGGGCCGGCTATTTCTTTTGGTAACAATTTATTGTGCTTTTCGCATACTTTGTTACACCGTTTTTTCTACGGATGGCTACACTGAGATCAGTTGCAATGTAGATCACTGCCTTTGCCGCCACTGGAGACCGCCCCATGAATCGCCCGTTCGCCTTTGCCCTGCTGTGCGCTAGTTCTCTGTTTGTCCATCTTGCGGCGCAGGCCGGCGAAATCCGCCTGTACACCGATGACAATTTCAAGGGGCGGGTGGTGCTCTTGCGCGATACGACGGACGACCTGTCGCGCGTCAATTTCAATGACACCGTGTCGAGCATCCAGGTCGATTCGGGCAGCTGGGAAGTGTGCACGCATGCCGATTTCAAGGGCGATTGCAAGACGCTGGAACGGGGCGATTACCGCTCGCTGCCGGGCATGAACGATAAAATTTCCTCCGTGCGCGAAATCGGCGGCGGGCAGGGGAGCGGCGGCAGCGGTGGGCACCGCGCGGCGCTGGAGCTGTTCGCCGACAGCGGCCAGCGGGGCGCATCGGCAGGTGTGAATTCGGACCGCGACGACCTGGTCGACATCAGCTTCAACGACCGCGCCAGCAGCGCGCGCGTCGAACATGGCTACTGGCAGTTGTGCAGCGATTCCAATTACCGTGGCAGCTGCCGCGTCTTTGGTCCTGGCAGCCACGATGACCTGGGCAGCCTGAATGGGCGCGTGTCGTCGGCGCGCCTGGTCGATCCGCGCGAGGAGAACCGTCCGCAAAATGACGAAGGCCTGGTGGTGCTGTATGGCCGCGCCTTCCTGAAGGGGCGAGGGCTGCAGGTGAACCGCGACGTCAGCGACCTGGTACGCCTGAACTTCAACGACCAGGCCGAATCCATCGCCATCAACGAAGGCACCTGGGAAGTATGCACGGACTCGCAGTTCAACGGCAGCTGCGAGCGCATGGGGCCGGGCAAGTATGAAGTGCTGAATACGGCGCTCGACAAGCGTATTTCCTCGCTGCGCCGCCTGTACTGAGCGTGTGATCGGGTTTTGTTCCTGGCCTTGTATTTGTTACACTAGCATCCTGGCGCAACAGCCAGGCAAATCATCACCAAAGAATGAAGAATGGAGTTAATCATGACGGGCCCTTTCAAACACGCGTTGGCATGCGCCGCGACCTTGCTGCTCTCGCTAGGGGCGCACGCAAGCGCCCATGCGGGCGATATCACCTTGTTCGAAGACGTTGATTTCCGTGGTCGTGCAGTGAACCTGCGCGAGACGACGGACGATTTGTCGCGCATGGGTTTCAACGACAAGACGTCGAGCATCCTGGTGCGTTCAGGGACCTGGGATGTGTGTACCGATGCCGGCTTCCGCGGCAATTGCAAGACCCTGGGACCGGGCGAGTACCGCTCGATGCCGGGCATGAACGACGCCATCACCTCGGTGCGCGAATCGGGGCGCGGCGATAGCTACAATCCGGGACGCCCGGGGCGCGATCCCGACCGTGGCAATGGCGGCTATGGCCGTGGCGGCACCCTGGAAGTGTATTCGGGCGCGGGTCAGAATGGCGGCTCGGCGCGCCTGAACCGCGACACGGACGATTTCGTCAATATCGGTTTCAACGACCGCACCACCAGCATCGTCATCTATAACGGCTATTGGCAGCTGTGCAGCGACTCGAACTACCAGGGGACTTGCCGCATTTTCGGCCCCGGCCGCCACGACGACCTGGGGCGCGGCCTTGACGGGCGCGTTTCGTCGGCGCGCATGGTCGACGAGCGCGAAGCGCGCCGCCAGCAGCAGTATGAACAGCAGTACCAGCGGCCGCAGTACGAGCAGCAGTATCCACAATATCAGCAGCCGCAGTACCAGCAGCGCGGCGCCGTCCTGCTGTTCCCCGAAGCGGGCATGCGCGGCGAGCCGCTGGCGCTGGACCGCAATGCGGAAGACCTGGTGCGCTACAACTTCAATGACCGCGCCTCGTCCATCGTCGTCAATGAGGGCCAGTGGGAAGTGTGCAGCGATTCAAACTTCCGTGGCCGCTGCGAAACGATCGGGCCGGGAGAATATGGACGCCTGAACGGCATGGAAAACCAAATTTCCTCGCTGCGCCGCGTGCGCTGATTTTCGACAGCCGTCATGCTGACAGGCCGCCTGCCGGGTTGATCCCGCCAGGCGGTTTTTACATTCTCTGCCGTGTGCTGACATTTGCTTGCCCTTTGTTACACTCGCCGCCTGCCGCCTGGACTACACTGGCGAAAATGTAATCAGTATTGGAGTTGTCATGGTTCGATCTTTCCGGCCCGCGCTGTTGTGCGCCGCCACCTTCCTCGCCCCCCTTGCCGCATCCGCGGGCGAAATCACCCTGTTCGAGGACGCCGGTTTCCGTGGCCGCCCGGTCACCCTGCGTTCCGATGCGGGCGATTTGTCGCGCATGGGCTTTAACGACAAGACGTCCAGCGTCATCGTGCGCTCGGGCACCTGGGAAGTGTGCAAGGACGCCAACTACCGGGGCAATTGCCGTACCTTCGGGCCGGGGCGCTATGACAGCATGCCGGGCATGAACGACGCCATCTCTTCGGTGCGCGAAGTGGGCCGCCCGGGCCATGGCGGCGGCGATCACCGCCCCGATCACCGTCCCTACCCGCCGCGCCCTCCGCGTCCGGAGCCGGAGCGTCCATATCCCGGTTATCCCGGCCACGGCGGCGGACACCGTCCCGACATGAATGGCGCCGTGCTGATGTTCCCTGACGCCGGCATGCGCGGCCGGCCCGTGCGCCTGGACCGCGAAGTGCATGACTTGAGCCGCTATGGTTTCAATGACCGCGCTGAATCGATCGTCGTCAATTACGGCCGCTGGGAGTTCTGCGTCGATGCCAATTTCCGCGGCCGCTGCGTGGTCATGGGACCAGGCAGCTACGGCCGCCTGCACGGTGGCCTCGACCGCCGCATTTCCTCGCTGCGCCGCGTGCGCTAGGCGTTTTCCGCTGCCCCTTTCACCGCCCGCGCGCCCCGTGCCTCGCGGGCGGTGTTGTATTGTGCGCACGCGTTGTCGGCGCCAATTCGTGTACTCTTCCCATAGGCAGTTCAACCATGGGGAGCAAGCACGGTGGAATACAAGGACTACTACAAGGAGCTTGGCGTCGAGAAGACGGCGACCGAGGCCGACATCAAGAAGGCCTACCGCAAGCTGGTACGCAAATACCATCCCGACGTGAGCAAGGAGCCGGACGCCGACAAGCGCACCAAGGCCCTCAACGAAGCTTACGGCGTGCTGGGCGACGCGGAAAAGCGCGCCGCCTACGATGAGCTGGGTCGTAACCAGGGCGCGCAGGGGCAGCCCTTCCGCCCGCCGCCGGACTGGGGTTCGGGCTACGAATCGTCGGGCGCCGACGACAGCGATTTCTTTGCCGACCTGTTCGCCCACGTGGGCGGGCGCCGCCGCGCGGGCGGCAGTTTCCAGATGCAGGGCGAGGATAGCCACGCCGCCATCACCATCGATTTGCAGGACAGCTACCAGGGCGCCAAGCGCCACATCGTCATGCGCGTGCCAGAAGCGGATGCGCAAGGCCACGTGGTGACGCGCGAGCGCACGCTGGAAGTGACGATACCGAAAGGGGTCACGGAAGGACAGCAGCTGCGCATGAAAGGGCAGGGGAATCCGGGCAGTGGCGGCGCGCCGGCCGGTGATTTGTACCTGGAGATACGCTTCCGGCCCGATGCGCGCTACAAGGTGGAAGGGCGCGATGTCTTCGAGACGGTGCCCGTCACGCCGTGGGAAGCGGCGCTGGGCGGCGAAATCGACGTGGCCACGCCATCGGGCACGGTGTCCGTCAGCGTGCCGCCCAATTCGCAGACGGGGCGCAAGCTGCGCCTGAAGGGGCGCGGCATCCCCGCCGCCCAGCCGGGCGACCTGTATCTGCTGCTGGAAGTGGTGCTGCCGCCGGCGAACGATGACAAGGCGCGGGAACTGTATGCAACCATGGCGCGCGAGATGGCTTTCAATCCGCGCCAGAAGCTGGGAGGGTAAATCATGACAAACAAGGTAATTGGCGAATTGCTCGAAGATCGTGCCCTGAGCCTGGAAGAACTGGCGCGCGCCTGCGCCGTAGAGCCGGATTGGGTGGTGCAGCACGTGCAGACGGGCGTGCTGCTGCAAGACGGCCCGCCAGCGGGGCAATTGACGTCCTGGCGCTTCACCAGCCTGGATCTGGTGCGCGCGCGCCGCCTGCACGAAATCGAATCCGTGTTCGACGCGAACGCCGAACTGGCCGCGCTGGTGGTCGACCTGTCGGAAGAAGTGGCGCGCCTGCGGCGCCGCCTGCACGTGCTGGGCGTCGGCTAGCCCTTAGGCCGGATCGCCGTGCCGCTGCACGGTGATCCGGCCAATGTAGAATTGCCCATCGACGACGACCCGGTGCGGAATGCCGGCCACGTCGAAGCCGGGGCCGCCGTCTTCCATCCATTCCTGCGCCAGCGAGTCGAATTGCTGCGGTGTCATGCGCAGCATCTGCGCCGTGATGACGAAGCGTGCGCCAGGTTTTTGTTTGTTGACGAAGTCGTCGATGCCGGCCATGGTGGTTCCTTCTTATTAAATGACGGCCGGGGGCAGACCCCCGGACACGTTGGCACTGAGCCTTGCGTTAGCGGTGTTGAGGGTCTGACCCCAGACTTCCGCTGCGGGTCACTATCATACCTTCACGCTGAGTTATCTAGAACCCCGCTTCTGGCAGCAACGGCAGCTGCTCCGCAAAGCGCTCAGTGAGCCACTTGCCCGCCTGGCCCGGCGGCGTGTCGGCGCGCTGGATCAGGTAAATCGGGTAATTCTCGCCATTGTCGACGGCCAGCGGCAGGTGCACCAGGCGGCCTTCTGCCAGGTCGTCGCGCACCATCGCTTCGGGCATGTTGCCCCAGCCCAGGCCCGCCCGCAGCAAGGCGTGCTTGGAGCCCAGGTCGCCCAGGCGCCAGTTGCGCAATCCCAGCACGCCGAAATCCTGGCCCTCCGTCAGCACGCTGCGGTCGCTGAGCACCAGCTGCACGTGTTCGCGCGCCACGTTGGAGGCGATCGGCCCTTCCAGCTGCGCCAGCGCGTGGCTGGGCGCGGCCACGGGAATCAGGCGCACATGACCGACGGCCAGGCGCTCGAAGACGCTGGCCGTGGCCGTCATCCAGCCACCGAGGCCGATGTGGCAGCTACCATCCATCACCAGCTGCGCCACGGCGCCCATGGCTTCGATGCGCAGGCGCAGGGCGACGGTGGGGAACTGCGCCTGGAACGCTTCTAATACGCGGACCAGTACGCAGGTGGGGAACATCACGTCGACCACCACCGACACTTCCGCCTCCAGCCCGCCGGCCAGCGCCTTGGCGCGCGCGCGCATGCCATCCACCTTCAGGGCCACGGCGCGCGCATCGGCCAGCAGGGCCTTGCCCGCATCCGTCAGGGTGGGCTTGCGCTTGCCGCGGTCGAGCAGCACCACATTCAGTTGTTCTTCCAGGTTGGCGATGGTGTAGCTGATCACCGACTGGGTGCGGTGCAGCTGGCGCGCCGCGTGGGCGAAGCCGCCTGCGTCGATGACGGCGACGAACACGCGCAACTGGTCGAGCGAAGGCTGGCCCGGTTCTCTCATGGCAACTCCATATCTAAAAATTCGATGCTAATCATTTATATTTACACGGTTTTCTCGATGGTATACCCGAACTATGCTGTGTGCAAGGGCTGCGATGCGGCCATTCCCGTCACCCGTTTTCACAGGAGCATTCCATGAGCAAGGTCTTGTATATCAATAGCAGCGTGCGCAACAGCGGTTCTCTGTCGCGCCAGTTGTCCGGCGAATTCGTCGCGAAACTGGCCGCGCAAGGCGCCAGCGTGGTGGAACGCGACCTGGCCTTGCAGCCCGTGCCACACTTGACGGAAGAGGTGATGGGCGCCTTCTTCACGCCGGCCGAACAGCGCAGCGCGCAGGCGGCAGCGGCCGTGCAATTGTCCGATACCCTGGTCGATGAATTGCTGGCCGCCGACGTGCTGGTGCTGGCCGCGCCCATGTACAATTTTTCCGTGCCCTCGACCCTGAAGGCGTGGATCGATCACGTGGCGCGCGCCGGCCGCACTTTCCAGTACACGGCCACGGGCCCGGTCGGCCTGGCCACGGGCAAGAAAGCGCTTATTTTCACGGCCAGCGGCGGCGTCTACAGCGAAGGCCCGGGCGCCGCGTATGATTACCTGAGCACCTATCTGCGCACGGCGCTGGGCTTCATCGGCATTACCGACATCGAGTTCGTGCAAGCCGAAGGCGTGGCCATGGGCGAGGACGCCGTCGCCAGCGCGATCGCCAAGGGCCGCGCGTCGATCGAGGCCCTGGCGGCCTGAGTTGCTGTCATCTAGTTCGAAAGAGGGATTGCCAATCTGCTATGGTTGACATAAGCTTGCCGGCGGCACGTCCCGTGCCAGGCCGGCGAGCGGTTCGCCATGAAGGTCCCTCATGCACAAGTTGGCAAGCGCAGTACTGTTCGGATGTACCCTGCTTTCAGCAGGCACGGCGCTGGCGCAGACTGCGCCACCTGCGCCACCCCACGTGGCTCGCCACGCCTCCACGCCCGACGATATCCGCGCCATCGAAAAAGTCGTCGCCGACTTCCAGGCGGCCCTGATCGCCAAGGATGTCAAGCTGCTGTCGTCGCTGATGCTGCACACAAACATCCTGTTCGCCTCGCCGGCCGACGACGGTTTCATCAAGAAAATGCGCGATACGACGGACGTCCACTTCGACGGCGTCGGGGCGGCCGGCTATGTCGGTTTCGCCAACTTCATCAAGCGCGAACCGCAGCGCACGGAAGAAAAATTCTACAACGTCAAGATCACCCAGGATCGCCATGTGGCGTGGGTCAACTTCGACTATGAATTCCTCGTCGGCGACAAATTGTCCAACTATGGCGTGGAAGCGTGGCAAATGGTCAAGCGCGATGGTGAATGGAAAATCCTCAGCGTCGTCTGGTCCATGCATCCCGCCGCCGAGGCGGGGAAGTAGCTGCGAGCCAGGCCGCGTCAGTCGCGCGGCAGTGCGCGAATTTCCACCGTACCCCCTGCGTTCAGTACGGGGTTTCCGATTAACAATTTTTTTGCATCGTCTATACTTTCAGCTTGCACACGTAGATAGCCTGACAAGTGTGGCGTGACCGGTCTGGCCTGGCCTGAGCGGTGCACGCAGATGCCAGGCCCGATGGAGCTGCCGCCGCAGAAGCGGCCACTGGCCCTGAGCATGGCGAAGTAGTCTTCCCAGGCGGAGGTGGCGACGTCCATTGGTGTTTCCGTGTCGTCATGCATGAAGATGATGTAGTCGTTCATCCCTTTTCTCCTGTGCCGCGTTATAAAAACGCATGATAAAAGCTGAATTGAGTATCACCAGCAATCGCGAGCGCATGGTTTCACCCTTTTTACCGCGTCAGTCCGTAGAGACAAGCTGTCCGGCCATGTCATTTTTGGAGCGCACATCGTGCCGATAAAGTATGTTGATTTTTATGAAGTAAATTACACGGCAGAGCGCTTGCGGGGCTGCAAGCTATGGGGCGCCTACGTCGCCATCTATGCCCCGTCGCCCAACCCCATGCATCGGGTGAATCTGGTGCACAAGCGCCGGGTGTCGGCTGATCACCAGTTTACAACGGAAGCGGACGCCATGGCGGAAGCGGGTGAGGTAGCCGTCAAGCTGGTCGAGCGGCGCCAGCGCCGTTATGTCTTCCACCCCTGACCTGGCTTGTTCAGACGCAAGTTATTGCTACTTGCAAGGTGCATGGCGGCCCCTGGATTGGCGTGATGGCGATGTTGCCATTATCATGCAACTTCCCGCCACGCACGAGGACCGCCATGAAACGCCAGCTGCACCTGCTCGTCATCGACCCGCAAAACGATTTTTGCGACTTGCCCGCCACCTGGCTGCCGCCAGATGCCGCACCGGCCCTGCCCGTGCCGGGCGCCCACGCCGACATGCTGCGGGTGGCGCAGCTGATCCGTGAAGGGGGCAGTGGTTTGACGCAGATCAGCGTGACGCTTGATGCCCACCACCGCTACGATATCGCCCACCCCGCCTTCTGGCGCACGGGCGATGGCGGTCCCGTCGCGCCGTTCACCCAGATCAGCGCGCAGCAGGTGCGCGACTGCCTGTTCCTGCCCGCCGCCAGCGGCGCCTTGCCGCGCGCGCTGGCTTACCTCGATGCCTTGCAACAAGCGGGACGCTACCAATTGATGGTGTGGCCCGTGCATTGCGAGATCGGCAGCTGGGGCCAGAATATCCATGCGGCCGTGCGCGCCGCCTACAACGCCTGGGAAGTGGATCAGCTGCAAGTGGTCGCCAAGCTGAGCAAGGGTTCCAACCCGTGGACCGAGCATTACTCGGCCGTCATGGCGGAAGTGCCCGATGCACAGGATGCGGCTACCCAGCGCAACCTGGATTTCCTCGCCACCCTGCTGCCGGCGCAGCAGATTTATGTCAGCGGTGAAGCGGGCAGCCATTGCGTGAAAGCCAGTACGGAGCACATTGCCGACTACCTGGAAGCGCAGCATGGCAAGCCGGCGCTGTCGCGCCTGGTCTTGCTGACAGACTGCATGAGCCCCGTCACGGGCTTTGCAGCGCAGCAGCGCGACTTCCTGGCCGCCATGCACGAGCGCGGCGCGCGGCTGGCCACGTCCGCCGACGTCTTGCCCGAATTATTGGCCAACGCGGTTGCCTGAGCCATTATTAATCGTGCCCTGCTGAAATGCTTGCGGTGGCGTACTATTCTGGCTTCAGGAAGTTGGAGAAAACACACATGACCCCGATAGTGCGCAGTTTGCTGGAAACCGATCTGTATAAATTTACAATGTGGCAAGCATTGCTGCACGGTCATCCGAATACCCATACCGAATACGAATTTGTCTGCCGCAACGCGACGGCCTTTCCCCTGGCCGAACTGAAGGGCGAACTGGAAGAGCAGCTCGACCATTTGTGCTCGATGTCGTTTGCCGACGACGAGCTGGCCTATTTGCGCACCCTGCGTTTCATGAAGAGCGATTTCGTCGACTTCTTGACGGTCTTCCGCTTCCAGCGCAAATTCATCGAGGTCAGCACGGATGGTGACACCTTGCTCGTGCACGCGGCCGGGCCGCAAGTGCATGTGATGGGTTTCGAGATTTTCGTGCTGTACATCATCAACGAACTGTATTTCCGCCGTTTCGACCTCGATGCCGCCATGCGCGAAGGGCGCCATCGCCTGAGCTTGAAAGTGGCGGCCGTCAAGGAATTCGGCAAGCTGCCGCGGCGCAAGCATCCGTTCGAGTTTTCCGATTTCGGCGTGCGCCGGCGTTTTTCCGGCGCCTGGCATGACGAGGTGGTGCAGCGCCTGGCGCGCGACGTGCCCGAGTATTTTAAAGGCACGTCGAATGTGTACCTGGCGAAAAAGCTGGGCATCGTGCCGATCGGCACCATGGCGCATGAATACATGCAGTCGTTCCAGTCCTTCGGCGTGCGCTTGCGCGACTTTCAAAAGGCGGCACTGGAAGACTGGGTGCAGGAATACCGTGGCGACCTGGGCATTGCCCTGACGGACGTGGTGGGCATGGATGCTTTCCTGGCCGACTTCGACCTGTATTTCGCCAAGCTGTTCGACGGCTTGCGCCACGATTCGGGCGACCCTGTCGAATGGGGAGAGAAGGCGCTGGCCCACTACGCGGCTCTGCGCATCGACGCCAATACCAAGCGCCTCGTGTTTTCCGACGGCCTGGACCTGGACAAGGCGTTCGCCCTGTACCAGCACTTCGCAGACCGCATCATGACGGGCTTTGGCATCGGCACCAATCTCACCAACGACGTCGGTTTGACGCCGCTCAACATCGTCATGAAACTGGTACGCTGCAATGGCCAGTCCGTGGCGAAGTTATCGGATTCGCCGGGCAAGACCCTGTGCAAGGATGAAACCTTCCTTGCGTACTTGCGGCAGGTGTTTCACCATCCTGCCGTGTAGGCGCTTGATTGCCGGTCTAGAAGCCTGCGACCACCGTGTTCATGTGCTCGACCTGGGGCGGTGCGGCAAAGAATTCGCCGACGAGACCGCGCCATGCCTGGAAATCGTCGCTGCCGCGGAAATGCACGGTATGGTCTTCCAGGGTCGTCCAGCCCACCACCAGGCGATAGGCATCGCCGTTTTCGATCGAGCGCTCCAGGCGCATCGACTCGCAGCCGCGCGCGCGCTGGAACAGGGGGATGGCTTTCGTCACGGCCGCTTCGAAAGCAGCGTGCGTGGCCGATTTGATCTGGATGTGGGCAATTTCAAAAATCATGGCAAGTTCCACTGTGGAATGAAGGAACGCTGATCTTGCCATAATTTGGCCGGGGGAGGGTGTCAGCCTGCGAGCGCGTGCGCGCCTGTGCGCTGGCCGCCCGCATGGCTGGCCGTGCGCTGTTCGATATCGCAGCCATTGCAGGCCTGCACGATGGCGTGCGCCCGTTCCCGTTCCTGCGGATTGCTGATGGCCACGACGAGGCGGAACATGCCGCGCCATGCGGCCTTGCCCAGCAAGGGGACGGCTTCGTCATCGACCGTGTCCAGCTGTACGGCGTGCGCGGGGAAGCCATCGTCGAGCAGGGCGCTGCGGGCCTGCTGGGCATCGGCAAAATGGTCGAAGATACGGATCAGGGCAGGCGAAAGAAGGGGGCTGGTGGCGGTGTTCATGGCCAGGCTTTCCAGTAGGGGTGTCCGAGTTTGACCTGCCAGCCTGTAAATAATTCTGTCTCAGCCTGTAAAATCCTCGATCAAGGCGCAAAAGTTTGATAAATATCCAGTATGGCTGCCAAGTCGCGCTAAGATACGCCTTGCGGTGCATTCTGCAGGCAGGGATGCGGGATCAATCTTTCATAGGAGAACTAAATGGCAGCGAAGAAAATTCTGTTTTTGACCGGCGATTTTGCAGAAGATTATGAAACGATGGTGCCGTTTCAAGCCCTGCTGATGCTGGGCCATACCGTGCATGCCGTTTGTCCTGGCAAAAAAAGCGGCCAGACGATCAAGACGGCCATCCACGATTTCGAGGGCGACCAGACCTACACGGAAAAGCCGGGCCATTTGTTCACGCTGAACGCCAGCTTTGACGAGATCGATCCGGCCGATTATGACGCCGTGATGATCGCCGGCGGCCGCGCTCCCGAATACCTGCGCCTGAACGACAAAGTCATCGCCGCCGTGCGCCATTTCGCCGAGGCTGGCAAGCCTGTCGCGGCCGTCTGCCACGGCGCGCAATTGCTGGCCGCCGCCGACGTCATCCGCGGCAAGCGCATTTCCGCCTATCCAGCCTGTGCGCCGGAAGTGAAACTGGCGGGCGGCACGTATGCCGACATCGCCGTCACGGACGCTGTCACGGATGGCCAGTTCGTCACTGCGCCCGCCTGGCCCGCGCATCCGGCGTGGCTGGCGCAGTTCGTCAAGCTACTGGGTACCGAGATCCATTTGTAACCTTTACCAGCCCGGCAGGCCGCTGCGTTTGCCGGGCGCATTACTTTTCAGATTCGAGTTCTTCATGCATGCGCCGCGCAGTCAACCTTCCCGCAAACAACTTCCAGCGTCGCGCTGGCGCCAGCGCCGCCTGGCGCAAGCCGAATCGGGCCTGAGCGCCGCGCAGGAACGCCAGCTGGCCACCTTGCACGAGATTTCCACCTTGCTGGCGGGACAGCACGCCATCGATGCGCTGTGCCGCGGCTTCTTGCGCCACGTGATGCAGTTCGCGCAAGCTGAAGGCGGCACCGTGCGCATCCTCGATCCGCAACAAGACACCGTGCACATCATCGTGCACGAAGGCATTTCCGACGCCATGGTGGAAGAGGAACACTGCATCCGCAACAACGATTGCCTGTGCGGCGCGGCCGTGGCGCAGGGCGTGATCCAGATCCGCGATTTCCGCCAGGTCGATGCGCTGCAGCGCTACCGTTGCCAGGACGAAGGGTTTATCGCCATCGCCGTCTTTCCCATCCTCGCGCGCGAGCAGGTGGTGGGCAGTTTTTCGCTGCACTTTGCGCGCCCGCAAGCCGTGCATGGGCAGCAGCAGGGCTGGCTGGAGACCTTGGGCCAGAGCCTGGGTATCGCCATCGAAAACCAGCGCCTGATCGCGCGCGAAAAGGAATTCGCCGTGGCGCGCGAACGCAGCCTGCTGGCCGAAGGCTTGCATGACAGCATCGCGCAAAGCCTCAATTTCATCAGCCTGCAAGTGCAGATGCTCGACGATTCCGTGCGCCGGGGCCAGCTTGACGAAGCGGCCGAAGTGTTGCCGCTGATGCGCATGGGCGTCGAACAAAGCTACCAGGACGTGCGCGAATTGCTGGTCAATTTTCGTACGCGCTGGCATGGCAGCGACCTCGAAAGCAAACTGTCGGAAGTGCTGGCGAAGTTCGAGCTGCAGACGGGCGTCGTCGGCACCCTGGACATGAGCGGCAATGGCGCGCCGCTGGCGCCCGAGCAGCAGTTGCAGATCCTGTTCATCGTGCAGGAGGCGCTGTCGAATATCCGCAAGCATGCGCAGGCCAGCAACGTGGCGCTGCGCGTGGAAAACGGGCGCGATTTTGCGCTGCAGGTGCGCGACGATGGCGAAGGCTTTGCCGCCAACCTGCGCGACAAGAAAACGGAATTGCAGATCGGCTTGCGTATCATGCAGGAAAGAGCCGAGCGGCTCGGTGCGCAATTTGCCATCGACAGCACGCCCGGCGGCGGCACGACGATCTCGCTGGCCTTGCCGGCAGCGCGGCGCCAGGCGGCGTAAGCGATGACCCTTATTTATCAGGTAGAAGAAACAAACAAGTGAACGCACCAATCAAAATCCTGCTGGTCGACGACCACACCTTGCTGCGCAGCGGCGTCAAGCTGCTGCTGCAGCGCAATCCTCAATTCCAGGTGGTGGGCGAGGCATCGAACGGACTGGACGGCGTGCGCCTGACGGCCGAATTGCAGCCCGACGTGGTGCTGATGGACTTGAACATGCCAGGCGTGACCGGCGTCGAGGCGCTGCAGCTGATCTTGCAGGACCTGCCGCAGATGGTGGTGCTGATGCTGACCGTGTCGGAAAACGCGGCCGACCTGGGCGCGGCCCTGCGCGCGGGCGCACGCGGCTACCTGCTGAAAAATATCGAGGCCGAGCAGCTGGGCCAGGCCATTTGCCGCGCCGCCGCCGGCGAATCGGTGATTGCCGATGCCATGACGGCCAAGCTCGTGTCGCAGTTCCGCGCGGGGCAGAACGCGCCCCAGGCCGACTATGACAAACTGACGCCGCGCGAACGCGAAGCCATGGCGTGTCTGGCGCAAGGACTGAGCAACAAGGAAATCGCGCGCCAGCTGGACGTGGCCGAAAGCACGGTGAAAATCCACGTGCAAAACATCCTCAAAAAGCTTAAGCTCAGCAGCCGCGTGCAGATCGCCGTATATGCAGTCGAGCGTGAGTTAAGCAAATAAAGATCAAACAAAGTCCAAATAGTGCGCAAGGAATGCGCGATTGTTTGATCTGCATGGCGTTCCGGCCTAGACAACCCTAGTTCCTTTGACGTATGGCCTTGACCGTGCCTGCGCATTACACTCTTAGTCATTCGCTAATCTAATAAGAGAGTGTCATGCATAAGGTCAACGTCGATGGCTTGCTATCGAGCCAGGCTCTGTTCCGCCATATTTCCCCTTCGCAATTAGAACAATTGCGCCAGGATGTCGTGCGCGTCGAAGTGGAAAAAGGCAAAGTGCTGTTCCGCAAGGGCGAAGTGGCGGAAGGCGCCTACGTCGTGGTCTTCGGCCTCGTCAAGCTGAGCGTGTTTTCCATGGAAGGTACGGACAAGGTACTGGAACTGATCCGCCCGGGCCAGAGTTTCGGCGAAGCCATGATTTTCCTCGATGAACCGTACCCGTTCTGCGCCGAAGCGCTTGAGCACTGCCTGCTGCTGCGCATCCCGCCGCACGCGCTGCTGCGCCTGCTGGACCAGTCGCCGCGTATCGCGCGCCAGATGATGAACAGCCTGTCGCACCACCTGATGGGTTTCATCCGCAACGTGGAGCGTTGCTCCGTGCAGAACGCCACCCAGCGCGTGGTCGAGTACCTGTTGCAGGCGTCGGACCAGCAGCGTTCGAACGAGGTCAAGCTGGACTTGAAGAAAAGTTTGCTGGCATCGTTCCTGAACCTGGCGCCCGCCACCCTGTCGCGCGTGCTGCACCAGCTGACGGACTTGCATTTGATTAAAGTCAGCGGTTCGCTGATCCAGATCCAGCCCGATGCCTTGAAAACCTATCGCCATGGTTCTGCCACGGCCATGCTGAATTAAGCATCTAAGCTTTTTCAGCAGGCAAGGTCAGCCGCCAGAACAGCAGGGCGAGCAAGCTGACCGCCGCGCCCAGCGCGCATACCCCATGCCAGCCCGCCAGCGCATACACGCTGGTGGCGGCAATCGCACCGAGTCCGCTCCCCACCGCATAAAACAGCATGTAGCACGCCACCAGGCGGCTGTGCGCGTCGCTGTCCTGCTTGAAGATCAGGCTTTGATTGGTCACGTGGATGGCCTGGCCCGCCAGGTCCAGCGCGATGATGCCGACGATCAAGGGCCACAGGGCTGTGCCCGCAATGCTCAGTGGCAGCCACGCAGCCAGCAGCAGCAACAGGGCCGCGCCCGTCGTCCATTGCGCGCGTCCGCTGTCGGCCAGTGCCCCGGCCCGCGCCGCGCCCAGCGCCCCGATCACGCCGACCAGGCCAAATGCGCCGATGGCCGCATGGCTATAGCCTTGCGCCGTCAAGGGCAGCACCAGGGCGCTCCAGAAAATATTGAAGACGGCAAACATCAGCAGCGCCAGCATGCCCCGTACGCGCAGCACCTTGTTGTGCAACAGCATGTCTAGCATCGAGGCGAGCAGGGCGCCATACGCCATCTTCTTGCCAGGCAGCACTGGTGGTGGCAGCTTGCGCCACAGCAGCAGCAGGGCGCAGGCGATGGCTGCTGAAACAAAATACACGGCGCGCCAGTCGGCGATATCGGCCACTACGCCGGACAGGGTGCGCGCCAGCAGCAAGCCGATCACCACGCCGCCCTGCGCCATGCCGACCACGCGGCCCCGCTCGTGGCTGGCCGCCGCGCTGGCCGCATAGGCGATCAGGCCCTGCGTCATGGCCGTGCCCAGCAAGCCTACCAGCAGCATGCCACCCAGCAAGGCGGCCGTGGAACGTGCGCAGCCCAGCGCCGCCAGGGAGATGGCGAGCAAGCCCAGCTGGAACAGGATCAATCGGCGCCGGTTCAGCATGTCTCCCAGGGGAACCAACAGCAGCAGGGCCAGCGCGCAGCCGAGCTGCGTGGCCGTGATGACCATGCCGCTGGCGGCCTCCGTCATGCCGAATTCGTGCGCCAGGGTAGCCAGCAAGGGCTGGGCGTAATACACATTGGCCACGCTGAGGCCGGCCGCCGTAGCAAACAGCCAGACGAGGGTGGGGGGAAGTGCTGTCGTGATGGGTGGGTTCGAGTCGCGCATAGAGTTTACAATTAAGTGGTTTCAAATTAAAACCAGTTGGAGTCTACGCCGAGAAGTTTTAAAATGCAACCAGTCAATCCTGGAGAATGCCTGTGGCCAAGCGCAAGAGCCTGAAAACCGACCCCTGTCCCGTGGCGCGCGCGCTCGACGTGATCGGCGAGCGCTGGTCGCTGCTGATCGTGCGCGACGCCTTCGACGGCATGCGCAGGTTTGGGGAGTTCCAGAAAAGCCTGGGCGTGGCGAAGAACATCCTGGCCGACCGCCTGCACACTTTGGTGGAAGAGGGCATCTTTACGGTCGCCCCCGCCTCGGACGGTACGGCGTACCAGGAATACGTGCTGACGGCCAAGGGGCTGGCGCTGTTTCCCGTCGTGGTGGGCTTGCGCCAGTGGAGCGAAGCGCAATTGTTCGAGGCGGGCGAGGCGCATTCCACCTTGCTGCAGCGCGGTTCAGGCTTGCCCGTGCGCCGCATGGACGTGCTGGCGCCAGACGGCCGCGTGTTGCAGGCGGGCGATACCGTCGTGCAGAAGGTGTCGCAGAAAGCTGAGACATGAAGCGCGTGGCCGTGCTGGGCGGAGGGATTACCGGCGTGACGACGGCGTATGCGCTGGCGAAACGGGGCGTGGACGTGACCTTGATCGAGCGCCACCGCTACGCGGCCATGGAAACGTCATACGCGAATGGCGGGCAATTGTCGGCCTCGCACGCGGAAGTGTGGAATCACAAGGCAACAATATGGAACGCCCTGAAATGGATGGCGCGGCGCGATGCGCCGCTGCTGCTCCATCCCTGGCCCAGCTGGCACAAGCTGAGCTGGTTTGCCGAGTTTCTTGCCGCCATGCCCGGCTACGAGCGCAACACCATCGCCACCGCGCGCATGGCGATCGCCGCGCGCGAACATTTGTTTGCCTGGGCGCAAGAAGAAAATATCGACTTCGATCACCGCCGCGCCGGCATCCTGCACGTTTATCGTGACAAGGCCGGCTTCGAGCGGGCGGCCGGCGTCTCGCGCCTGCTGGCGCAGGGCGGCTTGCAGCGGCGCGCCGTCACGCTTGCGGAAATGCGCGCCATCGAACCGGCCCTGGCTGGCGACTTTTACGGCGGCTACTACACGGACAGCGATTCCACGGGCGACATCCACAAATTCACCAGCGGCCTGGCTGACGCCTGCGTCCGGCTGGGCGTGGCGTGCCGCTTTGGTCAGGAAGTCACCGCGCTGGCGCGCGAGGATGGCAAGGTGCGCGTCACAACAGGGCAGGACAGCATCTTGTTCGACGCCGTCGTCATCTGCGCGGGTACGGTCAGCCGCGCCATGGCGGCAATGCTGGGCGACCATGTGAACGTGTATCCCGTGAAAGGTTATTCGATTACGGTGCAGCTCGATGATGGAGCCAGCCGCGTGGCGGCGCCGTCCGTCAGCCTGCTTGACGACGCCACCAAGCTGGTCAGCAGCCGCCTGGGCGAGGACCGTTTAAGAGTGGCGGGCACGGCCGAGTTCAATGGCGTCAACCACGACATCCGCGCCGACCGTATCCGCCCGCTATTGCAGTGGGTGGAGCAGTGTTTTCCCGGCGTCAATACGCGCAAGGTGATCCCGTGGGCGGGCTTGCGCCCGATGCTGCCGGACATGCTGCCGAAAGTGGGGCCGGGCAAGGCCCCGGGCGTGTACTACAACACGGGCCACGGCCACCTAGGCTGGACTCTGGCGGCCGCCACGGCGGAGATGGTGGCCGCGATGGTGGAAACGGCGGTGGCTAGTTCTTCGGCAACAAATCGCTGAGCGCGGCGCGGCCCTTGACGGTGAGGAAGGGGCCGACCTTGCTGTAGGGCAGCAGGAAGTCGTTTTCGCAGCCGCTGCCGTTGGAATCTTCCCAGAAGGACACGCCCTCCCGTTTCAATGACAGGTGGAAGCGGCCACGGCCGTCGTAATCCGTGCCCTTGCACTCGGCGTCGATTTTCACATTCTTGAAGAGGGCTTGCCGCAGGCGGTCCGGCAACTCGGCCTTGTCGTCGCCATCGCTGGCGCTGGCGCCGAACCAGTTCCACACATCCGTTTCCTGGCCCGTTTTTACATCCCAGGTGCGGAACTTGATGGAGATGCCGTTGGCGCCATAGCCGGCCGGCCAGCGGTAAAACTTGACCGTCACCCAGCGCGGCGACCAGTAGGTCGGCTCCGCATACACTTCGTCTTCCGTCGTGAAACCGTTGCGCCCCAGATATTCGCGGCGCGTGGCGTAGAAGTCGGTCAGGTCCTTTTTGTTCTTGGCCAGCACGGCGCGCAGCTGCGCGTTGATTTTTGCCACGCCGTCGCCGGGCGCGATCAATTCCACCGTGATGGTGTCGCCGATTTGCAGGTTGCGGTATTGCTTGCCTTCGAAGGCAATCGGTTTACTCACCTTGGTGCTGGGAAATACCTCCAGCGCCAGGTTGTAGGCGTCGCTGGCACAGGATGGATGGTCGCGGTCGCCCGCTGCTTCCAGCAGGCTCAAGGCCAGCGGCAGGGACTTGCCGCTTTTCGGATCCGTCCAGCTGCCGATGAGCTTGTCACTTAGCTTGTCGCCCTGCGGCGCATGCAATGACCACGTGCCCGTCGTGTCACCCTTGGCGTCGAGTTCCTGCCACAGCACCTTGCCGTTGGGCTTGGCCAGCATGATGGGCGTCTTGTAGCGCGTGTAGTAGTAATTGCCGCTGCGGTCAGCACCTTGCGTGGGGCTGGGCTGGTTGAAGCAGGCCACGATATTGGCCTTGCCCAGGGTGCCCTGCCACACCCCTTGCACGGGCGGCTCGGCCGCCATGGCCAGATTCAGGGCGGGCAGGGTCAGACAGACAAACAAGAAGCGGCGCATCGGGTTTTCCGGTAAATGGCGATGGCCGATTCTACATGGCCACCGCCTGGATGTGCCGCACGTCAACTTTTATGCTTGCTTTTCCTGCGCCACCACGGCCATCGCCGCGCTCAGGTATTGCAGCATGGCGGCGTCGACAAAGCTGCCTTCCATCAAACGCGGTTCCTGCTGGTGCGCCTGGCGGAATTTCAGCTGCGTGGCTGGATCCGTGCCCGCATACGCGCGGAACAGTTCCAGCCACTGCCGCGCCAGTTGCAGCACGGCCGGATCGGTGGGCGGCGTGCGTGCATCGATGGCGGCGCGCACGGCGGCGATCAGGGCCGGCCACTCGCCCGAGCGCTTGCCGTAATTGGCGGCCAGGTGCGCATATTCCTGTTCGTTGAGGAAAGGTCGATACAGCGCGATGCGCGAGGTATTGAAGGCGGCGATGATGAACTGCATCAAGTCCGCATCGATGCTGGTGGTGGCCTGCATGGAGGGTTCCTGCGTGTGCATGTCGTTCAGGCGCGCGAACAGGCCCGGGTGGGCGCCTGTGTCGCGCACCAGCTTGACCATCCATTCCGTGGCCAGCGCCTGCGCCTTGTCATCGCCGGGGCCGGCGCCCGCGTCTCTGACGGCGCGCACTCTCGCTACCAGTTCCTTCCATTCCTGTTCCACGGCCGCATCGGACAGCAGCGGCAGTTGCTGCAGTTCTTCGGGGGTAAAGTATTTGTCGTACATGGTCATCAACTCCATTGTGGTGAGCCACTCGGCCAGTTCCGGCGCCTTCCCCTGTGCCAGTTGCGCCTGCAAGCTGCACAGGCGTACACGCAAGGTGGAAGCTTGCGCGATCTGGCGCTCCAGCATGGCGATCTGCTGCGCCACGATGGAATGCAAAGGAAGATCCGGGCCGGCGAGTGCGTTGGCGATATCGGCCAGCGACAGCCCGAACTTGCGCAGCGCCATGATCCGGTGCAGCCGGTCCATGTCGCCGTGCTGGTACAGGCGGTAGCCAGCTTGCGTGCGCGCCGAGGGCGAGAGCAGGCCGATGCTGTCGTAATGGTGCAGGGTGCGGATGGTCAGGCCCGTGAGCCTGGCCAGTTCACCGATTTTCAACAACATCGTCTTCTCCTTGTCTTCAGTGCGTGCCACCACGATGGCGCCTGACCTTACGTCAGGGTCAAGCAGAAATGTAGCAGAAGACTCAAAAAAACCGGCAAAAGAATCCGTTGACCTTCATTTTTTTGTACGGTATATTTATAAAACCGAATAACGGCTTCAGCAAAACAAGGGGGTTCGGGCCAGGCAGCATGACGGAATAATCGTTGTGCGGCGCAGCAAGATGCGCCCTTGGCAGGGCTGGAAAGACAATCCGCGCAGACGGATTTTTTTCACAGTTGGTTTGTACGTTAAATATAATATGCCACCGGCAAGACCCGGTCGGCGAGAGAGACGACCATGATGAAAAGTATCGTTTGCGATACGCCCGGCAGTTTGCGCATGGAGCAGCGCCCCGTGCCTGTGCCCGGCGAAGGCGAAGTGCTGCTGCGCATACGCCGCGTCGGCATCTGCGGCACCGACATGCATATCTTCCGCGGCACCCAGCCTTTCCTCAGCTACCCGCGCGTGATGGGCCATGAATTGTCCGGCCATATCGACAGCGCGCCAGCCGGCTCGCGCCTGGCAGTGGGCGACCAGGTCTATGTGATGCCCTACCTGTCGTGCGGCAGCTGCGTGGCCTGCCGCCAGGGCAAGACCAACTGCTGCACCCGCATCGAAGTGCTGGGCGTGCACCGCGACGGCGGCATGACCGAATACCTGGCGCTGCCCGAGCGCTTTGTCTTCAAGACGGAAGGCATCTCGCTCGACGACGCGGCCATGATCGAATTTCTCGCCATCGGCGCGCATGCCGTCAAGCGCGGCGCGGTCGACGCGGCCAAGCGCGTGCTGGTGGTGGGCGCCGGTCCGATCGGCATGGCCGTGATGCTGTTCGCATCGTTGAAAGGCGCCGACGTGACGGTGCTCGATGGCCGCGCCGACCGCCTGCAGTTCTGCCGAGAGGCGCTGGGCATCGCCCGCACGGTGGCGCTGGGCGAGGGCGACAAGGAGCAGTTGTCGAGTGCCACCGGCGGCGAATTTTTTGACGTGGTGTTTGACGCCACCGGCAATATCGCCGCCATGGAGCGGGGCCTGGATTTCGTCGCCCACGGCGGATCCTATGTGCTGGTGTCCATCGTGCGCGACCGCCTGTCCTTTTCCGACCCTGAGTTCCACAAGCGCGAAACGACCTTGCTGGGCAGCCGTAACGCCACCGTCGACGATTTCGAGGAAGTGGTGGCGGCCATGAAGGCGGGATTGGTGCCGACCGCGCTGCTCAATACCCACCGCACCACGCTCGACGAATTTACCGGCGTGCTCGATCGCTGGATGCAGCCCGAGGCGGGCGTCATCAAGGCTATCGTCGAGGTCTGAGATGGCGCACTCCAACCCCATACTTCAATTTGGCACCAGCCGCTTCCTGCAGGCGCACGCCGACCTGTTCGTCAGCGAAGCGGCCAAGGCAGGCCAGGCGCTGGGCCATATCACCATCGTGCAGACCACGCACAGCGCGCAGGGCGCGGCGCGCGTGGCGGCGTTTCGCCGCAGCGGCGGCTATCCCGTGCGCATCCGCGGCTGGCAGGACGGCGCGCAAGTCGATGAAGAGCGCCGCGTCCACGCCGTCACGCAGGCGTGGCAAGCCGCCAGCGACTGGCGGCAGGTGCGCGATGCGGCCGTGGCCGCGCGCGTGATCGTCTCGAATACGGGCGACACGGGCTACCAGCTGGATGACGCCGACCACGCCGGCATGCTCGATGGCGCGGCCGTTCCCGCCAGCTTTCCCGCCAAGCTGCTGGTGCTGCTGCACGGTCGCTTCCTGGCCGGCGCCGCGCCCATCTCGATTTTTCCGTGCGAACTGGTGGCCGATAACGGCAAGGTGCTGCGCCAGGTGATCGTGACCTTGGCGCGGCAATGGCAGCTCTCGCCCGACGCCATCGCCTATCTGGAAACGGGCTGCCTGTGGATCAATTCCCTGGTCGACCGCATCGTTTCCGAACCGATCGAACCGATAGGCGCGGTGGCCGAGCCGTATGCGCTGTGGGCCATCGAGGCGCAGGAGGGCATGCTGCTGCCGTGCCGCCACCCGCAACTGGTGGTGACGGGCAGCCTGCGCGAGTATGAACAGCGCAAGCTGTTTCTGCTCAACCTGGGCCACACCTATCTGGCGCAGCTGTGGATGGACCGCGGCAGTCCGGCCGCCATGACGGTGCACGAGGCGATGGACGATGTCGCCATGCGCGCCGCGCTGGAAGCCGTGTGGCATGAGGAAGTGCTGCCCGTGTTTGCCGCCATGGGGGAGCCGCACGGTGACGCCGCGCTGGCGTATGTGGCGCAGGTCCGGGAACGCTTCGGCAATCCATTCCTCGCACACCGCCTGGCCGACATCGCCCAGCACCACGCCGGCAAAATCGCGCGTCGCATGGCGCCCGTGGCGGCGCTGGCGCAGCAGCTCTGTCCCGCCCTGGCGCAGCCGCGCCTGCGCGCCATGCTGGCGTCGGGAGCGCAGCCGTGAACGCCCGGCTCACCACAGTTGTTTCTTTTTCGGCATGCCGATCCAATCCGATATCGACTAAAATGGCCCACTCATCCACTTTCCCTTTCGCTGGCATAGCGCGTTCATTCATCCATGTCCAAACCCGCCACCGTCTTCAAGCGCAGTACCAATCTGCTGTTGCAATTTCTCGCCGAGAATGTCGCAGTGGGCGAGATGCTGCCGACGGAGCAGTTCCTGACCACCATCTGCCAGGGCAGCCGCACGGCGATCCGCAGCGCGATCGCCTACCTGTCGACGCGGCGGCTGATCGGCAGCCCGGCGGACCGGCGCTTGCTGAGGAAGCCCATACCGGGCGACTACTTCGATATCTCCGAATTGCAATCGGGGGCCGAGCGCATCCAGCAAGTGCTGATGGAGCGCGTGTACCAGCGCGACATGCCGCCCGGCGCAGAATTCTCGGAAGCGGAGCTGGCGCGCGAGGCGGGCGCCAGTACCGTCAGCGTGCGCGAATTCCTGATCGGCTTTTCGCGCTTCGGCCTGATCGAAAAGAAACCGCGCGGCGGCTGGCGCCTGTGCGCGTTCGACCGCTCGTTCGCCACCGAACTGGCGGACATGCGGCGCATGTTCGAGATGGCGGCCGTGGAGCAGTTTGCGCACCTGCCGCACGGCGATCCCGCGTATGCGGAACTGGCGCGGCTGATCAAGCAGCACGAGAAGCTGGCGGCCAGGATAGACACGCGCCACAACGCCTTTCCGGCGCTGGACCGCGAGTTCCACACCTTCCTGATTGGCCTCTTGAACAACCGCTTCGCGCAGGGCTTCTACGATATCGTCTCGTTTGTCTTCCACTATCACTACCAGTGGGACAAGGGCGAGGAAAAGGGGCGCAACCAGTACGCGGTGCAGGAGCACCTGGCGATCCTGCACGCGCTGGCGGAGCACGACATACCGAAGGCGCTCGAGGGCATGCGCTCGCACCTCGATTCCTCGCGCCGCACCATGCTGTCCTCGATCGGCACCCGCGAAAAACTGAACCAGCCAGGCGTCTAGCCGTCCTGGCCGGGGAGGGTGCGCCATGAGCCTCGCTTCCCAGCCTGCCAGCCTGCTGCTGATGTCGCCCGAGGATAACTGCCTGATTGCCAGGACAGCCCTGGCCTGCGGCGACGTCGTGGCCATCGATGGCCAGCCCGTCACCCTGGCGCAAAATATCCTGATCGGCCACAAGGTGGCGCGCCGCGCGCTGGCCGTGGGCGACAAGGTGCTGCGCTATGGCGCCCTGATCGGCAGCATCACGGCTCCCGTCGCCATCGGCGAGCATATCCACACGCACAACCTGGCAAGCGATTACATCCCCACGTTTACCCTGGGCCAGGACGGCCACCATTTCCTGGACAAGGACGACCAAGCATGAACGCTCCCGTAACGACACCGGCCCTGTCTGGCTACCTGCGCGCCGATGGCCGCAAGGGCATCCGCAATATCGTGGTGGTGGCCTATATGGTCGAATGCGCGCACCACGTGGCGCGCCTGATGGTCAACGCCTTTCCCGGCCAGCCCGTGCACCTGATCGGCTTTACGGGCTGCTTCCCGAATGAATACGCGGACCAGGTGATGCGCCGTTTGCTGACGCATCCGAACGTGGGCGCCGTGCTGCTGGTGTCGCTGGGCTGCGAAGGATTCAACAAATATGGCCTCTCCAGCGCCGTGGCCGACAGCGACCGCCCCGTCCACACGATCACCATCCAGGAAAACAGCGGCACGCGTCCCAGCGTGCGCAGCGGCACGGAATGGATAGGCTGGGCGTTGGAACACCTGGCGCAGCAGGAGCGCGTGCCGATGGGGATCGATGAACTGGTCGTTGCCACCATCTGCGGCGGTTCCGACAGTACCAGCGGCATCAGCGCCAACCCGGCCGTCGGTGTTGCCTTCGACACCCTGATCGCGGCCGGCAGCCCCTGCATCTTCGAAGAGACGGGCGAACTGGTGGGCTGCGAATACCACATGCAGCGGCGCGCCATCAGCCCGGACCTGGGCAATGCCATCGTCGACACCGTGGCGAAGGCCGCCCGCTACTACACCATCATGGGCCATGGCAGCTTCTCGCCGGGCAACGCCGACGGGGGCCTGACCACGCAGGAAGAAAAGTCGCTGGGCGCCTACGCCAAGAGCGGTTCCTCGCCAATCGTCGGCATTCTGAAACCGGGCGACCAGCCGGCCGGCGGCGGCCTGTACCTGCTCGACGTGGTGCCGGACGGCGAGCCGCGCTTCGGTTTTCCGAACGTGTCGGACAACGCGGAAATCGTCGAACTCATTTCCTGCGGCGCCCACATTACCTTGTTTACCACGGGCCGCGGCTCCGTGGTGGGCTCGGCGATTTCACCCGTCATCAAGGTGTGCGCCAATCCGCAAACCTTCGAGCGCCTGGCCGACGACATGGATATCAACGCCGGCAAGATACTCACGGGAGAAGCCACCCTGGAAGAAGTGGGCGCGGAGATCGTCGCCGCCGTGCTGAACGTGGCCAATGGAGAACTGAGCCGCTCGGAAGACCTGGGCCACCAGGAATTCGTGCTGACCTATAAACAATTCGACGCGGTGGGGCCAGGCTGCTTCCCGCTGCGCGCAGCATGAGGGCCGCCGCGATGGATGTCATGGATACCACGCGACGCCGTACCTTGCCGCGCGGCGGCCTCTCACTGCCCTGCATCGGCATGGGCTGCGCGCCGCTGGGCGGCCTGTACCAGCCGGTCAGCGACGCGCAGGCGCGCGCCACGCTCGATGGCGCCTGGGATGCCGGCGTGCGCTTCTTCGACACGGCGCCGTTCTATGGCTATACCCAGTCCGAACACCGGCTGGGCGCGGCGCTGCGCGAGCGGCCCCGCAGTGAATTTGTGATCAGCACCAAGGTGGGACGGCTGATGCGGCCCGACGCCTCCGTGCGCCCCGGCGACGACGGCTTTGCCGCGCCGCTGCCGTTCCGCCCCCGTTACGACTACACGTATGACGGCGTGCTGCGTTCGCACGAAGACAGCCTGCAGCGACTGGGGCTGGAGCGCATCGACATTCTGTTCGTGCACGATATCGGCAAGGTCACGCATGGCGAACACGATCAGCAATACTGGCGCCAGCTGACGGCCGGTGGCGGCTTTCGCGCGCTGGACCAGTTGCGCGCCAGCGGCCAGGTGAAAGCCGTGGGCCTGGGCGTCAACGAATGCGACGCCGTGCTGCGGGCGATGGCCGAATTCGATCTCGATTGCACCTTGCTGGCCGGCCGCTATACCTTGCTGGAGCAGGCCTCGCTGTCGCCGCTGCTGGACCTGTGCGTGGAACGCGGCAACGCCATCGTGATCGGCGGCCCGTTCAACTCGGGCGTGCTGGCCGGTAACGGCAAATTCAATTACGCCGATGCGCCGGCCGCGATACTCAAGCGCGTGGCGCGTCTGGACGCTGTCTGCCGTGACTTTGGCGTGCCCTTGCAGGCGGCGGCACTGCAGTTTCCGCTTGCCCATCCGGCCGTCGCTTCCTGCATCCCGGGCGGCCAGGACCTGGCGCAGCTTCGGCAAAACCTGGCCTGGTTCGCCACACCGCTGCCCGACGCCCTGTGGCTGGCACTGCGGGACGCGGACTTGCTCGATGCGCGCGCGCCGCTGCCTGCGGGAGTGGCCGCATGATGCGTATCGACGCCCATCAGCACTTCTGGCAGCTGGCCGCGCGTGCCGGCAGCTGGCCGCCGCCATCCCTGGCCGCCATCCACCGCGATTTTGCGCCCGCCGACCTGGCGCCCCTGCTGGCTGCACACGGCATCGCTGGAACCGTGTTGGTGCAGTCCCTGCCGTCCGAAGACGATACGCACTGGCTGCTGGCGCTCTCCGAAAAAAGCAGCTTTATCCGCGCCGTCGTGGGCTGGACGGAGCTGCTGGCGCCTGACGCGCCGGCCAATATCGCCCGCCTGGCGTCGCACGGCAAGCTCAAAGGCTTGCGCCCCATGCTGCAGGATATCGAAGACGATGCATGGATCGCCGATCCCGCGCTGGCGCCGGCTTTGAAGGCCATGCTGGAACACGGCTTGCGGCTGGACGCCCTGGTGTTGCCGCGCCACTTGCCCGCGCTGCTGCATTGCGCGCGCGACTATCCGCTGCTTCCCATCGTGATCGACCATGCGGCCAAGCCGCCGATTGCCGATGCCGCCTTCGGCAACTGGCGCGAAGACATGGCGCAGCTGGCCGCGCTGCCGAACGTGCATTGCAAGCTGTCCGGGCTGGTGACGGAAGCGGGGCCCGACTGGCATGTGGACGATTTGCAGCCGTATGTGCGGCACGTGCTGGACGTGTTCGGTCCCCGGCGCGTGATCTGGGGCAGCGACTGGCCCGTGGTGGACCTGGCCGGTGGCTATGCGGCGTGGTTGGCCGTCAGCGAAGCACTGCTGGCGCATCTGGGGCAGCAGGACAGAAACGATATTTTTGGCCTCAATGCACTGCGCTTTTACGACATCAACCAGGAAACGCCATGAAAAGAATGGGCATGGTCATCGGCATCGCGCCGGAGCGCATCGCCGAATACAAAACCCTGCACGCCGCCGTCTGGCCGCAGGTGCTGGCCAAACTGTCGGCAGCGCATGTCAGCAATTATTCGATCTTCCTGCGCCAGCCGGAAAACCTGCTGTTCGGCTATTGGGAATACCACGGCGAGGATTTTGAAGCCGACATGGCGGCCATCGCCGCCGACCCTGAAACGCAGCGTTGGTGGACCTTCTGCGCCCCATGCCAGCTGCCCCTGGCCACACGCGCCGAGGGCGAGCATTGGGCGATGATGGAGCAGGTTTTTTACCTTACTTAGTCAGCAAAAATCCGGGGTCAGACCCGCCGGGTCTGACCCCAGTACTTAAGGTGTTGGATTGAAAGTATAAAAATATGGAGATGAAATGACCGCCAGACTACAAGGAAAAATCGCCCTGCTCACCGCCGCAGGCCAGGGCATCGGCCGCGCCACGGCCGAAGCGTTCGTGCGCGAAGGCGCCACCGTGATCGCCACCGATATCAATCAGGCGCAGCTCGACGCGCTGAAGGAAGCGACGGGCTGCGCCATCCGCCTGCTCGACGTGACCGATGGCGCGGCGATCACCGCGCTGGCCGACGAGATCGGCCCCGTCGATGTCCTGTTCAACTGCGCCGGCTTCGTTGACGGCGGCACCATCCTCGAGTGCGACGACGCTGCCTGGGACCGTTCCTTCGACATCAACGCCCGCTCCATGTACCGGCTGATGCGCGCCGTCCTGCCCGGCATGCTGGCCAGGGGCGCCGGCTCCATCGTCAATATGTCGTCGGTGGCGTCCAGCGTGAAGGGCGCGCCGAACCGCTTTATCTACGGCACCTCGAAGGCGGCCGTGGTGGGCATGACCAAGTCGGTGGCTGCCGACTTCGTCACGCGCGGCATCCGCTGCAATGCGATCTGCCCCGGCACCATCGAGTCGCCCTCGCTGAAGGAACGCATTGCTGCGCAAGCCGAGGCCACTGGAGTCAGCGTGGAAACCGTGCAAGCCGCTTTCGTGGCTCGCCAGCCGATGGGCAGAGTGGGTAGGGCAGAGGAAATCGCCGCCCTGGCCGTCTATCTGGCCTCCGACGAATCCGCTTTTACCACCGGCATGGTGCACGTCATCGACGGCGGTTGGTCTAACTAAGGACACCCGACCAAACCTACTGCGCGTCGCGATATGCGGCCTGCGATGCTCACTGTACATTCGTACAGTTGCGCTTCTCGGCCACATCTCCCTTCCGCTCGCTACGGTTTTGTCGGGTGTCGTGAGGGCGCGGACCCGCTTGTTTCTGAATTTGTTTATTTTGTTTGATATTTACTTGAAAGTTTAATGATGAAACTGATGCGTTATGGCGCCAAGGGCGCTGAAAAACCTGCCTTGATCGATGCTGACGGCGCCGTGCGCGACCTCTCCGGCGTGCTGTCGGATATCACGGGCACGACCCTGGGCAAAGATGGCCTGGCGACCTTGGCTGCCCTCGATATCGCCAGCCTGCCGGTGGTGGACCATCCCGGCCGCATCGCGCCGCCGTGGAAGGGCGTGGGCAAGTTTTTGTGCGTGGGCCTGAACTATGCCGACCATGCGGCCGAGTCGGGCATGGCCGTGCCGGCTGAGCCGGTGCTGTTCATGAAGGCCACCAGCGCCATCATCGGCGCCAACGATGCCGTGGTGATGCCGCAGGACTCGAAGAAAAGCGACTGGGAAGTGGAGCTGGGCGTGGTGATCGGCACCACCGCGCGCTATGTGAGCGAGGCGGATGCGCTGTCGCACGTGGCCGGCTACTGCGTCGTCAATGACTTGTCCGAACGCGAATACCAGCTGGAGCGCGGCGGCCAGTGGGACAAGGGCAAGGGCTGCGACACCTTCGGCCCGATCGGCCCCTGGCTGGTGACCGCCGACGAAGTGGCGGACCCGCAAAACCTGGGCCTGTGGCTGGAAGTGAACGGCAAGCGCGTCCAGGACGGCAATACCCGGACCATGGTCTTCGGCGTGGCCAAGCTGGTCAGCTACATCAGCCGCTTCATGACCTTGTGCCCGGGCGACATCATCAGTACCGGCACGCCACCGGGCGTGGGCATGGGCCAGAAACCGTCGGCCGTGTACCTGAAGCCGGGCGACACCATGCGCCTGGGGATCGAAGGCCTGGGTGAGCAGAACCAGACCGTGCATGCCTGGAATCCGCAACTGATCGACGGTTAATGAAGTAGCAGACCGGCGTGCCGCCAAGGTGCTCAGACACCGGCGCGCCGGCCTATGGCAGTGGAGTGGAGGAGACACACCATGAATGAATCCGAAGAGATACTGGCGCTGAACAAGGTCAGCAAGCGCTTTCCCGGCGTGCTGGCGCTGGACAACGTCAGTTTCAGCCTGCGCAAGGGCGAGGCGCATGCGCTGTGCGGTGAAAACGGCGCCGGCAAGTCCACCCTGATGAAGGTGATGAGCGGCGTGTACCAGGCCGACGAGGGAGAACTGGTCTACAAGGGCAAGGTGTGCAGTTTTGCCTGCAGCGTGGATGCGGAGGCGGCCGGCATCGCCATCATCCACCAGGAATTGAATTTGATCCCGCACTTGAGTGTGGCGGAGAACATTTTCCTCGCGCGCGAACCGGTGCGCGGCATTTTCATCGACCGCAAAAAAATGCGCGCCGATGCGCAGGCGCTGCTGGACCGCTTGAAACTGCGCATCGACCCGCGCCAGCTGGTCAAGAACCTGTCCTGTGCGCAGCAGCAGATGGTGGAAATCGCCAAGGCCCTCTCGCTCAATACGGAAGTGCTGATCATGGACGAGCCCACCTCGTCGCTGACGGAAAGCGAGACGGGCCAGCTGTTCGACATCATCAATGAACTCAAGCGCAATGGCGTGAGCGTGGTCTACATCTCGCACCGGCTGGAAGAGATGCAGCACATCATCGACAGGGTGACGGTGCTGCGCGACGGGAAATTTGTCTGCACCGACGATTTTGCCAGCACCACCCTGGACGCCATCGTGGCAAAGATGGTGGGCCGCACCCTCGATGAAAAATTTCCCGACCGCGTCTCGACGCCAACCGCTGACGTGCTGCTGCGTGTGACCGATTTGCACCGCAAGGACGTGTTCGGCCCGCTGAGCTTTGATTTGCGGCGCGGCGAGATCCTCGGCTTTTCCGGCCTGATGGGCGCAGGGCGCACGGAAGTGGCGCGCGCCATCTTCGGCGCCGATCCGCTCACCAGCGGCGCGATCCACCTGGGCGACATGGAAGTAGCGATCGCCAGCCCCATCGACGCCATCGGACACGGCATCGCCTACCTGTCGGAAGACCGCAAGAGCCACGGCCTGGCGATCCGCATGTCGGTGGCGGCCAACCTGACCTTGACCAATGTATCGGGGCTGGCGAACCGTTTCGGCTTCATCGATTTCGCCAGGGAAGAGGCGGTGGCGCAGCAGTACATCGCGGCGCTGGGCATCAAGACGCCGACGTCGAAACAGATCGCGCGCAACCTCTCAGGCGGTAACCAACAAAAGATCGTCATCAGCAAATGGCTGTACCGCGAATCGAAAATCATCTTCTTCGACGAACCCACGCGCGGCATCGACGTGGGGGCCAAGTTCGCCATCTACCAGCTGCTCGACAAGCTCGCGTCGGAAGGCATCGGCGTGGTGCTCATCACGTCTGAACTGCTCGAGATCATGGGCATGACGGACCGGGTGGCCGTGTTCCATGAAGGGCGCATCAGCGGCATCGTCAATACGCGCGAATCGTCGCAGGAAGAGATCATGCAGCTGGCGTCGGGGCGCGTAGCCAGCCCCGCCCTTGGCCAGGCAGCAGTCCGTTAAAAACAGAAAGCTTAAAAAAATGAATAAAGAACTGATACAAAAATTCGCCGCGCTGGGCAGCCTGTCGCTGTTGCTGCTGGTGTTTTCCCTGACCAGCAACGCCTTTTTCTCCGTCAGCAACGGCATGAGCGTTGCCTTGCAAGTCACGTCGATCGCCTACCTGGGCATTGCCGCCACCTGCGTCATCATCACGGGCGGCATCGACCTGAGTTCCGGCTCCGTGCTGGCGCTGGCCGGCGTGGCCGCCGCGCTGCTGGTCAAGAGCGGCGTGCCCGTGCCGGTCGCCATGCTGGGCGGCGTCGTGGTGGGCGCCATGTGCGGCGCCGTCAACGGCTTTTGCATCACGCAATTGAAACTGCCGCCCTTCATCGCCACGCTCGGCATGATGCTGATCGCGCGCGGCCTGGCGCTGCAGGTGACGGGCGCGCGCGCCATTTCCGGCCTGGGCGATTCGTTTGGCGAACTCGGCAATGGCGTGCTGTGGCGCATCGAACGCGACACGGGCGGCACCTTCCCCGAAGTCGTCTTCCCTGGCATACCGTATCCGGTGGTGCTGATGGTGGTGATCGCCGTGGCCGTCTCCATCATGCTCAGCCGCACCACCTTTGGGCGGCATATCTATGCCGTCGGTTCGAATGCGGAAGCGGCGCGCCTGTCGGGCGTGAAGGTGGGCCGCGTGACCCTGCTGGTGTACACCTTGTCCGGCGCCTTGTCTGGCCTGACGGGCTGCGTGCTGATGTCGCGCCTGGTGACGGCGCAGCCGAACGAGGGCGTGATGTACGAACTCGATGCGATCGCCAGCGCCGTGATCGGCGGCGCCTCGCTGATCGGCGGCATCGGCACCATTTCCGGCACCGTCATCGGTTCCTTCGTCATCGGCATCCTGCGCAACGGCTTGAACATGAACGGGGTATCGAGCTTTATCCAGCAAATCATTATCGGACTGGTCATCTTGCTGACCGTCTGGATCGATCAGAAGCGCAACCGCGCCTGAAGCAGTAGCTGAAAGTAGTCACACCCATAAATCTATAATTACATGAGGACGACAATGAAAACCTTCAAAGCCTTCAACACCATCTTGCTTGGTCTGTTGACCGCAGCATTTTCCCTGAGCGCCAGCGCCGCCCCGGGCGAGATCGCCGTGATCGTCAAGACGACCAATTCCAATTACTGGCAAAACGTCAAGAAGGGCGCCACGGCCAGCGCGGCAGACGCCAAGGGCTACAGCCTGACCTTCCAGGGACCCGCTTCGGAATCGGCCATCGCCGACCAGGTCAGCATGGTGGAAAACGCCGTCACGCGCAAAGTGGCCGGCATCGTGCTGGCCGCGTCGGACCCGGACGCGCTGGTGCCGGCCTTGAAGAAGGCGTGGGAAGCGAAGATTCCCGTGGTGCTGATCGATTCGCTGGTGGCCGACAGCGGCAAGCGCTACTACCAGTCTTTCCTGTCGACCGACAATGAAGCGGCCGGCGAGCAAAGTGCCAAGGCCCTCATTTCGCAGGTCGGCAAGACGGGCAAGATTGCCGTGATGTCGTACGTGGCCGGCGCCGGTTCCGAGACGGGCAGGGTGGGCGGCTTCAAGCGCTATATCGAAAAGAACTCGCGGCTGCAGATCGTCGGCACGTATTACTCGCAGTCGCAAATGGCCACGGCGCTGAACCAGACGACCGACGTGCTGGCGTCGAACCCTGACCTGAAGGGCATCTTCGGCGCGAACGAGCCGACGGCCGTGGGCATGGGCCGCGCCATCGCGCAGGCGGGCAAGGCCGGCAAGGTGATCGCCGTGGGCTTCGACGGCAATGAAGACCTGAAAAACTTCGTCAAGGACGGCACCCTGTATGCGACCGCCGTGCAGGGTTCCTACTCGATGGGCGCGCTGGGCGTGAAAACCCTCGTCAGCCTGATCGAGGGCAAGAAGGTCGCGCCGTTCGTCAACACGGGCGTGGTGATCGTCACCAAGGCCAATGTCGACCTGCCGGAAGCGAAGAACGTTTTATATTGAGGGTCAGACTATCGTCAGGCGCTGCTTCAATTCCTTGAGCAGCGTGCCGGTCTTGGCGGTGAGCTGGCGCGCCAGCGGCCACGCCAGGGAGAGCGGCAAGCCTGGCGTGGCGCAGGCTGGCAGTACTTCGACGATGGCGCCACTGGCCAGGTGCTCCTGCACCAGCCAGGTCGCCTGCTGCGCGATGCCCAGGCCCGCCAGCACGGCGGCCGTTTGCGCCTCGGCGTCACCTACCGTCAGACGTGGATGGATCGCGCGCCGTTCCACCCCGTCCTCGCCAGCAAACAGCCACGGCGCCGCCGTGCCGTCGCCCCGGCCATAGGCGATGCAGTCGTGGCCATCGAGCTCGGCGATGGTGGCCGGCATGCCGCGCTGCGCCAGGTAGGCGGGCGCCGCGCAAAAGATCAGGCGCTCTTCGCCCAACGGCATCTGCCCCAGCGTCTGCGGCCAGCTGCCCGGCGCGCCGATGCGCACGGCGATATCGATGCGCTCTTCGAACAGGTCGGCAAAGCGGTCGCTGAAGGTGATCGTCGGCTGCAGCTGCGGATATTTTTCGCACAGATCAATCAGCGCCGGCATCACGCGCATGCGGCCATACGAAGCGGGCACGCCGATGCGCACCTTGCCTGCCAGTTCGCCTTCCTGCTCGGCCAGCACGTTTTCCGCATCGACCAGTTCCTGCAGCACGCGCTTGCAGGTGGCGTAATAGGCCTGCCCCGCGCTGCTCAACTGCAGACGCCGGGTGCTGCGCTCGAACAGGATCACGCCCAGGCGGGCTTCCAGCCGTGCCACGCTCTTGCTCACGGCCGAGCTGCTCAAGTGCAGTCGTGCGGCCGCCTTGGTGAAACTGCCGGCGTCGGCGGTGGCAAGAAAAGGCGCGATGCCTTTCAAGTGTTCGGACATGATTGAGGAATATTTTTCATGAATAATGTGAAATACTATCGCGGATAAGAATTTCTGTCCGTTATATCATGTTTTTTTACACAGGCATTAGAGTTCCCATGAACAAGCACGCATTGATTATCGGCGCCAGCGGCGTTATCGGCAGCAGCCTGGCCACGCATTTGCTGGCGCAGGGCTGGCAGGTGACGGGCGTCTCGCGTGGCCGCACGCCCGTGCCAGCCGGTTGCGTATCGCTGCAACTGGATGCCACGGATGGTGCGGCAGTAAGCGCCGCCCTGACGGGCCTGGACGCCAGCCACGTCTTCTTCACGGCTTGGGCGCGCCAGGCAAACGAGCAGGAAAATATCCGCGTCAATGGCGCCATGGTCGCCAATGTGCTGGCTGCGCTGGGACCGAACGGCCACTTGCGCCATGCGGCGCTGGTAACGGGCCTCAAGCATTACCTGGGGCCGTTTGACGCTTATGGCAAGGGCAACGTTCCAGTCACGCCGTTCCGCGAAGAGCAGGGCCGGCAAGCGGTCGAGAATTTTTACTATGCACAGGAAGACCGCTTGTTCGAAGCGGCCGCCCAGTATGGTTTTACGTGGAGCGTGCACCGTCCGCACACCATCATCGGCTACGCGCTGGGCAATGCCATGAACATGGGCCTGACGCTGGCCGTGTATGCCAGCCTGTGCAAGGCCTGCGGCCAGCCCTTCGTCTTTCCCGGTTCGCCCGCGCAATGGCACGGCTTGTCCGACATGACGGACGCGGGCCAGATCGCGCGCCACCTGGCGTGGGCGGTGGACAGCCCCGCCGCGCGCAACGAGGATTTTAATATCGTCAATGGCGACGTATTCCGCTGGAAGTGGCTGTGGCCGCGCCTGGCCGCCTATTTTGGCGTCGAGGCGGCGGACTTGCCGGAGACGATGGCGCCGCTGGCTGATCGCATGCAGGACGCCCCCGCGCAGTGGCGCGCCCTCGCGCAGCAGCATGGCCTGGTGGAAGCGGACATCGGCCGTCTCGCCTCCTGGTGGCATACGGATGCCGACCTGGGGCGGCCGATGGAAGTGATGACGGACATGGGCAAGAGCCGCAAGGCGGGTTTTCTTGATTACCAGGATACGCAAGATGCCTTCATCGCCCTGTTCGAGCGCCTGAAGGCGGAGCGCGTCATTCCGCGCTGACCTGCTCCGCTGCGGCCGGTGGCGGGGCTGCCGCTGCCGCCGCATTGCTCTTGTGCTGCTGTGCCCGCTGCCACTCCAGGCCCGGGCGGTCGACGCGGAATTGCAGCAGCCGCCCCTGCACCACTTCCGTCACATACGCCGTGCGGCCATCGGGGCCGCCGAAGGTGATGTTGCTGGGCTTGGCGCCGGGTACGCTGATTTCGCGCAGGATGCGCCCCTGTGGCGACAGTTTCACCACGCTGCCCTTGCCATAGCGCGTCACGTACAGATTGCCGTCGACATCGACCCGCATGCCGTCCATGCCGAAATCGTCGAACTTGATCAGCAATCGCTTGCCGCTCAGGCTGCCATCCGCGGCGATGTCATATATCCAGATATTGCGCTGCACGCTTTCATTCACATACAAAATCTTGCCGTCGGGACTGACCTCGATGCCGTTGGCCGTGCCCATGGTGTCCAGCGCCAGGGTCACCGTGCCGTCGGCCGCGATGCGCCATACGCGGCCCGTGTTTTCCTTCCAGTTCGGGTCGCTCGCATACAGCACGTCGTCCTGCGTGATGGCGATATCGTTCGGCTGCGTCATGCGCGGCTCGCGCGCGTGGATGGTGAGCGCGCGCGTGGCCGGATCGACCAGGTAAATCGTGTGTTCCATGTAGTCGGCCAGGTACATCTGCCCACGGCTGCCGAAGCGGATGCCATTGGCGATGCTGGTGCCAGGCAGGGTCAGGTACACCTCGCCACTGCCGCCGGGGCTGACCTTGCCGATGGTTTGCTGGCGCGCAAAGTTGACGGCATAGATATTGCCATCCGCATCCACGGCCGGGCCTTCGATGCCCTTGGTGAAGGAATGCGCGGGCGTAAGGGTGGTGGCGAGGAACAGCGTCTCGTGCGCGGGCGGGCTGGCGCAGGCGGACAGGTTGGCCAGCGCGGCGGCCAGCACGGCGGTGCGCAAGCAGGGCAGGGCGGTTCGGAAATGGGGCAAGGTGGAGGATTGATGCATGGAGCGATCTCTGTATGGCAAAGGTGGCGTATGTTACCCGAGGCGCGCGAGCCGGGGCGCCAGTGTAGGTCTTACCCCAGGCCGCCGCCCTAGGCTGCCACCACGACCAGGTCGGGGAAGTCATCCTGCCAGCCAGGCCATGCATCTTGCAAATGGGCGTGCATGCCGGTGCACTCTTGCGCCAGATCAAACTCGTCGGCGCTGGCCAGCAGAAAATGGGCAATGGCGCGCAGGGTGGCCGGGTCAGCCTGGATGGTTATGTCGGAGCAGGGCAGGGGGCGCTCCGACGGCGCGTCTTGCAGATAGCAATGCAGGGAAAGGTGCGTGGTCATGACGTTTATTGGTTAGCTTCAATTGTCGATGTGAGAGCCCAGCATGGCGTGCGCCAGCAGGTCGGCACGGGCGGCGGTCTGTTCTTCGCCGCTTAAAAACCAGTGTGTCTTGCCGTCGTGCGCATCGCAGCGGCCATGGGTTTGCATCGCTGTGCGCAATGCCTGTAGTCGTGCCGGTGGCAGCGCTTCGAGCCTGGACTGGCTGAAAGTATTGATGGGATACACGTCGCGTATGTGCTCATATTGCAGGCCCTTGCGCTTTATTGCGTCCCAGTTATTGCCGGGGTCGCCGCTGCCAAAGGTCATCGGATGGGCCGCATCGAGTTGCCGATAGCCGCGTGCGTAGCCGGTGCCATAGCCCAGGGTTTCGCTGTAGCCGTACACATAATCGCAATGATCGAGCAAGCCGGGTATGCTTGCCGCAGCGTCGAACAGTTGTTGCAACGGAAGCTTGCTGGCGCGCATCGCCAGCAGCAGTGTAACGCTCGGCTGATAGATGGCCAGCGCGTCGCAGTTCGTGGTCTCGTCGGCCTCGTCGGGCGGCACGATGCGCGGTGAAAATAACTCGATGCCGTCGGCATCGGGGGCGTTCAGGGTCTTGTCGTAGTTTTTCTGCGAGAACTTGACGACCTTGCCGCTCTTGCTGCCGTAGCGCTCGACGGGTTCGCCTATCTGCGCGAACCAGGCAAACAGCTGCGCGCTGGCCGCGGCGGGAATGAAGGGGCTATCTTTGGTGAATTCGCCGACGAGGAAATGGTATTGGTCCATATGGCATGCGTGGGGAGGGTATCGAGGGGCATATTTTTACACGGGATGCCAAACGCTGCCAATGCGTGCGTGCGGGTCCCGTCAGTCGGCCTGATGCGTATGTATTTGATTTAAATGAAATTCGTGGCGCATTGCGGTTACACTAAGTCTGACTATACTGCAATAACGGCTGTGGTTTTTGTTCACGGCGGCGCTGGCAATCCCATGGAGGCCTCATGTCTTATGCGAATCCCACCACCCACAACGGGTTCCTGATCTCGGCCTACGCCTGCGAACTGCCCGAGGGATGCTGGCAGGGACAGTTGGTGCTGAGCAAGTGCGGCTTTGCAGATGTCCGGCAAGCCAATCTGGAAAATCGCCGCACGCAGCACGAGGCGGAGCAATCGGCCCTGGCCATGGGGTGGCAGCTCGCCAATTACGTGCTACCCCTGCGCACTGTTGACGATAAGTAATCTAATGCTTTCATTTGCTAAGGGAAATAGGGTATCGTGTTCAGATAAAGTAATACACCGTATGCAGCAATAGAGCTGGCGTGCGCGGCGATGTCTGAGTGAACGCCGCGGCACGAAGAGTTGTCCTTGAGGCCGGCCCCCACAGGCCGTACACCGTCACCATGCAATACACAGCACTCTCGCCCGATCCTGAGGATGCGCCCGCCCAGCAGTTAACCTCCGAGCACAATCTGCATGCCTTGCATAGCCGCGAAGTCATGCTGCTGCGCGAGACGATCAACCAACTGTTGGTCATGGCCAAGATGCAGGTGCAGGAAAAGGATAAATCCGACGCCTTTGGCCTGCTGATCATGCAGTTGCGCGAAGCCAATCAAAATCTGGTGCTGGCGACGTTTGGCGCGCAGGATATGCAAGCGTCCGCCGAAGCGACGGCTCTGCGCCAGACAGAATTCCTGGCCATGCTCGCGCATGAGTTGCGCAATCCCTTGCAGCCGTTGGCGATGGCCAATGACTTGTTGGCCAAGAAGGTCGAGCTTGATCCCCAACTGGTGGATGTGCATGGCGTGATCGGCCGCCAGGTGGCGCACATGGCGCGCCTGATCGACGACTTGCTCGACGCTTCGCGCGTCAGCAGCGGGAAGATCACCTTGCAGCTGGCGCCCATCCTGCTGAGCGACATCCTCGCCAGTGCCATGGAAGTTGGCCAGGCCAGCATCAGCCAACGCCAGCAAGTGCTGAGCGTGAGCGTGCCGGACGAACCCCTGGTCATCGAAGGGGACTTGGTACGCCTGACGCAGGTGTTAGCCAACTTGCTCATCAATGCAAGCAAATTCACGCACGAGTTCGGCCATATCGACATCGTCGTCAGGCGCCACGATAATTTGGCGGAAATTACGGTCACCGACGATGGCGCCGGTATCGCCCTCGATATCCAGCCCTTCATCTTCGACCTGTTTACTCAGGGCTTCCGTTCGCTGGAACGGGCGCAGGGCGGCCTGGGCATCGGTCTGTCGCTGGTGCGCATCATTACCCAGCTGCATGGGGGGACGGTGGATGTGTTCAGCGCCGGGGTCGGCTTTGGCAGCCAGTTTGTCTTGCAGTTGCCCCTGTCGTCGCTGGCGCCACCATCTCAGGACTTGCCTGTGGAACATGCGGCGCATGCAGCATCACGCCGCATATTGCTGATCGAGGATAATGCCGATGCGGCGGAAATGCTGGCGCTGCTGCTGACGCAGGATGGCCATCATGTCGATGTGCGCAATGATGGCCCCAGCGGCTTGCGCGCCGCGCTCGATGCGCCCTATGATGTGATCGTGTGCGATATAGGCTTGCCGGGCATGGATGGCTTTCAGGTCGTCAGTTCGGCCCGTGCGGCCCTGGTGGCGCCGCTGCCGTGTTTTGTCGCTACGTCGGGATACAGCCAGCTTGGCGAGTTCGACCGCGCCGGCGAGGCAGGGTTTGACCATTACCTGGTAAAACCCATCAATATCGACGCTTTGTCGAAAATAATCACGGCAAAGGCTCCGCGCTGATGGGCGAAAGAGCCCTGATGCTTTTTTTAAACATGGTCCATGCACCGAAAACCGCAGAGAAAAGATCCGATTATGGCCACAGTCCATGAACAGCGGCAGCGCAGAATAGAGTACGCGCTGTTACGCGACCCAGGTGCGGTGGTAAACGTCAGTATTCGCCTTTGGGAGCAACTGGCCACTGAGTTGAATCAGATCATTGGTGAGCGGGGTGTGGAGTCGATGTATGCCCGCAGCCTGCACCAGATTCAGAAACAGTTCAGCTGGCTGACGCCTCATCCACCGCAAGCGCTGGCAGCTGCCATGACCGCCTTGCGCGCCAGCTTGCAGGCACAGGCAGACGCAGTCGCCTGCGCGGCAAGCACAGCGATGTTGATGCACTTCATCAATACCCTTATTTTATTAATTGGCGAACTCTTAACGAATAGCATCCTCCTCAAAGCCTGGGGTGATGACGTTGTGAATAATGCTATAACGGAGCCGAACGAATGAACAAAGTCACCATCCACCGCCTGGCCACTGGCGTGCCGGGGTTGGACAAACTGCTGGGAGGCGGAATACCTGAATTTTCCTTCAACCTGGTGGCGGGCACTCCCGGCAGCGGCAAGACGACGCTGGCGCACCAGATCATGTTTTCCCTCGCCACGCCGGAGCGCAAGGCGCTGTTTTTCACGGTCCTGGGCGAGCCACCGCTGAAGATGCTGCGTTATCAGCAGCAGTTTCCCTTCTTCGACGTGGAAAAGATCAACCAGTCGATCAAGTTCGTCAATCTGTCGGCCGACTTGCTGGAAGGTGATTTCGACCGCGTGCTGGCGCGCATTGCCGAAGAGGTGGAGGCGTTTTCGCCCAGTCTCGTCTTTGTCGATTCCTTCCGCTCCGTGGTGCAGTCGGCCAAGGCCATGGACACGGGGGCGGCCGGCTTGCAGAATTTCGTGCAGCAACTGGGCGCGCAAATGACCAGCTGGCTGGCCACGACCTTCCTGATCGGCGAGTACCTGGCCCCCGAGGCTGAGTCCAGCGCCGTGTTCACGGTCGCCGATGGCATCCTGTGGCTGTCGCAGCTTGTGCACCGCGACGCCATGGTGCGCAAGATCCAGGTGGTCAAGATGCGCGGCCAGTCACAAAGTCTGGGCGTGCACACCTTCCGCATCAATGATGATGGCGTGGAAATCTTTTCCCGCGCCGTGCTGAAGACCAGTGGCATGCAAGAGCTTAGTATTTCCGGCAATGAGCGCCTGTCGCTGGGCGTACCGGAGCTCGACCAGATGATGGGGGGCGGCTTGCCGGCCGGCTATTCGCTGCTGCTGGTCGGGCCGTCCGGTTCCGGCAAGACCGTGCTGGCCACGCAATTTCTCACGGAAGGCGTGCGCTGCGGCGAGCCCGGCGTGATCGCCGCCTTCGAGAAAAGCCCGAACCAGCTGCTCAGCCATCAATTGAATGCCCTCGTCAGTTCCGGCCAGATCGGCGTGATCAACACGCGCACCCTGGATTTGTCGCTGGATGAAATCCTGCATGACCTGGTGAGCATGATCACGCGCATGAAGGCCAAGCGCGTGGTCATCGATTCGCTGTCCGGTTTTGAAATGGCGCTGGCCTCCATGTTCCGCGAGGATTTCCGCGAATCGCTGTACCGCCTGGTGGCGGCCTTGACGGAGATGGGCGTGTCGGTGCTGATGACGGCCGAGCTGGAAGACCAGTATTCCGTGCTGCGCTTCAGTTCCTACGGCAACGCCTTCCTGGCCGACGCCATCGTCATGCAGCGCTACGTCGAGCTCGAAGGCCAGTTCAAGCGCGTGGTGTCGGTGGTGAAGGTGCGCGGCAGTGGCCACAGCAAGGATATCCGTTTCTATGATATCGACGGGGGGGGCTTGAAGATCGGCGCCGCCCTCAGCCAGTACCAGGGCATCCTGTCGGGCGACCCCTACCGGGTCTAGGTGATGAGGCGTATGATGAAAGTGCGGCCATGCCGACCGTGATGGCTGTACGCACAGGGGACGGATGATGCGTCTTCTATGTTTCCGAGCTGATCAAGAGGAGATATGATGGATAAACCCGAATTCATCCTGGCCGTGAAAGCCATGGAAACGCTGGAGATGTATCAGACCTTCTATGGCCATGCGCAGGAATACCAGGCGCATCAGCAGGAAATATTGAAACTGCTGCGCCACAAGGGCGCCTCGCTGCTGGTGTCGGAACATGGTCCGGCGAAGTTTTTATTGGCGTTTGCCGATGCGCTGGAAGCGGCCAGCTTGCCGGGCGAGTATGTGCCGCTCAACCGCAGGTAGGGCGCGCCTGTCCCGGTAGATGTGTCGGCAGCAGATGTCGTCTTCTACCGGGTTCCGTCCCTAGCCGTCGTTCGCGTTCTCGTTCAGCGCTACCCTGGGCAGACACACGGTAAATACCGTGCCGCATTCCAGGCTCGATTCGGCGCCGATGGTGCCGCCGTGCGCGCAGGCGATTTCACGCGCGATAAACAGACCCAAGCCGATGCTGGTGGCATTCGGTGCTTTGTGTTCGTCGGAAACGGCCAGCTGTACCAGGGGATCGAATATGGTCTTCAGCGAGGACTCCGGGATCTGGCGGCCGAAATTCTTGACCTGCACCACTGCCGTATCGGCATCGCCGCAGGCCGTGATGGTCACCGGCTGGTCGTCGGTGCGATATTGCGCAGCATTGTTGAGCAAATTGGAAAACAGCTGGGCCAGGCGGGCCGCATCGAAGTCGCCGATCATCTCGCCCGTGGTACTCAGTTCGAACTTGCATTTCGGGTGAGCGGCCGAAGCGTCCTCGACGGCCGTCCTGCAGATTTCCCCCAGGTCGCCCAAGATGGGCGAAACGGGCATGTGTCCCCCCAGCTGCGTCCTGGCAAATTCCAGCAGATCGTTCACCATGGTGGTCATGGTGGCTGCGCTGCGGGCAACCCGTGCACCGATCTCTACCGTGGAAGAGGAGTTCGCGCTCGGCCTGCTCAGCAGCGCACCTGCCATTGTCATCGTGCTCAGCGGGCTGCGCAGATCGTGGCTGAGGATGGCGAGAAAGGTATTGCGGGTGCGTTCGCTCTGCTGCGAATAGCGTATGGCCGATTCCTGCAACGCCTTGTCTATCGCTTCATTAAAGCGCAGGATGTCTTCTGTCGCCGTTTTTGACGCCACTGACACCTGTGCCATCCACAGTCGCAGAACGCTGGCCCGCATGGCGCGAAATTCCGCCGTCAGTTGCGGTAGCGTGAAGCCAATTTGCTGGCGCAGGGAGCCATGCGTGGCGGCGGCGGTTTCCTTGCCCGCTATCTCGGATACGCCCGTGGTCGATTTCTTTTTTCGCTGCGCCGCGTTCTCGATGACGTCCATGTCGCGCACGATGGTTTCCAGCATCTGCTTTGCATGATCGCGTAATTCTGCTTTCGAGATGGCTGCTCCCGGAATGGGTAGCGAGCTGGCGAAGAGTTCCCACTCCTCCAGGATCCGCTCCAGATGGTCGGTAATAAAGCGCGATAGTTTCACGGTGGACCAATGCGTTGATGGAAGAGGAGCCAGTGTACGCCGTTAAGGCGAGGGATGCGGGCGATGCACGTGCGCATGTCGTTGCAAGGGCTGTTGCTGGAACGTATGTGGGAGCTGGAATGGCGGTATTGTAAATGATGGGAGGCTGGAAGCACCTTCCTTGACGCCCTGGCGGCGAAGGCATGTCACCCAGCAAGTGTGGTAATTTTTTTATATCTTGCATGTGATAATGTGTGAGCATGTTGGTGCAGATTTGGTGCACACTTTGCCGGATATCTATTCGGGAGTGTATCCATGATCAGGTCACGCAGCTTGCCGCCACGCTTGTTGGGAGCAGGTTTCCGTGGCTTTTCCCTACTGCCGCTGGCTATTTCATTTGTCGTGCTGGTGTGCCTGTCGCTCCTGGCGATACAGCTATGGATGACCTTGCGCGCACGGGAAGTGCAGCTGAATGAAGCGGCCCGTGAAAGCGCCAACCTGGCGCAATCTGTTGCGCAGCATGCCTATGACACCATCAAGGAGGCCGATACGGTGCTGGTCGGACTGGTGGAGCGGGTGGAGACAGACGGCGTGTCCGATCTTGAACTGGCCCGTATCCATAAATTGCTGGTCACCCGTGTCGCCGAGCTGCCCCAGTTGCACGGCATCTTCATCTATGCCCAAGATGGCAGCTGGCTGGTGAACTCCCAGCAAGCGCTGTTGAGCAATCTGAATAATTCTGATCGAGATTATTTTAACTACCATCGAACGCATGAGGATCGGGGGCCATATGTCGGCCCTCCCGTGCGCAGCAAATCGACGGGGCAATGGATTGTCACAGTGTCGCGGCGGATCAATATGCCTGATGGAAGTTTCGGTGGCGTGGCGCTGGCGACCCTGAATATGAATTATTTCAGGCTGTTTTATGAACGTTTTTCGATAGGAAAAAAAGGCGCCATCTTCATTGCGAATGGAGTGGGTATTCTTTTATTGAGAAGGCCATTCGATGAGAGTTTGCTGGGGCGTGACATTTCACAATACCCGGTGTTTCATGATTATTTGCCCAAAAGTCCCGTTGGCACCGCCGTGATCAAGTCGGGCGTCGATGGCGTGATGCGTATCAATAGCTACCGAAAAATCGAGGAATACCCGCTGGTGGTCTCTGCCGCATTGTCAGAGGATGAAGTACTCGCCGAGTGGCGTCTCGACATGATTTTGCATAACGCGGTGGGTGGCGTATTAGTACTGCTGATTGCCTTCATCGGATACCGCGGAGTGCGGCAAATCGATTTGCGGGTCAAGAGCGAGGCGGGACTGATCGAGGCGCGCAATGAGCTGGAAATGATCAATGAGACCCTGGCCCGCCTTGCCAACCAGGATGGATTGACGGGGCTGGCGAACCGGCGCCACTTCGACCAGTCGCTGCTTGCCGAGTTCAGCCGTGCGCAGCGTGAAGACAGCGCACTCGGGCTGGTCTTGATCGATGTCGATTTCTTTAAACAATACAACGATATCTACGGCCATGTGGCCGGCGACGAGTGCCTGAGAAAAATCGGCAAAGTGGTCGGCTACAGCATGCGCAGGCCGGGCGACCTTGCGGCGCGCTACGGTGGCGAAGAATTGGTCATTTTATTGCCCGGAACGGATCTGCCGGGCGCCTTGGCGGTGGCGGAAGGCGTGCGTCAGGCTGTGCAATCACTGGGCGTCGAGCATCGGGGCAATCCCCTTTGCGTGGTGACAGTCAGTGTCGGCGTGGCGGCTTTCATGCCAACGCACCTGGGAAACCATGCGGTCGAGCTGGTTGAACTCGCTGATAAGGCACTGTACAAGGCCAAGGCATCCGGGAGAAATCAGGTCTGTTATGAATCTTCTTGCGAGCCTGCCGAGCAGGCAGCAACTGCGTTTGCGTTTCGATAGCACTTTTTGAAGGCGAGCACGTGCTGGTGTCAGTCTTGCGCTGTGTCCTGGGCGGCCCGTGTGCCGGCTTTGTCCATGTACAATCGGCAACATACGGATCGACGTATCCGCCCCTTCATTGCGGAGTACGCTTGAGCGTGACACAAACATTCCAAACCTGGCTGCTGGCCTGGCGGGAAGCCTTCACGTGCGTCGGCCTGGGACTGCGCGATGCGCGTCATGCGGGGCTGTGGTGGCGCTCCGCGCTGTGGTGCATGGCGGTCGTGGCCCTGTGGCTGGGACTGTATGGCTGCTTTGGCCGTTTCTTTGTCGAGCTGAGCGCCATGCTGGCGCTGGTGTCGGTCACCGGTTTGCTGGGCCTGGGCGTGATAGATGGCGTCGGGACACTGGCCAACGGGCCGGCCACCCTCTCACAGATGGGCAATATCGCCGGCGGCCTGGGCAGCGCCGCCAAGGCCCTGCTGTCGATCGGCCAGATTGCCCTGGCGCTGCTGGCGCTGGCAGCTTTTTTCTATGTGCTGGTCTTTATCGTCGGCGCCATCGGTACGGCGCGCTTGCCGCTGCGCTGCTTGTTGCTGGAGCGCGCCAAGGCCGTGGCGGCGCGCCGCTATGTTTCGTGGCAAGCACCGGCCGGCCTGGAGCTGTCCGCCGCGCCCCCCGCCTGGCGGCGGCGCCTGTTGCTGCTGCTGTCTCTGCTGATCCCCGTGTGGGCCATGTGCGTGCTGATCTCGTACTTGCTGGCTTGGAATATCCAGATGATCTACGGCGCGGCGGCCGAAGAGGTGCTCGGCGCGGAACAGCAAGCGGCGTTGCGCCGCGAACAGCGCCCGGCGATTTTTGCCCTGGGGCTGCTGTTGTGCTTGCTGATGCTCGTACCTGTTCTCAATTTATTGTTGCCAGCCTTGCTGTGCACCAGCGTTTGCCATTTGCAACGCCGCGGCTGGCGCGCAACGGACACATCAATCAAAGTGGAGTGAACAAGGAGTGAACATGAGTGAACACGCAAGACGCGCTACCCTGGAGCGCGCGATTGAAATCGCTGCCACCACCCATGCCGGCCAGACGGACAAGGGCGGCGCGCCGTACATACTGCACCCCTTGCGCGTCATGTTGCGTGTCGCCCCCGGCGCCCAGCAGATTGTCGCCGTGCTGCATGATGTGGTGGAAGACAGCGACGGCAAAGTAACCTTCGACGACCTGGCGCGCGAAGGATTTTCCCAGGAAGTCCTCGACGGCGTGCGCGCCGTGACCAAGATTGAAGGCGAGTCGTACGATGATTTCATTGCCCGCGCAGCGTTGAACCCCGTCGGCAAGGCTGTCAAGCTGGCTGATCTGGCTGAGAATAGCGATTTGTCGAGGATAGCGGCGCCGACGCAGAAGGATCTGGAGCGGGTGGAGAAGTATCGGCGGGCTATTAAACGATTAATATCGCAGCAATGATTCTTGAATGCTGAGATCGTGTCTGAGTGGAAGACATGATCCCGGCACCTGCAAACAATATTGCCGCGGAGCTACCCCTGTCGTTCGCCGGGATATTTCTTACTGCGCCTCTGCCCAATTTGCATAAACCGGCGTTGGGACCGCCGCCTTGTTTTTTGATGCCCATAGCGGTACATAGTGCACGCGGGCTCAGGCGTCACGCTATTGGAAGTTGGCAGACCATGACTACCATTCCAATTGCAACTTTGTCTGTTTGGAAGGGGATTTCACCGCGTTCTTGAAAACCCTGTTTCGCGTAGAAGTGGCGAGCACTTAAGTTGGTTTTGAGCACATCTAACCATATCAAGCTCTCCCTGCGCTCCAGCGCCAGATCTTGAATATAGCTCAAGAGCTGCTTTCCATAACCGCGTCCAGCCTCGGATTTGAGGAAGTATATCTTCTGCAGTTCTAGGCCCACCTCGCCGCTGATAGGCGCCGGCTTCGACAAGTTGACCTTGGCGAAGCCGACGACTTTTCCACTTTCGTTGGAAGCGACAAGCCAGACTTGCTTCAATGAATTGAGCGAGTTTTCAAGCGTGCCTGGAGAAAAATCTTGATCCAGGAAATCCGATATTCCAGCAGCGGACCAAATATCCGAAAAATGCTCACGGTAGGTCTGGCAGCCGATTTCCTGTAGAGCGCGCAGGTCTGTGATTTCAGCCTCACGGATATTAATCATATTCTTTCGATTTAGTCAGAAACGGGAGATGCAATGATATTGTAAATTGCATCATTGCGTTGGGGAGCTGTTGCCAAGAATCATGTCGTGAACGGATTTCATCCTGCTTCCTAGCGAGCGGCAGGTCTGTCATTCATACACCGCCTGAGCGGCTGAGTTTGTCGTGAGGAAAAACCGGCTGCGGCGCAAAACCTAGCCAGAGGAATCGGAGAGGGTTGCGCTTGCAAGCGCAACCCGGTTTTGCGGCGCCGAGCTGCGCTCGCCGAAGGCCCCGCAAAACCCCCGCGCCCGTACTGGGCGCAGATTCGACGCCCGCGCTCTGCATGCATGGAATAAATAAAAAGGGCCTCCCCGCCAAAACGGGGAAGCCCTTTTATTTATTCAGTGGTGGAGACGGCGGGAATCGAACCCGCGTCCGCAAGCACTCTACAGACAGTTCTACATACTTAGCACTATCATTTAATTTAACTCAGCCAGCACGGATGTGCACGTTATGGGCAAGCGAGTTACCTATTATTTAGTCGGACGCTAAGTAACCCAGCATACGACGAGTCCCTGTAAATGACTCTAGAGCTTTTGACGGCCCACCCCAGGGACGAGGTGTTCTAGAGCTAACAGCGATTAAGCTGCCAGTGCGTACGAGTTATCGTTTGCAGTTAAGTTTTTTCAGGTTGTATTTACGAGGTAGCCCGCCCTCGGTATGCCCTGCGCTGCTTTGCAACCCACGTCGAAACCAGGTCGTCCCCACAGAACCTTCATTGTAGCGCAATCCGCCCACTCTTGCATGATGCATTCGCGGTAAGGAACGAGGCATCTTCGAATCGCTTGAACCAGACGAATCGGAGAGGCTTGCGCTGGCAGGCGCAAGCCGGTTGTGCGGCGCCGGGCTGTGCCCGCCGAAGTCCCGCACAACCCCCGCATCCGCAAGCACTCCACAGACAGTTCTACCTACTTGGCACGATCATTTCATTTAACTCAACCATCACTGCTGTGCAGCTTATGGGCAAGCGAGTTACCTAATATTTAGTCGGACGCCAAGTAAGCCAGCATCAGACGAGCTCTGTTGTGACTCTGGAGCTTTTGACGGCCCACCCCAGGGACGAGGTGTTCCAGGGCTAACAGCGATTACGCTGCCAGTGCGCACGAGTTACCGATGGCAGTTAAGTTTTTTCAGCTTGTATTTACGAGGTAGCCCGCCCTCGGTATGCTTTGCGCTGCTTTGCAATCCAGGTGGAAACCAGGTCGTCCCCAGCGTATCGTCAACGTAGCGCAATCTTCACACTCTTGCATGATGCGTTCGTTTGTTGGCGCACCAGATCGAGCGGAGGCCGATTTACGCTGCCAACTGGCGCTCCTGCGCCGCCTTCACCACCGCGCTGACCAGCTCGAGCAACGCTTGCGGCGTATCCAGCAGATGGTCGGCATTCCAGTGCTGCGGCTCGACGGGGCCGCAGTAGCCCCAGGCGCAGGCCACCGTGCGCATGCCGGCGGCCCGGCCGGCCTGGATGTCGCGCAGGTCGTCGCCCACGTACCAGCAGTCTTGCGGCGTCAGGTCCAGGCGGCGGGCCGCCTCCAGCAGGGGGGCGGGGTGCGGTTTCGGGTGCGGCATGGTGTCGCCCGAGATCACGCAGCCTGCAGCGCCCAGGCCGATCTGGCCGACCAGCGGGTCGGTGAAGCGGGCGGCTTTGTTGGTGACCACGCCCCAGGCCAGGCCCAGGGCGCTCAAGCCTTCCAGCATGGCGGGGATGCCGTCGAATAAACGGCTTTCCACGGCCAGCGCCGCTTCGTAATTGTTCAGGAAGCCGTCTTTCAGGGCTTCATAGCCGCTTTCGCCAGGTTGCACGCCATACGACACGCCTATCATGCCGCGCGCGCCGGCCGAGGCCGTGGGGCGCAGGATCTCATACGGGGTCGGCGCCAGGCCGGCGCGCGCGCGCAGCAGGTTGATGGCCGCTGCCAGGTCGGGCGCGGTGTCGGCCAGCGTGCCGTCGAGGTCGAACAGGATGGCGCGCGGGGCTGGCAGATGGTCTGTGATCATGGCGGGTAAAGTGTGTCAAGTAGGAATGAAAAATGGCGGCCGCAGCCGCCTTGTATTGTGCGTGATGGTTACAGCGGCCGGGTGCAGGCCACCAGATAATTGACGCTGGTATCGCTATTAAGTGAGTAAATCTTGGTCAGCGGATTGTAGCCCATGCCGCGCATGCTGTTGATGTCCAGGCCGGCGCTGCGCACGTATTGCGACAGCTCGGCCGGGGTGATGAATTTGTCATAGTCGTGCGTGCCTTTCGGCAACAGACGCAGCAGGTACTCGGCGCCCAGGATGGCGAACAGATACGCTTTCGGGTTGCGGTTCAGGGTCGACAGGAAGATGTGGCCGCCCGGTTTCACCAGGGTGGCGCAGGCCTTGACGATGGCGGCGGGGTCCGGCACGTGCTCGAGCATTTCCATGCAGGTCACGACGTCGTACTGGCCGGCTTCTTCCTCGGCCATGGCTTCGGCGGCGATCAGCTTGTAGCGTACCTTGGCGCCAGATTCCAGGCTGTGCAGGTCGGCAACTTTCAAGGCCTTGTCGGACAGGTCGATGCCCGTCACGTCTGCACCCTTGCGTGCCATTGATTCGGCCAGGATGCCGCCGCCGCAGCCGATGTCGATCACGCGCTTGCCGGCCAGCGGCACTTTCGCGTTGATCCATTCCAGGCGCAGGGGATTAATTTCGTGCAGGGGACGAAACTCGGAAGTGGGGTCCCACCAGCGGTGGGCCAGCTCACTGAATTTTTGGATTTCGAGAGGGTCGGCGTTCATAGGTCGAATAATAGCGGCAATTTTACAATTGGGCAGCCACGGACGAAAAAAAACCCCGCCGAAGCGGGGTTTTTCATGCTGGTCTTGACTTGCGCGATGACTTGCGGCAAGTCCAGGAACTCAGCTATTACTTGTTGCGGGTACCAACAACTTCGATTTCCACGCGACGGTTTTTCGCACGGCCTTCGGCAGTTTTGTTATCAGCAACAGGTTGTTTCTCGCCTTTGCCTTCGGTGTACACGCGGTTGCTTTCAACGCCTTTGGTGACCAGGTAGGCTTTGACAGCATCAGCACGACGTACCGACAGTTTTTGGTTGTAAGCATCGGTGCCGACGGAGTCGGTGTGACCCACAGCGATGATGACTTCCAGGTTGATGCCGCCCAGTTGTGCGGACAGCTCGTCCAGCTTGGCTTTGCCTTCTGGCTTCAGCGTAGCTTTGTCGAAATCGAAGAATGCATCAGCAGCGAAGCTGACTTTTTCCGAGGTAGGAGCAACGACGACTGGTACTGGTACGACAACGGCTGGTGCTGGTGCTGGTACGACTGGTGCTGGAGGAGCCACGCATTTGCCGTCTTGCAGGGTTTCTGGCTCTACGCACAGTGGCACGTCGCAACCTGGCACTGCGTCAGCAGGTGTCCAGTAGCCGGTACGCCAGCACAGGCCGAATGGATCACGCACGATCACGCCGCGGGCATCTTGCACATAAGCGCTTTTTGGGCTTGGTGCTTGGATGTCAGTGGTAACTGGCGCGAATGGTGGGGAGGTTGGGGTTTGGGCCGAAGCCGAGCCAGCAATCACTGCGGATGCAGCGAAAAACAGCGTTACAAATTTATTCATTCTTTTTTCCTTTCGGGGGGTGATATCCGCAGAACAACACTGCGCTACTGGTGCTACGTGCCAAGATTTTATCATGTAGACCATATGCGCTCGTTTCAGATTGCGAAACTAGCAATTAACTTCCCAGTCATTTTGCCACACGCATCAGGGGCACACGACCGTGGTTAAATCAAAGCTTGCCCGATTTTAGACCGTGCGTTGTTTTTGCGCAACGAAAATGCCCATTTGTAACGCGTCTGTAACAATTGATCGTTTTTTTTGCCACTTTTAAGGGCAGGTGTCTTGAACTGGTATTTCCATTGTGCATTATCGACAGGTCTACGTGCACGCCCCCGGTGCAAACTGCCAATCTTGTCGGTATGGCCAATTTGTACAGGTAGCTGGGCGCGCATGCTAAAATCGTGCGCTTGACTGTTAAGAGTGTCGAGCAAATGCCCACGGCAGCACCGTATGGCCAGGAGGTACCCTTGCGGTACCTGTACTGGCTGTGCCGCCAGCCCGTCGATTTGTTCAATCACTCTGCGACATGGAAGCCGGGCCGCGCCAGCAGCGCGCAGCGCGGCGTCCACGACGACAGCCACCCAGGATATGCAGTATTGCGTCATACATTGCGTAACAGATAAGTTAACCACAGCCTGAGATCAGTCGAACCGCCAATGGATCAATTCGCAAAAGAAACAATTCCTATTTCCCTCGAAGAAGAGATGCGCAAGAGCTACCTCGATTACGCCATGAGCGTGATCGTCGGTCGCGCCTTGCCCGATGCGCGTGATGGCTTGAAGCCAGTGCACCGCCGCGTCTTGTTCGCGATGCATGAAATGAATAACGTGTGGAACCGCCCTTACGTCAAGTGCGCCCGCGTGGTCGGCGAAACCATGGGTAAATACCATCCCCACGGCGATGCCTCGATCTACGACACACTGGTGCGCATGGCGCAAGATTTTTCGCTGCGCTACATGCTCGTCGATGGCCAGGGCAACTTCGGTTCCGTCGACGGCGATGGCGCCGCGGCGATGCGTTACACCGAGTGCCGCCTGGACAAGATCGCCGGCGAACTGCTGGCCGATATCGACAAGGATACCGTCGACTTCCAGCCCAACTACGATGGCAAGGAAAAGGAACCGACGGTCTTGCCGACGCGTATCCCGAACCTGCTGATCAATGGCTCGTCCGGTATCGCGGTCGGCATGGCGACGAATATTCCGCCACATAACATCACCGAAGTCATCGACGGCGCGCTGCACGTGCTGCGCAACCCCGATTGCACGATCGATGAATTGATCGAGCTGATCCCGGCGCCGGACTTCCCGACGGCCGGCATCATCTATGGCGTGTCCGGCGTGCGCGACGGTTACCGCACGGGCCGTGGCCGCGTCGTGATGCGCGCCAAGACCCACTTCGAAGAATACGGCAAGGATGGCGGCCGCATCGCCATCATCGTCGACGAGCTGCCATTCCAGGTCAACAAGAAATCCTTGCTGGAACGCATCGCCGAAAACGTGCGCGACAAGAAGCTGGACGGCATTTCCGACATCCGCGACGAATCCGATAAGTCGGGCATGCGCGTGGTGATCGAGCTGAAACGGGGCGAAGTGCCGGAAGTGGTGCTGAACAATCTGTACAAGCAGACCCAGTTGCAAGACACTTTCGGCATGAACATGGTGGCCCTGGTCGATGGCCAGCCGAAGCTGCTGAACCTCAAGCAGATGCTGCAATGCTTCCTGTCGCACCGCCGCGAAGTGGTCACGCGCCGTACCGTGTTCGAACTGCGCAAGGCGCGCGAACGTGGCCACGTGCTCGAAGGCCTGGCTGTCGCGCTGGCCAACATCGATGACTTTATCGCCATCATCAAGGCCGCGCCAACGCCACCGATCGCCAAGGTCGAGCTGATGGCCAAGGCCTGGGATTCGTCCGTCGTGCGCGAAATGCTGGCCCGCACGGGTGACGGCACGACGCCAGGCGGCATCGATGCCTACCGTCCGGAAAACCTGCCGAAGCACTACGGCATGCAGACGGATGGCCTGTACAAGTTGTCGGACGACCAGGCGCAGGAAATTCTGCAGATGCGCCTGCAGCGCCTGACCGGCCTGGAGCAGGACAAGATCGTCAACGAGTACAAGGACGTGATGGAACATATCGCCGACTTGCTCGACATCCTGGCCAAGCCGGAACGCGTTACCGTCATCATCACCGATGAAATGACGGCGGCGAAGAACGAATACGGCGCCGGCAACAAGGACGTGCGCCGCTCGCAGATCGAGCTGAATGCGACCGACCTGGAAACGGAAGATTTGATCACGCCGCAGGACATGGTCGTGACCCTGTCGCACACGGGCTACATGAAGGCGCAGCCAATCACCGAATACCGCGCGCAGAAGCGCGGCGGACGCGGCAAGCAGGCCATGGCGACCAAAGAGGAAGACTGGATCGACCAGCTGTTCATCGCCAATACGCACGACTACATCCTGTGCTTCTCGGATCGTGGCCGCATGTACTGGCTGAAGGTGTGGGAAGTGCCGCAAGGCTCGCGCAATTCGCGCGGCAAGCCTATCGTCAACATGTTCCCGCTGCAGGACAACGAAAAGATCACCGTGATCCTGCCGCTGTCGGGCGAGAACCGCACGTTCCCGGAAGACCATTACGTTTTCATGTCGACCAGCCTCGGTACCGTCAAGAAGACGCCGCTGAAGGACTTCAGCAATCCACGCAAGGCCGGCATCATCGCGGTCGACCTGGACGACGGCGACTTCCTGATCGGCGCGGCGCTGACCGATGGCCAGCACGACGTGATGCTGTTCTCCGATTCGGGCAAGGCAGTGCGCTTCGACGAAAACGATGTGCGTCCGATGGGCCGTACGGCGCGCGGCGTGCGCGGCATGAACCTGGAAGAAGGCCAGCACGTGATCGCCCTGCTGGTGGCTGAGAACGAGCAGCAGTCGGTGCTGACGGCAACGGAAAACGGTTACGGCAAGCGTACGCCGATCACCGAGTACACGCGCCATGGCCGTGGCACGAAAGGCATGATCGCCATCCAGACCAGCGAGCGCAACGGTAGAGTGGTTGCCGCGACCCTGGTCGATACCAGCGATGAAATCATGCTGATTACCACCGGTGGCGTATTGATCCGCACCCGCGTGTCGGAAATCCGCGAGATGGGCCGCGCGACGCAGGGCGTGACCCTGATCGCCGTGGAAGACGGCACCAAACTGTCCGGCCTGCAGCGCGTGGTGGAAACGGATATCGACGAAGTCGAGCTGACGACGGAGGCGGGCACTGATGCCGCGCCAGCGGCGGCTGAACCAGCCGATCCCGTTGATCCTGTCGATCCGGCCCAGCCGGAGTAAGATGATTGGGGCTCTTTCGGGAGCCCCAATTGCTATTGGCGCGCCAGTTGCGGCGCCAGCCTGCGTGTCCCAGCTTATTTCCCGCTTTTATAAAGTCCCGCATGCCATGAGAAAAATCGTCGCCACCTTCTTTGCCGCGTTTTCGCTGGCCTTTCTTGCGACCCTGCCGGCCCTGGCCCAGAGCACGCAAGCCACGCCCGCCCGCCAGGCCGCGCCCAGCCCTGCCATGAAAGTGGCTGTGCGGCGCATGCTCGACGCGATGCAGTTCCCGCAGCTGACGCGCAATATCTTCGACCAGATGCTGCAATCGGTGCCCGCCATGATCCGCCAGTCGGCGCAGCAGCAAATCAGCAGCAACCCGAACCTGGACGAGCAGCGCAAGGCGCGCGCGCTGGCCAGCGCCGAGGAAGAAATCCCCTTGGCCATCGCCACCCTGACGCAGGTGCTGGCCGACCCGACCCTGATCGACGAGCTGGCCGCCGAAATGGTGCCCCTGTATGCGCGCTTTTACACGGTGCCCGAAGTCGAGCAGCTGACGGCCTTCTACAAGACGCCGCTGGGCCGCAAGATGCTGGCCACCATGCCGCAACTGTCTGCCGAATCGATGGCCATCAGCCAGCGCGTGCTGATCCCGCGCGTGAATGCCGTGCTTGACCAGGTCATGCGGGCGGCTACGCAGTCGCCCCAATAATTTCATTTTACTAAGGACCGTATCGTGACCCATATCTACAACTTCTCCGCCGGCCCCGCCGTCCTGCCCAAGGAAGTGCTGGCGCAAGCGGCCGCCGAGATGCAGGACTGGCATGGCAGTGGCATGTCGGTGATGGAAATGAGCCACCGTGGTCCTGAATTCATTTCCATCTACAAGCAGGCGGTGGCCGACCTGCGCGAGCTGCTGGCCGTGCCCGCGAACTACAAAATCCTGTTCCTGCAGGGCGGTGGCCTGGGCGAGAACGCCATCATCCCGATGAATCTGGTGGGACTGGCCGCGCAGCAGCCGGCCACCGTCGACTTCGTGCACACAGGCTCGTGGTCGGGCAAGTCGATCCAGGAAGCCGCCAAGTATGCCAGCGTGAACGTGGCCGCGTCGTCCAAGGCCGCCCGTTTCACGGGCGTGCCGCCGGTGAGTGAATGGAAGCTGACGCCAGGCGCCGCCTACCTGCACATCTGCACCAATGAAACCATCGATGGCGTGGAATTCCAGCAGGCGCCAAACGTGCCGGCAGGGACCACCATCGTGGCCGACATGTCGTCGCACATTTTGTCGCGCGTGATCGACGTGTCGCAATACGGCGTCATCTTCGGCGGCGCGCAGAAAAATATCGGCCCGGCCGGCCTGACCCTGGTCATCGTGCGTGAAGATTTGCTGGGCAAGGCGCTGCCGATCTGTCCGTCGGCCTTCGACTGGACCATCGTGGCCGAACATGAGTCGATGTACAACACGCCGCCCACCTACGGTATCTATATCGCCGGCCTGGTTTTCCAGTGGCTTAAACGCCAAGGTGGCGTGGCAGCCATGGAACAGCGTAATATTGAGAAAGCGGCGCTGCTGTACGCGGCGCTCGATGCGGACGACTTTTACCAGAACCGGGTCGACCCCGCATACCGCTCGCGCATGACCATTCCGTTCTATCTGCGCGACGAAAGCTTGAATGACGCATTCCTGGCCGGCGCCAAGCAGCGCGGCCTGCTGCAACTGAAGGGCCACAAGTCCGTCGGCGGCATGCGTGCATCGATCTATAACGCGATGCCGATCGAGGGCGTGCAAGCCTTAGTGAATTATCTGAACGAGTTTGCCGGACGCTGAGTCGCATAGACGACCGCGCCGGCCCGCCGCCGGCGCAGGCCGCGTGGCCATGATTGAAGTACAGCTGACGAAACAAACCAACCATGACCGATAAATTGAAACCGCTGCGCGAACAGATCGATGCGATCGACGCGCAAATCCTCGAGCTGCTGAACCGCCGCGCGCAAATCGCCCAGCAAGTGGGCCACGTGAAGGCTGAAACGCAGGCGCCCGTGTTCCGCCCCGAGCGCGAAGCGCAGGTGCTGCGCGGCGTGGCCGAACGCAATCCCGGCCCCATGGGCGACCGCGAAGTGCAGACCATCTTTCGCGAAATCATGTCGTCCTGCCGCTCGCTGGAAAAGCGCGTCACCGTGGCCTACCTTGGCCCGGCCGGCACCTTCAGCGAGCAGGCCGTGTATCAGCAGTTCGGCAGCGCCGTCGAAGGCTTGCCGTGCGCCTCCATCGATGAAGTGTTCCGTGCCGCCGAAGCGGGAACGGCGGACTTCGGCGTGGTGCCGATCGAGAATTCCTCGGAAGGCGCCGTCAACCGCACGCTCGACATGATGCTGCAGACCAGCCTTATCATCAGCGGCGAGGTGGCGATTGCCGTGCACCACAGCCTGATGACGAAGAGCGGCAACATGGATGGCGTCACCTCCATCTGCGCCCATTCGCAGGCGCTGGCGCAGTGCCAGGTGTGGCTGAACCAGAATTACCCGCACGTCGCGCGCCACGCCGTGGCCTCGAACGCCGAAGCGGCCCGCATGGCCGGCGAAGATGGCACGGTGGCGGCAATCGCCAGCGAACTGGCCGGCGCGCAGTACAAGCTGGGCGTGGTCAAAGGCCATATCCAGGACGACCCGCACAACCGCACGCGCTTTGCCGTCGTGGGCACCTTGCAGACGGCGCCGTCGGGCAAGGACCAGACGTCCCTGGTGCTGGCCGTGCCGAACAAGGCGGGCGCCGTGTACCAATTGCTGGCGCCCCTGGCGAAACACGGCGTGTCGATGACGCGCTTCGAGTCGCGCCCGGCGCGCATGGGCAGCTGGGAGTATTATTTCTATGTCGACGTGGAGGGCCACGTGCATGACGCAGCCGTCGCCCAGGCGCTGGCCGAGCTGCAGAGCAATGCGGCGTTTTTCAAGGTGCTGGGGTCATATCCTGTCAGCCTGTGAAGTTGTAGCGATACTTACAATCACCCACTTTTTTAAAGAACACCATGTCTAAAAATATCGGTCCAGAATACGTCCGCGCCATCGCCCCTTACCAGAGCGGCAAACCGATCGCGGAAGTTGCGCGCGAATTCGGCCTCGACGAGGCAGCCATCGTCAAGCTGGCGTCGAATGAAAACCCGTACGGCATGCCGGAATCGGCCAAGCAGGCGATGATCGCCGCCATCGATGACCTGGGCCGCTACCCGGATGCCAACGGCTTTGACTTGAAAGCCGTGCTGTCCAAGCGCTACGACGTGCCGGCCGACTGGATCACCCTGGGCAACGGCAGCAACGACATCCTGGAAATCGCCGCGCACGCGTTTGTGCAGCATGGCGAATCCGTCGTCTACTCGCAGTACTCGTTTGCCGTGTACGCGCTGGCCACACAAGGCCTGGGCGCGCGCCACATCGTCGTGCCGGCGCAAGCCTACGGCCATGACCTGGATGCGATGGCGGCGGCGATTGCCGACGACACGCGATTGATCTTCATCGCCAACCCGAACAACCCGACCGGTACTTTCTTGTCGGCGGCGCAACTGGAAGCGTTCCTGCAGAAAGTGCCGCAGCACGTCGTCGTCGTGCTGGACGAGGCCTACAACGAATTCCTCTCGGCCGACGACCAGTACGAGTCGACGGCGTGGGTGCGCCAATATCCGAACCTGGTGGTCTCGCGCACCCTGTCGAAGGCTTACGGCCTGGCCGGCCTGCGCATCGGTTTCGCCATCGCCCAGCCGGTGCTGACGGACCTGATGAACCGCATCCGCCAGCCATTCAATGTCAACTCGCTGGCGCAGGCGGCGGCGATTGCCGCCCTGAACGACAAGGCCTTCCTCGAGCAAAGCGCGCGCAACAATGCGGCCGGCTACCAGCAGTTTACGGAAGCGTTTACGCAACTGGGCCTGGAATACGTGCCGTCGCACGGCAATTTCGTGCTGGTGAAAGTGGGCGACGATGATGAAGCGGGTGCGCGCGTGAACCTGGCGCTGCTGAAACAGGGCGTGATCGTGCGTCCCGTCGGCAGCTATGGCTTGCCGCAATGGCTGCGCATTTCCATCGGCCTGCCGCAGGAAAACGCCATCTTCATCGCCGCGCTGACGAAAGCGCTGGCCTGACCTTATGACGACGCCTGCACTGAAAAAAGTTGTCATCTTCGGCGTAGGCCTGATCGGCGGCTCGTTCGCGCGCGCCATGAAACACGCGGGCGCGGTGAGCAAGGTGGTCGGCATGGGCCGCTCGCCGGCATCGATGGCGCGCGCGCTCGAACTGGGCATCATCGACGAGATCGGCGGCGACATGGCGCAAGCCATCGTCGGCGCCGACCTGGTGCTGCTGGCCGCACCCGTGGCGCAAACGGGCGCCATCCTGGCATCCATCGCGCCGCATTTGCAGCCGGGCACCATCGTCACCGATGCTGGCAGCACGAAAAGCGACGTGGTGGCGGCCGCGCGCGCGGCGCTCGGTGAAAAAGTTGGGCAATTCGTGCCTGGCCACCCGATCGCGGGACGCGAGACGAACGGCCCTGACGCGGCCATCATCGATCTGTATCAAGGCAAGAAAGTGGTGCTCACGCCGCTGGCGGAAAACGCCGCGGCTGACGTGGAACTGGTGGCTGGCGCCTGGCGCGCCTGCGGCGCCATCCTGCGCACCTTGAGCCCCGAAGAACATGACAAGGTGTTTGCCGCCGTCAGCCATCTGCCGCATTTGCTGGCCTTTGCGCTGGTCGACGACATCGCCAACAAACCGCACGCGGGCCTGCTGTTTCAATACGCGGCCAGCGGCTTTCGCGACTTTACGCGCATCGCTGGCTCATCGCCGGAAATGTGGCGCGACATCAGCCTGGCCAACCAGCCGGCGCTGCTGCACGAACTGGACGCCTACCTGGCGCAGTTGACGACCTTGCGCGCCCACCTGGCCGCGAACGACGGCGCCGCCATCGAAGGCGTGTATGCGAACGCCCAGCACGCGCGGCAGCAATGGATCGAGGCGATTGAAACGGCGGAAATGCCAGCCGCGCCCACACGATAAATACTCAAGGATTCCAGCATGACCCAGACCAAGCACTACCCCCACCATATCGATTTGAAGCCAGTGATGCATGCCGAAGGCACGGTGCGCTTACCCGGCTCGAAAAGCATTTCCAACCGCGTGCTGCTGCTGGCCGCGCTGGCCAAGGGCACGACGAAAATCATCGACTTGCTCGCCTCCGACGACACCTTCGTCATGCTGACGGCGTTGACGTCGCTGGGCGTCAAATGGACGCAGGATGAATTGACGGGCGACCCGGCCTCTGCTCACCACGTGCATCACGTGGAAGGCTGCGGCGGCGTGTTCCCGCACCACGAGGCGGACCTGTTCATGGGGAACGCCGGCACGGCGATCCGTCCGCTGACGGCGGCCCTGGCCGTCATCGGCGGCGACTACACCCTGCATGGCGTGTCGCGCATGCACGAGCGCCCCATCGGCGACCTGGTCGACGCGCTGAACGCCGTCGGCACGCAGATCGAATACACGGGCGAGCAGGGCTTCCCGCCGCTGCGCATCCGCCGCGGCCACATCCACGCGCAGCGCATCGCCGTGCGCGGCAACGTGTCGAGCCAGTTCCTGACGGCCCTCCTGATGGTGGCGCCGCTGATGGCGCGCGACCATGCGGTGACCATCGATGTGACGGGCGAGCTGATCTCGAAGCCGTACATCGAGATCACCCTGAACCTGATGCGCCGCTTCGGCGTGACGGTCGAGCATGACGGCTGGCAGTCGTTCACCGTCCAGCCGGGCCAGCAGTATCAAAGCCCGGGCACCATCCACGTCGAAGGCGACGCTTCGTCGGCCTCGTATTTCCTGGCTGCCGGCGCCATCGGTGGCGGTCCCGTGCGTGTGGAAGGCGTGGGACGCGACAGCATCCAGGGCGACGTGCGTTTCGTCGAAGCCTTGCAGCAAATGGGCGCGACCATCACCATGGGCGAGAACTGGATCGAAGCCCGTTCGAACGGCGTGCTGAAAGCCGTCGACATGGATTTCAACCACATCCCCGACGCAGCCATGACGATCGCCGTGGCCGCCCTGTACGCGGACGGCACCAGCACCTTGCGCAATATCGCCAGCTGGAGGGTGAAGGAAACGGACCGCCTGGCCGCCATGGCGACGGAGTTGCGCAAGCTGGGCGCGGAAGTGGAAGAGGGCGCTGACTACCTGCGCGTGACGCCGCCGGCCGAGATTGCCGCTGCCACCATCGACACGTATGACGACCACCGCATGGCCATGTGCTTTTCGCTGGCCTCGCTGGACGGTGCCGCGCGCCGCGGCAACGAGATGCGCATCAACGACCCGAAATGCGTGGCCAAGACCTTCCCCGAGTACTTCGCCGCGTTTGCGGGGATTGCCAAAGACACCTTGATTTAATTGATTGTTTAATACTATGTCGACCTCCAACATTCCAGTCATCGCCATCGACGGCCCCACCGCTTCCGGCAAGGGCACGGTGGCGCACCGCGTGGCCGACAAGCTGGGCTTTCATTACCTCGATTCGGGCGCGCTGTACCGCTTGACGGCCTTGACGGCGCTGCGCCGCGGCACGGACTTGCGCGACGAGCACGCGCTGGCCAAGCTGGCCGAACACTTGCCTTGTCATTTTGCGGGCGGTGAGATCCTGCTGGCGCAGGAAAACGTCACTGAGCATATCCGTGCCGAAGAAGTGGGCAATACGGCGTCAAAAATTGCTGTGTTGCCAACGGTTCGCCATGCCCTGGTCAGCTTGCAGCTGGGTTTTCGCAAGACGCCGGGCCTGGTGGCCGACGGGCGCGACATGGGTACGGTGATCTTCCCGCACGCCCAATTGAAGGTGTTCCTGACCGCCAGCGTCGAGGCGCGCGCGCAACGGCGCTACAAGCAATTGATAGACAAGGGTTTTTCTGCTAAGATGGAAGACCTTCTGATGGATTTGCAGGCGCGGGACGAACGTGATACTCACCGTGCGATTGCGCCGCTGGTCCCCGCAGAAGGGGCGCATGTCCTCGATACCTCGGCAATGACGGCTGATGAAGCCGTTGAAACCGTGTTGAAATGGTATGCAGTTGCAGCAAAATAGTGTGATTTTTATGCTATGTGGTGCCCGTTGACGGCTCCTGGCCTGTCCGGGTGTGTCAAAAACCTAACCCAGTTTAAGTCGCATCGTGCGATCTCTGCTGGATAACCTGTGTGAACCCTATGTCTACTGTTACAACTAACGAATCTACCGGTATGGAAAGTTTTGCTGCGCTCTTCGAGGAATCGTTGTCGCGTCAAGATATGCGCTCCGGCGAAGTTATTTCCGCTGAAGTCGTGCGCCTCGACCACAATTTCGTGATCGTGAACGCTGGCCTCAAATCCGAAGCATTCATCCCTGTCGAAGAATTCAAGAACGACCACGGCGAACTGGAAGTCAAAGTTGGTGACTTCGTTTCCGTGGCGATCGAATCGCTGGAAAACGGTTTCGGCGATACCATCCTGTCGCGCGATAAAGCCAAGCGTCTGGCTTCGTGGCTGGCTCTGGAAAAAGCGATGGAATCGGGCGAAATCGTCGTCGGTACCGTCAATGGTAAAGTCAAAGGCGGTCTGACCGTGTTGACCAACGGCATCCGCGCATTCCTGCCGGGCTCGCTGGTTGATACCCGTCCTGTCAAAGACACCACCCCATTCGAAGGCAAAACCCTCGAATTCAAAGTGATCAAGCTGGATCGCAAGCGTAACAACGTGGTTCTGTCCCGCCGCGCCGTCATCGAAGCTTCGATGGGCGAAGAGCGTCAGAAACTGATGGAAACGCTGAAAGAAGGCACGGTCGTGACCGGCGTCGTCAAAAATATCACCGACTACGGCGCGTTCGTGGATCTGGGCGGTATCGATGGCTTGCTGCACATCACCGACCTGGCATGGCGCCGTGTACGTCACCCGTCGGAAGTACTGACGGTTGGCCAGGAAATCACCGCCAAAGTCCTGAAATACGATCAAGAGAAAAACCGTGTTTCGCTGGGCGTGAAACAACTGGGCGACGATCCTTGGACCGGTCTGTCCCGTCGTTACCCACAAAGCACCCGTCTGTTCGGTAAAGTAACGAACCTGACCGACTACGGCGCGTTCGTTGAAGTGGAACAGGGTATCGAAGGTCTGGTACACGTTTCCGAAATGGACTGGACGAACAAAAACGTTGCTCCTAACAAAGTTGTCCAACTGGGCGACGAAGTAGAAGTCATGGTTCTGGAAATCGACGAAGAGCGTCGTCGTATCTCGCTGGGTATGAAACAGTGCAAAGCCAACCCTTGGGATGACTTTGGCGTTACCCACAAGAAGGGCGATAAAGTCCGCGGCGCGATCAAATCGATCACCGACTTCGGCGTGTTCATCGGCCTGGCCGGCAACATCGACGGTCTGGTTCACCTGTCCGACCTGTCCTGGACCGAAACCGGCGAAGAAGCCGTGCGTCGCTTCAAGAAAGGTGACGAACTGGAAGCCATCGTTCTGGCCATCGACGTTGAGCGCGAGCGCGTTTCCCTGGGCGTCAAGCAACTGGAAGGTGACCCATTCAACAACTTCGCAGCCATGAACGACAAAGGCTCGCTGGTAACCGGTACCGTTAAATCGGTTGAGCCTAAAGGCGCCGTGATCCAACTGTCCGAAGAAGTTGAAGGCTACCTGCGCGCTTCCGAAATCTCGCGTGACCGCGTTGAAGATGCTGGTACGCACCTGAAAGTCGGCGACACCGTCGAAGCAATGGTGTTGAACATCGACCGCAAAGCCCGTGGTATCCAACTGTCGATCAAAGCGAAAGACAACGTTGAAACCCAGGAAGCCATGCAGAAGATGGCAGCTACCGACAACAACGCAGCTTCGGGCACCACCAGCCTGGGCGCCTTGTTGAAAGCTAAGTTCGATAACAAGAACTAAGACTGCGGATACGGCAGATGACAAAGTCCGAGCTGATCAACCGCCTCGCTGAGCGTTATTCTCAGCTGGTGGCGAAAGATGCGGAGTATGCCGTCAAGACCATTCTCGATGCGATGACCAACGCCTTGGCGACCGGTCAGCGTATCGAGATCCGCGGTTTTGGCAGTTTTGCCCTGAACAGCAGGCCCCCGCGTATAGGCCGCAACCCGAAATCCGGCGACAAGGTGATGGTTCCTGAAAAACGGGTACCCCACTTCAAACCGGGCAAACAGTTGCGCGAGCGGGTGGACGCGATGGTCGGGCAACCGATTATCGAGGATTAATCGTCTGCTGGAAGGCGACATAGAAAGCGGCGTCCTTGGATGCCGCTTTTTTTTGTTAATATGCTGTAGAGCACTGACCAAACCTACTGCGCGTCGCGCTTTGCGGCCTGCGATGCTCACCGTACTTCAGTACGGTTGCGCTTCTCGGCCACAAATCACTGCCGCTCGCTACAGTTTTATCAGCGCTCTACGTTTGTGCCATGTTGGCACTGGCATTTTTTGTTCTCTCTGGACCTATCGATGAAAATCATCTCCACCATCGTTGGCTGTGTTCTTTTCGTCCTGTTCTTCAGTTTTGCGCTGAAGAATGCGCAGGTTGTCGACCTGCATGTTTTCCTCAATTATGAAATTCGCGGCCCCCTGGTCCTGATGCTGCTGGGCTTTTTTGTCGCTGGCGCCAGCCTGGGCGTACTGGCCCTGACGCCGACCGTGTTCCGTCACCGCCGCGAAGCGACCAAGCAAAAAACCACCATTGCCGCGCTGCAGACCGTTGGCGTGGCCAGCAATGTCCAACCGCAACCGGACAGCGTGAGCGCGCAGTAAGCGGCGCCGTCGCTCCTATCTCTCTTACTCGAATAAAAACAATCGCATGGATTTTGAACTCTGGTGGCTCTTGGGTATCCCGGTGTTTTTCGCGCTGGGCTGGATTGCCGCGCGTGTGGACATTCATCAACTGGTATCCGAATCGCGCAGCCTGCCGCGCAATTACTTCAAGGGCTTGAATTTCCTGCTCAATGAACAGCATGACAAGGCCATCGATGCCTTTATCGAAGTCGTCAAGCTGGACCCGGAATCGGCCGATATGCACTTTGCGCTGGGCAACCTGTTCCGCCGCCGCGGCGAAACGGAGCGCGCCATCCGCGTGCACCAGAATTTGCTGGCGCGCCCGGATCTGCCGCTGGAACAGCAGGGCCATGCCGCCTACGAGCTGGGCATGGATTACCTGAAAGCGGGTCTGCTGGACCGCGCCGAAGAAACCTTCAACAGCCTGGTCGACACGCAATATGCGGCCCAGGCGCGCCGCGCACTGCTGGAAATCTACCAGCGCGAAAAGGAATGGCCACGCGCCATCGAAGCGGCCGTGGGCTTGCAGGAATCGGGCGCCGGTGCGCGCCAAAAGGAAATCGCCCAGTTCTATTGCGAACTGGCGCATGACGCCCTCGTGCACATGAAGCCGGACGACGCCATGCCGCTGCTGGAAAAAGCCTTGCAGACGGACCGCAAGAGCGTGCGCGCCACCATCCTGACGGGCGACGTGCTGCTGGCGCGCGGCGACGTGGAAGGCGCGCTGACGACCTGGCGCCGCGTGGAGCAGCAAAGCGTGCCGCACGTGGCACTGGTGGCGCAGCGCCTGATGGACGGGTATACCAAGGTGGGCCGTGCTCAAGAGGGCGTCAACCTGCTGCGTTCCTACCTGGAAGAGGCGTCGTCGATCGACTTGATCGAAGTCGTCTTCAAGGCCGTCATCGAACTCGACGGCGTGGAAGCGGCGAAGCAGCTGGTCAGCGCCGAGCTGCGCCGCACGCCGACCCTGCTGGGCCTGGATAAATTGCTGGAAGCGCGCATGATGGATGCGCCGGCCGCCATCTGGTCGGAGCTGTCGATGGTGAAAAACCTCGTGCACGGCTACACGCAGAAGCTGGCCCGCTACCAGTGCAGCCACTGCGGCTTCAAGGCGCGCCAGTTCTACTGGCACTGCCCGGGCTGCAACAAGTGGGAAACCTACCCCCCGCGTCGCACGGAAGAACTCAACGTCATGAATTAGTCGTGCTCACCACAGGGCCCATGGCTGCGTTGCAGCGCCTCGCCGTACTATTCGTACTGTCTTCGGCGCCGCGCCTTGCCCTGAACCCTGTGCTGCGCACTTGTAGGTCAGAGATATATATTACAAATACGGCACAACCATGAAAATCACCATTATCGGCACGGGCTATGTGGGCCTCGTGACCGGCGCCTGCCTGGCGGAACTGGGCAACGACGTCTTTTGCCTCGACCTGGACGCACAGAAGGTGGCCTTGCTCAACAGCGGCGGCATCCCCATCCATGAACCGGGCCTGGAAGAAGTCGTGGCGCGCAACCGCGCCGCCGGCCGCATGACCTTTTCCACCGATGTCGAGGCGGCCGCCGCGCACGGTGTGATGCAATTCATCGCCGTCGGCACGCCGCCCGATGAAGACGGTTCGGCCGACCTGCAATACGTGCTGGCGGCAGCGCGCGGCATCGGCAAGTACATGACGGACTTCAAGGTCATCGTCGACAAGTCGACCGTGCCCGTCGGCACGGCTGAAAAAGTGCGCGCCGCCATCCAGGGCGAACTTGATGCGCGCGGCGTGTCCGCCACGTTCTCGGTGGCGTCGAACCCGGAATTCCTCAAGGAAGGCGCGGCCGTCGAAGACTTCATGCGCCCGGACCGTATCGTCATCGGCGTCGACACGACGCCGGACGGCGAGCGCGCGCGCGAATTGCTGAAAAGCCTGTACGCGCCGTTCAACCGCAACCACGAGCGCACTTACTGGATGGACGTGCGTTCGGCCGAATTCACGAAGTATGCGGCCAACGCCATGCTGGCCACGCGCATTTCGTTCATGAATGAACTGGCGAACCTGGCCGACAAGGTGGGCGTGGACATCGAAGCTGTGCGCCACGGCATCGGCTCCGACCCGCGCATCGGCCACAGCTTCCTGTACGCCGGTTGCGGCTATGGCGGTTCCTGCTTCCCGAAAGACGTGCAGGCGCTCGAGCGCACGGCGCGCGGCCACGGCCAGGAATTGCTGATCCTGCGTGCTGTCGAGGCCGTCAATGATCAGCAGAAGCAGGTGCTGGGCCGCAAAGTGGTCACTCGCTTCGGCGAAGATTTGACGGGCCGGCATTTTGCCGTGTGGGGCCTGGCCTTCAAGCCGAATACGGACGACATGCGCGAAGCGTCGGCCCGCGTGCTGCTGGCCGACTTGCTGGGGCGCGGCGCCACGGTAGCCGTCTACGATCCTGTTGCAATGACCGAGGCAAAGCGGGTGCTGCAACTGGACTTGACGCCGGAGCAATTGGCGAGGGTGCGCTTTGCCGACAGTCCGAAGGATGCGCTGACGGACGCCGATGCGCTGGCCATCGTGACCGAATGGAAAGCCTTCCGCAGCCCTGACTTCGAGCAGGTCAAGGCGCGCCTGAAGCAAGCCGTGATCTTTGACGGGCGCAACTTGTTCGAGCCGGCCGTCATGGCCGAGAATGGCATCGAATACCACGGGATCGGTCGCTCGATCCTGACGCGCGCATGAGCGCCCAAGAGGTAGTCGCCTTGACGGCGCCGGCCGCATTGGCCCAGGTACGCCTGCTGGTAGTGGGCGATGTGATGCTGGACCGTTACTGGTTCGGCGACGTCAGCCGTATTTCCCCGGAAGCGCCCGTGCCCATCGTGCGCATCGAGAAGCGCGAAGAGCGCCTGGGTGGCGCGGCCAACGTGGCGCGCAACGCGGCCGCGCTGGGAGCGAAGACGGGCTTGCTGGGCGTGGTGGGCGATGACGAGGCCGGCAGCCAGGTCGAGCGCCTGCTCGAAGGCGGCGGTATTCACAGTTATCTGCAGCGCGATGCGGCCATTTCCACCATCATCAAGCTGCGCGTGATCGGCCGCCAGCAGCAGATGTTGCGCATCGACTTCGAGGATGCGCCCAGCGATACGGTGCTGCGCGACAAGCTGGCGCAGTTTAATGCCCTCTTGCCGCACTACGACGTGGTGGTCCTGTCCGACTACGCCAAGGGCAGCCTGGTGAACGTGGCCGAGATGATCAAGGCGGCGAGAAAGGCTGGTAAGATCGTCATGGTCGACCCGAAAGGCGATGATTTCAGCCGCTATACGGGAGCGTCAGTGCTCACTCCGAACAAGTCCGAACTGCGCCGCGTGATCGGCAGCTGGAATACGGAAGAGCAACTGACGGAACGCGCGCAGCAGATGCGCGCGCAGCTGGGCCTGGACGCCTTGTTGCTGACCCGTTCCGAAGAAGGCATGAGCTTGTACACGGCCGATGAGGTGGTGCACATGCCGACCGATGCGCGCGAAGTGTTCGACGTCTCGGGCGCTGGCGACACGGTGATCGCCACCATGGCGGCCATGCTGGGCGCCGGCATGGGCCTGGGCGACGCCGTGCGCACGGCCAACCGGGCTGGCGGCATCGTCGTCGGCAAGCTGGGCACGGCCACCGTCACCCGCGACGAGCTATTCCCGCAGTAACTTTGCTGTATTGCCTGCGCCAGTCCGTTTGATCTGGCGCAGGTTTTCCCATCCTTCCGCTGTCCTGTCTTGTCAACCGTATCACGCCACAGCCGTTAAGCCGTTAAGGCGCTGTTCCTCCTTTGCGTTCGAGTCATCTTGAAACCACCTTACGGAGAGATATCCATGTTCAAAAAAATACTGCTGGCCATTGCCACCCTGATCGCGACGATGGGCTTTGCCTTTGCCCAGGTCGATGTCAACAAGGCGGACCAGGCGGCACTCGACAGCGTCAAGGGCATCGGCCCCGTCACGTCGAAAGCCATCATCGATGAGCGTGCCAAGGGCGGCGCCTTCAAGGATTGGGCAGATTTCGAAACCCGCGTGAAGGGCATCGGTCCGAAAAGTTCCGTGAAACTGTCGGAAGCGGGCTTGCAAGTGAATGGCCAGGCCAAGTCCGGCGCGCCAGCGGCGCCCGCTCAGGCGGCGAAAGCTGCCCCGGCAAACGCTGCTGTGAAGGAAGTTGCAGCGAAAGAAGCCGCACCGAAGCCAGTTGCTGCGACCGACACCGCTGCGGCGCCAGCCAAGACAGCCGCAGAAACGAAGAAAGAAGCTGCTGCCGCGAAGAAAGAAGCCAAGGCCGCCGCTGCCGCCGCGAAAAAAGAAGCTGCCGCCGCCAAGGCGGTGCCAGCTGCAGCGCCTGCTCCTGCTGCTGCAGCGGCCGATGCCGCGCCCGTGAAAACGGCTGCCGAAACGAGGAAGGAAGCCGCTGCTGCGAAGAAGGCGGCAACGGCCGCCAAGAAAGAAGCCAAGGCTGCGGAAGCGGCTGCGAAGAAGGAAGCAAAATTGGCTGCAGCCGATGCGAAGAAGGCTGAAGCCGAGAAAAAGTAAGCATCTTGCTGTAAGGCGTGTTGCGTGGTGGTGCCGCGCAGCACGAGAAGAAAACCCCGCGTGGTACCGGCCGCGCGGGGTTTTTTTATGCGCCTACAGCTGCGACTCGATCGGCAGCCAGCGCATCACGGACACCAGCATGCGGCGCCAGAAGCCCGCTTCGGGATCGTGCGTCCACACCTTGGCTGGCTCTTCGGTGGCGTCCGACCAGCGCAGGGCGCCGTTATCGAGGAGTAAACGGTAGCTGGTGTCGCTAGCCGTCGAGTGCAGGAACAGCGCGCGCATGTCGGCCGCCAGCGCGGCATCGTCGAACAGCACGCCCATTTCCGTGTTCAGCTGGGCCGAGCGGGGATCGAGGTTGAAGGAGCCGACGAAGCCCCGCTGGCCGTCGACCACCACGGCCTTGGTATGCAGGCTGGCGCGGCTAGACCCCATCAGGCTGATGCGCTTGCGGTGCAGGGTCTTCAATTCAAACAGTTCGATGCCGCCGCCCAGCAGCGCCTGGCGGTAGCGCGCATAGCCCGCGTGCACGAGGGCCACATCGGTGGCCGCCAACGAGTTGGTCAGCACCTGAACCTGGACGCCCGCGGCGACCTTGCCGGCCAGGGTTTGTGTCAGCTCTGTGCCGGGCACGAAGTATGGCGAGGTCAGCAGCGCTTCCTCGCGCGCGTCCGTCAGCAGGGGCAGCAAGCTGTGCATGAGCCAGTGCTCGCTGCGCTGCAAACTGGCCACGGGCGCCGCTTTTTCCGGCGGATCCGACAATACCTGCACTTGCGCGCTCCAGTGCAGGCGCAACCGGCCATCCAGGTGGGCCTGCAGCTGGCCCGCATCGGTCAGCTGCCGCAAGTACGGCGAGGCGCCCAGTTCTCCGGTCAGCGCGTCGAGGCGGCTGCGCACTGCGGGCAACTGCGGCAGTTCCGGCGCGCCCGCATGCTTGTCAGCGTGCAAGGCCCTGATGGGGATGACGGCGCGGCTGTTCCAGAAACGGTCGAAGATGTCGCTCGTCTGTTGTACGGCGGGGCCCACCAGCAGCAAGTCGGCATCCTGGAAATTGACTTGTTCGGCGGCATCGAAGTATTCATCGCCGATATTGCGTCCGCCGACGAGGGCGACCCTGCCGTCGACGATCCAGGCCTTGTTGTGCATGCGCCGGTTCAGGCTGACGGCGCGCAAGGCCATTTCCACGGCGCGCAACCAGATGCCGTCGCGGTTGCGGCTCGGATTGAAGATGCGCACGTCGATCAGCGGGTGGCTGTCGAGCGCGAGGATGGCGGCGTCCTGGCCGCGCGCATTGATATCGTCGAGCAATACCCGCACTCGCACGCCGCGGTCGGCTGCGCGCAGCAGTTCGCGCACCAGCAGCCGTCCCGTGACGTCGTTATGCCAGATGTAGTATTGCAGGTCGAGGCTGCGGCCCGCTTCGCGCGCGCTCAGGGCGCGCAGGGCGAACGCTTCCAGATTGTCGTCGATCAGGGCCGTGCCGCTGTGGCCCGGGCGTTGCGCCAGTTGTGGTGCCAGCACGCTGTCGAGCAGGGTGGCGTCGGTGGCCACGGGCAAGGCCGTGCCTGGCGTCCCCAGCGAACGCTCGGCGAAGCGCCCGTAGCTGTACAGGGCGGCGATGCTGAGCACGGCAAACAGCGTGGCCAGCAGCAACAGTTTGACGAGCATGCGGCGCACCGTCAGCGCACCGCAGGCATGCTGCGGCACGAGGAAAGCTTGGCGGTGTGGGGCATGCGGTCTCTTTCAGCTGGATGGCAACAGCCGATTGTAGCAGTTTCTACAATGCACGATTTTCAGGTCGAACCCGCGGGCAGCCGCGCCAGGAAGCCGTGAATTTGCGATACCACGGCCGCCCCTTCACCGACGGCGGCCGCCACGCGCTTGGTCGAGCCTGCCCGCACGTCGCCGATGGCAAACACGCCAGGCACGCTCGTTTCCAGCGCGGCCCGGTCAGGCAAGTCGGGTGGCGGGTAGGGCAAATGCGCGGCGTGGCCGTGGGCGCGGCATTCGGCGCGCGTGACGTCGAAGCCGGTGCGGATAAAACCCTGTTCGTCGACGGCAACGGCGCAGTCGTGCAGCCAGTCCGTGTTCGGATCGGCGCCGACGAAGAGAAACACGCGGCGCACGGCGCAATCGGCTTCCTCGCCCGTGCGGTTGTTGCGCCAGCGCACCTCCGTCAAGCCGTCGTCGTCGCCTTCGAGGGCGATGATTTCCGTGTGCGTATGCAAGGTGATGTTGGGCGTGGCGGCGATGCGCTCGATCAGATAGCTCGACATGCTGGCCGCCAGCCCTTCGCCACGGATCACCATGTGGACCCTGGCGGCGTGGCCGGAGAGAAAGACAGCGGCCTGGCCGGCCGAATTGCCGCCGCCGACCAGGATGATTTCTTCCTGCCGGCACAGCTTGGCCTCGATGGGCGAGGCCCAGTAATACACGCCCCGTCCCTCATACGTTTTCAAGTTCGCCAGCGAGGGGCGGCGGTAGCGCGCGCCGCAGGACAGCACCACCGTGCGGGCGCGCACCTGCGTGCCGTCGCACAAGTTGACGCGCAGGGGCCAGGTATCGCACAGCAGGTTGGCGGCGCTGGCCGGGGTGGCGATCTCGACGCCGAACTTTTGCGCCTGCACATAGGCGCGTCCCGCCAGCGCGCGGCCGGAAATGCCGGTGGGAAAACCCAGGTAATTTTCGATACGCGCGCTGGCGCCGGCCTGGCCACCGTACGCGCGCTGTTCCAGCGCCAGCACGGTCAGGCCTTCGGATGCCGCATACACGGCGGTAGCCAGGCCGGCGGGGCCGGCGCCCACCACCAGCACGTCAAAAATCTTGTCGCCGGACAAATCGGGCAGCATGCCCAGGCAGCGTCCCAGTTCCGCATTGCCGGGATTCTTCATGATCTTGCCGTCTGGACAGACCACCAGCGGCCAATCCTGCGGCGTGGGCCGGTAGCGCTCGGCCAGCGCGGCGGCGGCCGCATCGGTGGCCGGATCGAGCACCGTGTGCGGATGGCCGTTGCTCGATAAAAAGCTTTGCAGGTGGAACAGATTGCCATTGCCGCGCGGTCCCACCAGCACGGGGCCGCCCGAATTCGATTCGATCAGCGCCACGCGGCGCAGGATCAGGGCGCGCACGATGCGTTCGCCCATCTCCGCCTCGGCCACGATCAGCGCGCGCAAGGATTCCGAACTGATGTCGAGCAATTCCACCGCGCCCACGGCGCTGCCGTTGACGAGGGTGGGACGGCCGGACAACTGCGCCACTTCGGCAATGAAGTGGCCGACGCCCACCTCGCGCAGCAGCGACGCCTGTCCCAGCACTTCGTGGCGCTTGATGCTGACCCGCCCGGACAGTATTACCAGCATGCCGAAGCTGCTGCTGCCCGCCTCGAACAGCGTATCGCCATCGGCAAAGCGCTGCAAGGTGCCATAACGCTGCAAGCGCTGCAATTCGAGCGCATTGAAAACGGGCGAGATCTGGTGGCTGCGGCCCTGCAAGTCGAGCGTGGCGAACTGGACGGGATCGTCCTGCGTTGTTTCGGGAATGAATTCGGGTGTGCTGCTGGCCATGGCGAGTCCGTTCGGAGGCTGAATAAGCAAATAACAAAAATAACTAACAGTGACGAGTCTAGCGCATGCGGCGCGCGCCTGCCGCAATACCCCTTGCGCACGCCCGGAAATGGCAGCGCGGCAGGCGCCGTGCGGCAGGTGGCGGCGCAGCCGGACGTGCATGCGGGCCCGGATGCCGCCGCCGATGAGCGATACGCCGTCCAGCATCTCATATTAGAATGGGTCTTTGTTGAATCTACCCAAACAGACACGATGGCTTACAAGACACTTGAAGATACGATAGGCAATACTCCGCTGGTGCAGCTGACGCGCTTGCCGGGTGCCGATGCGCTTGCGCGCAACAACGTCATCCTGGGCAAGTTGGAGGGCAATAATCCGGCTGGCTCCGTGAAGGACCGCGCTGCCATGTCCATGCTCAAGCGCGCCGAAGAGCGCGGCGTCATCAAGCCAGGCGATACCCTGATCGAGGCGACCAGCGGCAACACGGGCATCGCGCTGGCCATGGCCGCCGCCTTGCGCGGCTACAAGATGCTGCTCTTGATGCCCGACAATCTCAGCGTGGAACGCCGCCAGAGCATGGCCGCCTACGGCGCCGACATCTTGTTGACGCCGAAGACGGGCGGCATGGAATATGCGCGCGACCTGGCCGAGCAGATGCAGAAGGATGGCCGCGGCGTGATCCTCGACCAGTTCGCCAATGAAGACAATTCGCGCGCCCACTATGAAAGCACGGGACCGGAAATCTGGCGCGACACGGATGGCCGGGTCACGCATTTCGTCAGCGCCATGGGCACGACGGGCACCATCATGGGTGTGTCGCGCTATTTGAAAGAGCAGAATCCCGCCATCCAGATCATCGGCGCGCAGCCCGAGGAAGGTTCGCAGATTCCCGGCATCCGCAAATGGCCGGAAGCGTACTTGCCGAAAATCTACGACAAGTCGCGCGTGGATCAGGTGGAATACGTGAGCCAGGGCGTGGCCGAGCGCATGGCGCGCAGCCTGGCGGCGGAAGAGGGCTTGTTTTGCGGCATCTCGGCAGCCGGCGCGTGCGAAATCGCGCTGCGCATCTCGCAAACGGTGGAAAACGCGACCATCGTGTTTGTCGTCTGCGACCGCGGCGACCGCTACTTGTCCACCGGTGTGTTTCCTGCTTGATAGTTGATACGGGAAAATAATGTCGGCCAGAACAGCCTGAGAAGTGCTGGAAATACCCCCTCCCCATGGCGGGGAGGGAAAACCTGCGAAACTGGCAGGATCAGCCTTGTGGCGTTTCGCCTTCTTTTGGCTTGAATTGTTTGTCGCTGATACGGAATTTGTTGCGGCGGTCACCCATCAGGTAACGCAGGTCGCGGATGCTCAGGTCGCTGACTTCATGCATGCGTATCAGCAGCGATGCGCCGACCGGCAGGCGGTGGTGACGGATTTTGCTGATGACTGGCGGCGCTACTTCCAGCGCGCGCGACAGGGCTGCGTCGTTTTTCAGGCGCAGGTTCTCGATCAGGGTATCGAGTAATCTGTTTGGGTTGTACTGCAGCAGATCGTCGGAGTCCGAATCGCTGTTCATATCAATGCCGACTTGGTTTGTCATGATGTTAATGTTCCTTCTGTAGTTGCACTGCAAAGTAAAAAACACTCGGAGCTCGCTCTTGCTGCGTTCATGTTCATTCTTTACTAAAAGGAACGAATTCACACACGGTACGATCCGGGATACAGTTTTTCATGATATATACACAATTGTACAGCAGGATTCAATTTCAGGCGGGAAAGCCTGGAAATCTTGCTTTGTACAAAATTGGTGTTGTCTAGCTGCAACACCTATTTATTCTTTATTATGCTCTATGATAGAACAAAAATTGTACTTTGACAAAAGTTAAGTATAAAACCATTTCTGCATTCCGTGCCGCACAAAGGCTGGCGAGCAAGGCTGGCACATGTTATCGGCCCTACCATAGACTTGTTTTCTGGTCGCTTCAACATCGCTTACGCTTTCTTACAAGTAATATTATAACTTTACACTGACTTTCGGTTAGCGTGCGCGCACTTGACTGATGGCCTTGCCCAAATCTATGACTGACATGGCATAAAAATAACTTCTGTTGTACTGAGTTATAGCAAAGAAGTTATTGGTTGCCAAGTAATACTCAGTTGCTTCTGAACCATTTTGCAAATCGATCAGGCCGAACAACATGTTCTGGGGCGTGGCCGAGACGGTACTCACGCCGGCCTCCTGCAATTCCCCCAAGCGGTACTTGGCCTGCAAGCCCTGACCAATGAATTTTTCCCAGGCGTGGCTGGACGAAACGGTGACGGGATACGTGCTGATGGCCGGGTCATCGCGCCGCCAGCCGTGCTCGACGAGGAAATGCGCGACGCTGCCGATGGCGTCGGCCGTGGAATTGCGCAGATCGATGTGATTATCGCCATCGAAGTCCACCGCATATTTCATGATACTGCTAGGCATGAACTGGGGCAGGCCGATGGCGCCCGCATACGAGCCGAGCAAGGTCAAGGGATCGATGCCATCCTTGCGCGCATACAGCAGCGCATTTTCCAGTTCTCCCTTGAAAAACTCCATGCGCGCGGCCCGGGTCGGGCTGTCCGGATAGGAAAACGCCAGGGTGGTCAGCGCGTCGAGCACGCGGAAGCGGCCCGTGTTGCGTCCGTACACGGTTTCCACGCCGATGATGCCGACGATGATCTCGGCCGGCACGCCATATTCGCGCTCCGCGCGCGCCAGCGCTTCCGCGTTCTCTTCCCAGAATTTCACGCCCGCATTGATGCGCACCGGCTCGATGAAGCGGGCGCTGTACGCTTGCCAGTTCTTCGGCTTGCCCGGCGGGGCCGGCTTCATCAGCTGCACGGTCGACTCGACATAGCGCACCTTGCCGATCAGGGTATCGAGTTCGGCGCGGTCAAAGCCATGTTTGGTGGACATGTCGTCGAGGAAGGTGCGGACTTCTTTCCAGTTGGCATAGTCGACAAATTCGCCTTCGAAGTCGAATTTCGCCGGTGCTTTCTTCGCCACCGGCTTGCCTGCCACCTTCTTGACGGGCTGGGCCTTGGCTGCGCGCACGGCACGGGCGCGGTCGGCAGCGGAAATATTGCTGTTTTCGCCAGCGTGCGCGGTGGACAAGCACAGGGGAAGGGAGAGGAGCAGGGACAGGGCGGAGGTTTTGATCGGTAACAAGGAGCGTCTCATCGGCATTGGGTTAACAGGCGGCGCAAGCTGCGCCGCGCGCGGAGTTGTTCGTCTGGCTTGGCATTACCATACTTCATCGCGGCATAGATTGCCAGAAACTGTGCGATGGCGGCGTGCGCCTCGGGCGTGGCTTTGCCTGCGGCCAACCGGGCAGCATAACCGTGCGGACCCTCATGCGGCGCACGGCTGTAGCCGCGCCGCGCCTGCTGGCGGCAAAACTGCGCGTACAGGAAGTCGAGCGGATCGCCTTGCCGGGCCTGGCGCCACCAGACCAGTGCGCCGGCCACGGCGGCCAGCAGGGCCAGCACGGCGCAAGCGAGTGCCAGTTTCTTCGCTGGCAAGTTTTTCAAGCCATCGAGCATGGCGCGCTGGCGTTGCGGCGTGGTGTCGAGCACCCAGCTGCTCCAGGCGTATTCTGCCTGCTGCCATTGCTGGCGCCACGCGGCAAGCGCGCCGTGCGCGCCGCCATCGAGTCCGGCCAGGGCGCGCCACGCCGTCAGCGGCGACGGGGCCGGTGGCAGGGCGGCATCGAGGTTGCGCTCCGTGCGCAGGGGCGCGACGGCGCTGGTGGGATCGACGCGCACCCAGCCCCGGCCGGCCAGCCACACTTCGCTCCAGGCATGGGCGTCGGACTGGCGCACGCTCAAGCTGTTGTCTGACCCGTTGCGCAGGCCGCCCTGGTAGCCCGTGACGACACGTGCGGGAATGCCCATGGCGCGCATCAGCACGACAAAGCTGCCCGCGTAATGTTCGCAAAAGCCCGCGTGCGTGGTAAACAGGAAGTCGTCGACGCCATGCTTGCCCAGCAGCGGCGGCTGCAGGGTGTAGCGGAAGGGCGCGCGGCGGAAGTGTTCAAACACGGCGGCGATGGCGTCGGCGGGCGCCAGCGCCTGCGCGCCATGGCCACGCAATGCGCGGGCCCAGACCACGCTGCGTGGATTGCTGCCAGCGGGCAAGGCCAGCCATGGCTGTTGCTGGGCAAAAGACAGGCCCGCCTGCAGCCGGTAGCGGGGCTGGGAACTGACGCGGTAACGCACGGTCGAAGTAATGGGCTGTGTGGTCAGCACTTCCAGCGCGGACGACACGACATATGGATTGCCGGGCAGGCGCTCGATGCTGCGCGGCACGTCGAGCGCGAAGATGCGCCGCTGGCCGCTCGCTTGCAAGCTGACTTCGTAGTGGCTGGGCTGGCCTTCCAGCGCGATATCTATCCGGCTGTCGCTGGCAGGCGCGCGCCGGCCCGCACCCCTGCGCGTCCAAGTGGCGCCGTCGTAGTCGCCCAGCACCACGCCGCGCCAATACAGCTGGTCTTGCGGCGGGAGCGGCGTGGAAAAGCGCGCCGTGAAGACAGGTTCGCTTGACAGGGCCAGCGAGGCGATGGCGCCCGGCTGCATGCTGTCGGACAAGCCTGTGCGCGCTTGCGCGCCTTCTGCTGCGGCGCCCCACAGGGGGCCGTCGATGCGCGGCACGGCAAGAAACATCACGACCGACAGGGGAAGGGCCAGCGCCAGCAGGCGTCCCAGCAAGCTTAACCGTTGCGCCAGGCGCGGCTGCACGGCGCCATACTGGGCCGACAGCAGGGCTGCCAGCAGGACGATGACGGTGGCCAGCATCCAGGCGGCGCTGAGTATGCCTTGCGTATGAAAGAAGTTCGCCAGCAGAAGGAAAAAACTGAGGAAGACAAAGACGAAGATGTCGCGCCGGCCATGCATTTCCAATGATTTCAAGGCCAGCAGCAAGGCCAGCATGGCTACGCCCGCGTCGCGTCCCAGCACGGTGCCGTAGCTGGCGTAGACGGCGGCGATGCCGAGCAAGGCCAGCGGCGCGAGCAGGGCTAGCTGCGGCTGGCGTCGGCCCCGCACGGTGATGGCGGCGCGCCACAGCAGGAGGGCGGCAGCGATGGCCGACAGCCACGGGGGCAGGTGCAGCGCGTGCGGCGCCAGCACCATGGCGGCGGCCAGCAACAGCAGCACAATGTCGGCCTTGTCGCGCGGCAAGTTGCTCAACCATTGCCTCATGCTATGGCCTCCTCCTGCGGCAAATCATGCAGGGTCAGCGCGCGCAGGCAGGCGTCGCGCTGGCTGGCACCCAGGGCCGGCGCCAAGGTCAGGGCGCCCAGGCGCAAGCCATATGGCAGGCCCGAGCGTTCCGCCTGCAGCACCCAGGCGGCCAGGCGCGCCAGGCGCGCTTCCGGCGCCAGCGCGTGCAGGGGGGCGTATTCGAGCATGATGCTGCCACGGGCTGCGCCCGTTTGCGCGTCGGCGGCTGGCTGGAATTGCTTGCTGAATAAATGCTCGCCGTCATGGCGGGCGATCTGGCGCCAGGCCAGGCGGTGCAGGGGATCGCCTGGCTGGTAGGCGCGCACGCCGGCCAGTTCCAGGGCGCCGCCGGGCGAGTGCGGTTGATGTCGTGTCTGCTTTGCCGGCTGTTCCGTTCCGGCAGGCACGGGCAGCGGCGGCGCGTTGTGCTCGGGCTGCGGATACACGAGCGCGCGCGCGTCGGGCTGCCAATGGCACCAGGCGATAAACAGGCCCAGCGGGAAGCTGCCCGACAGGCGCACGGCTGGAGCGTCCAGCCAGCCCCGTTGCGGCGCCGCTACGACGATGCTGACGGCTGTTTCCCAGTGGGCGGCGATATCGGCCGGGCTGGGTGCTGCCCTTGAATCGCGCACGCTCAGGTGGATCGCATGGCGCGGGCGGGCGCTGCGGTTGATCAGGCGCAAGGTGAACGTGGCCTGGCTGCCCGCGAACACGGGTTTGCCGGGCGTCGCGGCCAGCGCCAGGCCCGCCAGGTTACGGCTGGCAAACACCATGTCGGCGATGGCGCAGGCGGCCGCGAAATACGTCAGCGCGTAGCCCAGACCCAGGCGGTAATTGACGGCGGCGATCCACAGCGCCAGCAGCAGCGCGGCAAAGGCCAGGCCCGCGCGCGAGGGACGGATGTGCACGCGCTGCGCGCCCAGCCAGGGACGCGCCGGCGGCCATCGGATAGTGCGCTGGCGCACGGCGGTCAGACGGGGGTCGCCAGCAGCAATTGCTGCAGCAGGCTGCGGCTGTCCGTGGACCCTTGCGCCGCATGCAGGCGGTGGGCGCAGACGGGCAAGAGTACGGCTTGCACATCGTCGGGCGTGACGTGGTCGCGTCCTGCCAGGGCGGCCCAGGCGCGCGCCGCCTGCAGCAAGGCCAGCGCGGCGCGCGGGCTCAGGCCATCGGCAAACACGCCCGGCACGCGGGTGGCGTGCACGAGTGCCAGCACATAGTCGACGACGGCAGGCGAAGCGTGGATGGCGCGCAGGCCCGCTTGCGCCTGCAGCAATTCTTCCGCGTTCATCACGGCCGGCAAGGTGTGCAGCATGGCGCGGCGGTCGGCGCCCAGCAGCAGTTCCCGTTCGGCGGCCGCATCGGGATAGCCGAGGGTGACGCACATGAGAAAACGGTCGAGCTGCGATTCGGGCAGGGGGAAGGTGCCCAACTGGTGCGCGCAGTTTTGCGTGGCGATGACGAAAAACGGCTGCGGCAGCGCGCGCGTGACGCCGTCGAGGCTCACTTGCCGCTCTTCCATCGCTTCGAGCAAGCCCGATTGCGTCTTCGGTGTGGCGCGGTTGATCTCGTCGGCCAGCAGCACCTGCGTAAACAGGGGGCCAGGGTGAAAGATGAAGCTGGCGCTGCCCCGGTCATACACGCTCATGCCGGCCACGTCGGCGGGCAGCAGGTCGCTGGTGAATTGCTGGCGCTTCCATTGCAGGCCCAGCGAGATGGCCAGCGCGTGCGCCAAGGTCGTCTTGCCCACGCCGGGCACGTCCTCGATCAGCAGGTGGCCGCCGGCCAGTACGCAGGCGAGGGTCTGGCGGATCTGCAAGTGTTTGCCGACGAGAACTTCGCCGATCTGCTGTGCGGCCTGGTGTATTTTCGAAAACATGCTATTTCTATCACAGTAAGACGGATTATTTAATTTACAATCGCTTTGGCCAGGTCAAACGGCACCGCCCGCCCGCTGCGCGCTCGTGGTAGATTAGAGTGACAGCAAAGGCGGCAAGGGCGGCACAGACCAGCCAGTGATTTTATGCGAGAACGCGCCAGGCAGGCAGGAATGCTCTGCAGGAACTCCGGCGCACGTTCCCGGTATGGATAGAGAGCAGAGACAGAGGTAACCAGTACAGCGCATGAGCACAGCCATTTATACCCATCCCGATTGCCAGCGCCATGAAATGGGCGACTGGCATCCCGAATCGCCGGCCCGCTTGCAGGCCATCAACGATCAATTGATCCTCGCGCACATCAGCGACCTGGTCGAGCACCGCGACGGCGTGCGCGCGCAATTGTCCGATATCGAGCGCAACCACAGCGCCACGGCCATCGGCCTGGTGCGCGACAATGTGCCGCCGGAGGGCGACTACTATCCGCTCGATGGCGACACCTTGCTCAACGCACACAGCTACGAGGCAGCGCTGGCCGCCGCTGGCTCGGCCGTGGCGGCCACGGACGCCGTCATCGACGGCGAGATCAGCAACGCCTTTTGCGCGATCCGTCCGCCCGGCCACCATGCGCGGCCCAGCGAGCCCATGGGTTTTTGCCTGTTCAATAATATCGCCATCGCCGCCAAGCATGCGCTCGACGTTCGCGGGCTCGAACGGGTCGCCATCGTCGATTTCGACGTACATCACGGCAATGGCACGGCCGAATCCGTGGCGCACGATCCGCGCATCCTGATGGTCAGCTTTTTCCAGCATCCGTTTTATCCGTACAGCGACGTGGAATCGTATACGGACACGCGCGTCAACGTGCCCGTGCCCGCCCGCTCGAAAGGCGACGCCGTGCGCCAGCTGGTGCTTGACCACTGGCTGCCCGCGCTGCACCGGCAGCAGCCGCAGATGATTTTCATTTCCGCTGGTTTCGATGCCCACCGCGAAGACGATGTGGGCGGCATGGGCCTGGTGGAGGCCGACTACACGTGGATGACGCAGCAGATGATGGCCGTGGCCAATCAGTATGGCAAGGGGCGCATCGTCAGCTGCCTCGAGGGGGGTTACAACCTGTCGTCCCTGGGCCGCAGCGTGGCCGCGCACGTGAAGGCGCTGGCGGAGCTGTAAGGGCGCAGCGGTCGTTACAGCAAGGTGGGACGGCTGCGGGAATTCGTGTGGCGGTGAGTCTGGTAGTCGAGTGCATCGCCGGCCATGAAGCGGCGCCAGGCTTGCGTGTAGACGAGCGATGATTTTTCCGCGTCGAAGCTGTCGAGCTGCAACATGTCGCGGTGGTGCTTGATTTCGTTGACCAACTGGTCATACAGCACCTGCAAGCCATAGCTGTCCGCGCTCTGGCGTTTCAATCGCTCTTGCAGCTGCGCCACTTGCCCCTGCAACTGCCGGCACTCCTTCTTCCATTGCAACAGGCTGCCATTGCGCGGCACGCGCTTGGGCGCCGCCTTGGCCGGGCGCGCGCTGCCACGTTCGCATGCCGCTGGCGCCTTGCCAGTGTGTTCCATCACCATATCGAGCTATCCCTATCGCCTATCTCCCTGTACCCGGCGCTAGCCAGCCTGGAAAATAATTGCTTTTCATTTAAGAGGCGATATTAGAGCACACTTTTATTTCTTTCAGCAAATATAAGAATCCATGTGGAAATATTTGACTTGGCTTCCCGGGTGCGCCTTACTGGCGCTGCGCTGCCTGCAAGGGCGCTGCCGGGGCGGCTTCGGCCATATTGTCGTCGTCGGCATAGGTCAGGGTCAGCAGGGTATTGTCGTTCCAGTTCGCGTCATGCAGCGGCGGCACGTAGCGCTGCCGGTCTTGCGTGACGCGGATGTCCAGCGTGCGCTCGCCCGAGCGCGCCTGCACGGCGATCAGCTTGCGCACCACGGGAAACGGCACGTGGATCAGCGACGAGTGGCACGGCCCGCCCGCCAGGCGGAACAGGTTGCGCCGGACAAAGGGCAGATCATCCTGCTCGACGGCCCAGCGGATTTCGCATTCCAGGCGCAAGTCGCCCAAGCGGCGCACATTCTGGGGCAGGCCCGGCGTGTGGATGTCGGCGCGCCAGCGCAAGGTGTCGCGCTTCTTGTTGCTGACCAGGTCGGCATTCGCATCGTAGGCGGTCTTGTCGCGCGACAAGGTGAAGCCGCCGTCCGCTGCCAGCGGCACGGGGATCGACAGGTTGTCGGCCGACAGGTGCAGCGTCACGCCATCGAGCCTGGCCTGGGGCGTGGCGGGGATCAGCATGAAGCGCAGCGGCGCGCCAGGCGCCAGGCGCTGGTGGTCGGCATACGCGTCGAGTCCCTTGAGCATGGTGCGGTAGGGGCGCAGGTCGGGATCGCGCGTGCCTTGCACGTCGACAATCTGCTGCATTTCCTGGTGCACCGCGTCGCCCGGCGGCGCCGCTTGTTCCTGGGCCATGGCGGGCAGCAGGCTGGCGTAAAGGGAGGCGAGGAGGCAAAAGCGGGGAAAGTGCATGGAATGCGTGCCAGGTTAAGCGTGCGATGGGAAACCGTCCAGGCTGGACGGACTGCGGATCTTATCATTCATGTAACTGCCAAATTATCACCAATTGTCTCGTTCATGTCGCACGGCTGGCGCTGGCGGCGGAAAATGGGACGTCGTGGCGGCAACCACGTAAAATAGCGGATTGACCGAACGATTTTGAAAGCAAGAGCATGGCGATACAATGGTACCCAGGACACATGAACGCGGCCCGCAAGAAAGCGGCCGAGACCATGGAAAACACCGATCTGGTGATTGAAGTGGTGGACGCGCGCCTGCCGGCAGCCAGCTGCAATCCCATGGTGGACGAGCTGCGCCTGTTCCGCCAGCGTCCTTGCCTGAAAATTCTCAACAAGACCGACCTGGCCGATCCTGCCGCGACCGCCGCCTGGGTGGCCTATTTCAATGCCCAGGAAGGCGTGACCGCGTATGCGATGACGACCAAGAAGCCGGGCGACGTGGCGCGCATTCCGGACTTGGCCAAATCGCTGGCGCCGCACCGTGGCGTGCCGACGAAGCCGCTGCGTATCATGATCATGGGCATCCCCAACGTGGGCAAGTCGACCCTGATGAACGCGCTGCTGAAAAAGCGCGTGGCCAAGGTGGGCGACGAGCCGGCCGTGACGAAAATGCAGCAAAAGCTGTACCTGGACAAGAACACCATCCTCGTCGACACGCCCGGCATGCTGTGGCCGAAGATCGCCATCCCCAGCGACGGCCTGATGCTGGCGGCCAGTCACGCCATCGGCTCGAATGCGCTGATCGAAGAGGAAGTGGCCGTGTTCCTGGCCGAGGAATTGCTCAAGCGCTACCCGGACTTGCTGGCGGCCCGCTACGGCACCAAGGTCGATGAAGTCGACGCCATCGGCGTGGTCGAGGGCATCGCCGCCAAGCGCGGCTTTCGCATCAAGGGCGGCGACTACGATTTCGAGAAAGCGTCGCACACCTTGCTGCTCGATTACCGCAGCGGCATCCTGGGACGCATTTCGCTGGAAACACCGGACACGCGCGCGGCCCTGCTGGCCCAGCACGCGGCCGAGATGGCGGAAAAAGCGGCCAAGGCAGCGGAGATCGCCGCTGAAAAGGCAAAGAATGCGGCGCGGGGCAAGCGCGGCACGTAAATCAAATGACACCCATGCAAAAAGCGCCGCGACATCACTGTCGCGGCGCTTTTTTTATGCGGCGTCGCCTTCTCCAAACCTGAAGCTGGTGACCGCCAGCGCCCCAAAGAAATCCTCCTCGTGGTACACGACGTGCGCCGCTTCCTGTTCGGCCGCGCCGAGCGCCACCATCAGCGGCAGCAAGTGATCTTCTTGCGGATGGGCCTGGCGCGCACCCGGCGCCTGGTCCCAGGCCAGCAACTGTTCCAGCCGCTGCTGCGGCGGCAGGGCCATCGCCTGGCGCAGCCAGGCGTCGAACTGGTGCGAGGCGACGGCGCCCGCCTGGCCGAACTGGCGCAGGTTATGGTAACTGAGGCCACTGCCGAGTATCAGCACACCCTGCCGGCGCAAACTGGCCAGCGCGCGGCCCACCTCGACGTGCGTGAGCGGATCGTAGCCGTGTTTCAGCGACAATTGCACCAGCGGCATGTCCGCTTGCGGGTAGATGGGGAACAGGGCGCTGAAGGTGCCGTGGTCGAAACCCCGCTCGTGGTCCAGGCGCGCCGGATGGCCGGCTGCATCGAGCAACTGCTTGACTTGCGCCGCCAGTTCCGGCGCGCCGGGCGCCGGGTACTGGATCTGATACGTGTGCGGCGGAAAGCCCGAATAATCGTAGATCATGCCCGGCCGGGGACTGGCCGACACGAGAAATTGCGGCCCTTCCCAGTGCGCCGTGACCACCAGCACGGCCTTCGGCCGCGCACCGACCTGGCGCGGTATATCCTGCAAGGATGCTTCGAGCACGTCGTAGCGGCCGCCGAACTGATCTTTCATGAACGGCCACGGGCCGCCGCCGTGCGATAGGAAATAGGTGGGGAAGGTGTGCTCTTGCATGGCGGCTCCGGAGTGGAATGACTGATCCTATCGATGATAGTCATGCGCGGTCAGTTGATCAAGATCGCAATTATTGATATATCATTTCCATTTTGTTGATGATTGGGCCGTCATGGATACCTTGCGCAGCATGCGCGTGTTTCGCGCCGTGGTGGAACTGGACAGCTTTGTGCGCGCCAGCGAGCGCCTGGATCTGTCGCCGGCCATGGTCAGCAAGCATGTGATGCACCTGGAGCGCCACCTGGGCGCGCGGCTGCTGAACCGCAGCAGCCGTCACCTGAGCCTGACGGAAATCGGCAAAGTGTATTTTGAACAGTGCCGCGACATGCTCGACAATCTTGACGAGGTGGAAGCGACCGTGGGCCGCACGACGGTGGTGCCGCGCGGCATGCTGCGCCTGAGCGCCCCCGTCTGGTTCGCCAACGCCATCTTTACGCGCACCCTGGCAGCCTATCGTGAACGTTTTCCGGAAGTGACGTTCGACATCGACTTGAGCGGAAGAGTGGTCAATTTGGTGGAAGAGGGGTTTGACCTTGCCCTGCGCGTGAGCCAGGCGCCGTCGCCGACCCTGATCGCGCGGCCCATCGGCAGCATTGCTTTTCACCTGGTGGCCGCGCCCGCCTACCTGGCGCGCGCGGGCCACCCGCAAACACCGCAGGACCTGGCGCGGCACGCCATGATCAGCTATTCCTTGTTGTCAAATGGAAATGAACTGGCCTTCGACGGGCCGCAGGGACACGAGACGGTGAAGTTCTCGCCCGTGCTGCAATGCAATAACGAAAGCCTGCTGCACGCGGCCGCGCTCGACGGCATGGGCATCGCCCTGCTACCGTCGTGGCAGACGGATGCCGACCTGGCGGCGGGGCGGCTGGTGCGCCTCTTCGCTGATTTCAAGCTGGCGGGCGGCAAGGTGTACGCCGTCTACACGAGCCGCCGCTACCTGTCCTCGAAAGTGCGCACCTTCATCGACTTCCTGGCCGATGAAGGGCGCCTGGGGCCTGACTAGCCGAGAGAGCGCTTGACGTCGATCAGCGCGAACAGGCGCGCGCTGCGCATCCACGCCAGCACCAGCGCTGCCAGCTGCGTCACCAGCAAGCCGGCCACGATGGCCAGTGGACCGGGCGTGGCCAGGTTCAGGCGCGCCACGCCCAGCAGCGCATACAGCGCCAGTCCCAGCAAGGTGATGACGAGGTAGATGGCCAGGCAGGCCAGCGGACGCCGGCGCAGCATGCCCAGTCCCCGCCACCAGGCCTTGACGGCCGAGCTGCGACGACGGTCGACGGCCAGCGCCGCGCGGCCGGCGTCGAGCGTGGCGCAGGCCAGCAGGAACAGCAAGCCCGTGAGCAGCAAGGCCAGGTGACGGACCAGGTCGGCATCGGCTTCCAGGATGGCTTTTGCCGCGTGCTTGTCGGCCAGTTTCAGTGCGCCAGCGCCGATGGCCAGCGCCACGCCCAGCGGCACGATGCTCCACAGCAGCATGCGCAGCATGCGGCCGTACTCGCTGAAGGCGCCCGTCAGCAGGGGGCCGAAGCCGAGTGGCGCAGGCGCGCGCGCGGCCGTCACCACCAGGCCGCTCAACAGCGGCGACAGCAGCAAGGCCAGGACGATGCCGGTGATGGCGGCCTGGCTGATGGCGGCGCCGTTGCGTCCCGCATTGGCCACCAGGTCGGCCAGGGTCATCAGGTCGAGCTTGTGCGCCAGGGCCGCCGCATGCACGGCGTTATCGAGGCTGGCGCTCAAGGTACGCCAGAGGGGAATGACGGCAAGGATGGTGGGGATCAGCAGCAGGCCCGCCCACAGCAGCAGCAAGCGCCATTGCAGGGCGGCGCGGCTGGCGCGCGTGGTCAGGGTCAGGCCGCTGGCCCGTGTCGTGGAAGTGGCGCTCATACGATGGCAATCAGGGAAAGGAGGTATTGGAAGGCGGCGGCAAGGTCGACGCTCCAGCGCCGCGCGGCCGAGGTATCGGCCTTCAGGGTGCGGCTGTCATCGAGCTTGTTGACGTCGAGGTAGTGCACGCGGTCGGGATCGAGTTCGGCTGAGACAGCTTTTACGGGCTTGCTCCACGTGTAGCGCTGCCACAGCTGGTCGTTGTCCCAGACCACGCGCTCGGAGGTGCCGTCGGCGAACTTCACCAGCAGCACTTGCGGCACGGGCGCGCCGCGGCGGCGCAAGACCACGCTGGTCAGGTAGGGATACGGGCCCGTGCCGGGCTTGGCGTCCGGATGCGCCTTGTCCCACGCCGCGCGTACTTTTTTCTCCTCTTTTTCCAGCGCCTCGGCCGTGTGTTCCACGCGCTTGCCGTTCACCAGCGCCATGCCGGCCAGCGGCGTCTGCTCTTCGCTGGTGAAGGTACCGATGCGGTCGTCGATATTCGCGCTGGCATAGACTTGCTGCGCGAAGACCTGTTCCACGATGCGCCGCTGACCCGTCGCCTCGGCCAGCGTTTCGCGCAGGTCGGCCACGCTCGGGTGGCGGAATTTCCACTGTTCGTAGTAGGCCTTGAAGCCCCGTTCCATGGCTTCGCTGCCGATCCGCGCTTCCAGGTCGCGCATGGTGATGGCCGTGCGGCTGTAGACGGGGCCAACGCCTTGCAGGCGGTTCCACGCGTTCTGGCCCAGCGGGTCGGCCGCATCCTGGCGCGGTGCGGCCATGCGCTCGAACTCGAAGACCTTGAAGGCGGGACCGAAGCCCAGGCGCTTGAGCAGGGGCGTGGTGGCGTGGATATCCTGGCCGCGCGCGCGCAGCATGCGCTGGTCCCAGTACTCGTTCAAGCCTTCGTCGAGCATGGGTTCCTCGAACTCGTTCGAGGCCAGGATGCCATAGAAATAGCCATGGCCGAATTCGTGGATGGTGACGAAATCGAGGCCGAATTCGGGAATGGTCTTCGGCTGCAGCTTGGCGTAGCTCGAGGCGGTGATGAAGGTCGGATATTCCATGCCGCCCGCTTCGGCCGCATTAAACGGCGGAATCACCACCGTCAGCGTCTTGTACGGATACGGGCCCAGGGTGCGCGAGAAATACGTGAGCGAGTCCTTGGCCGCCTGCAGCGCGGGCGCCGCGTTCGATGCGTACTCGGGCGGGTACAGCACCTTGATGGTCACGGGCGGGCTGCCAGGACCGCTCCAGTTGCCCGTCAGTGGCTGCGCGCTGCGCTTGTCGGCCGTCCAGGCGAAATCGTGCACGTCGCCCTGCACATAATGATGCGTGAGCATGCCGTTCTTTTCCTGCGGCGCGCCCTGCAGTTCGCCCGTGGCGCCCACCGTGTACTCCTTGGGCACGGTCAACTTCACGTCATAGTTGCCGAAATCGGCGTAGAACTCCGAATTGAGGTGGAATTCATGCGCGTTCCAGCGCGGCGCGGTGGCGCCCCGTTCGCCGGGCAGTTCCAGCACGGCGATCTTGGGGAACCACTGGCCCACCAGGTGGAAGCTGCCGAAATAGCCGGTGCGCGCGATGACGCGCGGCAGTTGGTCGAAGAAGCGGATGTCGAGCGTCGTCTCGGCGCCCGGCGCGACGGCCTGCGGCAAGTCGACGCGCACGACCGTGCGGTCGGTGGCCGGGCCGTTGTCAGGCTGGACGAAATGCCAGGGCGCCTTGGCGCCGTTCTGCGTCATGCTGCGTAGTTCGATGTAGCCCCACTCGCCGTCGCGCGTGTCGACGCCCGAGCGGAAGCCCGTATCGAGCTTGCGCTTCTCGGTGAAGAAGGTCGAATGTTCGCCTTCGAACGCATTCAGGTACAGGTGCAGGTACACGCTGCTGACGGCTTGCGCGCTGCGGTTGCGCCAGCGCAGTTTCTGCTGGCCGGCTATGGTGTGCTTGACGGGATCGAGCGTCGCTTCGATCTGGTAGTCGACCACGCGGTCCGACAGGGTCGCTTGCGGGCCCGTGCGCGCACCGCCCCAGGCGTTGCTGGCGCTGGGCGTGCTGACGGCCGACGCGTGCGGCGACGCCAGGGCGATGCCGTCGGCGGACGGCGCCAGCGGCATGGGCGCGCCGGCCGGCTTGCCTTGGCCCGGCTGGGCGAACAGGTCGGCCTGCAGGGCAAGGCCGGCCAGCAGCAGGGCGGTGATGGAAAGGGCTTTGAGCTTGCCCGAGATGGGGAAAAAACCAATGCTGCGGCGCGTGCCGCGGGGACTTGGCGGCCCCTGGCGCGTTGTGCTACGACTTTCCATGCGTGACTCCCACAGTGACTTCTTATTGTTGATTTTTAAATGCAGTCGGCTGCGCCCAGGATCGCCGGGCGCTCGTTAATATACCCGTAAAAATTACAAATAAGCAATGAATTGTGTAAGCAGCCCCGCCGGCTGTTGCGGCGCCGTGCGCCGTGCGTATAATGATTCGCTTTTGCCATCCCTTCCGCCCCACTCGCGTGCGTCTGCGCCGCGGTGACGCCTCAAGCCTGCCGCCATGATGCCTGCCCCTCCCACCCTGACCATTGCCACGCGCGCCTTGCTGCTGTGCGCCCTGGCCATGCCGGCGTGCGCGCAGGAAGGCGTGGATGGCGGCGCGGCCGGCGTCACGCATGGCGACTTGTCCGCCGAGCTGGCGCAGGGCGGCCAGCACAGTGTGCGCGGCGCCGTGTCGCGCGAGCAGGGCGGCATGACGCTCGATGTGGCCATGGACGGGCTGCGCAATGGCAATTACCGCGATGGCAGCGTGTTTCACCAGCGCGGCTTCAGCGGCGGCGCGGAATGGAAGGTGCGCCAGGGCCGCTTCGGCTTCAGCGCCGACCAGCTGAACCAGGACACCCGCTATCCCGCGCCCGAGGCGCCGTTCCTGGCCTTGCTGGCGGCTCGCCCGGAAGACCTGTACCGCTATGAAGTGCGGCGCGCCAGCGCCTTCGTGCAGCGCTACGTCGGCAAGTTCGAGCTGGGCGTGGAACTGTCGCAGCGGGAAAAGCGCGCCACGGCCCGCTATGCGGGCGAGGACGGCAGCAGCGAAGCGCGGTACAGCAGCCGCCGTCGGCAACTGGCGCCCCGCCTGCGCCATTACGGCAAGGTGGGCGGCGTGGGCACGGATACGGAAGTGGGCCTGGACCTGATGCAGTGGCAGCGGCGCTCGGGCCGCGATGGCGATGGGCAGCGCCGCCAGTACTCGCGCGCGCTGCTGCTGCGCGAGGAACTGGCCTTCGGCGGCCCGTATGCGCCGCGCCTGCTGCTGGGGCTGCGGCATGAACAGTTCCAGCTCGATCCGGCCGACATGCCCGCCGGCGGCAGCGACTGGGAAAACCAGAATGCCTGGGACTTGCAGGGCAGCCTGCTACTGCGCCCGCAACTGAGCGTGTACGCCAAGGCCGCGCGCAGTTACCGCATCGACGACGATGGCTATACCAGCGCCGGCTACCGTCCCCTGGCGGGCCAGCTGCGGCGCGAAATGGAGGTGGGCGCCACCTTCGGCGGCGCGGCGTGCAGCGCTTCCGTGCGCGTGTTCAGCGAGCGCCTGAGCAACCAGATCGTCTTCGACCAGAGCCTGGGCCAGCTGGGCTTTGCGGGCAATCTTGACCCTTCGCGCCGCGACGGCATCGCCATCGAGGCCAGCATGGCGCTGGCGCGCGACTGGCGCCTCGACGCTCAGCTGCGGCAAGTGCATGCGCGCTACGACGATTACGCCTACGACGGCCCGGATATCGCCCTCGTGCCGAAAACCCTGGCCAGCCTGCGCCTGTACTGGACGGGGCAGGGCGGCGCCAGTGGCGACGTGGGCGTGCAATGGTTGCGCGCCCTGCGCTATGGTCCCGATTTCGCCAGCAGCTGCCTGGCGCAGGTGCCCGCCTTCGCCACCGTGGACGCGCGCTATACGCGCAAGCTGGGCGCCTGGGAGCTGGAACTGGCCGGCAGCAACCTGGCCAACCGCCGCCATTACGGCGATGCGCCGGGCTGCCGCTCCAGCATTTACCTCAATGACACGCGCCAGCTGCGCGTGTCGGCGCGCTATCATTTCTGAGGCAGAGGCGCAGCGGCGCTTAAGAGCGGCTTAATCAGACGCAAACGGGGCGCATAAAAGTGCCTTTTTTCCGCCCGGGCTTCGATAGACAGTGCAAAAAGTGGTAATCTCGCCCCGTTCACGACCACTTTATGATGAAGGATTATTATGCGTTTTCTGCGTTTCTTGCGTCCCCTGCTTGCCGCCGTCACCCTGGTGGCAGCCACCGGCGGCGCCATGGCGGCCGATACCGGCTTCACCACGCTCCCGACGCCAGTGCGTACGGACACGGGCAAGAAGGTGGAAGTGGTGGAGTACTTCATGTATTCCTGCCCGCATTGCTATGCGCTCGATCCGTTGATGCACGACTGGGTCAAGAAGCAGGGCGACAAGATCGCCTTCCGCCGCATTCACCTGGCCGCCAATGGCCCGAAAGATCCGCAAGCGCACGCTTATGCCACCTTGGAGGCGATGGGCCAGCTGGACCAGTTCCACGACAAGATCTTCCGCGCCATCCACGTTGAGCGCAACCGTCTGAATCGCGATGACGCCATCCTCGAGCTGCTGGTGAAGAATGGCATCGACAAGGCGAAATACCTGGACATGTTCAATTCCTTCGGCGTGCAGACCAAGATGAAACGCAACGAGCAGCTGATCACCGCCAGCAAGATCGACAGTGCGCCGACCATCGTCATCGATGGCCGCTTCGTCACGTCGCCGGCGCAGCTGTCGCGTCCGGGCCAGTCCGAGCCGCAGACCCAGACAGCGACCTTGCGCGTGATGGATGAACTGGTGGCGCGCGTCCTGAAAGAGCGCGCTCCCGCGCCAGCGAAGAAGTAAGCGGAGACATCATGAAACAGCTGCCCTGGACCTTGTGCGTACTGGCCCTCGCCCTCGTGGCGTGGCTGGCGCTTGCCGTCGTCAACGTGGAAAACCAGCGCAATGCGCTGGTCACCAAGGCTTGCGTGGACCCCGCGTTCAAGAACGAGGTCGACGCGAAATGCCTGGCGTCCGTGCAGTCGCGCGAGCACTGGTGGCAGCACTTGACGTATGCCATGACACATTTCAGGCCTTAGCCGAACGCTTGAAAAAACCCGCCTTGCGCGGGTTTTTTTTCGTCCGCGTATGATGCAGTCACAACCATCGAGGAGGGACAATGAAGGAAGTGATCTTGATTACTGGCAGCAGCCGCGGCATCGGTGCGGCGACTGCCTTGTTGGCGGCGCGCCAGGGCTATGCCGTTTGCGTCAATTATGTGCGCGAGGCGCAGGCTGCCGAGGCACTGTGCGCGCGCATCGTGGCTGGCGGGGGCGAGGCCATCGCCGTGCAGGCCGACGTGGGCGATGAAGCCGACGTGGCGCGTTTGTTCGGCGAAGTCGATGCGCGCCTGGGCACGCTCACGGCGCTGGTCAACAATGTGGGCGTGCTGGAGCAGAAATGCCGGCTCGTCGACATTTCCGCGCAGCGCCTCGAGCGCGTGCTGCGCACCAACGTGATCAGTTATTTCCTGTGCTGCCAGCAAGCCGTGCGGCGCATGTCGACGGCGAACGGCGGGCAGGGCGGGCGCATCGTGAATGTCTCGTCGGTGGCCGCGCGCATCGGCTCCCCGGGCGAATACATCGATTACGCGGCCTCGAAAGGTGCCGTCGATACCTTGACCATGGGACTGGCGAAGGAAGTGGCGGCCGAGGGCATACGCGTCAACGGCGTGCGGCCCGGCATCATCTACACGGACATCCACGCTTCCGGTGGCGAGCCGGGACGGGTGTCGCGCCTGGCGTCCGGCGTGCCGATGCAGCGGGGCGGCCAGCCGGAAGAAATCGCCGACGCCATCCTGTACCTGCTGGGGCCGGGCGCGACGTATGTGACGGGCAGCCTCCTCGACGTGGCGGGCGGCCGCTGATTTTCAACTTATTTTCAACTGCTACAAGCAATTGCTTCAAGCGACGGGCCAATTATCAAATATGGCAAGCGAGTCCAGAATGGCGATGTGCCATGCGCACGCCGATCAACCAACCTGGATTTACCATGCCCGCACCTGTTATTGCTCCCGCCATCCTGGCCCTGTCGCTGCTGGCTGCCGCGCCTGCCCATGCCGCCGACGTGGCGCATTCCCTGCCCCTGCCGGCCCACCTGTCCGGCGCCAAAGCCGACGCCAGGGTGGCGCTGGCCGCGCGCCGCTATGCCGCGTTCTGGCAGAGCGGCGACCCGGCCCTGGCGCGCCTGGCGCTGGCCGAGAATTTTATTGACCGCACCTTGCCCGACGGCCGCCCGCAGGGACTGGCCGGCCCGCTGCAGGCCTCGCAAGTCTTTCACGCGGCCGTGCCAGACTTGCAGGTGGCCATCGACGACATGCTGGTGGCCGGCGACCGGGTCAGCCTGCGGCTGCATTTCACGGGCCGCTTCACGGGCGTCTTCCCCACGCCGCAGGGCCCCTTGCAGGGGCAGGGCCAGGCCATCGATTTTCATGCGTTTGATTTGTACCGGGTCAATGCGCAGGGGCGCATCAGCGACAACTGGCACCTGGAAGACAATCTGACCCTGCTGCGCCAGCTGGGCGTGCTGCCGCCCTGATGGTGGTCAGCTAGGCGTGCGCCGGCAGGGCGGCGAACTGCCGCAGCAGGAAGTCGGCCAGCAGGGCGATGCGCGGCGGCTGGAAGCGGCTGCGCCGGTATAGCAGGTTCAGAGGAACGCTATCGGCAAAGTAATCGTCGAGCACCGTTTGCAAGCGCCCCGCGCGCAGGTCGTCAGCGATGTCGAGCAGGGATTTGTAGGCATAGCCATGGCCGGCCACGGCCCAGCGGCGGATGATTTCGCCGTCGTTGCTGTGCCAGTCCCCCTGCAGGCGCAGGCTGTGGCGCTTGCCCTCTTCACGGTAGCGCCATTCCTGCGGCGCGCCGTCGCCCGCCGTGAGCACGAGGGTGGGCAACGCCGCCAGGTCGCGCGGCACGGCCGGCACGCCCACCTTGGCGGCCAGCGCGGGCGCCACGCAGACGACGCGCCGGCCCGGGTGCAGCAGGCGCGCCACCATCTCGCTGTCGGGCAGCTCGCCATAGCGGATGGCCAGGTCGATGTCGTCTTGCACCAGGTTGGCCGTGGCGTCCGTCAGGGTCAGCGCATGGCGCACCTGCGGGTGCAGCGCGGCAAAGCGGTCGAGCATGGGCAGCAGCAACTGGCGGCCGATGTCGGACGGCGCCGAGATGCGCACGATGCCGCGCACGGCGCCGCCGCCCGCATGCAAGCCGTCTTCCGCCTGCGCCAGCAAGTCCAGCGCCTGTTCGCTGTAGTGGCGGTAGTGCTGGCCTTCTTCCGTCAGGCGCAGCTGGCGCGTGGTGCGTTCGAACAGGGTGACGCCCAGCGCCGTTTCCAGGCGCGCGATGGCGGCGCTGGCGGCGGCCGGCGACAGGCCGTGCTTGCGGCCGGCGGCGGAAAAGCTGCCCAGCATTGCGGCGTCGAGGAACAGGGCGATTTCCGCCAGGCGTCCGGCGCCGCCGCGGCTCATGCCGGGTGCGCGGCCGCTGGCCTGGAAGCAGGCGCTGGCTGGGGTGCCGAATGGGGCGTGATCACCACGGTGCAGGTGGTGCCGGCCACCAGCAGTTGCCCCTTCGGCTGCTCGTCGATGTGGATGCGCACGGGCACGCGCTGCGCCAGGCGCACCCAGTTGAAGGTGGGATTGACGTCGGCCAGCAGTTCACGGCCCGTGGCGGCGTCGCGGTCGGTGATGCCGCGCGCGATGCTCTCGATATGGCCATGCAGGGTGCCGCCGCTCATCAGATTCATTTCCGCCTTGTCGTCCTGCGCCAGCATGCCCAGCTTGGTCTCTTCGAAGTAGCCGACGACATAATACGAGGCGCTGTCGATGACGGCCAGCTTGGCCGCGCCGACGGCGGCGAAATCGCCCTTGTGCACGTTCAGGTTCGTTACGTAGCCGCTGACGGGGGCGCGCACGGTGGTGCGTTCCAGGTTCAATTGCGCCAACGCGCGGGCGGCCAGCGCGGCCTGCACCTGCGACGAGGCCGAGCTGGCGGCGAACGCCGCGCTTTCGCGGCTTTCCGTCGAGATGATGCTGGCGTCGAGATTGGCGCGGCGCTGCGCTTCCTTGCCGCGGCGGCCCTGTTCCGTCCTTTGCGCGGCCAGCACGGCGTCGGCTTGCGCCAGCGCGCTCGCATAGCGTTCCTTGTCGACGATGAACAGGATATCTCCCTTTTGCACCACCTGGTTGTCGCGCACCAGCACGTCCGTGACGGTGCCGGCCACGTCGGCGCTGATGTTGACGATATCGGCCTTGATGCGGCCGTCGCGCGTCCACGGCGACTCCATGTAGCGGTCCCAGACGGTCTTGCCTATCCAGAGGGCTGCGGCCAATAGCAGCAGGGTGATGGCATAGCGGGTCAGTTTGGTTACCATGTCGGCAGCCCTTCCTTGATCAGATTGAACATTTTTTTTATTTGAGTGTTATTTGTACAGCGATAGAGCCAGCGCGCCGAAGATGGCGATGAAGATGCACAGCCGCGCCAGCGACGGGTGCCACACCATGCGGTACACGCCCAGCCAGCCCAGCACGCGGTCAAGCAGGGTTTGCAGGCCGATGCTGAGGATGAACAGGGGCAGCAGGGTAGGAATCAGAATTCCGAACAGGGCGAATTCACGCGGCATGGGAGTCTCCGGCGCCAGGCGCCATATGGTCGAGCAATGAAGTGTAGATTGAATGCAGGTCGGCCAATGCCGTCTGCAGGCGCAGGTCTTGCTCCTGCTTGCGTTCTGGTGTCGCACCCGCTTCCGTCTGCGCCGCGCGCACCACGGCGCCCGCCTGCAGAGTGGCCGCCAGCGCCGCCTGCAATGCCGTGTCGCTGCGCGTGCGCAGCCAGGTGGCGATGTGGTCCACGCACTGCTGCAGCGCGTGGCGCGTGGCGCCTGGCCGGGCGGTCGCAATCAGTTCGCGCAATTCGATCACCGAGTGGCCGATTTCCAGCAGGGTCAAGGCCTGGCGCACGACGGCGCGCGTGGCGACACCCGGCGCCGGTCCGGCCGCCGCATTGAGCTGGCTGAGCAAGTCGCGCACGCGGTTGTCGAAACGGTGTTTCACGCGCCGCGCGGGCGCCGTACACGCATGCAGTGCTTCACGCCACAGGGCAGGGCCGATATGGTCCTTGTGGCCCATCGTGTGCTCGGGCAGCAGCACGGCAAACACGAGGGCGGCCAGCATCAGGCCGACGATCAGGGCCATGCCCGTGTTGAGAAAAGCCGCGCCGTCGACGTGCATCAGATTCGTCGGCGCCATCTGCGTGATGAAGGTCGACACGCCCAGGCCCACGCCCAGCTTGGCCGGATTCGTCATCAGGTACAGGCCGACGGCCAGGAACGGCGCAAAGCTCAGTACCAGCATGGGAAAGCCGTCGCCGTGCACCAGCACGAAATACACGCAGACGAGCGACAGCGGCATGGCGATGAGGAAGCCTGCCAGCACCTGGCGGACCATCATGATGGGGCGCGGCGAGGACGAGGCCAGCGCGCAGAACACGGCCGCCATCAGCATCGCCGTGCTGGCATACGGCCAGGCCAGGAAGTAGGCGCCCAGGGCCAGCAGGGCCAGGCTGATGCCGGCGCGCGCGCCGCTGGCGATCACCAGCGCGGGCGGCGTCTTCGGCGCATACGCCTGCGGCGTGCTCACATCGAGCGGCGTATCGTGCACGAGGCTGAAATACACTTCATGAAAGCGGCTCATGTCGCGCGCGAAGCGTTCGAGCAGTTCGCACACGGTGTCGAAATCGATGCGCTGCGCATGCACGATGGTCGCGCTATCGATGTCCATGCGCGCCTGGCCCAGCGCCGTCTGCAGGTGCTGCTGCATGGTGTCGAGCGAGTCTTGCGAAGGCGTGGTTTGCAGCGCTTCGGCGACGATGGCGTACAGGGGAGCGCATGCCTGCATGACCTGGGTCTCGCCATCGCGCTGCAGGCGGTCGAACAGGCGGTGGAAGGTATAGAAGGTGGTCAGCGCCGTCATGAAGGTGGCGTTGAAGGCATGCAGCTTGCGGTTTTGCGCGCGCACGTGACTCACTTTGCTGGTGACTTCGAACAGGGCGGCCGAGCGGCCCAGCTCCAGCGCCGCCACGTCGGCGGCAAACTGCAAATGCGTCAGTTCCACCTGCGCCGGCGTGAGCTTTTGCTGCAGCACGTCCTGGCAAAAGGAGAGGAATTTGCCGTAGCGTGCCTGCACCGTACGCATCACCTGCGTGCCCTGGTGGCGCGGCAGCAGCACGCTGGACACGGCTGCCGAGCAGATGATGCCCAGGCTCACTTCGGCCACGCGCGTGACGGCCAGCGCGAACACCTGCATCGGCTGCTCGATGGCGGGCAGCACGATCATGCAGGCCGTGTAGCCGGCCAGCACGTACACGTACGACTGGGCGTTGCGGTGCAGTGCCGAGCCGCTCGTGCACAGGCCCACCCACAGGGCCAGGCCGGCGAACAGCAGCACGGGCTGCTGCGGGAACAGGCCGATCAGGGTCAGCGCGGCCGTGCATCCCAGCAGGGTGCCGCACAGGCGGTAAAAGCTTTTTTCCAGCACCATGCCGCTGCTGGGCAGGGCCAGGATGATGGTGGTGGTCATCGCCGTGCTGGGCGAATCGAGGCCCAGGCGGTAGGCCAGCCACAGGGCACAGAACGACGCGATGAGGGTCTTGCCGACGTAGATCCAGCGTTCGCCTTCCGTCGTGCGCCAGTCCTGCAGCGCCAGCGCCAGCCAGTGGGCCGCCCGGGTCAGGGGGCCAGATGTAGGTGTTGTTGCTGTGGCTGGCGTCATCGATAGGCTATCAGTTCTGGTTGTTGAGATTGTTCAGGTTGCGCAACTGGCGCATGTACAGCTTGTCGAGCACTTGCAGCTCTTCGTCCGTGAACCCCTCGTACAGGGCCGAGGTTTCCTGGTACACGTCGGGCAGCGCCGTCTCGATCAGGGCGCGGCCCTTGTCGGTCAGCGAGATCATCACCGAGCGGCGGTCGCCGGGGCGCGTGCCGCGGTGGATCAGGCCGCGCGTTTCCAGGTCGTTGCACACGCGTGTCAGGTTGGCCGGCTTTTCATGGCAGGCCATGCCCAGGGTGCAGGCGTTCGAGGTTTCATCGTCCGTGCCGTACAGCACGGCCAGCACCATGTAGCTGGCATCGACCAGGTCGTGCTTTTTCAGCGCGGCATTGGTCAAGTCCTTCATGCCTTTTTGAATGTGGTACGTCATGCGCAACAGGCGCATCAGTTCCATGGGGAAGCCTGGCATGCGCGTGCGGATGTTTTGCAGCCGCTTGGAGGTGGCGTCAAAAGCGGTCATGTCATATTCCTTCATGTGTGAATAAAGTTCCGATTGTATCTTGTTGGGCTATGGCAATGCCAGGATTGCAAGCTTAGATGCCGCCTCCTAATGCATTCATCAAGGAAACGTACAGATCGAGTTCGCGTGCCCCATTCTGCGCCTGCTGCTGTTCTTCCGCCAGCAGCGCCACTTGCGTGTTGAGCATGTTGATGGCGTCGCTCATGCCTGCCTTGTACGCCTTTTCCGCCAGGTCGCGCGCGCGCTGCGCCGTGGCCAGCGCCTGCACGGTCAGCTGGTGCTGCCTGGCCAGCGATTGTGCCTTGGTGACGGCATTGGCCACGTCCGACATGGCGTTGATGACGGTGGCGTTGTACTGCTCCACGGCGCCGTCGTACACGGCCGTCTGGCTGCCCAGCTGGGCGCGCAAGCGGGCGCCGGCAAAGATGGGCAGGCTCAGCGCTGGCGAGGCGCCGCGGATCTGCGAATTGGCGTCGAGGAAGTGGCTGAAGCCGAAGGCCTGGAAGCCGGCAAAGGCCACCAGGTTGACGTTCGGGTAAAACTCGGCCTTGGCCGCATCGATGCGCTGCGCCGCCGCTTCCACTCTCCAGCGCTGGGCGGCGATGTCGGGCCGGCGGCCGATCAGGTCGGCAGGCAGGGCGGCGGGAATGGCCAGCGGCTGGTCCAGGCGCAGCACGGGGCGCGTGAGCGCCGCACCGGCTGCCGGCCCCTTGCCCGCCAGGGCCGCCAGCTGGTTGCGCAGCAGGGCCAGCGACTCGGCCGACTGCTCCAGCTGGCGGCGGCCCGCCGGCAAGGTGGTTTCGATTTGCGCCACGTCGATGTCGGTGCCGATGCCGGCGGCCTTGCGCTGGCGCGTGATGTCGAGGATGCGGGCGCGCTGCGCCAGGCTGCGTTCGATCACATCCTGCAGCTGGAATTCATACGATAACTGGATGTAGGTGCGTACCAGCGCCGTTTCCAGGGCCAGGCGGGCCATCTGCGATTCGGCCGACGCCATCTGCACGTCGCCCAGGGCGGCGGACAGGGCGGCGCGGTTGCGGCCCCACAGGTCCAGGTCGTACGAGGCCGTGACGGTGGCCTGGTTGCGCCAGGCATAGTTGCCGGCCAGCGGCGCGGGCGTGCTGCCGTGCTGCGAATACAGTTCGCGGTTGATGGAGACGGCCGCGTCCGCCTGCGGGCGGGTCTTGTCCTCGGCCGCGCCGGCCAGCGCCTCGGCCTGGCGCACGCGCGCCTGGGCGCCGCGCAGGGTGGGGCTGTCGGCCAGCGCCTGGTCCATCAAGCGGTTCAATTGCGGGTCGTGCAAGTCTTGCCACCATTGCGTGCGCGGCCATTGTATGGCGGCGCTGGCGGCGGCATCCATGGCCTGGCTCGCTTGCAATTTGTTGGCGTCGAGCAAGGCCGATTGTGGCGCGATATGGCCCATGTCGGCGCAAGCGCTCAAGGCAAGGATCAGGCTGGCGGCAAGCAAACGGCGGTGCAGGGACATGCAGGGACTCCGGGAGAGATCGTGTTGGGGTGATGCTGACAGCTCGCCGCGGTGAGCGCCGGGAGTGGCCCGGGGTGCTGCGCCGCAACTGAGGTGTGTTACTGACTACTGAAACCGGCTGACTGGTTTCTTATTTCACGACGTGCTTGGCCGTTTGCGCGACATCAAAGTCCGCTTCCGTTTGCGGTATCAGGCCAGCCTTGCGGGCGGCGTAGAACTCGGCCATGACTTGCTCGCGCGTCACGTTGCTGGCGGCGGTAGCCGGCGTTTTCGGATAGTCGACTTCGCTGGTGGCGATTTCGCCGGCGTTGCGGGCACGGACGTATTCGGCCGTGACGTCAGCGCGCGTCAGTTGCTGGCTGGTGGCAGGCGCGGCGCTTTGGGCGAAAGCCGAGGTGGCGGTGGTGATGGCAAACAATGCTGCGATGAGTGATTTGGCTTGCATGATAAGACTCCAAAATGTGCATGATGGCTGGGTGGATGGGCCGGATCGCCACGTACCGGTCGGTTCGGCGGCATGGCGCTGGTGGGCGCCGTGCCGCCGATGAAGCAGTTTCTGGATGAGAAGATGCTTACTTGAATTAACTATAGCAATGAATAGTACATTTGTGAAGTAATTTCTAAAAATATTTGTGCGCCGCCGCATTTCCCCTGCGAAAATGCCGTGCAGGCGTGCGCCGCTGGCCGGGCCAGGGGAGTAAGCTGGTTTTTTTATCAAGGGGAGTCAGCCATGAGCGGCAGCACACTCGATCCGGACAATTTGCCCGTCACGCCCGACCGCGTCCTGGGCAGCGGCCATGGCAAGGGCGCGCTCGGGCCCAGCGACAGTTCCGACAGCGGCAGCGACATGCAGGGCGTGCCTGGCCAGGATGCGGAAGAGCTCGATAACGACAGCGATGCGGCCGGCACGGGCGACCGGGCCGGCGTGGAGCCCCACAACGCGACACACGACGGCGGCGATATCGACGTCGATCATGTGGAGCGCCTGGTACCCGTGCCGCCGGCGGAAGGGGACGATGACAAACCGCGTGCGCCGCAGGCGCCCGTGCCGCGTTCCTGATCCTGCTTGCCAGCCGCGACTGGCCGCCACGAATTATTGGCTCTCTTGCGCCATCAGCGTAAAATGTGGACAAGGGGGCGTGCGCGCCGCCATGGCCAGCCGGCCGGCACAGGATAGGATGTCACAGGATGCAAGCGCAAATGTCGGAAGAGAAAGAAAAAGACTTGATGTCGATGTACCGCGAGACGCGGCCGCGCGAGTTTTTTGGCGAAAAAAGTAACACCAATCACCTGGCCTGGAGTTTGCTGGTGATTTTACTGGCGCTGGTGTTCTGGCTGGTCGTGGCCCTGTCGGCGGCGGAAAACCAGCGCCATGCCCTGGAAACGAAGGCATGCCAGGATCGCGTGTTTCCCACGGAAATCGACACGTCTTGCCTGAAGCAGGTCAAGTCGCGCGATCACTGGTGGCAGCATGTGGGCCACGCGCTGGTGCGGATGGGCGCCTGACCCGGGCGCGATCTGTGAACCTGGTGGCCGCCGTGAGGGCAGTTGCGGTAATGGAGCGACAGTGCGGGAGGCGCCATGCCACGCGATCACTCGCGCGAGCAGCCGCAATGGCTGTTGGCGCGCCACAGTGCCTTGACGGCGCGCCAGTTGCTGCGCGCCTACGGCTTGCTATGTCTGTTTTCCCTGACGATTGCCGCTGCCTTTGCGCTGCGCGGCCTCTGGTACATTCCCGTCTTTTCGTTCGTCGAACTGAGCCTGGTGGCCATTGCCCTGCTGCATTACGTACGCCACGCGCGCGACTATGAACACATCGCCCTGCGCGACGGCGAGCTGATCATCGAACAGGTCAGCGCCGGGCGTTGCCGGCGCTACCACTTTTCGCCGTGGTGCACGCGCATCGCCGTGCCGCAAGGGCCGCGCCAGTTGATACACATCAACGATATGCGTGATGCTACCCGGCAGGTGGCGGTGGGCGTCTTCGCCACGCCTGAACGGCGCCGGCAGGTGGCGCAGGAACTGCTGGCCTTGCTGCCATCGCCAATGTCGCCGCCCTGAACGCCTTACACGGCCCGCGACGGACCTTCCCACAGATTGATATGGCCTTCGCGCGCCTGTACGTCGATGGCGGCCAGCTCGTCGGCCGTGAATGACAATTGCTGCAGCGCGGCCACGTTTTCGCGGATTTGCGCGCTGCTGCTCGCGCCGATCAGGGTCGAGGTGACGCGGGGATCGCGCAGCACCCAGGCCAGCGCCATCTGCGCCAGGGCTTGCCCCCGTTGGGCGGCGATCTGGTTCAGTGCGCGCACGCGGGCCAGGTTTTCCGCGCTCAGGTGCTTCTGCAGCAGCGAACCACCGCCGGGACGGTTGACGCGCGCATCCTGCGGTACGCCATCGAGGTATTTGTCGCTGAGCAGCCCCTGCGCCAGCGCCGTGAACGTGATGCAGCCGATGCCTTCTTGCTGCAGGGTATCGAGCAAGCCGTCTTCCTCGATCCAGCGGTTGAGCATATTGTAGGCAGGCTGGTGGATCAGGCACGGCACTTTCCACTCCTTCAGCAGGGCGGCGGCCTCGGCCGTCTTTTGCGGAGAATACGACGACAGGCCCACGTACAGCGCCTTGCCCTGCTGCACGGCGGTGGCCAGCGCGCCCATGGTTTCTTCCAGCGGCGTGTCGGCGTCGTAGCGGTGCGAGTAAAAGATGTCGACGTAGTCGAGTCCCAGGCGCTGCAAGCTCTGGTCCAGGCTGGCCAGCACGTATTTGCGCGAACCGCCGCCCTGGCCGTACGGGCCCGGCCACATGTCCCAGCCCGCCTTGGTGGAAATGATCAGCTCATCGCGGTACGGTAAAAAATCGTCGCGCAGCAGCTTGCCGAAATTGCTTTCCGCGCTGCCATACGGCGGGCCGTAGTTATTCGCCAGATCGAAATGCGTGATGCCCAGGTCGAAGGCCGTGCGCAGCATGTCGCGCTGCGAAGCCAGATTGTTACTGTCGCCAAAGTTGTGCCACAGTCCCAGGGACAGCAGCGGCAGTTTCAGCCCGCTACGCCCGCACGTGCGGTATTGCATGCTGTCGTAGCGGTTCTCGGCGGCGTGGTAGGTCATGGCATCTCCTGGTTGAGTGAAGCTGAGTGAAGCGCTTATTTTGGCGCAAAATCAAGGTCAGCGTGCGTGCTCCTTGCGCGCGACCTGGCGCGCCTTACAATGGGCGTTCAGGAGTCTCGCAAGGAGCGGTCATGGAAATCGAATTGAAACTGTTGCTGGCGCAGCAAGACGCGCCCCGTCTGCGCGCACACCCGCTGCTGGCGCAGACTGCGCAAACAGCGCCAGAGGTGCTGCAGATGCACGACATCTATGTCGATACGCCTGATTTGCAGCTATGCCGCCACCAGGCCGGCTTGCGCGTGCGCCAGGTGGATGGGCGCTGGGTGCAAACCCTGAAGGCGGGCGGCACCGTCAGCGGCGGCTTGCATAGCCGCCACGAATGGGAAGGCGACGTTCCCGGTCCGCAGCCGGACCTCGCCGCGCTCGACTCTGCCATCGGCCGCAAGCAGCCCATCCGCGCGCTGCTGCGCCAGGACGCCATCCGCGACGCCTTGCAGCCCGTGTTTACCACGCGCATCGAGCGCACCGTATGGCAGCTGTGCACGCCACAGGGCGACCAGATCGAATGCGTGTTGGACCAGGGTGTCATTGAAAGCGGCGCGGATGGCGTTGCGCGCAGCGTGCCCGTCAGCGAGATCGAACTGGAGTTGAAACAGGGGCAGGCGGCCAGCCTGTTCGACGTGGCGCTGGCCCTGCTGCAAGACGTGCCGCTGCAGCTGGGCCACATGAGCAAGGCGGAACGCGGCTACCGCCTCGCAGCACCGCAGCCTTTGCGCGCCGTCAAGGCGCAGCCCCTGGCGCTGGACGCGGCGATGTCGGTGGAGCAAGTGTTCCTGGCCATCGCCGGCAATTGCCTGGAGCAAGTCAGCGGCAACCAGGACGGGGTGGCGGGGGGCGAGGACGTGGAAAGCGTACACCAGATGCGCGTGGGCCTGCGCCGTCTGCGCTCGGCGCTGGGCATGTTCAAGTCCCTGCTGGCGCTGCCGGACGACTTGAAGAGCGAACTCGGTTGGCTGGGCGGCGCGCTGGGCGAGGCGCGCGATTGGGATGTGTTGGCTGGCAATACCCTGGCGCAACTCAACGGTGAGGCGGCCACGGATGCGGCGGCGCTGTCAGAGGCGGCGTACGCGCAGGCGCGCATCAAGCACGTGCAAGCGGCCCAGGCCGTCACCTCGGCGCGCTACACGGCTTGCATGCTGGGCTTGCAGCGGTGGCTGCAGGCGCGCACCTGGCGCGACAGTTGCTCCGTGCGCCAAGTGCGGCGCCTGGACGCGTCTATCTGCCCGTTTGCCCGCGCTACCCTGCGCAAGGATCAGCGCCGCCTGGTGAAGCGCGGCAAGCGCCTGCTGCATGCTACGCCGCAGCAGCGCCACCGGGTGCGCATCGCGGCCAAGAAGACGCGGTATGCGACGGAATTTTTTGCCTCGCTGTTTGTCGCGCGCGCCGTGCAACCGTATGTGGGACGGCTGTCGGCCCTGCAGGATGAACTGGGCTGGCTCAACGATGTGCAGGTAGCGGACCGGCTGCTGCAGCAATTGCCCGATGCCCAGGCTGACCAGTCCGCCCAGGACGGGCTGCGGCAGCACGCGGCCTTCGTGCGCGGCTATCTGGCGGCGCGCGCCCAGGCGCAGGGCAGCGATGGCCGCATGCACAAGGCCTGGCGGCGCTTCAAGGCGGCCCGCTTGCCGGCCTGAGCCGGTTTGGCCGTGGCGTGAGCCCCTGTGGGGAGCGGCCATGGCGCGCAGCTTCAGCTCACAGTTTGCTGTTCTGGCAGCCGGCGCTCACGCATTCGCGCACGCGGTCCTGCAGGAATTGCGCGCGTTCGATGGTGGTGCGCGTGGCGCAATCGAGGTTCACATAGAAGCCCGAGCCATCCTTTTTAGAGCATCGCTCGTTGCGCTCGCTGATCCAGGAAAGCTGACCCGATTTCAGCTTTTGCTTGCCGCCGGCATCGAGCTGGGAGCTAAGTTTCTTGTAGTTGGTGTTGAGTTCCTTGTCCGCTTCCTGGTACACCTTGTTGAGGCAGTACAGGCCGTCGAAGTCGTTGCGCGGCGTGTCGCAAGCCGAGTTGGCAAAGGCGGAACCGGAGGCAAACACGAGCAGGGCAAGGATGCATTTTTTCATGGCGGGCTTTCTGGAAATGGTGGGGGCTAGAGTCGGTGAGCAAGGCAGCGCTCTTGCGCATCGTACAACACTTCCCGTCGTGGCCGCGGACGCTTGCGGGCGCGCCCGCCAGCGCCGTCAGTAGGCCAGACGGCCCGGCACGCTCACTTCGATCTGCGTGCCGGCGCCGGGCCGGCTGTCGATGCGCAGACTGGCCCCGATGCCTGCGGCGCGCTCGCGCATGCCGACCAGTCCCCAGTGGCCGGGCCGCTGGCCCGTTTGCACGACGGCGTCATCGAGGCCGCAGCCGTCGTCGCGCACGCGCAGGGTGAATGTCTGGTCCGCATAGTCGAGTTCCAGCACGATGTTTGCCGCCTCGGCATAGCGCGAAGCGTTGAACAGCGCTTCGCGCGCGATGGCATAGATCTCGTCATGCACGCGCGGCTGCAGGCGCCGGCAGGTGCCGCTGACATGCACCGTAAAGGCGTGCGCGCGGTGCTCGGCCAGGCCCTTGCCAAATTGCTGCAGCGCCAGCCGCAGTTCGTCGGGTTCGGCCGAGGCGCGCAAGTCCATGATCTGGTCGCGGCCTTCGATCAGCAGCTGGTCCGCCAGGTTGAGGGTGCCATCGAGGCGCGCCCGTTCGCGCGTGCCCTTGGGCAGCATGTCCGCATGCGCATGGAAGGACAGGATCAGGCCCTGGACGCTTTGCAGCAGGGTGTCGTGCAGCGAGCGGGCGATGCGCGAGCGTTCCGCCAGGCGCTCTTGCAAGCGTTCCTGCAGCCGTTCCTGCATATTGCGCGTCAGGTGGCGGATGCGCAGCACATAGCCGCCATACAGCAGCAGCGCGGCGCCCAGCGCCAGCAGCACCACGAACCACGGCGTTTGCACGAAGGCGGGCGCGATGACGATGTCGAGTCCTGCTCCCTGCGTGTTCCAGACGCCGTCTTCGTTGGCGGCCGTGACGTCGAAGCGGTAGCTGCCGGGTGCAAGGTTGGTGTAGTACGCCTCGCGGCGTCCCACCGCTTCCTGCCAGCCCGCGTCCACGCCCGCCAGCCGGTAGCGCAGGCGCACGCGTTCCGGCATCGACAGGCTCAGGGCCGTGAAGCCGATCTGCAGGTTCTTGCTGCCTTGCGGCAGGTGCTGCGGCTTGCCATCGGCCGGAACATAGCGCACGCCATCGGCCAGCAAGCTGTGGATTTGCACGGGGGGTGGCAGGCGATTGCGGCGGATATGCAGCGGGTCGAGCATGGCGATGGTAGCCGAGGTGGAAAACCACAGCTTGCCATCGGGCGCATGGATCAGCGACGGTACGGGGCGCAGCTGCGAGGCATGGCCCTGCAAGCCGTCGAGCGCGTCGAAGCGTTCCGAGACGACGGCGCTGCCGTCCCGCATCCACGCTGCCAGGCTGGCGGCGCCGATATGCTCGATGCCGTCTGCGCCATGCAGCCACAGGTCGCCGTCCGGCATGCGCACGATGCCCGACACGCCGCGAAACGCTGCGCCGTGCGCACCGCGCAAGGTGTGGAAGTGGCCGGCGCGGTACAGGGCCACGCCGTTTTCGCCGCCGGCCCACATCGCCTCGCCATCGCGATACAGCTGCAGCACCGTACCCACTTGCAGGCCCTCGGGCGCGCCGAGCCGTTTGACGGCGCCCGCGCGCTGGCCATCGGCCACCAGGCTGAGCGTATTGTCGGCATGGCCCAGCCAGACGGTGCCGGCGCCATCGATCGCCATGGCCGTGGTCAGCACCGCCGGCAGGCCGGACAGGCCGCCGTTCGCGATCCATTTTCCGCCGCTCAGGCGAAACAGGCCGCCGCCGGAAAACGAGGCCCACAGGGCGCCCGAGCGGTCCTGCTGCAGCGCCTGCGGATCGAGTCCCAGCACGGGCGGCACCACGCGCGTCATGGCGCCGTTGCGCGCGCGGTGGTGCAGTTCCCGCTCGTTGCCCAGCCATAGCGTGCCGTCGGGCGCCCAGTGGCTGGCCGCCAGCGCCCCTTGCAAGATCACTTTTTTCACCCCGTCGGCGGTAAAGCTGCGCACGTCGCCCACGTAGTCGCCGATCCACACATCGCCATCGGGGCCCGGCAGCATGCCGGGATGGTCGAAGGGTGCGGCGACGGGCAAGGTTTGCAGGCGGTTCGGCCGCAGTCGGTCCAGGCCGGTCGAAGTGCCGAACCACAGATTGCCTTCGCGGTCCTGGAACGACGTTTGCGGCAGCGGGCCGCTGATGCCGTTCTGGCGCGTCAGGCGCTGGGCCGGCAGGCTGGGGCCGGAAGGGTCAAACTTGCGTTCAATGCCATCGGGCTGCATCAGCCACATGGTGCCGGCGCGGTCGAAGCGGATGCTGTTACCCCTGGCGTCGGGCCGGATGGGCGCATCGCCGCGCGGCGCGCTGGTGCGCACGCGGTAGTAATTGCTCTGGCCGTCGACGGCCCAGATGGCGCCATCGGGCGCTTCGTCCATGCTGGTGAGCATGGTGCGCGGCCAGGCATGGGAAAAGCGCGTCTGGCCCGGCTTCCTGAAATATACGCCATGCATGGTGCCCATCCACTGCGTGCCGTCGCGTCCGAACAGGATCTGGTACACGCGCTTGTCGGGCAGGCCCACGTTGGCGGCCTGCGCGACGAAGCGGTCCGCACCCGGCGCCAGGCGCGCCGCGCCATCGCGCGTGCCGACCCAGATGGCGCCGTCGGGCGCTGCCTCGATATGGAACACGGCGCCCGACGGCAAGCCGTCCGCTTCCCTGTAGGTGCGCGCGCCACCCTGGCGAAAGACGCTGACGCCGCCGAGGCGGTAGCCGACCCACACGGCGCCGTCCGACGGCGTGGCCAGGCCCAGTACATTGCTCGACGGCAAGCGGTGGCCGTACACGCTGTCGACGCGGTCGAAGCGCACGCCATCGTAGCGGTACAAGCCGGTGGCCGTGGCGATCCACAGCCAGCCATCCTGGCCCTGGGCGAATTTCAGCACATCGACGGGCGCGCCTTGCAAGGCGCCCCAGGCGTTGTGGGTGTAGTCGGACAGCAGGGGCGATGGCGCGGCCGCGCACGCGTGCAGGTGGCACGCCAGCAGGGGCAAAAGCAACAGGCGGCGCAGCAAATGAGCGGACATCGGGGCAGGGCAGGGTGGCGGGATGCTGATTGTAGCGCAGCGCCTCGCCTTTCAGCAGGCAAAAAAAAGCCTGCGCGGGGCGGCGCAGGCTTTTTTCTCCTTACGTTGACAGGAACTGCTTACGCGAAGTTCTTGGCAACGAAGTCCCAGTTGACCAGGCCCCAGAACGTTTCCACGTACTTGGCGCGCAGGTTGCGGTAGTCGATGTAGTAGGCGTGTTCCCAGACGTCGCAGGTCAGCAGCGGCTTGTCGCCGGTGGTCAGCGGGCAGCCGGCGTTCGAGGTGTTGACGATGTCGACGGAGCCGTCGGCTTTTTGCACCAGCCAGGTCCAGCCCGAACCGAAGTTGCCCACGCACGATTTGGTGAATTCTTCCTTGAACTTGTCGAACGACGACCATTTGGCGTTGATCGCGTCAGCCACGGCACCCGTAGGCGCGCCGCCGCCGGCCGGCTTCATGCCGTTCCAGTAGAAGGTGTGGTTCCATACTTGCGCTGCATTGTTGAAGATGCCGCCCGACGATTTCTTGATGATTTCTTCCAGCGACAGGTTCTCGAACTCGGTGCCCTTGATCAGGTTGTTCAAGTTGGTGACATACGCCTGGTGATGCTTGGCATAGTGGTATTCCAGGGTTTCTTTCGAAATATGCGGCGCCAGAGCGTCCATTTCATACGGCAGTGGTGGCAGAGTATGTTCCATGTGATGTCCCTTTGTGGTGAGTGTTCGGAGTCTTCCAGCCTGTGGCCGGAGGGTTGAGCCAAGCTTGCTTGAAGCAGGCATTCTTGCTGAACGAGCCACTATTGTAAAGCGGATGCGCCATTGCTGCAGATTCCCGCACGCGGCGCGGATGCCGTTGGCGTAGTGATTCTCGTTTCGCCTGAATCGGTCGGAAAAGTTCCCAACCGCAAGCCTCAGCGGATGCGGCGGGTGGTCTCGCGTACGATGAGTTCCAGTGGCGGAATGGCCGCCTGCACGGCTTCGCCATTGATCAGGCCCAGCAGCGCTTCGGTGGCGATGCGGCCGATGTCGTACAGGGGCTGGTGGATGGTCGTCAGCGGCGGCGTCGTGTAGGACGAGCCGGGCAAGTCATCGAAACCGACGAGCGAGATATCGTCGGGCACGCGGATGCCCTTGCGGTACAGGCACAGGCGCACGCCGTAGGCGGACAGGTCGTTGGCGGCGAAGACGGCGCTAAATTGCTGCTGCGTATCAAATAAATGGTTCATGGCCAGCATCCCGCTTGCCTCGTGGAAATCTCCTTCCACCATCAGCTTCGGATCGATGGCGATGTCCGCTTCGCGCAGCGCGCGCTGGTAGCCCGTCAGGCGCTCGGCCGCATCCGTGTTGTTGGCTGGACCGGCAACAAAGGCGATACGGCGGTGGCCCAGTTCCACCAGGTGGCGCACGGCCAGGTAGGCGCCGTATTCGTTGTCGAGCTTGAAGCCAATGGCGCTTTTCGTCGCCAGCGCGCGGCCCGTCGAAACGATGGGCCGCTGCTGCGAGAAATCGAGCACGCTCTCGTCCGAGATGCGCCCCGACAGCAGGATGATGCCGTCAACTTTTCTCGCCAGCAGCAAACGGATGCGGTCGGCTTCCTCCTGCGCATTCCAGTGCCCGCTGACGATGACGGACGCATAGCCCGTGTCTTTCAAGCCATCGTCCACGCCGCGCAGGCTTTCGTCGAAGAAGGGGCTGGAAATATCCTGCACCACGATGCCGATGGTCATCGAGCGGCCTTTTTTCAATCCCTGCGCCATCTGGTTCGGCGCGAATTTCATGTGCGCAATCGCTGCCAGCACGGCGTCGCGCTTGTCGTCGGACACCCTGGCCGTGCCATTCAGGATGCGCGAAACGGTGCTGGGGGACACGCCGGCCTGGCGGGCCACGTCGAGCAGGGTGGAGGGGGGAGCAGCGTGGGCGCTATCGTTCAAGGTGATTCCTGGGTATCAAGATGGCTGGTTGTCAGTGTTCTGAAAACCTTTTCATCGAAAGATTACCATAAATGGCCAATAACGCCCCAGGGCGGGCCTAACCCGGCATATTGTTGGCCGTGCACGTCGGCTTGCACGCAGGCGCACCTCGGCTGCTGCGCTAAGCCAAGCTACTTATGAAAACGTTTTCACAAAAAACAACAGCAAGCCCGGCGGCCCGTATTTTCGCCTTTCTCATAGGAGAACACGCGGCATGGCGCGACTACTGCAATGCTGCCATCAATAAAAATGACAACTTTTTCGGTTGACTTGCATTTCTTTGCGGTGTTAAATGGAAGCATGTTGTGAAAACGTTTTCAAGATAGAAGACGCTCAATAAACGGAGATGAAATAATGAAGTCAAGCATCCTTGGCGCCGCCCCGCTGGCAGCGCTGACCCTGGCCTTTGGCGTGGCCGCCGCGCCCGCAGCCGTCCCGCCGGCGGCAGCCCTGCCGGCGCTGGCCCCCGCCACGATTACCGTCGCCTCGTTCCCCGACCTGGACCGCGCCGTCAAGACGGCCTTGCCCCTGTGGGAAAAGCTGTACCCGCAAGTGAAGGTCAAGCTGGTCAGCCTGCAGATCGACGACCACCATAACTCGATGACGACGGCGCTGGCGGCCGGCGCACGCCTGCCTGACGTGATGGCCATCGATTTTCGTTATGTCGGCAGCTTCGCCGAATCGAAGGGCATGGAAGATTTGCTGCAGCCGCCTTACGGGGCAGGGCAGTACCGCGCCCAGTTCGTGCCGTTCACCTTCGTGCAGGCGACCAGTTCGCGCGGCACCCTGGGCGCCATGCCGGCCGACCTGGGGCCCGGCACCCTGTTTTACCGCAAGGACCTGATGGACAAGGCGGGCATCAAGGAGGCCGACCTGACGGCCTCGTGGGAGTCGTACATTGCCGCCGGCAAGAAGCTCAAGGCCGCCACCGGCACCTATCTGCTGGCCGGCGCCAGCGACCTGGCCGACATTGTTATCCGCGCCAACCTGACAGATGGCGAAGGCATTTACTTTGGCGACAAGGGGCAGGTGCTGGTCGACTCGCCCCGCTTCGTCAAAGCCTTCGAATTGGCCAAGGCGGCGCGGGTGGCGGGCATCGATGCGCGCACCGTGGCCTGGACGGGCGAATGGGCCGAAGGCTTCAAACGCGACAAGGTCGCCAGCCAGATGATGGGTTCCTGGCTCAGTGGTCACCTGGCCAAGTGGCTGGCGCCCGACTCCAAAGGCCAGTGGCGCGCGGCGAACCTGCCGGCCGGCGCGCTGGCGTCTTACGGCGGCTCCTTCTACGGCATTCCGAAAAAGGCGGCGAATAAAACCCAGGCCTGGGAATTCATCAAGTTCATGACCGTCAACAAGGATATCCAGCTGCACTCGCTCAAAGAGATCGGCGCCTTCCCGGCCCTCAAGGCGGCGTATGCGGATCCGATGATGGATGAACCGCAAGCGTATTTCGGCGGCCAGAAGACGCGCTTGCTGGCGCGCGACACGGCGGCGAAAATCCCCGTCATCCGCGTCGACAAGTTCGACGCCGTGGCGCGCGACATCGTCAACATGGAACTGGAAAGCGTGCTGGCGCAAAACAAGGATATCAAGACGGCCCTGGCCGACGCCAAGGCCCTGATCACTCACCGCGCGCGGCGCTAGGAGCAGCATGACTACCTCCATGCCTTGTACCGAGGGTGCGCCCGCTGCTGCTGCAGCGAGGCCCGCCAGGAAACGCTTCAACATGAAGAAGTGGGCGCCGTACATTTTCATCAGCCCCTTCTTCATCCTGTTCGCCGTCTTCAGCCTGTTCCCGCTGCTGTTTTCCATCTATTTGTCGTTCAACCAATGGGAAGCGGCCAGCGGCGTGGAAGCCATGCAGTGGGTGGGACTGGATAACTACAAGTACGCCTTGAGCGATCCGTGGTTTTTTCGCTCGCTGGGCAATACCGTCTGGCTGGCGCTGGCCTCGGGCGTACCGCAGCACCTGGTCGCCATTCCGCTGGCGGCCTTCATCCACAACAGCTTCAAGCGCTCGCGCAACCTGGTGATCGGCATTTACTTTTTACCGTTCATCACCTCCAGCGTGGCCATCGCCATGGTCTTCAACACCCTGTTCTCGCGCGACTATGGCCAGATCAATGTGCTGATCCAATGGTGCGCCAGCCTGCCGCTGGTGGGAGGCCTGTTCCCTGCCGAATCGATCGACTGGCTGGGCAGCTCGCTGTTCATCAAGCCGGCCGTCGCTTTCGTGATTTTCTGGCGCTACCTGGGCTGGAATCTGGTGCTGTATCTGTCCGCGTTGCAGGTCATCCCCAAGGATTTGTATGAAGCGGCCACCATCGATGGCGCCTCGAAACGCCAGCAGTTCTGGTACATCACCCTGCCGCAGCTGCGCCCGATGATCTACCTGGCCGTCACGCTCACCATCATGGGCAATCTGCAGCTGTTCGAGGAACCGTTCGTGCTGGTGGCCGAATCGAGCGGCGTGAGCCAGTCGGTGATGACGACGGCCATCTTCGTCTACAAGACAGCGTTTTCCTCGGGCGACTTCGGTACGGCGTCGGCTATTTCCTGGCTGCTGTTCCTCATCATCGCCAGCACCACCTGGGTGAATAACCGTATCTTCAGCCGCAATGAACGTAGAGAAAAACGCAAGGAGGCCCGATGAAAACTACCCGCTGGACGGCCTACGCCATGGTGGCCATCGGCGCCCTGATCATGGTCGCGCCGTTCTACTTCATGTTCGTCTTCGCCACGCATACGAGCGCCGAGATCTACAGCCTGCCGCCGCCGCGCTGGTTCGGCACGGCCCTGCTGAACAACATCGAGCTGCTGCAGGAGCGCCTGCCGTTCTGGCGCAACATCGGCATCAGCCTGTACGTGGCCCTGATGACGACTGCATTGACCCTGTTCTTTTGCTCGCTGGGCGGCTATGCCTTCGCCATGTACGAATTCCGCTTCAAGCGGCCCTTGTTTACCCTGGTGATGGCGTCGATGATCATCCCGTCTTTCATGAACATGATTCCGACCTTCATGCTGATGGATTTCCTCGGATGGCTGGATCAGCCGCGCGCCCTGTACGTGCCGGGAGCGGCCGGCGCGCTGGGCATTTTCCTGATGCGCCAGTACATCGGCACGGCGATTCCGAAGGACTTGATCGAGGCGGCGCGCATCGACGGCTGCGGCGAATTCGCCATCTACTGGCGCGTCGTGCTGCCGCTGATCGGCCCTGCGATGGGTACCCTGGGCCTGATCACCTTCATCAACTCGTGGAACAATTTCATCACGCCGCTGGTCGTCATGCGCTCGGTCGAGAACTATACGATCCCGCTGGCCCTGCGCAGCATGCAGGCGCCGAACAACACGGAGTGGGGCGCGCTGATGACGGGCGCCGCGATTGCCGTGCTGCCGCTGTTGCTGATGTTTTTTGTCGCCTCGAAGCGCCTGATCGAGGGCCTGACGCAAGGCGCCGTCAAAGGCTAGATCTTTCTTAATCCACTCACACTGACATGACTACCATGCATAACGACGACACCGATACCAACTTTCCCGCCAACTTCACCTGGGGCGTGGCCACCAGCGCCTACCAGATCGAGGGCGCCGCCGCCATCGATGGCCGCGGCCCGTCCATCTGGGATACCTTCAGCCACACGGACGGCAAGATCATCGACGGCAGCAATGGCGACGTGGCCTGCGACCATTACCACCGCTACTTTGATGACGTGGAGCTGATAGCCAACCTGGGCGTGAACGCCTACCGTTTTTCCATGTCCTGGTCGAGGGTGCAGCCGGCCGGTTCCGGCGCCTGGAACGAAGCCGGCTTCGATTTCTATGCGCGCCTGCTCGACGCCCTGGCCGCCAAGGGACTCGATGCCCATCTGACTCTGTACCACTGGGACTTGCCGCAAGCCTTGCAGGACGAGGGCGGCTGGCTCAATCGCGCCACCTGCTATCACTTCGCCGCCTATGCGGCCGAGGTGGCGCGCCGCTTCGGCCACAAGGTCGTCAGCATCGCCACGCACAATGAGCCGTGGTGCACGGCCGTGCTGGGCCACGGTACGGGGCAGTTCGCCCCCGGCATGGCCGACCCGGCCGCCGCCGTGCAAGTGTCGCACCATCTGCTGCTGTCGCACGGCCTGGCCATGCAAGCCATGCGCGCCGTCAATCCGCCCGCGAAACTGGGCATCGTGCTCAATCAATGGACGGCCACGCCGGCCACCGACAGCGCCCAGGACCGCGAGCTGGCCGAACTCGAATATGCGCGCTCGGTGCAGTGGTATATGGACGCCATCTTCAAGGGCCGCTACCCGGCCCTGGCCCTGAAACACGTCGACGCTTCAGCTTTAGCTATCTTTGAAAACGATTTCACGGATATTAAACAGCCCATCGATTTCCTCGGCGTGAACTACTACACGCGCGCTTTCATGAGCGCCGAGACGCCGCCGCGCAAGCCCGAATGCAAGCTGGGTGTCAACGACATGGGTTGGGAAACCTACCCGCAAGGCTTGACGGAGCTGCTCGTGGGCCTGCACCGCGAATACCGGCTGCCGCCCGTGTACATCACGGAAAACGGCATGGCAGTTGCCGACAAGCCCGTCGACGGCAAGATCCACGACCAGGCGCGCATCGAGTACGTGCAACTGCACCTGGACGCCTTGCGCGCCGTCATCGCGCAGGGCATCGACGTGCGCGGTTATTTCTACTGGAGCCTGATGGACAACTTCGAGTGGAACTCCGGCTATGCCAAGCGCTTCGGCATGCTGTACGTGGATTACGCCACGCAGCAGCGCAGCTTCAAGGACAGCGCCCTGTGGTACCGCGACTTCATCGCCGCGCAGCGCGCGTCCCACGCTGCCGTCCTGGTCGGGGAGCACTGACATGGCCGCCATTTCCCTGCGCGGCATCCGCAAGACCTACGGCTATGGCCCGGAAATCGTCAAGGGCCTGGACCTCGATATCCATGACGGCGAATTCATGGTCTTCGTCGGGCCGTCCGGTTGCGGCAAGTCGACCCTGCTGCGCATGATCGCGGGACTGGAAGACATCAGCGCGGGCCAGCTGCGCATCGGCGACTTGCTGGCCAACGACGTGGCGCCGGCCGAGCGGGGCATCGCCATGGTCTTCCAGAGCTACGCCCTGTATCCGCACATGACGGCGCGCGACAACATGGGCTTTGCCCTCAAATTGGCGGGCAGGCCGGAAGCGGAAGTGCGCGCCGCAGTCGGCAAGGTGGCCGAGATTTTGCAGATCACGCACCTGCTCGAGCGCAAGCCCAAGGCCTTGTCCGGCGGTGAACGCCAGCGCGTGGCCATCGGCCGCTCCATCGTGCGCCAACCCAAGGTGTTCCTGTTTGACGAGCCGCTGTCCAACCTCGACGCGTCGCTGCGCGTGCAGACGCGCATCGAGCTGGCCAAGCTGCACCAGGAACTGGGCACCACCATGATCTACGTCACCCACGACCAGGTCGAAGCCATGACCCTGGGCGACAGGGTGGCCGTTTTCCACGGCGGCCACCTGGAACAGGTGGGCGCGCCCCTGGACCTGTACCGCCACCCGGCCAGCCAGTTCGTGGCCGGCTTCATCGGCGCCCTGCGCATGAACTTTTTGCCGTGCGCCGCCGTCCCGGCGCTGGCCAGCCAGCTCGGAGGCGAGGCGGGCATGCTGGTTGGCATACGCCCCGAACACCTGCGCCTGGTGCCGCGCAATGAAGGCTATGGCGCCAGCGTGACCCTGATTGAACAGCTGGGCGACGCGCAGATCATCCACGCCATGGTCGACGGCGGCCAGCACGCGGTGGCCATCAAGCTGCACGGCGAGGCGCGCCACACGCTGGCGCAGGGCAGCGCCATCGGCTTCGCACCGGAAGAAGGCCATGCCTTTCTATTCGACACGGCCGGGCGCGCCGTGGCTACCCATTGACCCTGCACGGAGGCGACATGACTTCAGATTGACACCCAAAAAATGTGCAGCAGTAGCCAAAGAGCTATGTGATCATCATTCAACCAGCGGTACAGGAGACAAAAAAATGCAACAGCTCAAACGCAACACCATCGCCCTCAGCCTGGCGCATGCGACCTTCGCCCAGTTCATTTTGCTGGGCAGCGGTGTCGCGGTGGCGCAAGATACGACCACCACCGACACGGCAAAACCGGCCGCCGAGCAGATGGACCGCATCGTCGTCACGGCCACGCGCCGCAACACCTTCGTGCAGGAGACGCCGCTGGCCGTCACCGCCTTCAACCAGGACACCCTGCAAAACAACCAGGTCAAGGATCTGGCGTCGCTGGCGGCCATGGTGCCCAGCCTGGTCGTCGAGCAGCATGGCGACTCGGGCGGCGTGCACGTCTACATGCGCGGCGTCGGTTCGGCCAACCACACGGAGCTGGGCGACCCGGCCGTCGCCTTCTATGTCGATGGCGTATATTCGCCGCGTCCCCAGGGCGCCACGGCGCTGATGTATGACTTGTCGCACGTCGAGGTGGCGCGCGGTCCGCAGGGCACCTTGAACGGACGCAATTCGACGGCCGGCGCCGTCAACCTGGTGTCGGCCGCGCCGAGCACGGCCAAGTTCATGGGCTCGGCCGGCATCACGGTGGGCGACAAGCGCCATCTGCAGACGCAGGGCATGCTCAATATCCCGTTGTCCGACGATGTGGCGCTGCGCATTGCCGCCATCAAGGATAGCCACGACGGCACGGTGGACTTCCGTCGCGGTTCGAACGTCATGCCGGGCACGGCCAAGTATGGCGCTGGCGACCAGATGGGCGTGCGCGCGTCCCTGCTGTGGAAGTTCACGCCGCAGCTGCGCGGCACCTTCATCGCCGACTACTTCCTCGACCAGGGCGCGGGCAACGTCTACCTGGCGGCCGAACCGAAAGCGGGCGAGAAGCTGCGCTCGGCCCTGATCGACACGCCGGGCACCCTGGACCAGTCGATTTTGACCTACAAGGGCAAGCTCAATTACAAGCCGACGGACGCGCTGGACTTCACTTACCTGGGCAGCTGGAGCCGCTACAAGCGCCAGAACAGCAATGACTCCGATGCGGGCCTGTTCCCCGGCTTCAAGTCGGAAAACCGCACCGACTGGGCGCAGTTCGACAGCTATTCGCACGAGCTGCAGGCACGCTCGGACGACGATGCACCGTTCCAGTGGGTGGCCGGCCTGTTCCTGTTCAATGAAAAGAACAAGGTGCGCTTCGATATCGACCGCAGCCAGATTTCGCAGGCGGCCGTGCAGCAGGATATCGCCAACGGCGCCGTGATCTTCGTGCAGCCCACCGTGGGCCAGTACGCCTCGGCTATGTCCTTCATCCAGGGCGACCGCCAGCTCAAATCAAAGGCCGTGTTTGGCCAGGTCAGCCAGCAGGTGACGGAGCAGATCAAGCTGACGGCCGGCGCGCGCTACACGAAAGACCATAAATTCGATGTCGGCGGCAAGAACTGGGCCTGCCCGAACTGGCCCGCGAACACGCCGCTGGGCACCACGGTGCTCACTGCCGACCAGCTGCGCCAGCTGGTCACGCCCGGCTCGGGCCTGGCCAATACGCACAATATCGGGCCCGGCGGCGCCATCACGGCGGCCACCTGCGGCAATACGCCGGGCGACAATACGGCCGACCTGAAATACGGCCAGGCCACATGGCTGGGCCGCATCGAGTACAAGCTGCGCCCGGATATTTTGCTGTTCGGTTCCGTGACGACGGGCTTCCATTCGCCGGCCATCGGCGACGGCGGCGCCACCACCAAGCCGGAAAAACTGACCAGCTATGAAATCGGCTTCAAGTCGGACCTGCTGAACCGCGAACTGACCCTGAACCTCGATGCCTTCCTGATGAAGTACAAGGACAAGCTCGAATCGCAGGTGGTCAACAGCGTGCTGGCCAACTTCAATGCGGCCGGCGCCACCGTCAAGGGGCTGGAAGCGGAATGGGTGTGGCGGCCAACGAAGGTCGATCGCCTGACGGGCAACGCCACCTGGTTGAAGGCTGTGTACGATGATTTCATGTCGTGCGACGTCGATGCTGCGCGCGCGAATGGCCAGTCTTGCGGCTCCACGGCGCCACTGGTGAACGTGGGCGGCAGCACCATGAAGCATGCGCCGAAGTTTTCTACCACGGTACAGTACGAGCATGATTTCACTGTCGCCGGCGGCCAGCTCACGCCGCGCGCCTCGGTGCACTATGAAACCATGTCGTACGTGGGAGCGGGGGCGTTCAACGGCGACGTGCCGGGCCATGCGGGCGTCAAGCGCCAGGAAGCCTACACCACCCTGGACCTGAGCCTGCGCTTCCAGCCGGCGAACAAGGCCTATACGGTGGAAGCGTTCGTGCAGAACGCCACCGACGAGGCGGTCAAGCTAGACGTCAATGAAATCTGCACGGACGTCGGCATGCCATGCCAGCCCACGCAGCAGATCTACGGCGCCTTCTACAACGCGCCGCGCACGTTTGGCGCGCGCGTATCGATGAAGTTCTGATCGGGTAGTGTGAAACAGTAGTTGCAGTCCACTCAGTAGGGCAGGTGTTGGGCCGGGGAGTTTCCCCGGCCTTTTTTGACTTTGAATTGAAATTCGCGGAATTTAGAGGTGAAATTAATGAAGAAAGTAATATGGGTTATTTTTAAATCAATCCTCCTTTTTTTGCCCATTAATTAATTTTGCAATCATATCTATCTTGTCTGAAATTTGAGGTTCAAATCCAGACGGATTTGCTTTTGAAAATGCGCTCTCACTTGTAATATTCCAATTCTCAAATATGTCAATTAGTTCCTTCCGATCTACTGAATTTCCATATATTTCTAAATATAGTTTTCCAAAATTAATTGCGTGGGCTCGGTCAGAACGTTTTATGGATTCATGCATATATGCGTTGCTAACTGTAAATGCATGTTTCGCCCATACTCCAAGAACACTTAAAATTATTAATCCCTTGAATGTTACAAACAGAAGAGTCTGCCAAGGTAGGTTGTCAAGTGATGTGCCAAAACCTGCGCCGTAGAGGGATATAAATATTGCAGAAATAATCGCGGTAAATAATACTAGTATTCCCTGCGTGCTCCAGTGAAAAGCTTTTTTTTGATAAAGTATTTCTCTGTCGTCCAGTACTTTTAAAGCCGCAGCGACATATTCTGGAACTTTTAGTTCTATTCACTCTTGAACTTGCTTTTTTGTTGTTTCTTCGAATTCAAAAACTCTTTCGGCAAGTTCTTTTTCCTGTTGTTCAATGTTGTATTTTTTTTCGTCAATTTCTTTTAATTTTGTTTTTAACTTTAACTCTTCATCTTCTGCTAATCTTGCATAATGTAGCAGTTTGTTTTTTGACTCCAGTTCTAGATTTTCGAGCATACTTTCTCTCGTTCTGATAGCGCTCTCTAGGTCAGTAAGAAGTCTTTTTCTATCTTCAAATAAAGATGTGGATGCGTCATCTGCCCGGCTGCGTGTTTCATTAAAGTCTGCCTCCATAGCGCGAACATGATCAATCCAAATTTTCCTTCTTTCAACTGGCAATGATTTTGCTATTCCTATCCTGTATTTGTAAGATGGAGCTGAGTCTATGATTTTTAATGTTAATTCGTTGTTTGACTTTTCAAGAATCTTTGCTATTTGGGGTGGCTGAACGAGTTCTAGAAATTTTGATATTGCATTTGAATTGCAGATTTTCAATATTTTAATTATTTGAGTGGCACTTAGTAGTGATAGCATTTTTGATGCTAAATTATGATTCAGTGACTCTAATATTTTATTTACGTTATCTGATTTGTTTTTTATAAGTGCTGTTGTGAATTCGTAGTCAGATAGGCTTTCTAATGCTACTTGTAAATCTGAATTTCTTAAAATGCTTAACTCATCATTTTCCATCGTGAATCTCTCTTTTTTTTAAATTGAAATTATTATTTTTTATTTTTGCTATCGCGTATTTAGGGGGATTTTTTGACCTATTCTAGTGTAGCTTGCACGCTGGCGATGCCGATCTGCGCGCTGCCTTCGGCCAGGCGCACATTGACATTCTGGCGCGCCTGCAGCTGCGCCGGCGAGCGCACGATGGCGCCTTTTTCGTCGCGCAGGATGGCGTAGCCGCGTTCCAGGGTGCGCTGAGGATTCAACAGCTCCAGCTGCGCCGCCAGGCCGTCGAGACGGTGGCGCCGCTGGCCTAGCTGCTGCGCCATGGCCGCGCCGCTGCGGCGCTGGGCTTCCACCAGGCGCGCGCGCGGCGCCGTGACGTCGGGCCGCAAGGCCGCCCAGCGCGAACGCAGGCGTTCCAGCGCGTACTGCGACTGGCTGACGGGCGCGCGCGCCGCATGCGTCATGGCCGTCGACAGGGCCAGCAGCTGCAAGCGCTGCTGCTGCAGCTGCGCCTTCGGGTTGAGCAGGCGGCGGCTGTGGCGGTCCAGGGTCTGCGCCGCATCATCGAGGCTGCGGCGCATGGCGCGGCGCAGGTCGGTCGCATCGGCGCGCAGGGAGGCCATCCAGTCGGCGCGCGGCGTGGCCGCCAGTTCGGCCGCCGCCGTCGGCGTGGCTGCGCGCAGGTCGGCCGCGAAGTCGGCGATGGTGAAATCCGTTTCGTGGCCCACGCCGCTGATCACGGGCATGGAACAATCGGCGATCGCGTATGCCACGGCTTCATCGTTGAACGACCATAAATCCTCGATGCTGCCGCCGCCACGGCACACCAGCAGCACGTCGCACTCGGCCCTTGTTGATGCCGTGCGGATGGCGTGCGCGATTTTTTCCGCTGCCTGCTGGCCCTGCACTGGTGTGGGGTAGAGGATGATGGAGATGTGCGGCGCGCGGCGCTTGAGCGCGATCAGCACGTCGCGCAGGGCCGCCGCCTGCGGGCTGGTAACGATGCCGATGCTGCGCGCGAACATGGGAATGGCGCGCTTGCGCTCCTGGTCGAACAGGCCCTGGGCGGCCAGTTTTTCCTTCAGGCGCTGGAACGCTTCATACAGGGCGCCCACGCCGGCGCGGCGGATGGCTTCCACGTTGATCTGGTAATCGCCGCGCGCGCCGTACAGGGTGACGAGGGCGCGCACTTCCACCTTGTCGCCTTCGCGCGGCGTGAAGCCGGCAAACTGGGCGCGGCCACGGAACATCACGGCGCGCACCTGGGCGCCATCGTCCTTCAAGGTGAAATACCAGTGGCCGGAAGCGGCGCGCGTGAAGTTGGAAATCTCGCCGGCGATCCAGGTCAGGGGGAACGAGCGTTCGAGCAGACGCGCGACGGCCTGGTTCAGGGCGCTGACGGTCAGCACGGGCGGGGCGGCAAAGCCGCTGTCAGTCGGGTTGTCGGTCATCATCAAGCTGGGGGAGGGAAGGAACTGTCCACATATTATCGGCGAGGTCATGCTTATGTCATATATCGCGCAAAACAACAAGTTCTATTTCTAAGTATTTGATTTCATGATGAATTCCCGTATGCCTGATTTGCGTGCACAGGGAAAAAAACCTTTAATATCAAGCACATCAGTACAGCCCCTGCCACTTACGCACAAAGTTATCCACAGAAAGTGTGCGGAACTTTTTACCTCGGACAAACATTGGCCGGCAAGCCAATTTGACCGATAAAAATGCCTTGCTACATTTTTGCGCACGGAAATAAAGCCCATATGAATCAAGCGCTTAGTATGCCATGCCTGGCCTTGCGCACAATCTTATCCACAAAAAATGTGCAGAACTCTGGCGCAGTGCCGGATTTATCCACTGGAAGCTCCATGGTACGGCTTGCCTGAATTTTGCGCAGCATAAAAATAGTCATATAAATCAATGGTGTAGCATCATGCCGTAGGTCTTGCTCACAATCTTATCCACAGAATGTGTGCAAAACTGCATAAACCGTTTCCTGCTTTGCCCGGGTTTTCCACTGCGTGGACCTGCCATATTGCTGCCTTATTTTTCAGCAGAGAAAAAAATCCCTTTAAAATCAATGCTCTTGCATGGAGTCAATCCGCTTGCTCACAATCTTATCCACACTTTATGTGTGGAACTGTGCTGGCGGTGGAAAAGTGCCGTTCGACGACGCTTTTTTGCATGAAAAACTCCGCTTTTCAGCCCTTGCCACATTTTTATGCATGACCATAAAAACGATATAAATCAATGTACTTGGCGGCTATTTTTGAGCTTGCGCACAATCTTGTCCACAGATTGTGTGCAGAACTTTCAAGGCCGATATGCCGCGTATTGCACGCCCGCTGCCACTTTTTTGCGCATTGATTTATTTTCCTTTAAAATCAAATACTTAGTTTAATTCCTCGGCTTTGCACACAATCTTGTCCACAGTAAATGTGCAGAACTTCAGAGTTATTAATTTTATGACATTGACTACTGGCGATGAGCTGCTATGCCTGTATTTTGCGCACTGCGATAATTCTCATGAAAATCAATGACTTGCATGCTGTACTTCATGCTTGCTCACAATCTTATCCACACAAATTGTGCAAAACTGTGCGCGGTGTGGGCAAATGCCATGCAGGCGCCACTTGCCGCCGGCGCGGCAACGCGCTACATTGCGCCATTCCCGCGCGGACGTACAATCGTTCTTCGGCGCTCGGTACAATACAGGCTGTTCGGGCGGTCCATCGCCTTCCCTTTACCAGGAGTTTCTTTTGCTCGCTATATTTCAAGCCGCTGGCTGGCCCATCTGGCTGTTGTTGATCGCTTCCATCGTCGCCCTGGCCTTGATCATCGAGCGCCTGCTGTATTTGCGACGCGCCAAGATATTGCCCCGCAAGCTGTTTGATGAAGTGGTGCAGGTGTATCGCAGCGGCAAGATCACGCCGGACACGGTGGCCAAGCTGGAAGATAATTCGCCGCTGGGCGTCGTGCTGGCCGCCGCCCTGCGCAATGTCGACGCGCCGCGCGAGGTGATGAAGGAGTCGATCGAAGAGGCGGGCAGCGGCGTGGCCCACACGCTGGAACGTTTCCTGACGACCCTGGGCACCATCGCCACCCTGGCGCCGTTGATGGGCCTGTTCGGCACGGTGGTCGGCATGATCGAAATCTTCGGTTCGCAAAACGCCAGCGGCTCGAATCCCGCACAATTGGCGCACGGCATCTCGGTGGCCTTGTATAACACGGGCTTTGGCCTGGCCATCGCCATGCCGGCCCTGGTCTTTTACCGCCACTTCCGCGCCCTCGTCGACAGCTTCGTCATTGACATGGAGCAGCAAGCGGTCAAGTTCGTCGACATCGTCCACAGTGGCCGCAAATGAACTTCCGTAAAGGCAAGGGGCGTGAAGACCCCGAAATCAACCTGATCCCGTTCATCGACGTGCTGCTGGTGATCCTGATCTTCCTCATGGTCAGCACCACCTACAGCAAATTTACGGAGCTGCAGATCACCTTGCCGACGGCCGACGCCGAGCAAGCCAAGGACAAGCCGCAGCAGCTCGACGTCACCATCGATGCCAAGGGCAATTACACGGTCAACCGCGAACCCGTCTCGTTCCGCGACGTGGCCGGCCTGGCCGGCGCCTTGCAGGACGCGGCGAAGGCGGCGAATGGCGGCAAGGCGCCCGCGCAGACGCCCGTGGTGGTGGTCAACGCCGACCAGTTCGCCATGCACCAGATGGTCATCCACGTGATGGAAGCGGCACGCCTGGCCGGCTATGAAAAGCTGACGTTTGCGGCGCAGGCGGGCGGCAAGTAAGCTATTATTCAACCCCAATCGAAGTGTTGGGGTCAGACCCGCCGGGTCTGACCCCGGATTTTGCACCTGGGGTTATTTTTTACGTCTGTCCCCATGCCCACATCCTCCCCCGCCAAGCTTGAAACCACTCTCACCCGCGCCTGGCTGACGCGCGGCCCGCTGGCGTGCGCGCTGTGGCCCGTCTCCCTGCTGTTTGGCGCCTTGAGCGCCGTGCGGCGCGGTCTGTACCGGGCAAACCTGCTGAAATCCGCGCGCCTGCCCGTGCCCGTCGTCGTCGTCGGTAATATTTTCATTGGCGGCACCGGCAAGACGCCGCTGACGATCTGGCTGGTGCAAGCCTTGCGCGACGCGGGCATGTGCCCGGGCGTCATTTCGCGCGGTCATGGCAGCGCCGACCGTTCGCCGCGCGCCGTCAGCGCTGCTTCCACGGCGCAACAGGTGGGCGACGAGCCGCTGCTGATCTTCCAGCGCGGCGGTTGCCCCGTGATGGTGGGGCGCGACCGCGCGCAAGCGGGCAGGGCGCTGCTGGCCGCGCACCCGGACGTCGACGTGCTGGTGACGGACGACGGCTTGCAGCATTACGCCTTGCAGCGCGACGTGGAAATCGTGCTGTTCGATGGCCGCGGCGCCGGCAATGGCTGGCTGCTGCCGGCGGGACCTTTGCGCGAATCGCCGCGCCGCCGGCGCGATGTGACGGTGATCAATGCGCCCGAGCTGGCGCCGGCGCTGGTGGCGCAGGTGGCGCCAAAGGGGGCCCTGGTGGTGCAGATGCGGCTCGATGGCGGCGTGGCCGAGCGCCTGATCGACCGCGGCGAGCGCATGCCTTTGGCGACCCTGGCGGCGGGCGGCCAGCGTATCGTGGCGGCGGCCGGAATCGGCAACCCGCAGCGTTTCTTTGCCATGCTGCGCGGGGCCGGATTGGACTTCATGGAACTGCCCCTGCCCGATCATCACGACTTCCTCGACCAGCCATTTGCGGCACTGGACACGGATGTGATCTTGATCACAGAGAAGGATGCAGTAAAATGTGCGCAAATTGAACATCTCAAAGATGACCCGAGACTGTGGGTCGTCCCCGTCAGTGCGCGCATCGATAGCGCGCTGGCCCAACAAATTGTGGAGAAATGTCGTGGACGCTCGACTGCTTGATATCCTGGTCTGCCCTGTTTGCAAGGGTCCGCTTGAACACGATAAGAAGGCGCAGGAACTGATTTGCCGCGCCGACCGCCTCGCCTATCCTATCCGCGATGGCATCCCCATCATGTGGGCGGACGAAGCGCGCACCCTGCAAGACGCAGTGGAATAACGATGGCGTTCATCGTCATCATCCCGGCCCGCCTGGCCTCGACGCGCCTGCCGGGCAAGCCGCTGGCTGACCTGGGCGGCAAACCGATGGTGGTGCGCGTGGCCGAGCAGGCAGCCCTGTCTGGCGCCGCGCGCGTCATCGTCGCCACCGACCACGACAGCATCCGCGCCGCCTGCGCCGCGCATGGCGTGGAAGTGTGCATGACGCGCGCCGACCATCCGTCGGGCACGGACCGCATCGCCGAAGTGGCGCGCACGCTAGCATTGCCGCTCGACGCCGTCATCGTCAACCTGCAAGGCGACGAACCCTTGATCGATCCGTCCCTGCTGGCCGCCTGCGCGGCGCAGATCAGCGCCACCGTCCCCATGGCCACTTGCGCCCATCCGCTGCATGACATGGCCGATGCGTTCAATCCGAACGTGGTCAAGGTCGTGCTGGACAAGAACGGCCGTGCCTTGTATTTTTCGCGCGCGACGATTCCGTGGCACCGCGACGGCTTCGCGCAGTCGAAAGACAGCTTGCCGCAAGGTTACGTACCGCTGCGGCATATCGGTTTGTATGCGTACAGCAATGCGTTCTTGCAAGAATATCCGCAATTGTCCGCTTCGCCGCTGGAAGCCATCGAGGCGCTGGAGCAGTTGCGCGTGCTGTGGCACGGTGTTGCCATCGCCGTGCATGTCACGGACTCGGCCCCTGCCGCCGGTGTCGACACGCCGGAAGATCTCAAACGCGTGCAGGCGCACTATCGCGCCCTGTAAGCGCTACCCGCAAAACGGCAGGCGTGCAAATATAGTTTGGGCGCCTGCAGTAAAAACCACATTTTGAAACGTCCGCCTCGCTAATTGCTGGCTTTGATCAATCAGGGCATATCAATTCGATAGCAAACTGGCGCTCCGGGGATTTTTTGTGGTAAGTTTCGTAGGGAAAGATAGCCATAGCAACACCATCTAAAAATAATTACACATACCACCATCCAAAATCTGTTTTTTAGGAACTTTTCAATGCGTCTGATACTTTTAGGAGCACCCGGTGCCGGCAAGGGCACCCAAGCTAATTTCATCAAAGAAAAATACAACATTCCACAAATCTCCACGGGCGACATGCTGCGCGCGGCGATCAAGGAAGGCTCGGAACTGGGCCTGGCAGCGAAAAAAGTCATGGATGCGGGCGGCCTCGTGTCGGACGACATCATGATCGGCCTGGTCAAGAACCGCCTGCAGGAAGCCGATTGCGCCAATGGCTACCTGTTCGACGGTTTCCCGCGCACCATCGCGCAAGCGGACGCCATGAAAGACGCCGGCATCAATGTCGACTACGTGCTGGAAATCGACGTGCCTGACGCTTCGATCATCGAGCGCATGGACGGCCGCCGCAGCCACCCGGGTTCGGGCCGCGTCTACCACGTCAAATTCAATCCGCCCAAGGTCGACGGCGTCGACGACATCACCGGCGAACCGCTGATCCAGCGCGACGACGACAAGGCGGAAACGGTCAAGAAGCGCTTGGACGTGTACCACAACCAGACCAAGGTCTTGCTGGGTTACTACAATGACTGGGCCAAGTCCGGCCTGCCAGGCGCACCGAAATACCGCCGCATCGCCGGCGTCGGTCCGGTCGAGCAAATCCGCGACAGCGCATTTGCCGCCCTGGCGGAATAAGCAGTTTGAAAAGCGGACCTGAGTGTCCGCTTTTTTTGTGCCCGCTTTTCGCCAGCGGTGCCGTGTCGTTTTCGTAGTTCAGGTTTTTTGCAGGTCGTGTTTTCCTGGCTGCGCGTGCCTACCCGGTGCGGTCTGCAGCTGTTGGCAATGACGTCGGATAAAAACAGAAGGGGACGATATGGCAGCCAGTTTGTGGTTTGCGGTAGCCTGCGGCGTAGTCGCAGTCATTTACGGTTTGGTGTCGCGTAGCTGGATCCTGAGGCAGGATCCCGGCAACGCGCGCATGCAGGAAATCGCCCTGGCCATCCAGCAGGGCGCGGCCGCCTACCTGGCGCGCCAGTACCGCACCATCGCCATCGTCGGCGTGGTGCTCCTGATCGCCATTTATGCGCTGCTTGGCCTGCATACGGCGCTGGGCTTTTTGATCGGCGCCGTGCTGTCGGGCGCCTGCGGCTTCATCGGCATGAATGTCTCGGTGCGGGCCAATGTGCGCACGGCGCAGGCGGCCACCCTGGGCATCAACCAGGCGCTGAACGTGGCCTTCAAGGGCGGGGCGATTACCGGCATGCTGGTGGTGGGACTGGGCTTGCTGGGCGTGACCCTGTTTTACTGGCTGCTGGTGACGACGGGCGCGCCCGGCGTCACGCAGCATGACCTGATCAAGCCTTTGATCGGCCTGGCCTTCGGCGCCTCGCTCATTTCCATCTTCGCGCGGCTTGGCGGCGGCATCTTCACCAAGGGCGCCGACGTGGGCGCGGACCTGGTGGGCAAGGTCGAGGCGGGCATTCCCGAGGACGATCCGCGCAACCCGGCCGTCATCGCCGACAACGTGGGCGACAACGTGGGCGACTGCGCCGGCATGGCGGCCGACCTGTTCGAAACCTATGTCGTGACCCTGATCGCCACCATGCTGCTGGGCGCACTGCTGATGGCAGAGGCCAGCAGCACGGCCATCATCTACCCGCTGTTGCTGGGCGCCGTTTCCATCCTCGCTTCCATCGTCGGCTGCTCGATGGTCAAGACGGCCCCGGGCAAGAAGATCATGTCGGCCCTGTACACGGGCCTGTGGTGGGCGGCGGGCCTGTCGCTGGTGGGTTTTGCCGTGGTGACGTGGCTGCTGTGGCCCGACGACGCCATGCGCTACAAGATGCTGGGGGCCACCGTCGTCGGCATCGTCCTCACGGGCCTGATGGTGTACATCACCGAGTACTACACGGGCACGGACTTCAAGCCCGTGCGCCACATCGCGGAAGCGTCGACGACGGGCCACGGCACGAATATCATCGCCGGCCTGGGCGTGTCGATGAAGTCCACCGCCTACCCGGTGCTGGCCGTCTGCGTCGCCATCCTCGTTTCGTACCAGCTGGCCGGTTTGTATGGCATCGCCATTGCGGCCACTGCCATGCTGTCGATGGCGGGCATCATCGTCGCGCTTGACGCGTATGGCCCCATCACGGATAACGCGGGCGGCATCGCGGAAATGTCGGGCTTGCCCGATTCCGTGCGCGCCATCACCGATCCGCTCGACGCCGTCGGCAACACGACCAAGGCCGTCACCAAGGGCTATGCCATCGGCTCGGCCGGGCTGGCAGCGCTGGTGCTGTTCGCCGACTACACGCATGCGCTCGAATCCGTGGGCCAGCACATCACCTTTGATTTGTCGAACCCCATGGTCATCGTCGGCCTGTTCATCGGCGGCCTGATACCGTATCTGTTCGGCGCGATGGCGATGGAAGCCGTCGGCCGCGCGGCGGGCGCCGTGGTGGTCGAGGTGCGCCGGCAGTTCCGCGACATCAAGGGCATCATGGAAGGCACTGCGCGGCCCGAATACGACAAGGCCGTCGACATGCTGACGGCGTCGGCCATCCGCGAAATGATCGTGCCATCGCTGCTGCCGGTGGTCGTGCCCATCGTCGTCGGCATGCTGCTGGGGCCAGCGGCGCTGGGCGGCCTCTTGATGGGGACCATCGTCACGGGCCTGTTCGTGGCCATCTCCATGACCACGGGGGGCGGCGCCTGGGACAATGCCAAGAAATACATCGAGGATGGCCATTTCGGCGGCAAGGGTTCAGACGCGCACAAGGCGGCCGTCACGGGCGATACGGTGGGCGACCCGTACAAGGATACGGCCGGCCCGGCAGTGAATCCCTTGATCAAGATCATCAATATCGTGGCCCTGCTGCTGGTGCCGCTGCTGCCGGCCACGGGCTGGCTGGCGGTCAAGGCCCCGGCACCCATCCACGTACCCGCGCCGCCCACCTTGGCGCCGGCCACACCCGTGCAAAGCTTGCCCGCGCAATAAGGCGGCGCATCCCCGGCAGCCCCGTGGCCCGTGCCGCGGGGCTGTTCGCTTTTGTGTCAGTGAAACTTTCCTGCAGTCCATATCCTTGGCGTATAAAAGGTGAGCAATTGTTACGGCGCCTTTTATTGCCCTATATCTCTGCCAATAATGAATGGCGCTCCACGCTCGGGCAGGTGGGGTAAATAGGGTTAGGTAGGAGGATGTCATGAACAGCATCAACAGGAAGGGCGGCGCATTGCTGGCGCTGCTGATATTGGTGGGCGCGGCAGGGTTGGTCCAGGCGGCGCCTGGCCGGCATGGCGGCTTTCACGGCGGGCATGGGAATTTTCATGGCCACTCGCATGTGGGCGTCTGGATAGGCTCGCCATGGTTGTATGGGTACGGGCCGGGCTGGTATGGCGATCCTTGGTACGGCTACCCGTATGGACGCACGGTAATCGTGCAGCAACCCCCAGTGTATGTAGAACAGGGCGGCGAACCGACGGCGCAGATGTGGTACTACTGCCGCAATCCGCAAGGCTATTATCCCTATGTGAAAAGTTGCGCGCTACCATGGCGCGCCGTGGCGCCTGCCAGCGTGCAATGATGAGCGAGGTGTGACATGAGCACGATCTTATGGACGCGGGCGACATTGCTGGCGCCCCTCTTGCTGGCAGCGTGCACGGTGATGCCGGAAGGGCCGTCGGCCATGGTCTTGCCGGGCACGGGCAAGAGTTTCGAACAGTTCCGCGGCGATGACCTGCAGTGCCGCGCTTATGCGCAAGGACAGCTCGGTGGTGCGTCGGCGCAGCAGGCCGGCGTCGACAGCGGCGTGCGCAGTGCGGCGCTGGGCACGGTGCTTGGTGCGGCGGCCGGCGCCGCCATCGATGGCGGCCATGGCGCCGGCGTGGGAGCGGGAACGGGTCTGCTGTTCGGCGCGCTGGCCGGCACGGGCGCGGCCGACAGTTCCTCGTATGGCATGCAGCGCCGCTACGATAACGGCTATCAGCAATGCATGTATGCGAGTGGCCACAAGGTGCCCGTGGCCGGGCAGATGCTGAGCGGCGTACCGGCGAATGCCGCCACGCCGCCGCCCGATACGCCGCCGCCCCGTTATTAGGCCTTAAAAACGCGAGGTCAGGCCGACGAACATGCGCCGTCCCGGCACGTAATAGTCGACCAGGCCATCGGCCATCGGGCCCTTCTTGAACAGGTTTTGCACGCCGCCACGCACTGTCCACTGAGGCGTGACCTTGTATGACACGACGGTGTCGACGATGGTGTAGGCCTTGTCGGCCAGCTTGCCGGCATCGAGTTCCTTGCCCGTGTACTGGGCCGATACTTCGCCGAACAGCTGGTCGTTGACTTGCCAGCCCAGCGCCGAGTACCACGACAGTTTTGGCGTCGACAGCAGGTTGGCGCCCGTGGTCAGGTTTTTCGCTTCCGCCATGTAGGTCACGTTATTACGCCAGTTCAGGTTTTTCGTCAGCGGGATGGTGGCCGTCGCTTCCAGGCCGCTGGTGCGCGCTTTCTGGATATTCGTCATCTTGGTCCACCAGCGCTGTTGGTAAAAACCCAGCGGCGCATAGTCGATCTTGTTCTTGAAATCCGTGTGGAAGTAGGTCAGGCCCACATCCCAGCCATTCTGTTCCCACGCCACGCCGATCTCACCGGCCGTGCTCGTTTCCGGCTTCAAGTCCGCATTGCCGGCCATGTAGCAGTCGCCCTTGATGTAGCCCAGCGGCTTGAGGCTGCCGCAACCGCGTCCGGCCGAGTTGGTCGCTGCCGCCGGCGAGTTTTCCTTCAGGCTCGGGGCGCGGAAGCCTTGCGAGACGCCGCCCTTGATGGTCCAGGCGGGGGCAGGGTGGTACACCAGGTACAGGCGCGGGCTGTAGTGGTTGCCGAACTTGCTGTGGTGATCCAGACGCAGGCCGGCCGTGGCCGTCAAGTCCTCGCGCAGGAACAATTGATCTTCCGCAAACAGGGCCGAGGTGGTGCCGGACAAGGTCGCGCCACTGACGGTGTTGCCCAGGTAATCGGTGGGCACGGTGCCGATGGTATTCGTGTTCGTCAGTTCCTGGTGCTTCCACTGGCCGCCCATCACCAGCATCTGCTCGATGCCGCCCCAGCCGAGCCGTTTTTCCAGGCTGGCATCGAGGGTGCTGTCCTTGGATTTCGCTACCGAGCCGACAACTTCGTTGTCGAAGTCGTTGTGATACAGGTTGACCGTGGTCTTGCCGAAGTCCCAGCGGCCTTCATAGCCGAGGCTGACACTCTTGCGTATCAGCTTGTTGGCGCCCCAGCTGGGGACCAGCGCCTCGCCGTCCGCATCGCGTGTGCTCGAATCGCTGGCTTCCTGCCTGCCGTAGCTGGCATCGAGCGACAGGTTCTGTTTCTTGCCCAGCGCCCAGGTCAGCTGGCCCGAGGCAGTCTGGTTGCGTTCGCCGCCGATGCCACCCGCCTTGTCGTATTTTTCATCGGGATTCTGGCGCGTCTGGCTCAAGCCCAGGCGCATGCCGACCGTGTCCGACAGGGGGCCAGCCAGGTTCACGCCCAGCTGGTGCGCCGTGCCGCGGTCGCTGTCCTGCGGCTGCGTGTAGTTGGCCGTGGCCGAACCGTTCCACTTGCCAGGCACCTTGCGCGTGATGATATTGATCACGCCGCCCATGGCGTCCGAGCCGTACAGCGAGGACATGGGTCCGCGCACCACTTCGATACGCTCGATCATGTCGGGCGAGATCCAGTTCAAGTCCTGGCGGCCCAGGTCTGGGCGGTAAGCCGTGTCGCTCGAGCTGCCCACGCGCTTGCCATCGACCAGTATCAGGGTGTATTTGTCGGGCAAGCCGCGCAGCTTGATCTTCGACGCTTCGCCTTCGGGGCCGGTGCCGCCCGTCACGCCGGGGATGCGGCGCAGCAAAGTGTTGAGGTCATACACGGGCTGGCGCTCGATTTCCTCGCGCGTAATGACGCTGATACTGGCCGGCGCATCCTTGATATCGATGGCCGTGCCCGACGCGGTGACGACCACCGTGTTCATGGTGGGATCGGCGGCCACATTGCCTTCGGCCCAGGCGTTGCTGACGGCCAGCGACAGCAGGCACGGCAGGAGCAGGGCGGCGGAATGGATGGCACGGGCGGGAGTGGCGACGGGGGCTACGAAGGTTGCGAAGGCGGGACTGCGCTTGGTCATGGTGGACTTTCCGGATGTTGTTATTTCCTGGCTGCCTTCCGGGTGGCTCGGGTATAAATGAATGAAAAGATAATAAACTGCGCTCCCATTCCACGAATGAGAATAAGAATCGTTCTTATTGTAATGCCATGCTGGCAAGAAGGAAAGTGCTGAAAGGAAATAAAACACCGTTGCAGGGTGCGCATGGCAGGAGCAAACGTGAGAAATTGTTACCCTGGCTGGCATCTGGCGCGGCGTGTGCCAATAATGAATGCTGGGTGATCGATGCTTGGAGAGGCGGCATGAAGAGGATGGCAAAAACAATATCGGCGCTGGCCTGCGCCATGCTGCTCGCCGGCGGCCATGCCTGGTCGCAGGAGAAGGCGGCGCCCGAGTCCCTGCCCGTGTGCCAGCTCGACCCGCGCGACAGCAGCAAGCTGGCGGTGGAACCATGCCGCCCGGCGCCGCCCATGCAGCAGCGCCGTTCCGTGGCGCAGGTGATTGGCCGCATGCCGGCACAGCCTGCGCCATCCGTCGTGCCCATGGCGCCTATGCTGCCCAGCCCGGCCGTGCCGATGCCGCGCACGCCGCAGCCTATCGGTTCCTGCGATACGGGCGGTTGCCGCGATGCGGCAGGCGCGCGTTACAACGGCGCGGGCAATGCCACGCTCGATGCCAACGGGCGCATCTGCCACCGCAACGGTGCTTTCATCCAGTGTTTTTAGCCCTGCCATTCGCTACCGCCACAAGTTTTCGCTCGGTGATCATAAAAATGGCTACAATTGTCGCCGACATTACGTTTACGTAAACGTAATGATGGCATCATGCACCATGCAACCATCAGGCGCCGGGAACACGGCCCTTATCACTCAGGAGATTTCATGCAGATTCAGGACAATGTATTCATCATCACGGGCGGCGCATCAGGTTTGGGCGCGGCCACGGCGCGCATGCTGACGGCGGCGGGCGGCAAGGTCGTGCTGGCCGACGTACAGGCCGAGGCGGGCCAGGCGCTGGCCGCTGAACTCGGTGGCGTGTTCGTGCAGTGCGATGTCACCTCGGAAGAAGACGGCATGGCCGTGGTGGCCGCGGCGACCAAGCTCGGTACCTTGCGCGGCCTGGTGAACTGCGCCGGCGTGGCGCCGGCCGTAAAAACCGTGGGCAAGGATGGCCCGCATCCGCTTGCCCTGTTCCAGAAAGTCGTCAACATCAACCTGGTCGGCACTTTCAATATGTGCCGCCTGGCGGCCGATGCCATGGCCAAGCAGGATGCCACCGTTGAGGGCGAGCGCGGCATCATCATCAACACGGCTTCCGTTGCGGCCTACGATGGCCAGATCGGCCAGGCCGCGTATGCGTCGTCGAAGGCGGCCGTGGTGGGACTGACCCTGCCGATGGCGCGCGACCTGTCGCGCAACGGCATCCGCGTGATGACGGTGGCGCCCGGCATTTTCGAAACGCCGATGCTGCTGGGCATGCCGGCCGAAGTGCAGGACGCGCTGGGCAAGATGGTGCCGTTCCCTTCGCGCCTGGGCAAGCCCGGTGAATACGCGCAACTGGTGAAAGCCATCGTGGAAAACGTCATGCTCAATGGCGAAACGATCAGATTGGACGGCGCGATCCGCATGCAGCCGAAATAAGTCCGGCGCGATTTGATGTAGGATACCCCCGTATGGGGCGTACAGCCTTGCTTGGCTGTGCGCCCTTTTTTTATCGGAGAATCCATGATCACATTGAAGCCGCTGGCGCTGAGCCTGACCTTGCTGGGAGCGCTCGCTGCCAGTCCCGTATTTGCCGAGGTGCCGCAAAAGGCGCCGGAAATCGCCACCGCGTATGCGGAAAAATCGGGCTGGGCGGCGCAGAAATTCATGGTTGCCGCCGCCAATCCGCTGGCCGCCGATGCCGGCTACCAGATGCTGAAGCGGGGCGGCAGCGCCATCGACGCGGCCATCGCCACGCAACTGGTACTCACCCTGGTCGAACCGCAATCGTCGGGTATCGGCGGCGGCGCTTTCCTGCTGTACTCGACCGCCAAGGGCGTGCAGGCCTTCGACGGACGCGAAACGGCGCCTGCCGCCGCCGATGAACACCTGTTCCAGAATGCGGACGGCAGTCCCGTCTCGCGCGCCACGGGCGTGGTGGGCGGGCGTTCCGTGGGCGCGCCGGGCGTGCTGCGCATGCTGGAACTGGCGCACAAGGAGCATGGCAAGCTGCCGTGGGCGACCCTGTTCGGTCCTGCCATCAAGCTGGCGCACGGCGGCTTTCCCGTCAGCCAGCGCCTCAACGGCCTATTGAGCTGGGACCAGGCATTGAAGCGCGACCCTGTCGCCGCCGCGTATTTCTATGACCAGGACGGCAAGCCCTGGTCCGTTGGCCACGTGCTGAAAAACCCGCAGCTGGCGCGTACCCTGCGCGAGATCGCGCGCGGCGGCGCTGACTCTTTTTACCAGGGCCGCATCGCGCGCGACATCGCCGCCAAGGTGGCCTCGCATCCGACCAATCCGGGCAAGCTGACGGCGACCGACATCGCCGGCTACCGGGCCAAGGTGCGTGAACCCGTCTGCAGCGACTACAAGGCCTGGACCGTGTGCGGCATGCCGCCGCCATCGTCGGGCGGCATCGCCATCGCGCAGATGCTGGGCATGCTGGAAGTGAAGGATATCCGGCCGTATGCGCCCGTCGACGGCGTGCTCGACGCGCAAGCGATCCACCTGTTTTCGGAAGCGGGGCGCCTGGCCTACGCGGACCGCAACCGCTACGTGGCCGACACGGACTTCGTGCCCCTGCCGGGCAATGGCGTCGTCTCGATGCTCGATAAAACCTACCTGGCGCAGCGCGCCTCCCTGATCGGCGACAAATCCATGGGCCGCGCCTTGCCTGGCACGCCACCCGGCATGCAGGTGGCGTGGGGCATGGACAACGCCTTGCAGCGCCCGTCGACTTCGCACCTGGTGGCCGTGGACGCCTTCGGCGGCGGCCTGTCGATGACCACCAGCGTGGAAGACGCGTTTGGTTCGCGCCAGATGGTCGATGGTTTCCTGTTGAATAACCAACTGACGGATTTCTCATTCGATTCGCGCGATGCGGACGGCCCGATTGCCAACAGAGTCGAGGCGGGCAAGCGCCCGCGCAGCGCCATGTCGCCCACCTTGGTATTTGAAAAGGGCACGCACAAGCTGGTGCTGGCGACGGGTTCGCCCGGTGGCTCGTCCATCATCAATTATGTCGCCAAGGTGCTGGTCGGCACCATGGACTGGGGCCTGAACGTGCAGCAAGCGATCAACCTGCCGAACTTTGGCAGCCGCAACGGCCCGACAGAACTGGAAAAGGGCCGCGCGCCTGCAGCGCAAGTCGAAGCGCTGCAGGCGATGGGCCACGAGGTGCGCGTCATCGAGCAGAATTCCGGCTTGCAGGGCATCATGCGCCTGAATGCGCACGGCAAGGACTTCTGGTTTGGCGGGGCCGATCCGCGGCGTGAAGGCATGGTGCGGGGCGACTGAAATTTCCACAAAGTATCCAGACCCTGCTAATCTGCCGGCATGGGAATGCAAAATAAAACAGGCTTGATACTCACGGGAGGAGGCGCCCGTGCCGCCTACCAGGTGGGCGTGCTGCAGGCGATTTCGGCGATTCTGTGGGAAGCGGGTTGGGCACCGGCGCGCAATCCGTTCGACATTATCTGCGGCACTTCGGCCGGCGCCATCAACGCCACGGCGCTGGCCTGCCGCGCGGATAACTTCGGCGAAGGCGTGCAAAAGCTGCTCGACGTGTGGCAGCACATCCAGGTCGAACAGGTCTACCGCGCCGATTCGCTGGGCGTGATCCGCTCGGGCGCGCGCTGGCTGTCGCTGCTGTCGTTCGGCTGGCTGCTGCGCCAGTGGCATGCGTCGCCGCCCAATTCCCTGCTCGACAATACGCCGCTGGTCAGCCTGCTGCACCGCATGCTCGACCTGCCGCGCCTGGATGCGGCCCTGGCCGACGGCTTGCTGCATGCGCTGGCCGTGACGGCGTCGTCGTATTCTGGCAGCCGCCACATGACGTTTTACCAGACGGCCGGAGATATCGCGCCGTGGGTGCGCACGCAGCGTCTGGCCCTGCCGGACCAGATCGGCGTCGAACACTTGCTCGCCTCGGCCGCCATCCCTTTTATCTTCCCTGCCGTGCCCCTGTACGTGGGCGGCCAGCGCGAATACTGCGGCGACGGTTCCATGCGCCAGCTGGCGCCGATCTCGCCGGCGATTCACCTGGGCGCGAACAAGGTGCTGGTGGTGGGCGCGGGACGCATGGCGGAACCGGCGCCCGCCGCGTCCGAATCGGCGCGCTATCCGAGCCTGGCGCAGATCGCCGGCCATGCGCTGTCGTCGATCTTCCTCGATGGCCTGGCCGTCGACATCGAACGCCTGAACCGCATCAACCTGACCCTGTCGATGCTGCCGCCCGAGTTGTTGGGCAAGACGGCCTTGCGGCCGGTGGAATTGCTGGTCATCGCGCCGTCCGAGCGGCTCGACGCCATCGCCAGCCGGCATATCGGCAGTTTGCCGCGTCCCATCCGCACCATGCTGTCGGGTATCGGTGCGGCCGAAGCGCGCGGTGCGGCGCTGGCCTCGTATTTATTGTTCGAATCGACGTATACTAACGAACTGATCCGTCTTGGACAGCGCGATACGCAAGCCCGCAAGGATGATGTCCTGGCGTTCTTTGGTTCCTGAGACGGCCCTTGGAGCGGCGTGCGGGTTTTTCGCGTTTTTTTTGACAGGACGATTGTGCTGGTATTTCGACGTGTTTTCGATGTTGCCTTACTGTTAATTCTGCTGCTGGGCGGCCCGGCTGCCGCGGCGCCTGCGCCCACCCTGCGTTTCGACCAGCTCAGCGTCGACCAGGGCCTGGCGCAGGAATCGGTGCTGGCCATCGCCCAGGACCGGCAGGGTTATATGTGGTTCGGCAGCCAGTCTGGCCTGAGCCGCTACGATGGCTACCGCATGGTCGTCTACAAGAATATCGAGGGCGACAAGACCAGCCTGGCCGACAACTGGGTCGGCGAACTGCATGTCGACAGCCAGGGCCAGTTGTGGGTCGGTACCGACAATGGCCTGGACCGCTTCGACGCCGCCAGCCAGACCTTCATCCATTACGTCCCTGCCGAGAAGAGCAAGCGCGGCAACGGCAACCGGCATATCCACGCCATCCTCGACGATGGCGCGCGCGGCTTCTGGATCGCCACCTCGGACGGCTTGCAGCATTTCGACCCCGCCACGGGCGTCTTCCGTACCTGGCACCATGAAGAGGGCAATCCGCACAGCCTGGGTGACAATGAAATCAAGGCGCTGGCGCTGGACGCGCAGCAGCGCCTGTGGATAGGCACGGTAACGGGCCTGGACATGCTGGCGCCGGGCAGCGAGCGCTTCGAACATTTCGCCGTCGACACGGAGCCCGGCTCGAAGTACAACGTGATCCAGTCGCTGCTGATCGACCGCCAGCAGAACCTGTGGATAGGCACCATGGCCGGCGCCGAGCGCTGGCGCCTGGGTGGTGCCGGCCAGCCGCCGCAGGTAAGAGTGCGTTTCGGTGAGAAGCATGGCTTTTCCGCCATCCGCGTCGCCAGCCTGTACCAGGACATCGACGCCACCGTCTGGCTGGGCAGCAATGCCGATGGCCTGTTCCGATGGCTGCCCGGGAGCGATACCTTCCTGCAGTACCGCCACCAGACGGGCGATAAATTCAGCGTCGCCGACAACCAGCTGTCGTCGCTGTACCGCGACCGCGCCGGTACCTTCTGGGTCGGCTCCTGGTACAACGGCGTGAGCCGGGTCGACCTGGGCAGCGGCGGCTTTTCGCGCATGGCGCGCGCGCCCGGCGACGTGGGCGCGCTGGCGGACAAGAAAGTGCGCGCCGTGGCCGACGCGGGCAATGGCAAGCTGTGGCTGGCCACCAAGGGTGGCTTGAAACTGTACGACACGCGCGACGGCAGTTCGCGCCTGTTCGACCTGCGCAGTTCGCCCGGCATGTCGCGCGACGAGCAGATCACCACCCTGTACAAGGCGCCGGACGGCACCCTGTGGGTGGGCGGCTCCACGGGCTTGCACCGCTTCGATCCGGCACTGGGGCGCTTCTTCACCATGCGCTTTGCCGCCGGTGACCCGAACAGCGATACCATCCGCAATATCGTGAGCGACCGCAGCGGCATGCTGTGGGTCTCGACGCGGGGCGGCGTGCACCGCTTCGATCCCGTCAGCAAAGGCTTTACCACCTACCGCCACGACCCGGCCAACCCGAACAGCCTGTCCGACAATATGGTGCGGCCCGTGCTGGAAGACGGCAAGGGGCGGCTGTGGATAGGCTCCTTCCACGGCCTGGACTTGCTCGACCGCGCCAGCGGCCACTTCCGCCATTTCCGCCACGATCCGCAAAACCCGCATAGCCTGAGCCACGACGAAGTGCATTTCCTGCACGAAGACAAGCGCGGCGTGCTGTGGGTGGGCACGGCCAATGGCTTGAACCGCATGGACATCGACGCCAAGGGCGAGATCCGCTTCCGCCGCTTCTTGCGCAAGGATGGCATGGCCGACGATGCCGTCGCCAGCATCCTCGGCGACGACAACGAGCAGCTGTGGCTGAGCACGAATAGCGGCATCACGCGGCTCGACATGCGCAGCGGCCTGTTTCGCAACTACGACAGCGCCGATGGCACGGTGGAAGGCTCGTACTTCGATGGCGCGGCCCTGCGCGCGTCGGATGGGACCATGTATTTCGGCGGCTTTAACGGCATGACGGCGTTTGTGCCGCAAGATATCCACGACAACCGCGTGCCGCCGCTGGTGGCCATCACGGAGCTGCAGATATTCAACAAGCCGGTGGCAATCGGCCGCGGCGAGTTCGCGCACGTGCTCAGGACGGCCATCGACCATACGCGCAAGCTGGTGCTGACCAGCCGCGAAAGCGTCTTTTCGCTGGAATTCGCGGCCCTGCATTTCGCCGCGCCCCAGCGCAACATGTTCGCCTACCGGCTCGAGGGCTTCGACCAGGACTGGGTCATGACGGATGCGGGCCGGCGTTTTGCCACCTACACCAACCTCGATGCCGGCAACTACGTGTTTCGGGTCAAGGCGGCCAACAAGGACGGCGTGTGGAACGAGAGCGGCGCCACCCTGGCCGTCACGATCCTGCCGCCGTTCTGGAAAACCTGGTGGTTCCGCACCCTGATGGCGGCGCTGCTGCTGGGCGTCGTGTATGGCGCGTACCGCCAGCGCGTGCGCGCGCTGCGGCATCAGCAGAATGAACTGGAAAAGCAGGTCAGCGAACGCACGGCCGAGTTGCAGAGCAAGGAAATCGAAGTGCTGGCCCAGTCGGAAAAGCTGGCGCAAGTCAACAGCAGCCTGACGAAGAACGAGGAAAGCCTGCGCCAGGCCAAGCGCAAGGCCGAGGACGCGACGCGCCAGAAGTCGGAATTTTTGGCCAACATGAGCCACGAGATGCGCACGCCGCTGGCCGGCGTGATTGGCATGCTGGGCTTTGCCCTGCGCGACGGGCAGCTGCACGACGCCACGCGCGAGCAGATCCTGCGCGGCCAGGCCAATGCCCAGTCGCTGCTGGTGATCATCAATGACTTACTCGATTTTTCCAAGATCGAGGCGGGCAAGCTGAGTATCGAAAACATCGACTTCGCGCTCGGTGCGGCCATCGAGACGGTCGTCAGCCTGTTCGAGGAGCAGGCGGCCGCGCGCAGCATCGGTTTCTCCATCGATTTCGCGCCCGACCTGCCGCCCTTCGTGGTGGGCGACCCGACCCGCTTGCGCCAGGTGCTGGTCAACCTGGTCGGCAATGCCTTCAAGTTCACCCAGCGCGGCGGCGTCAGCGTGTGCGTCGAGCGGGCCGGCGTGGCCAGCGGCAGCGGCGGACGCCGTGTCAACCTGATCCGCTTTACGGTCAGCGACAGCGGCATCGGCATCGACGCGGAGGCCATGGCGCGCCTGTTCCAGAAGTTCGAGCAGGCCGACGCCAGCACCACGCGGCGCTACGGCGGCACGGGACTTGGCCTGGCCATCTGCCGCCAGCTGGTCGAACTGATGCATGGCGAGATCGAGGTGGCCAGCACGCCGGGGCAGGGCAGTACTTTTGCCTTCACCTTGCCGCTGGCCGATGGCGTGGCGCCGCCGCTGGTGCCGCAGGTGGCGCTGGCGCCGCACAGCCACCAGTTGCGTGTGCTGTGCGCGGAAGACTTCCCCACCAACCAGATCATCATCCGCGTCATGCTCGAAGAACTGGGGCATAGAGTCGACGTGGTCGCCAACGGCGTGCTGGCGGTGGCGGCCTGCGTGCATACGCGCTACGACCTGATCCTGATGGACGGGCGCATGCCGGAGATGGATGGGGCCACGGCGACGCGATTGATCCGCGTGGGCGGCTGGCCCGACCAGCCCGTGCGCGACCAGGAACTGATGATCGTGGCCCTGACGGCGAATGCCAGCGAAGAAGACCGCAGTCGCTATCTTGGCGTCGGCATGGATGATTTCCTCAGCAAACCGGTGGACGAGGCGGCGCTGCATGGCTTGCTGGCGCGCGCCATCGAGCGCCAGCTGCAGCGCGGTTTCATGTTGCCGCGCATGCCGTCCGACGCGCCGCGCGCCGCCGCAGGGGGGCAGGCAGAACTCGATGCCTTGTTCGGCATCGCGCCGGCAGCTCCCGTCGCGGCACCTTCCCCGTCCATCCGCAGCAGCGAACTGCAACGGCGCATCCGCGTCGCTTTCGTTGCCGACCTGGAAGGGCGCCTGCGTGAACTCGATGCCGCCCTGGCGGCGCAGGACAAGGACAACGCCGGGCGCCTGCTGCATGGTTTGAAGGGCAGCGCCGCCTATCTCGATGAAACGCAGCTGCACATGCTGTGCACGGAAATGGAAGAGGCGGCGGACGGCGGCCGCTGGACGCAGGTGGCCTTGCATTTGCCGCAATTGCGCGCACTGCTGGCGCAAATAGCCGTTTCGGATGAGAAGATGTAAAATAGGCAATGCCGGCCATCGAGCGCGCGGTGAAACTGGGTAGTATACGGCCAGGCCCCTGACGCTGCCGGCAATGGAGAAAGCAATGAAAGTACTGGTGGTTGACGATGATGTCGTGTCGCGCATGGTATTGATGCATCTGATCGACAGCTGCGGCGTGCACGATATCGTGGAAGCCGAGGATGGCGCGGCAGCGTGGGAGCAGCTCGAAGGTGGTTTGCGCCCTTCGCTGTGCTTTTGCGACTTGCGCATGCCACGCCTGTCCGGCATGGAGCTGCTGCAGAAAATCCGCGCCGACAGCGCGCTCGATGCCATGCCGCTAATATTGGTATCGTCGGCCAATGACCAGGACACGGTGCGTGACGCCGTGCAGGCCGGTGCTGCCGGCTACATCGTCAAGCCCTTCCAGCCGGAGCAGGTGCGTCAGCATATCGACGCCTGCTTCGACGTCTCGGCCTTGCCGGCCGAGGCGCCGCGTGACACGCTGCAGCGGCTGGGTATCGACAGCGAACGCCTGCTGGCGTATCTGACGGGCTTCCAGGGCCAGATAGTCGCCGCCAGCGAACAGGTCGACGCCTTGCTGGCGCGCGGCGAACCGGCCCAGGCGCGCCAGCAGCTCGAACGGCTGCACCTCGGTTGCCGCACCCTCGGTTTACATGGCGCGGAAGCTGGCATGATGGCCCTGCTGCAGGCAGCGGTACTCGATGGCGAGGAGATGCAGACGGCCCTGGCCGCGCTGGCGCGCAGCGTGGCGCAGCAGGTGCGCCGGCTGCGGCAACAGGACGACCCTGACTGAATCTGCTGTTTTTCGCTTGCTGGAAAAATACTTTAGGTTTAAAGTATCTGCTTCCGGGCCTTGTGCACGCGCCCGTCACCAGCCAGGATGAGCATGAGCAGCGACCCTTCGCCTACCACCGCATCTCCCCAGGACGACTTTGCGCGCACGCATTTGCCGCCGCGCGCACTCTGGCCGCAGCTGTGCCTTGATTTACCCGAGCTGCAGTATCCGCCGCGCCTCAATTGCGTCGCCGCGCTGCTCGATGCGGCCATCGGCAAGGATGGCGGCGGGCGCACCGCCATCCTTGCCGATGGCCAGCGCTGGACTTACGCCGAGCTTGCACGGCAAGTCGACCGCATCGCCCACGTGCTGCGCAGCGACCTGCGCCTGATCCCCGGCAACCGCGTGCTGCTGCGCGGCGCGAATACCCCGATGATGGCGGCCTGCCTGCTGGCCGTGCTGAAAGCCGGCTGCATCGCCGTGCCCACCATGCCGCTGCTGCGCGCGCGCGAACTGTCCACCATCCTGGCCAAGGCGGAAGTGAACGCCGTGCTGTGCGCGCAGGGCTTGCGCGCGGAGCTCGATGGGGTGTCCGGCTTGCCGGCCATGTTGTGTTTTGGCGCCGATGGCGCCGAACTGGAACAGCGCATGGCCGCCCACGATGCACCCTTTGCCGCATGCGATACGGCGGCCGACGACGTCTGCCTGATCAGCTTTACCTCGGGCACGACGGGCGTCCCCAAAGGCACCATGCACATGCACCGCGACCTGCTGGCCATCTGCGACTGCTTCCCCCGCTCCATGCTGCAGGTGCGCGCCGACGATATCTTTATCGGCACGCCGCCGCTGGCGTTCACCTTCGGCCTGGGTGGCTTGCTGTTGTTCCCCCTGCGCTTTGGCGCCGCTACCGTACTGCTGGAAAAACTCACGCCCGATAGCTTGCTGCGCGCCATCGGCGCCTATCAAGCCACCATCTGCTTCACGGCGCCCACCTTTTACCGCCAGATGACGCCCCTGGCTGCCAGCCACGACGTGCGCAGCCTGCGCCTGTCCGTGTCGGCCGGCGAGGCGCTGCCGCTGGCCACGCGCGACGCCTGGCAGGCGGCGACGGGACTGGCCATGACGGACGGCATCGGCGCTACCGAGATGCTGCACATCTTCATTTCCGCCACGGGCGAGGGCATCCGCCGCGGCGCCATCGGCAAGGCCATTCCCGGCTACCAGGCGTGCATCGTCGACGATGCGGGCGTGCCGCAGCCGCCCGGCGTGACGGGCCGCCTGGCCGTGAAAGGCCCTACGGGTTGCCGTTATCTGTCCGACCCGCGTCAGCGCGAGTACGTGCAGAACGGCTGGAACCTGACGGGCGACACCTTCGAGATGGATGCGGACGGCTATTTCTATTACTGCTCGCGCAGCGATGACATGATCGTCTCGGCCGGCTACAACATCGCCGGCCCGGAAGTGGAAGAGGCGCTGCTGCGTCATCCGGCCGTGGCCGAATGCGGCGTGGTCGGGCGCGCCGATGCCGAACGTGGCCAGATCGTCGAAGCGCACGTGGTGCTGAAGGACGGTTTCCAGCCCAGCGACCTGCTGGCGGCTGAACTGCAGGACTTCGTGCGCCAGCAGATCGCCCCGTATAAATACCCGCGCGCCATCCGCTTTCTGCCTTTCCTGCCGCGCACGGAAACGGGCAAGCTGCAGCGCTTCAAACTTCGCACGGATACTCCATGAATATTGTCTGCATCGGCGGCGGTCCCGCCGGCCTGTATTTCAGCCTGCTCATGAAAAAGCAGAACCCCGCGCACCGCATCACCGTCATCGAGCGTAACCGTCCGTACGATACGTTTGGCTGGGGCGTGGTGTTTTCCGACCAGACCCTGGGCAACCTTGCCAACGCGGACGAGCCGACGGCGCGCGCCATCCTGCAGGCGTTCAACCACTGGGACGATATCGAAATCCACTTCAAGGGCGAGACCGTGCGTTCTGGCGGCCATGGCTTTTGCGGCATCGGCCGCAAGCGCCTGCTCAACATCCTGCAGGCGCGCTGCGAGGAACTGGGCGTGGAGCTGGTATTCGAGACGGAAGTGCAGGACGACCAGGCCATCGCGCGCCAGTACGGCGCCGACCTGGTGATCGCCAGCGACGGCTTGAACAGCCGCATCCGCGCGCGCTATGCGGCCAGCTACCAGCCCGAGGTCGACCAGCGCCATTGCCGCTTCGTCTGGCTGGGCACGCGCAAGAAATTCGAGGCCTTCACGTTTGCCTTTCGCCAGACACCACACGGCTGGTTTCAGGCGCATATCTACCAGTATGACGGCGAGACCTCGACCTTCATCGTCGAAACGCCCGAACACGTGTGGCGCGCGGCGGGCTTGGATACCATGAGCCAGGAAGAGGGCATCGCCTTTTGCGAAGCCCTGTTTGCCGAGGAGCTCGATGGCCATGGCTTACTGAGCAATTCGCCGCACTTGCGCGGCTCGGCGCAGTGGATCACCTTCCCGCGCATCGTCTGCCGGCAATGGGTGCACCAGCAGGATGGCGTTCCCGTCGTGCTGATGGGCGACGCTGCTCACACGGCGCATTACTCGATCGGCTCGGGCACCAAGCTGGCGCTGGAAGACGCCATCGAGTTGGCGCGCTGCTTCGGCCAGCACGGGGATACCGATGCTGCGCTGGGCGCCTACCAGCAGCTGCGCGCCATCGAGGTGCTGAAAATCCAGAGCGCGGCGCGTAATTCCATGGAATGGTTTGAAAACGTCGAGCGCTACAGCGCCATGGAGGCGCCGCAGTTCGCCTATTCCATGCTCACGCGCAGCCAGCGCATTTCGCATGAAAACCTGCGCCTGCGCGACCCTGCCTACGTGGCCGACTATGAACTGTGGCTGGCACGGCGCGCGGGCGAACAGGCTGGCGTGGCGATGCGGGACGAGGCCCTGCCGCCCATGCTCACGCCGTTTCGCCTGCGCGGCGTGCTGCTGAAAAACCGCATCGCCGTCTCGCCGATGGCGCAGTACAGCGCCGTCGATGGCGTGGCGGGCGACTACCATCTGATGCACCTGGGCGCGCGCGCCGTGGGCGGCGCGGGTCTCGTGTTTGCCGAGATGACCTGCGTGTCGGCCGATGCGCGCATCACGCCCGCCTGCCCTGGCATGTACAGCGAAGCGCATACGCAGGCATGGCGCCGCATCGTCGATTTCGTGCATGCCAACAGCGACGCGAAAATCGCCCTGCAACTGGGTCACGCGGGGCCGAAAGGCTCGACGCGGCCCATGTGGGACGGCATCGACCTGCCGCTCAGGGAGGGCAACTGGCCGCTGCTGGCAGCCTCGGAACAGCAGTACCTGGCCGGCGTATCGCAAACAGCGCGTGCGGCCACGGAGGCCGACTTGGCGCGCATCGAGCAGGACTTCGTGCGCGCCACCCTGGCTGCGGCCGTCGCCGGCTTCGACTGGCTGGAACTGCATTGCGCGCACGGCTATCTGCTGTCGGGTTTTATCTCGCCGCTGACCAACCGCCGCACGGACGAGTATGGCGGCAGCCTGGAAAACCGCTGCCGCTATCCCTTGCGCGTGTTCCGCGCCATGCGCGCCGCCTGGCCGCAAGATAAACCGATGAGCGTGCGCATCTCGGCCCACGACTGGGTCGAAGGCGGCATCACGCCCGACGATGCGGTCGTCATCGCGCGCCTGTTCAAGCAGGCGGGCGCCGACCTGATCGATTGTTCCTCTGGCCAGGTCAGCAAGCTCGAACAGCCCGTATACGGACGCATGTTCCAGGCACCGTTCGCCGACCGCGTGCGTAATGAAGCCGGCATCGCCAGCATGGCCGTCGGCTCGATTTTTGAAGCCGATCACGCCAACAGCATCATCGCCGCCGGGCGCGCCGACCTGTGCGCCGTGGGCCGGCCGCACCTGGCCAACCCGGCCTGGACCCTGACGGAAATGGCGCGCATCGGTTACAGCGGCGCCGGGGCAGGCGCAACTTGGCCGAAACAGTACCGGCCGGGCCAGCAGCAGCTGGAACGCAATCTGCAGCGCGAGCGGCAGCAGGCCGCCGCCAATACGGGCCTCACCCCGCAACAGGTGGCCGCGCGGCTGCTGGAAGGATGACATGAACAAGGAACAACGGGATGGCGCATTGGCCGGCAAGCACGCGCTGGTGACGGGCGCCGGCAGCGGTATCGGCCTCGCCTGCGCTGGCGCCTTGCTGGAGGCGGGCGCCCGGCTCACCCTGGCCGGGCGCGACGGCGCGCGGCTGGCGCGCGCGCGCATGCAGCTGGAAGAGGCGGGCCACGCGGGCAGGGTGGCCATCTGCGTGCTCGACGTGAGCGTGGAAGCGTCCGTGCAGGCGGGTTTCGCGCAGGCGGCCGCGCATTTCGGCCGCATCGAGATATTGATCAATAACGCGGGCCAGGCGCATGCGGCGCCCTTCGGCAAGACGGATGCCGCCATCTGGCAGCAGATGCTGGCCGTGAACCTGACGGGCGTGTTCCACTGCTGCCAGGCCGCCATGCCGGGCATGCTGGAAGCGGGCTGGGGGCGCATCGTCAACGTGGCGTCGACGGCGGGCCTGAAAGGCTATCGTTACGTCAGCGCCTATGTCGCCGCCAAGCATGGCGTGATCGGCCTGACGCGCGCGCTGGCACTGGAAGTGGCGCCGCGCGGCGTCACCGTCAACGCCGTTTGCCCCGGCTACACGGAAACGGAAATGGTGGCGCAGGCCGTGCAGAACATCGTGCGCAAGACGGGGCGCGGCGAAGACGCGGCGCGCGCGGAACTGGCCGCCGCCAATCCGCAACAGCGGCTGGTGCAGGCGCGCGAAGTGGCCGATGCGGTGGCCTGGCTATGCCTGCCCGCGTCGGCCGCCATGAATGGACAATCGATCGCCGTCGCCGGCGGCGAAGTCATGTAACTGAATGAAGACCATGGATAAAGAAACCGATAATGTGCAAGACGAACCCGTGCTGGACCTGGCGAGCCGGCTGACGCAGGACCACCACCAGTCGCTCAAGCTGTGGCTGCGCATGCTCTCGTGCACGGTAAAAATCGAAAACGAGGTGCGCACGCGTTTGCGCGCCACCTTTGGCATCACCTTGCCCCGCTTCGATCTGATGGCGCAGCTCGAACGCTTTCCCGATGGTTTGCGCATGGGCGAACTGTCCAAGCGCATGATGGTCACGGGCGGCAATATCACGGGCATCACCGATCAACTGGAGCAGGAAAAACTGGTGGCGCGCGTGGTCGATCCGAAGGATCGCCGCTCCTACAGCGTCAAGCTGACGCCCGCCGGCAGGCGCGCGTTCGACGAGATGGCGCGCGTGCACGAAGGCTGGATCGCCGAACTGCTGCACGGCGTGACGCCGGACGACAAAACCCAATTGATCGACCTGCTGTCGCACATGAAGCAGCAATTGAATAACACTTCCCTCAAGGACTGACCATGCGCCATCTACCCGGCCAGCCGCAAGACCTGCCAGGCAACCGCGCCAGCCTGGCCCACTACGCCGCGCGGCATTTCCTGTTTTCCGTCGAAGGCGGCGTTGCCACCTTGACCCTGCACCGGCCCGAGCGCAAGAATCCGCTCACCTTCGATTCGTATGCGGAATTGCGCGAGCTGTTTCGCGCGCTGGCGCATGCGGACGACGTCAAGGCCGTGGTGATCACGGGCAGCGGCGATAATTTCTGCTCCGGCGGTGACGTGCACGACATCATCGGCCCCCTGACGAAGCTCGACATGCCCGGCCTGCTGGCGTTTACCCGCATGACGGGCGACGTGGTGAAAGCCATGCGTGCCTGTCCGCAGCCCATCATCGCCGCCATCGACGGCATTTGCGCGGGCGCTGGCGCCATGCTGGCGCTGGCCTCCGATATCCGCATCGGCACGGCGCGCAGCAAGACGGCCTTCCTGTTTACCCGCGTGGGCCTGGCCGGCTGCGACATGGGCGCTTGCGCCTTGCTGCCGCGCGTGATCGGCCAGGGCCGCGCCGCCGAGCTGCTGTACACGGGGCGCTCCCTGCCGGGGACGGAGGCTGAACGCTGGGGCTGGCTCAACCGCCTGGTCGAGCCGGAAGAACTGGCGCAGGCGGCGCAGCTGTTCGCCGCCGGCCTGGCCAGCGGCCCCACCTTCGCGCACGGCATGACGAAAAAAATGCTGCAGCAGGAGTGGAACATGGGCGTCGATGAAGCCATCGAGGCGGAGGCGCAGGCGCAAGCCATTTGCATGGCCACCAACGATTTCCACAGGGCCTATCACGCCTTCGTGGCGAAAGAAAAACCGCAGTTCGAGGGCGATTGACATGAGCAGTACACGCGACACGACTTACCTGGACTGGCCGTTTTTCGAAGCGCGCCATGCCGAACTTGAACGGGAGCTCGATGCCTGGGCGACTCTGCATCTGGACGACGCCCATGGCGCCGACGTCGATATGGCCTGCCGCGCGCTGGTGGCGCAACTGGGGCAGGGCGGCTGGCTCGCGCATGCTACCGGCGTCGATGGCAAGATCGACACGCGCGCCATTTGCCTGATGCGCGAAACCCTGGCGCGCCATAGCGGCCTGGCCGATTTCGCCTTTGCCATGCAGGGCCTGGGCTCCGGCGCCATCGGCCTGTTCGGCAGCGTTGAGAACAAGGCGCGCTATTTGCCGGACGTGGCCAGCGGCAAGCGCATCGCCGCCTTTGCCTTGTCCGAGCCGCAGGCCGGCTCCGACGTGGCTGCCATGGCGTGCGCTGCGCGCCGCGACGGCGAAGAGTATGTGCTCGACGGCGAAAAGACGTGGATCTCGAATGGCGGCATCGCCGACTTTTACGTGGTGTTCGCCCGCACGGGCGAGGCTCCGGGCGCGCGCGGCATCAGCGCTTTCATCGTCGACGCCGACAATCCCGGCCTGGAAATCGCCGAGCGCATCGCCGTCATCGCGCCGCATCCGCTGGCGCGCCTGCGCTTTGTCAATTGCCGCGTGCCCATGTCGCAGCGCCTGGGCGAGGCGGGGCAGGGTTTCAAGGTGGCGATGGCGACACTGGACGTGTTCCGCACCTCGGTGGCCGCCGCGGCGCTGGGCTTTGCGCGGCGCGCCTTCGATGAAGCGCTGCGCCACGCCATGGCGCGCCAGATGTTCGGCCAGACCCTGGCGGACTTCCAGCTGACGCAGGCCAAGCTGGCGCAGATGGCCACCGGCATCGACGCGGCCGCGCTGCTCACCTACCGCGCCGCCTGGCAGCGCGACCAGGGCCGCAAGGTAACGAAGGAAGCGGCCATGGCCAAGCTGACGGCCACGGAAACAGCGCAGCAGGTGATCGACGCGGCCGTGCAACTGTTCGGCGGCATGGGTGTGGTGAGCGACCATCCGGTCGAGCGCCTGTACCGCGAAATTCGCGCCTTGCGCATTTACGAGGGCGCCAGCGAAGTACAGCAATTGATCATCGCGCGCGAACTGCTGCGCGAGGCGGGACCCGTATGAATAACCAGGAAAGCAATATGCAAGTTTTACAACCACCAGGATGGGCCAGGCCGCGCGGCTATGCGAACGGCGTGGCCGCCAGCGGACGCACGGTGTACGTCAGCGGCATGATAGGCTGGGATGCGCAGGGCCAGTTCCATACGGACGATTTTGCGGGACAGGTGCGCCAGGCCTTGCAGAATATCGTCGCCGTGCTGGCCGAGGCGGGCGCCTTGCCCGAGCACATCGTGCGCATGAACTGGTATGTGCTCGACAAGAAAGAGTACGTGGCGGCGTACCCGCAAATCGGCGTGGCGTACCGCGAGCTGATCGGCAAGCATTTTCCAGCCATGACGGCCGTGCAAGTGGCCGGCCTGATCGAGGATCGTGCCAGAGTGGAAATCGAAGTGACGGCGGTGCTGCCTGATTAAATTTCCGTTACGAAATATTGCTTTTTGATATCTAAATTATAAATATAAAAATACCATCTATCGTGTTATATTGGTAATCGTAAGTGATGCGTCGTTTTACAATATTGATAATTGAGGTGCAAGATGCAGAACAATTTCAGAGTAGCAAGAGGTGCGATGTTGGCGATGTGCTTTGTGTGCATGGGTGCCCAGGCCGATTCCGGTACGTCATTACTCTCTCCCGCCTACCAAACGCAACTGGAGAACTGGCTGGGTGAAGGCCAGTTGTCTTTGAATAATATTTATACCAAGGCGGCCGGTGATACTTCGCTGGATTTTCACAAGGCATCCGATGGGCAGGGGCGCACTTTTTCTGTCATGGAGGCAAGCAACAGCTCTGGGCAGACTTGGCTCGTGGGTGGTTATAATCCGCAAAGCTGGAGTTCCACCGATGGCGTGCATGTGACGATGGACGATAGTTCCCGCACGGCTTTCCTGTTCAACTTGACGAGCGGTATCATGCTTCCGCAATTGAAGCAGTATTTCAATGGCGACGGGATAGGCAAAGATCAAACGTACAACAGTGCCGATTTCGGCCCCACCTTCGGCTACGGGCATGATTTGTATGTTCCGCGGGATCTGACGAACGGCGGCAGCTCTTTGCTGTACACCTACAATTATCTTGGGCAGCCATCGACTGGCGTCAGTCTGCTCGATGGCTCCATTTGGAAGGGCTACGATGTGACTTATGGTGCCCTCCAGGTATTTTCCATCAGTGCCGTGCCCGAGCCTGCCACATATGGAATGTTGCTGCTTGGCCTGGTTTCTCTGGCAGGTTTACGGTGCTTTGGCCGCCGTGTGGCAATAGGCGATGCCAGCGTTCGTGGCTGACCGTAGCGCCAATTTTTGCCTTCTGATTCACTTTTTTGAAGATGCTCACGGCAACGCCAGCCTTGCTGATTGCCGTGTTTCACCTTGCCCGGATCACCCCCGTTCGCCATGGTTCTGTCCCCGCTAAGCAGGGGGAGTTTCAGGAACTTCCCTCTCCCCCTGCTGCCTGGCCGTTCGCCGTGCCGCCTATCGCGTCTTCGTCAGATTAGCGGCGATCAGCCACCTGGCTGTCGACGTGCTCCGGCATCCGCGTGCAGAACGTCTCCCGCAACTGACGGTGACCTGACCTTTCGCAATGGCTACCTGCTGGTCGACTTGTCTTCCGTGCTCAGTCTGGCTCTGTTGGCGGTCGATGTCGGGTAGTGATGCTGGACTGGATCGTAACGTCATGCCGCCAGCGGTTCAGCGGCGTGCTGGCGCGCCAAAGGCTGCGCGGAAATGTCACTTGAGAGTGTCGCGTATGAGTAGACGGTTGGTCCCCCCGACTGGAATCGAACCAGTATCCCACGCTTAGGAGGCATGTGCACTATCCATTGTGCTACGGGGAGGACGCTCAGGCGTGGCAAGCTGCCATGCCGGATCCGGCGGCAAGGAGCGTACAGGACGTCCCATGTGTCGCGAATCGAGCGCAATTATAGCCGACAGTTTGCAAGATATGCCTATGCTTGCGCGAGTATCGGTACAATGCGTGCTTCATTCATCTAATCGGCGGCTGTTTTGCACACCAAGCGGTGTGCGCGAGACGGCGCCCGAGCACTCTTACTCATTTATGGCTGTCATTTCTCTTTCATCGGCGCAACTTGCGTTCGGTCACGTCGCGCTGCTCGATCACGCGGAATTTTCACTGGAAACCTCGGAGCGGGTCGGTTTGATCGGCCGCAACGGTACGGGTAAATCGTCGCTGTTGAAGGTTATTTCGGGCAAGTTCAAGCTCGATGACGGCTTGTTGGTAATGCAGCAAGGCATCAAGATCGCGTATGTGGAGCAGGAACCGCAATTCGACCCGGAAATGTCCGTGTTCGACGCCGTCGCTTCCGGCATGGGCGAATCGCAGGCGTGGCTGAAGGAATACGATGCGCTGACGGGCCAGTTTGGCCAGGGCAATGACGACGAACTGATGGAACGCATGCACGACATCCAGGTCAAACTCGATGCGGCCGATGCGTGGAGCTTGCCGAACAAGGTGGAAACCGTGCTCGACCGTTTGAACCTGACGGGCGACATGCTGATGAAAACCCTGTCCGGCGGGATGCAAAAGCGCGTGGCGCTGGCGCGCGCGCTGGTGTCGGCGCCCGACGTGTTGCTGCTCGATGAGCCGACCAACCATCTGGACTTCAGCTCCATCCTGTGGCTGGAAGGCTTGTTGCGCGACTTCAAGGGCAGCGTGCTGTTCATTACCCATGACCGCTCCTTCCTCGACAACGTTGCCACGCGCATCATCGAACTCGACCGCGGCCGTTTGCTGTCGTACCCGGGCAACTTCACGGCTTACCAGACCCGCAAGGCGGAGCAGCTGGAAATCGAAGAAGTGGAAAACGCCAAGTTCGACAAGTTCCTGGCGCAGGAAGAAGTGTGGATACGCAAGGGCGTCAAGGCCCGCCGCGTGCGCGACGAAGGCCGCGTGCGCCGCCTGGAAGCGCTGCGCCTGACGCGCAATGCGCGCCGCGAACAGCAGGGACAAGTCAAGCTGGACGTATCGGCCGGCGAACGCTCGGGCAAGATCGTGGCGGACCTGGAAAACGTCTCGAAGATTTACGGCGACAAGGTCATCGTCAAGGATTTCAGCGCCACCATCTTGCGCGGCGACAAGGTTGGCCTGATCGGCGCCAACGGCGCCGGCAAGACCACCTTGCTAAAGATGATCCTGGGCCAGGAAGAGTCGGACACGGGCACCATCCGCCTGGGTACCAAGCTGCAAGTGGCGTATTTCGATCAGATGCGCACGCAGCTGAACGAAGAGGCGAACCTGATGGAAACCATCGCGCCAGGCAGCGACTGGGTCGAGATCAATGGCCAGCGCCGTCACGTGATGACTTACCTGAACGATTTCCTGTTCGCGCCGGAACGCGCCCGTTCGCCCGTCAAGTCGCTATCCGGTGGCGAGCGCAACCGTTTGCTGCTGGCGCGCCTGTTCGCCAAGCCGGCCAACGTGCTGGTGCTCGATGAGCCGACCAATGACTTGGATATCGATACCCTGGAATTGCTGGAAGAGTTGCTGGAAGAATACACGGGCACCGTCTTCCTCGTCAGCCATGACCGCACCTTCCTCGACAACGTGGTCACGCAAGTGATCGTCGCCGAAGGCGAGGGCAAGTGGCGCGAATTCGTCGGCGGCTACACGGACTGGGAGCGCGTGCGCACCTTGCCGATCGCCACGGCGCCAGCCAGCAAACCGGCGGTCAAAGTCGAGGTTGCCGCACCGGCCGCCAAGCAGAAAAAGCTCAGCTACAAGGAACAGCGCGAGCTGGAAGAGTTGCCGAAACTGATCGCCAAGCTGGAAGATGAGCAATCGGTGCTGGCCGCCGAGCTGTCGCATCCGGACTTCTACAAGAAGACGCCAGCCGAAGGCAAGCGCCTGAACGCGCGCGTGGCCGAGATCGAAGGCGAATTGCTGGAAGCGCTGGAAAAGTGGGAGCAGATCGAGGCACGCGCCAACGGTTGATGCTTTTCTGTAGACCCTGTTGTAATTAAGTCAGGATTATTTGCCACGGCAACGGTCCGTCTTGATATAATTATATAATTATATTTATTACATCGGGGAATGCATGTTTGTCATGAAAAACACGCGTTCCGGACCACGGCGTCCGGCGCGTGGCTCCACATCCGATGCGCAGCAGCATGTTTGAGCGCGCCGCCTTGCCCCGGGTAGCGCCATTCCTGGCCTATCTCTCCTTTATTTTCATTGCCGACATGCTCGGCCGCCTGGGCGTTGCCGCACAGGACTTGCGCTGGCTGTACGCGGTCAAGATCGGCGTCGTGCTGGGCCTGTTGTTGTACTGGCGCCGCAGTTACACCGAATTGCAGTGGACGCCGTTGGGCGCGCGTGCCATTCTCGGAGCGCTGGCAAGCGGTGTTGTTGTTTTTCTGCTGTGGATTAATCTCGACGCCAGCTGGATGCGCATCGGCAACCCAGACGGCTTCGATCCCCGCACCGATGGCCGCATCGAGTGGAGCTTGGTCGTGCTGCGTATCGCGGGCGCGGCGCTGGTGGTGCCGGTGATGGAGGAGCTGTTCTGGCGCTCCTTCCTGCTGCGCTGGATCGACAAGCCGGATTTTTTGCGGACCGATCCGCGCCTTGCCAGTGCCAAGGCCTTCGTCATCAGCGTGTTGCTGTTTGGCTTTGAGCATAATTTATGGCTGGCAGGCATCGTTGCCGGTGCTGTCTACAGTTTGTTGTACATGCGTAGCCAGTCCCTGTGGTCGCCCATCCTCGCGCACGGCGTGACGAACGGCGTGCTGGGGTTCTGGATTATTTCTGGTGGGCACTGGATTTACTGGTAGTATTGCCTATCAACTGTGTGATCTTTCAAAGACAAAATCCATGTTGAATTCCTTGCGTAAAAAAGCCCTTGCCGCTGCCTTTACGGCTCCCCCACGCTTGCATGCTGCGCTCTTGTTCAGCACCTTGGCAGGTACCCTGGCCAGTGGCGCCGCGCTGGCAGATATCAGCGACACCATCAAGCCCTTCGTTGCCGCCTCCTATTCCTACGATGACAACCTGATGCGCTTGCCGGACGAGGTGCCGGGTTTTTCCGGCCCCCGTTCGGATACGTCGCGGATGCTGCAGGCGGGCTTTCTGTTCAACCGTCCCATCGGCCGCCAGATACTGACGGGCCAGGCCAAATGGTCGAAGGTGAGCTTCAACCGTTTCAGCCAGTTCGACTACGATGGCAAGGATTACCTGGCCGACCTGGAGTGGCACATCGCCAACCACCTGGAAGGCCATGTGGGCGCCAGTTATTCGCAAACCCTGACGCCGTTCAGCGACTTCCAAAGCACGGTGCGCAATTTGCGCACGGAGCGCCGCGAGTATGTGAATGGCGCCTGGCGCTTCCACCCCAGCTGGCGCGTGCGCGGCGGCCTGGCGCGTAACCGCTATTCGTACGACTTGCCATCGCAGGCCTTTTCCAACTGGACGGAAGACTCGACGGAATTTGGCGTCGACTACCTGGCGAGCAGCAATAGCCGCATCGGCCTGCAGCTGCGCCACCTGGACGGCAACTATCCGAATCGCGGTGCGCTCGATACCAGCATTTACGGCAATGGCTATACCCAGGACGAGATCAAGGCAAACGTCTATTGGGAACTCAGCGGCATCACGCAAATGGAGTTTCTGGGCGGCTGGGTGCGCCACCGCAACAGCTTGCTGTCCGGACACGATGTCAGCGGCACGAATGGTCGGCTGAGCGTGTACTGGAAGCCTTTGGGCAAGGTCAATTTCACGGGCGTCGTCTGGCGCGAATTCGGTTCGGTCGACAATTCGCTGGTGACGAGCAGCCTGAATACGGGCGCGAGCGTGGCGGCTACCTGGGCCGCGACGTCCAAGGTGAGCATCGATGCGCTGCTGCGCCAGGAACGGCGCGATTTCTCTGCCGTCAGCGGCCTGGTGCTGCCTGGCGACGGCCGCGACACCACCCGCACCGCCTCGCTTGGCGCCAACTATGCGCCACATCCGAAAATCCAGCTTGGCGTACGCCTGTTCCACGAGCGGCGCGAAGGCGTCGCCATCGTTGATAGCGGCGGCTATCGGGCCAAGGGTATTTCGTTCAATGGCAGCGTACAGTTTTAAAGATCAACATGACTGTCAATGATATACCTCTGATTTCGTTTTTTCAGCGCGTTCTCGATCCGATCATCATCATGGGCTTGCTGTATCTGATGACGGTCCTGTCGGGTTCGCCATTTACCGGCTATACGCTGGTGTTGATGATACTCGCCGTCTTCATTGCGTCGACGGTATTCCATCACGTCGATCCTTACCGTACCTGGCGCAGCGGGCGCATGTTGGCGTATGCGCGCGATATTCTGGTGGCCTGGACGATCACCGCGCTCATTCTGACCTTCCTCGGCTCGGCCACCGGCCTTGCCTATCACTTTGATACCCAGGTGGTGCTGGCCTGGTTCGTCCTCACGCCTTTCGTGCTGCTGGCCGGGCACCTGGCCGGCCGCAGGTTCAGCCTGCGTCCGGACGGCGACAGCGAAGTGCGCTCTGTGGTCATCATCGGTGCCAATGACGCCAGCCTGAAGTTTGCCACCATCATCGAGCGCAATCCGAATCTCTTCATGAGCGTGCGCGGCTTTTTCGACGATCGAACGGATGACCGCTGGCCGGAGACGATGCGCGAGCCAATGCTGGGTAAAATGACCGATATTGCCGCCTATGTGCGCGAACACAATATCAAGATGATATTCATCAGCCAGCCGATTTCGGCCCAGCCGCGCATCCGCAAGATGCTCGATGAGCTCGAAGATACGACGGCTTCCGTGTATTTTTTGCCGGATATTTACATTTTCGATCTGATGCAGGCGCGTTTCGACAACGTGGGCGGCATGCCCGTGATCGCCATCCGCGAATCACCGTTCACGGGCTTTAACAGCATGGTCAAGCGCAGTAGCGATATCGTGCTGGGTTTATTGATTCAGATTATGTTGCTGCCAGTGATGCTGCTCATCGCCATCGCCGTCAAGTTGACTTCGAAGGGGCCCGTGATTTTTCGCCAGCGCCGCTATGGTCTTTATGGCGAAGAGATTATTGTCTATAAATTTCGTTCAATGACGGTTAGCGAGGATGGCGACAAGGTGGTGCAAGCCACCAGGAATGACCAGCGCCTGACCTCCATTGGCGCTTTTCTGCGCAAGAGTTCGCTTGATGAATTACCGCAGTTTATCAACGTGCTGCAAGGGCGCATGAGTATCGTCGGGCCGCGTCCGCATGCGGTGGCGCACAACGAACAGTACCGCAAGCTGATCAAAGGCTATATGCTGCGCCACAAAGTCAAACCTGGCATCACCGGATGGGCGCAAGTCAATGGCTTGCGCGGCGAGACCGAGACCCTGGACAAGATGGAGGCACGTATACATTTTGACCTTGATTACTTGCGTAGCTGGTCATTATGGCTCGATTTGTGGATCATCATGCGCACCGTGAAGGTAGTGCTGAAACGCGATAACGCGCATTGACCGGCAGGAGGGAGCGATTTATTTTTCGCTCAGTCAATACGCGATAAAATATGCACAAGCAGATCATCCTCGGGATAGTCTGCAGCCCCCGCCCACTGACACAGTAGCTATGCTTGCTCTACGTTCGCATCTTGCGCCGCCCCATCCTTGCCGTCATCCACTGCCGGTGTATGGTGGATCAGCAGCGTGCGAGCAAGACATATTGCGTAAACAGAAATCTATTGCTTAAAAGCACTTTACTTCGAGAAGAAGTTCATTCAGGTAGGCTTTTCCGACAAGTCGACACGAGAAACAGTTGTTTTAAAACCTTCTTAATAGATTTTTATGCAAATAATTTCCCATTTCCTTGTATTTTGTGTATGATATTTTACTATATTGATAATTGTTTGCAGCAGATCATTGATTTCTGAAGATAGGTGTTGTTTTAGGCAATGCTCCCCTGTCGGAAGGAGCTTGCGTAGTGTTAATTAATTGCGTTTTTGGATGCTAAATCGAAGGAGTAATCTTGAATCATTTTCACAACTCTGCTTTGACACTCCGCAGATCAGTCGTCAATACGCGATTGTTGTGCGCTGCGTTGGCCGTCTTCGCCGTCGTCGGACTGACGGCCTGTGGAGGCAAGGAAAAAAAGGCCGGCCAGGCCCTGGCAAGCGTCAACGGCGAGGAAATCACGGTATTGCAACTGAATGACGAGCTGCAGCATGCCAATGTACCCGCAGTTCAGCAGGAAGCGGCCAGCAAGCAATTGCTGGAGTCCTTGATCGACCGCCAGTTATTGCAAAATGAGGCCGTGAAAGAAAAAATCGACCGTGACCCCAAGGTGGTGCAAGCTGTTGAACGTGCCAAGGCGTTGATCGTTGCCCAGGCGTATATGCAAAAACGCATCGGTGTAATTGCGAAGCCGACAGCGGCCGAGGTGGAGGAGTACTTTAACAAGAATCCGCCGTACTTTAGCCAGCGCAAACAGTTTGATATGCGTGAACTGGTTATCGCCTCGGCCGACATGAAGGATGAGTTGAAGAAAACGATGGATCGTGCGAAGTCGCTGGAAGAAGTGGCGGCATGGTTGGACACGAATCACGTCAAGTATGGCCGTATGCAACTGTCGCGTACCAGTGCCGATCTCGCGCCTGAATTGAGTGCCAAGCTGGCGGCAATGCCGGCAGGTCAGCTGTTCATCGTCCGCGAAGGTGAGCGTACCTTGTTGATTTCCCTGGCCGATATCAAGGAGAGCCCGGTGGCCCTGGCGCAAGCGACGCGGCAGATCGAACAGTTCCTGTTCAATAAGAAGAACAAGGATGCCGCGGAAGCCGAACTGAAACGTTTGCGCGCCAGCGCCAAGATCGAATACCTGAACAAGACCGAGAAGTCCGCATCCGCATCCGCTGCAGCCGTTTCAGCGCCGGCGGCGGCGCCCGTTGCTGCACCGCCGGCTCCGGCGGCTAACAATAGCGAGGTTGATGCGCGCGCCGGGCTGGGCTTGAAGTAAGAGCAGGCAGGTATTTTGAGGTACAACAGAGTTTTTAAAAGGATAGAGCAAATCATGAAACGACTTGCAATGTGGATGGCAGCTGTACTGATGGCTTGCAGCGTTGGTATGGCAGGCGCCGCCGAGGTATTGCTCGGTGCTGGTGATGTGCTGAAGATTTCCGTGTACGGCAGTCCTGATCTTGGTCTGGAAACACGCGTCAGCGAGGCCGGCAACATTACCTTCCCTTTGGTCGGGACCGTTGGTGTGGGAGGCTTGTCTGTTGCTGCGGCAGAGAAAAAGCTTGGCCAGGCGCTTGAAAGCGGCGGTTTTTTACGCAAGGCTCAGGTCAACATCATTGTGACTGCATTGCAGAGCCAACAAGTGTCTGTGCTGGGTCAGGTAAATCGCCCGGGGCGCTATCCGATTGAGGGCAAGCGTAGTCTGCTCGATATTCTGGCCATGGCTGGCGGCCAGAGTCCTGAAGGTGGCGATGTGGTTAGCTTGATACGCAAGCGTGCTGGCACCACCACCAAAGAGACTGTTGACATCGTCGACATGATGCGCAGTGCAGATCTGGCCCGCGACTTTGACTTGACTGGCAACGATGTCCTGTATGTCGAGCGGGCACCGCGCTTTTATATTTATGGCGAAGTGCAGCGTCCGGGAGCATTCCGCCTGGAGCGCTCGATGACTGTGTTGCAAGCCCTGTCCGTTGGCGGAGGTTTGACGCAGCGCGGTACCGAGCGTGGCGTGCGCATCAAGCGCCGCGATGCTGCCGGCGTCATGCAAGTGCTCGATGCCAAGCATGACGACATCGTTCAAATCGATGATGTTGTGTATGTCAAAGAAAGTTTGTTTTAAGCTGAATCGTTCCGGCGCGCCGGCCTGACTGGCTTTGTTTTACTGATATGAGAGTTAACCATGAATTTCCACCAGTTTTTACTCGTCTTGTTTGTCCGCAAACGAATTTTGCTATTCACTTTGCTCATCACGGTCGGGGCGACGGTGGCGGTCAGCCTCATGCTGCCCAAGACCTATAAGGGGACGGCGTCCGTATTGATTAGCTACAAAGGCGTCGATCCGGTGACCGGACTGGCATTGCCTATGCAGTTGTTGCCTGGCTATATGACGACGCAAATCGACATTATCAGCAGCAAGAACGTGGCGCTGAAGGTCGTCGATCAACTACGGCTGGCGGAAAGTCCCGCCGTCATTGCCCAGTTCAATGAGGTCACTGAAGGCAAGGGCACCGTGCGTGACTGGCTGGCGGATCTGTTGCTGTCCAAGCTGGAAATCGTGCCTTCGCGCGAAAGCAGTGTGGTCGATATCAGTTTCAAGGGCAACGACCCGCAGTTTGTCGCGGCCATCGCCAATGCTTTTGCCGATGAGTACCAAAAAACCAGTATTCAGCTGAAAGTCGATCCGCTGAAAAAGGTGGCCGTGTATTTCAATGAGCAAACGAAACTGTTGCGCGACAGCCTGGAAGCGGCGCAAAGCCGCCTGTCGAAGTACCAGCAAGATCACGGTATTGTCAGCGTGGATAACCGCCTCGACGTGGAATCGAACCGCCTGAACGACCTGTCGGCCCAATTGGTGGCCGCGCAAGGTCTGGCGATGGAGGCGTCGTCGCGCCAGCGCATGGCCGAAGGCAATGCGGGCTCTGAATCGCCCGATGTAGCGTCGAATCCGCTGGTCCAGAATTTGAAACTGAGCCTGGCAACGGCTGAATCGAAGCTTGCCGAGATGGCGCAGCGCCTGGGACGCAATCATCCACAATACGAAAGCCTGCGCGCCGAGGTCGAACGCATGCGCAGCGAACTGGCTGACAGCACGCGCGTGACGTCAAATTCGGTCAGCAAGAACGCCGGCATCATGCAACAGCGCGAAGGCTCCGTGCGCGCCGCGTTGACGGCGCAAAAAAACAAGGTGCTTGAGTTGAACCGTACCCGTGACGAAATGGGCGTGATGCAAAAAGATGTGGAAAGCGCCCAGCGTGCCTTCGATATCGCTTCGCAGCGCTTCTCGCAGACTAGTATCGAGGGCAAGTCTGAACAATCCGATATATTTTTGCTCAACCCTGCCGTGGCACCGATCAAGCCTGCTGGCCCCAAAGTCATGTTGAATACGCTGCTGGCCCTGTTCCTGGGCGGCTTGCTCGGTGTGGGCTTTTCCTTGCTGGCGGAAATGCTTGACCGCCGCGTGCGTTCGGAGGCTGACCTGAGCGAATTGTTGCAATTGCCTGTGCTCGGTTCGATCGACTGGAGTGCGCCGACGCGTCCGCGCCTGAACCGATTCAAATCGTTGTTGCCGCGTAGTTTGCGTTTTAATTAAGTAATTAAGTATTGGGGATAATATGAATCCAGCATTGCAACCGCTAGTATCTGCGACGCCGCGGACTGCCGACTCAAGCATCGGTGCACTTTTGCTTTCCTTGGGCAAGATCACGCCTGAAAGTGCCGAACGTGTCCTGCGCATGCAAAAAGAGTTGGGCATACGCTTTGGCGAGGCCGCCCAGCGTCTGGGGCTGGTGACTGAGGCTGATATCCAGCAAGTCCTGGCGCGCCAGTTTGACTATCCCTATCTGCAGCAGGGCGAGGGCAAGTATTCCGACAAGCTGATCGCTGCCTATCAGCCTTTCAGCCCGCAGGTGGAAACCTTGCGCGCCATCCGCAGCCAGCTGATGTTGCGCTGGATGGCGCTGGGCCGAAAATCGCTGGTGGTGGTCGGTGTCAATGATGGTGACGGCACCAGCTTGTTTGCTGCCAACCTGGCCGTGGTATTTTCCCAGTTGGGCGAACAGACTTTGCTGGTCGACGCCAACTTGCGTAATCCCAGCCAGCACGAGATTTTCGGCATGGAGGGACGCCAGGGTTTGTCGGACATCCTGGCCGGTCGAGCCGAACGCGATGTGATCACGCGCATTGAATCGTTTGTCGACCTGTCCGTGCTGGGCGCGGGCACCTTGCCGCCGAATCCGCAGGAACTGTTGAGCCGCCCGGCATTTTCCACCTTGCGCGCCGAACTCGAAGCGACGTATGACGTCGTGCTGTATGACTCGGCGGCATTCTCGCTCGGTTCCGATGCGTTGGCCCTGGCCGCACGCACCGGTGGCGTACTGCTGGTGGCACGCAAGAATTACACCCCTGTCGCCGACATCAATGCCATGACTGAACAGATGCTGCATAGCGGCGCGCAAGTAATTGGCTCGGTATTGGTGGACTTCTGATGAATACGAGCACTCGACCTAACCTGGTGAGCAAGCTGCAAGGCCGCGATTTTCTGCTGGAATGGCTGCCTGTAGTGGTTGGATTCGCAGTGCTGTATGTGCCATCGTTTTATAACTTGTTCACCGGCATTTGGATGACCGAGGAACAGGCGCACGGTCCCATTATTCTGCTGCTCGCGTTCTGGCTCATCTGGCGCCAGCGCGAACAGATATTGGCCGTTGCGCAATTTAACCGCGCACCACTGTTTGGCTGGCTGCTTTTCGTCGCCGGGCTCTTGATTTATATTGCCGGCCGTTCCCAGCAGATTCTTGCCTTCGAGATTGGCTCATTTGTCATGCTCACGGCGGCCATCCTGGTGCTCAAGCTGGGCACAGAGGCGCTGCGCGTGGCCTGGTTTCCGTTCTTCTTCATGTTGTTCATGATTCCGTTGCCAAGCTCGGTCGTCAGTGCGCTGACCTTGCCGATGAAGATGGCTGTCTCGTATGTGTGTGAGCATATCCTGTTCTGGTTCGGCTATCCGATCGCACGCACGGGCGTGATTCTGCAGATCGGCCAATACCAGCTTCTGGTCGCCGATGCTTGCGCCGGTCTGCAAACGCTGCTGACGCTGGAAGCGCTTGGCCTGTTCTATCTGAATCTGGTGCGTCATACCTCGGCCATCCGCAATATAGGCCTGGCGATCCTGATTATCCCCATTTCCTTTACCGCAAACGTGACGCGCGTGGTCACATTGACGTTGGTCACATATTATTTCGGCGATGCCGCAGGACAGGGTTTCCTGCATGGTTTTGCGGGGATGGTACTGTTCATCAGCGCGCTGGTGTTGATATTGAGCCTGGACTCCTTGCTGCAATGGCTGGCGCGGTTGTGGCACGCCCGAAAGGTGGCTTCATGAAAAAAAGTACGATGATCAGTTGGTCCATGGCGGCCATGATGCTGGTCGGCGCCTTGTGTACCAAGGCGGTCACGCCTACGGTGCGCTTGGCCGATACGCGTCCGCGAGTCATCCTGAGTACGGCGATTCCGGCCAAGTTTGGCGATTGGCAGGAAGATACGAGCCAGGTCGCTGCCGTGGTCAACCCCACCACGGCCGAAGAACTCAATAAAATTTATGCCGAAACGTTGTCGCGCACTTATGTGAACCAGCAGGGCGAGCGCATCATGCTGTCGATCGCCTATGGTACCGACCAACGTGACAATCTGTCCGTGCATTTCCCGGAGGGCTGCTATGGCGGACAGGGTTTTGCGGTAGGCGAGACTACCCAGATATCGTTGCCTACCAAGGCCGGTGCGATTGCCGTGTCACGCATGGTCGCCACACTCAATAACCGTATTGAGCCGATTACGTATTGGGTCGTCGTTGGCGACAAGGCCGTGCCCAGTTTGTGGGAAGTCAAGAAGGTCAAGCTGGGGTATGCCGTGCGGGGCCTGATCCCCGACGCGACTCTGATGCGGGTATCGAGTATCGGCGGCGATACGGAAGAGGGTTATCGGTTGCAGCAGGCGTTTGTTGATCAGTTACTGCAGGCCATGCCGGCGAACTTGCGCCAGCACTTTGCTGGCACCTCGCTGTAGCCGATGCTCTGACAGCGTTTCACCTTATTGAGCCCGGCGTCCACGCCGTGCATGGAATATATATGAGTTTTCCCCCCCAGAAACTGCGTTTGAACGCCACCCCGGTGCAAGCCGCACGGGCCAGGCAAGGCAAGGCCAAACAGGGCATGCCCGGTCTGTCCGCCTTCCTGCTGATTCTTGGAGGATTGGCGACAGCGCTCGTGCTTGGCATGGTCATCGCTCTCGGGGAGATACAGCTGACCGTCGTACTGACCGGAGCGCTGATCTTCATCCCAATCCTGCTTCTAGTGAGCACGAAGAAATTGATGCCCATCCTTTTCTTCGCCGTGTTCTTCATCGCAGGTTCTGTGCATTTTTTTTTCGAGATGCGTTTGGCGACATGGATGGCAAGCGGGCTGAGCGCCCTGTTTTTTATCCGGGCCATTCTCGAGAAGAGCCTGTCAAACAGCTTGGCGAAAGATCATCTGGCCGCCGACTCCCAGAGTGCGACGCGCGTCATTGTCGCCGTGTGGATATATTTAGCATTTTATGCCTTCAGTATTTTCCTCGGTCACGCCACCACTGGACAGTTGATTTCCACCCTGCGTTTCTGCTTGCCAATGTTTGGCGTGCTGTTTGCAATGTACTGGTTTGAATGGTCCGACAAACGCTTGTTGGTCTTGTGGTCGATAGTGTTAATAATTTCATATATGCAACTTCCACTGGTCGTATATCAGCACTTCTTCATGATAAGCAGCCTTGGCTGGGATAGCGTCGTCGGTTCCTTTGGTGCGAGTATGAGTCCGGTACTGATTCTGTTCATCGTCGCCGCCATGCTGTATATGCTGGCGCGCTGGGTACGCGGTATCAGCCCCCTGTGGCAGGTCGTTTCCGTGTTGCTGATTGGCCTCGTGATCATTTTGCTGGGAGAGGTCAAGGCGGTTTTCCTGTGGCTGCCGTTCGGCGTCTTCTGGATATTGCGGCGCAGGGTCATGAAAAATGTCATGGCGTTCATTGTTTTTGTGGCGATGATGTCGGTGATCAGTTCAGGCATCTTCATGACCTATCACGCCTTGTATTGGGGGGAGAGCACGAAGACGGAAACAACCGAAGACAAGGTGAATACCTTGGGCGCCTATGTGGTCGACCCAAATAACGTCAATTATGTCACCGGAGAGGTCAGCCGCGGTGCAACACTGGCGTTCTGGTACAACGATCCCGTACTCACCTTTCAGGAGCGCCTGATCGGCTCCGGTCCTGGTGCCAGCGCGGTCAGCACGACCGTTGGCCGCGGCGTGGTCGCGGCCCGCTACCGCAACCTGCAGATCGGCGCCACCGGTCTGGCGACGCTGCTGTGGGACGTCGGGATACTGGGAACTTTGGCGTACTTATCCATTTTTGTGCTCGGCATTCGCCTGGGCATTCGTTATGTGGCGCGTAGCGGGGAGAGCGCCGAGCGCTTGGCAATGGCTGACACGAGCACCATCATGCTGATGCTATTCATGAGTACGCTGGTGTATAACCGCACCTTGATAGACGAACCTCCCATGCAATTGCTGTGCTATTTCTGTCTGGGCTGCATCGTGCAGTTTATCCGCTTTAAACAGCCTGCGAGCGCTGTGAACGAGGCCGCTGAAACCCTGCCTGACAGGGGCAAGTATTTACGCGAAGTAATTGCCTAAATGAGTACCGCAAACACGGCGTTTGGCAACCTGGTCAAAAACAGTTCCATGATGTTCCTGCTCAATGTGGTGGGCGCAGGGGTGAGTGTGCTTACCATACCGGTGATGCTGGCTATTGCTGGCGTGGAAGCCTATGGCCATCTGGTACTGGTGCAGTCGATCGCCCTGACGGTATTTACCATTTGTGGCTTCCAGTATTGGCAAGGCATGCTGGTAGCATTGCCGGGCCATAAGATCGAGGCCGCGACGTTGCGCAGCGCTGTCATCAAAAGCGCGCGTTATGAACTGCTGGCGATGGTGGCTGTGGTGCTGGTGGCCTGCGGCTTGGCCATCTCGACATTGCCGCAAGTTGCGGATTTTTCCGGGTTCAATTTGTTGTTGCTGTCTCTGGCTGCGGTCTTTCCCGTGATCGGCACGCACAATGCCTATTTCAGGCTGGTCAATCAATACAATGTGCTGATGTATGCCGGTTTCCTGACCAATCTGTTCAAGCTGGCTGTGCTGTTTGTCGTGTCGCGCTATCAGCCCACCTTGTCGAGCATGGTACTGGCGTATACGGTGCCGGAAGTGCTGCGTTGCCTGATCCTGTTCTACCTGATCTTTCGTAACCAAAGCGGGATCGAAGGAGCGTTTCCCGAGACTGAGTTGCGTCAGGGGCGCCTGATGGAAGCTGGCAAATGGAGTACCTTGCAGGCAATCTGCGACCTGCCCGTGGTGCAACTGGACCGTATCATTATTGGTTTCGCTTTGCCCGGGGCCAGCCTCGGTGTATTCAGTATTCTAAAGCGTATCTATTCTCTGGTGAATCTGGCCACAGCGCCATTTTATTCCACTTCGATTCCTGAATTTGCCGCACGCGTTAATGCAGGCGATTTGAAGGGGGCATTCATCTTGTGGATCAAGACGATGAAGATGTTGTTTGGTGTGACAGCCGCGGCCGGTGTCCTGTGTTATGCGAGTGAATTCCTCTGGATGCCGAGACTCTTTCCTGTGCTGCAAGATTATTTGCCGGAATTTACAGTCGTTCTTTTGACCGCAGTCATCGCCGGCACTTTCGTGACCACGCATTCGTTTTATTGGGCGCTCGGAAAATTGCGGCAAACGACCATCATTTCCGTGGCGACAAATGCCTTGTATTTGCTGGAATTGTGGCTGTTGACTGTGTATTTTGGCTTGTTTGGTGCTGTATTTGCCTTCCTTATCCATGTCATATTTGTTGCCGCTGTAAAAATCGTCTTGCTGCGAAAAATCGCCTTGAGAAATAAATGATCCCCAAAATTATTCATTACTGCTGGTTCGGCCGGGGCGAAATGAGTACCTTGCATCGCCGCTGTGTCGAATCCTGGAAGAAGTATTGTCCGGAATATGAGTTGAAGTTATGGAATGAGGATAATGCCGATATCGACAATGATTATTGTCGGGAGGCGATTATTCAAAAGAAGTGGGCTTTCGTTGCCGACTGGGTGCGTTTCGATGTGCTGTCCAGGCATGGTGGCATCTATCTTGATACGGACCTGGAGCTGATCACATCGCTCGATTCCCTGCTGGGTTTGCATGGTTGCCTGATGGCCCGCGAAACGATCAAGGATGTGGGCCAAGGCTACGGTGCGGGTTTTCTGGCGTGCGAAGCTGGTAATCGCGTGATGGCGACGGCCCGCAGCCTGATTTTGCGCGAGCTGATTGCACAGCGCCTATTCGCTACTTCGCCCGTGGTGCTGAAGAAAGCGGTGGAACTCGATCTCGGCGGGAACAGCACGCAACTTGAACCGGTTACCTTTTACCCGTTCAATCCGTATGATCGCAGCAACCCGGACAATGCGATGCAACTGATGTATAGCGACATCACGCCGCAGACTATAGGCATTCATCATTATGGACTGAACGTGTCGTGGGTCGATAGCCGCATCAAGCGGCTGATCTTCAAGATAGTTAAACGGATGGCCCTGCAGCGCCGTTGGGATATTTCCTTTACACCATTCGAGAACGTCACACGTATCGCCGATGTTGGGTAATGCCCTGGCAATTTTAAATTTTTTTGCAGCGCTTGGATCATGAAGTGCGGTGCGATTCACTGGAAAGAAGTCGTGTGCTCAAAACGTAGCGGGTCCTGAGGAAGAACCCGCTACGGCTTGGTGAATAATCACACTCATCTAGACAGGTGGAGGCCTGGCAGTTAATAGGCAAGAACTATTCAATCTTCGTGAATCGAGACTTCCTATGCAAAGAATTCCATCGAATACGTCAATCTGGCTGAATGTCATGCGCGCCTTGGCTGCTCAGGCCGTTGTTGTTGGGCATGCTAATGACCTGTTTTTTGACTATGCAGCGACAACTGGCGGCTGGTTGCCAGAGCTGGCGCATATGTGCGGCTCGAGCGCTCACAAGGCTGTCATCATGTTTTTTGTCATGAGTGGCTTTCTGATCGGCGGGCCGGTGATTGATGCCCTGCGAGCAGGGCGCTTCGATTCCTTCAAATATTTCATCGACAGATTGACGAGATTATGGATCGTCATTCTTCCCGCCTTACTGATGACAGCCTTGCTCGATGCACTGGCCTTCCGCTACGGCGATGGCGTATCTTTGCTCGCCAGCCGTACTCCTTTCTTTCCTGCATGGTGGAGCAGCATAGAGCCGGATTCTATCAGGACATTTGTATTGAATGTATTTTTCCTGCAAATGATAATTGGTTTTCAGTACGGAACTAATCTATCGTTATGGAGTCTATCCAATGAGTTCTGGTATTACATATTGTTGCCTGCGGGCTTGGGTATATTTTATCTTAAAAGGAAAAAAAGAATACTGTCAGTCATATTGACTATTGTTATTCTGCTCTTGCTTTTAAGCTCTGCCAAGCCGAATGATGTTGATCGGCCCCTTAATTATTTCATGATGTTTATTATATGGATGCTGGGTGCGCTAGTTTATTGTTATTATGAAAGTTCATGGCGGCGTTGGTCATCCGTGATTCTTCTTGTTACCGGGATTCTCTTGCTTGTATTTTTTAAATTAATTTATCCAGATTCGCTGGGGCGTGATTTTTCGATTGGCTTTTTTACAGCCGCCTTTATTTTGATGGCCAAGGATGTCCCAGCGATTTATTTTAAAAAACTTTTCAATTTTCTCGCCGGTTATAGTTTTTCATTATACGCATTGCATCTTCCATTGATTTTCTTTATCATGAGTTTTGATCAGAAATTGGCTGCGCCGCAGCCTGTTCGTATCGATACGGTAGTTCACTTCATGCTGTATTTATTGGCCGTCAATGGTGCTTCAATTCTGTTGTGGGCAGTAACTGAACGACATACGGCTGCTGTGAGGAATTTTGTGTTTTCGAGGCTGATCAATCCACGACTGGCCTGATGGTGGAAGATGTGCATGCCTTGAATGTTTACTCAAGCGCCAAGTTTTGTAAGCAAAACGCCAAGGTTTTCTGGTGTTGACTTTTTTGCTGTATGGCATCAAGCTATCCAGATATGAAAAAGTTAAATATCATGCGTTCGGAGGAGAAATGTTATCAATTATCGTATTTGTTTTTCGTTTAAATATATTCCAGAAATTTTATGTGCGCATAAAGTCTTTGGTGCGGAAGGTTGATTTGCCAACATTGGATGTGGTTGCTGATTTCGAGAACATTCTGATTGTCGCCCACCCTGATGATGATGTAATATTTTTTTATGATTACATCAAGGAGTACAAGCCGTTTGTGGTATGCCTGACCAATGGCGACAATTTGGCGCGCCACACGGAGTTTATTTTTGCAATGAGGGCACTGGGAGTAAAGGGTGTCATTCATGATTTCAAAGACGTTGTTAATGAACCCTTGCCGGACTTCGAACTGGCAAGCGTTCTTTCTCACTACTTGTCGCTGAAGACTTGGCATGCCGTTGCTACCCACAATGCCGAAGGCGAATATGGCCACATGCACCATATGCAAATTTCCAACTGCGTCAGAAAATTAGTTGATTTTTCATCGTCAGTGCTGTTGATGCCACCTGTCTTGAACGAGCTGGAAACGCCGAAATTTCTCGCAAAAAATATCAATGCGAAAGTAAATTTCCTGGAGAAGTTTTATGTTACACAAGCCCCTAACATATTATATTCCGGACCGGTTTATCGCCGCTGGGTAAATTTCGAGGGCCTCGTTCAACAATTGCCGACTTGAGACATAAAAAAGGATGTGCAAGCTGGGCCATGCTGCTGAAGAATGACGGCGAGAAATGCCATGATGATGGAACTGCAGATTTATTTAACGGCCACCATTTCCCGTGCGCCTCAGTCTAAGTAGTTATAATATTCTCATAACTTGTTTTCGGCCATGTAAACATATATTCAACATCGGATATGCTGCGTGAAGGCAAGGTCCCGCTCTTCTGAATATCCAAAGATATTGCAATTGATTGTCTGGAAGCTTTCCACATTTTCCCTCGTCTACATTTTTCATTATACGCATTGAATTGCATCTGCCTTTTCTGGCGCAGGCATCCTTGATGCATGATTGTCAGTTCCATAGTTTATGGGGACGCTACAGCATTGGCATTAATTTGTATCAACGCTGTGATGGCTGCAGCCGTATGCAACGCCTCTTGAATTTTTTGCATTTGAAAAATTGATAAATTTTCCTGCAGGGAAGTGCATTTTATTCGTCTGATAAATTAAAATTCAATCATTGTTTCAGTGGTGGTATTTAAGTTTGCAGCAATGAAAATTTGATGAGTTATGAGAAATATTTCCAATATGGTTATTATTTTCAAGTTCTTTAATTTGTTTGAAATATTATGTTTTTTATAGCTTGAAAGATTGTATTTCTATATTGTAATTGGTGTTCTTGGAGAATATTTTTTTTCGACTTTATTCTTGGTTTTATGGCTGTTTGTTGACTTCTGGTAACGCAATTTTTTTATATCAGGTGTATAGTTGTGAAAAGGAAGTATGAGGAGTGATATTTAAGTACGGTGAATAAGGATGATGCACTTTACTTTTTTATACGGCAGCCTGGCAAGTTCGATAAGGTTGCAGTGTCGCTCCCGCTTATATCCGATTATTCTAGTGCAGGAGCCAATAATGATTTACAAGAAGTCTTTTTTTTCCGTCGGCCTTGCGTTGACGATGAGTGTGTTTTCCGGGCCGAGCAGGGCGGACTGGGCAGAGGCGCCTGATTTATACGTCGTGCGACCAGCACCCGTGGATCGTCAGATACAGGCGCAGAATCCACCAGCCTTTGCGTGGGCGCGCTATCCCAACGGAGCCAAACCTCCCTCCTACACGCTGGAAGTGCAAAAGAACGGCGCGACGGTCGCAACGTTTACTTCGACCACTAACGTTTACTTGCCATCAAAGGCTTTGCCTATTGGCGACTATACATGGCGGGTGCGGCCCAGCACCAAGGTCGACTGGTCGACACCGCGCAGCTTTACGATCGACAGTTCGTCGCAGTTGTTTGAAGTGCCAGAGGCTGGGACGATCAAGGCCAAGGTTCTGGCGCACGCGCGTCCGCGCCAGCAGGCCACCACTTTTCTGCCAAGGTCCAAATGGACGCAAGCCATGATTACAGCGCGTGGTCCGGCCCTGACTCGGCTGAGCTCGGACGTGAGTAACCAGATTGCTGGCCAGCAATACGCGTTGGCCGTGCCGACGGATGCAAAATGGCCGTTGACCTCGACCACGCCGTCGGCGACGCGGGCTTTATATATTACGCAAATCTCCCAGTTGGTGGGCAGTACCGCCGATCAGGCTCTGGGTGCGGCGCTGCTGTATCGCATCACAGGCGAGTCGAAGTATCTGCAGGAAGCGCTGACGCGAGGCGACCAACTGGCGGCGCTGAGTCCTAGTGGCATGACGAGCTATGCCAATCACGACCTCGGATCGAACATCATCACAATGGCACTGGCGAAGGTGGCGGATTTGCTCTCTTCCGACGTGGCCAAGGACAGCGCACGCAAGGCCCGCTGGATGGCGTCGATCAACGCGCGTTTTGGAGCGCTGTACGCTGATCTCTCCACGGGTGATAGCAGGCTTGATGAACAGCCGTACGACTCCCACGGCACGGAGGCGCGCGGTTATCTGGCGCTGGTCTCGATCTTGACTTTGGGTGATATTCCCGCCGCGGATACATGGTTCGATTTTTCCTTCCGTCCCTATGTTAATTCCATCAGTGTCTGGGGCGGCCCGGAAGGTGGTTTTTCCAACGGTACTGCCTACGGTACGTACGCCGCGGATAGCATGTTGCAATTATGGCCGCCGATGGCCGAAGCCACTGGCGTGAATCTCTTCGATAAACCTTGGGCCAAGGGCTTTTCGCGCTACATGATGCATTTCCTGCCGCCAGGAGCGCCTGGTCTTGTATTTGGCGATCAGCGCGAGGGAGATATTTATAACTTTGTGCTGAAAGCTTTTGCGTCGCGCATCAAGTCGGCCGATACCGCCTGGTACGCCAAGAATATCGTAGGCGACGAATCGGACTTGATGTTGCTGCAGGCGCCGTATCCCCTGCCGGTCCAGACGGTGACGGATGCGCCGCTTCCTCCGCCAAATGCCGCCTTGTATCCGAGTATCGGCTGGGTTGCCATGCATAGCAACTTGTCCGACCGCGCACGTACTTCCGTGTATTTCAAATCCAGTCCCTACGGCTCCTATAACCATAGTCACGGAGACCAGAATTCGCTGGTGATCGATAGCGGTGGACGCCGTTTGTTGATCGAGTCTGGTTATGAAGACTATTATTATTCGCCACTGGTGATGTCCTGGTATCGCCAGACCAAGGCCCACAATGCGATCACCTTTAATAATGGTGTTGGCCAGATCATCGATCAAAACACTCAGAATCTGAGCAAGAATGGCAAGATCACGGCGTTTTCCACGACGCCAACACTTGATTATGCCGCTGGCGATGCGACGGCTGCCTATGGCGGCGCCCTGAGTTCGGCCGTGCGCAAGGTATGGTATCTGCGCGGACAGGATGCGGTGGTCGTGGTCGACAAGCTGAGCGCGCCGACGGCGCTGTCGTTTGAATGGAATCTGCATGCGGGTGGGCCGATTCTCAAGGAAAGTTCGACCGCTGTGAAGATTAGCAAAGTCGACCGCACGCTGTGTATCAGTTCCCTGGGCACTGAAAAAAATGGCTATCAAGTCCGCACAGGACCGCCGCCAAAGCCGGGCACGACAGAAGACCATGGTGCCTTCGTCAAGACGGGGACGGCGAAAGCTGCCGAATTTATCGTGTTGCTTGACGTGGGATGCAAGCGTCCAAAGACGACGCTTACGACGACGCAGACGGGCAGGGTTCTGAAGGTGGGAACGCAGACGATCACGATACCGAACTGAAGAAGTGACGTTCATACAGGCACTGTCATGCAGTGCCTGGTTTGATAAGCCTGCGGCGTGCCGCAGGCTTTTTTTTTAATCTGATAACAGAAATCGCTCGATTTCTTCCCCTGGGCTGCTGCTACGTTCCAGGCGCTCATTGGCCTGGCGGATCTGGTTGCCGAGCGTGTTCCGGAAATCTGCGTCTTGCAGGGTACGTAGCAGTGCGCTGTGCATGGCGTCGGCGTCGTCCTGGGGGACGAATCCCCCGTAATCGCGGCCCAGGTAGGCTTCGATCGCTTCATGACGCGTCGCAATCAGCGGTTTGCCGTTGCGCAGTACGCGCAAAAGCACGCTCTGGCCGCAGGCCTCCCCTTGATTCTTCAAGGGCATGGCTACGACCCGGCTGCGCGCCAAGAGTGCTTCAAATTCTTGTTCAGCAATATCCCGGTGCACCATGACATGGGGGTGATCCGCAACATCAATCTGATTGTGCGCGGAGGCGACGATGCAGAGTGGCACATCGATATCGCGCGTCGCGCGCAATAGCAGTGCATAGTCGCGATTGGAAAAACCACCGCTGAAAATAAAGCCATCATCGACGATGCCCGTCGCATCAGCCTGGCCATCGAGTGTCTGGCGCCACAGATGGAAATGTACGTCCGCCGCCTCCATGCCGACGTCGTCGATCAGATTGCGGGCTTCGCCTTGCGAGAAGGCGATAAACCCCATGCCAGGGAAGCGCAGCCATCGCCAGGCCCGATTGACAATACGGCGCGCCCGCTGTCCATGGATGAAGCAAGCCATGACCAGCAATTTCTTGGGACGAGGCAATATTCCGAGGCGTATCATGGCAAGTATTGGCAGCGATTGCCAGCCGACCACCAGGATGCGGTCGCTGGCTGTCCACGCGCCGCGCGCTCGCAGCAAGGCTGGGGAGAACATGGACTTCAGAATGCTTTTCTTGCTGTGTATCCCTGCAGCGGCGCTTGCCGGTCCGACGCTGATCACCTGCGCACCGCGCTGACGCAAGTGATCGACCACATCGCGATAGCTGCCAGCTTGCGACAACAGAATATGCATCATCGACGCCTCGCCAAAAAGATGTAATTATCGCATTAACTGCCGCCAGAGCGTCATGTACACGTAAAAAGATGTTCTCGAGATAATTTTTTACTGATTGCTGGTATATTCAGCCAGTTTTTCCGTTGTCGTGAGCCGCTTTCGGCCCCTATCTGCATTTTCCGGCTATTTTTCTGATCGACTATGTTTCTAAAAATTCTGCAGTTCGTGCCCGAATCCTTGCCCACTTTCCGCGCCGACGTCAGCGTGTTGTTTGGCAAGTATCTGCCCCGGCATCAAGTGCTGTGCGATGTAGTCGGCAAGGCGTCTCTCGACGCCCCCGACCTGCAAGGCTTCCGCTCGGTGCGTCGGCCAGCTTACCAGCGTAGCCGGGTGCGTCGTGAGCTGGCGTATTTGTGGTTGAGCCTGAGTACCTTGCTGAAAGCGAAACGGGACGAGTGCGACGCTATCCAGGTACGCGACATGGTGCCGCTGGGCTGGCTGGCCATGCTGGTCGCCCGACGTAAGGGCATTCCTTTCTATTACTGGATATCGTATCTGATGAGCGAAGGGCGCATTGAGCGGGCGCAGGAACAGTTGCGGCACGGCGCAGGCTTGCGCAGCCGGCTGGTGCTATGGAAGGGCCAGTTGGAACAGGCCTTGTTGTACAAGGTGGTGTTGCCGCGTGCGCAACACGTTTTCGTGCAAAGTGACGCCATGCTGGCAGTGCTGCAGGCCAAGGGTATTCCTGCTCAGCGCATGACAGCGGTGCCGATGGGCGTGGATATGGAGCTGCTCGGCAAGTCGCAGCTCGCGCCGCGCCGGCCCGAAGACTGGGACGCGGTGCCGTTGGTCGCCTATCTGGGCACGCTGGACAAGGCGCGCCAGCTGGAGCGGGTGATCGACGCGCTGGCAATCGTGCGCGCAACGTCGCCTTCCGCGTGTCTGCTGTTGATAGGCAATTCACCCACGCCACACGACGAGGTCCAGTTGCTCGACTATGCGCGCCAGGCCGGACTGGCAGAGGCTGTGCGCATCACGGGCTGGCTGCCATCGGCGCAGGCGTGGCAATTGCTGGCCGGCGCCGAGGCGGCCGTGTCCTACATCCCCCGCGGGACGTTGTACGACGTCAGTTCTCCCACCAAGCTGCTCGAGTACCTGGCGCTGGGCATGCCGGCAGTGGGGAATGACACGCCTGACCAGGTATATGTACTGCAAAGTAGCGGCGCCGGCTGGCTGACGGCCAGCGACCCTGCTGCGCTGGCGCAGGCACTGAACGAAATCCTTGCCGATCCGGTTGCCGCGCGCAAACGCGCTGCCATGGGGCCTGCATTTATCGAAGCGCAGCGCAGCTACCGCGAGCTGGCCGCCATGCTGGCCAGGCGCTACCGTACCTTGTTGCCCAAGCTTCCCCAGTGATGCCAGCGGAGCCGGGGGTGTTTCTATGTCATGGGGGGCCGAACGGTCATTAAACAACAATAAATATATTTTCAAAAAATGTCGTGTTTTTGCCAACCTTGTTGCTAAGAAATAAATTATACTCGAGGATATGACTACTATCATGTTGCTTGGTCCTTCCTTGGGCGCTGTCAGTGGGGTGAGCACTCACTTGAATCAGCTGCTGCAGTCGGCGTTGCCCCGTGAGTTTCGTTTCGTGCTTTTTCAAGTCGGTAGCGAGGGCAGGACGGAATCGCTGCCGGGCAAAGTGTGGCGTCTGTTATCTAGCCCTGTCCTGTTTTTCATCGCATTGTTACGTGAGCGTCCAGCGATCGTGCATTTGAATACTTCGCTGGAGCCCAAGAGCTACTGGCGCGATGTCGCGTATCTGACAATTGCCAAGCTGATGCGTAAAAAGGTGATTTATCAGGTACATGGTGGTGCATTGCCGCAGCAGTTTTTTGAAGGAAAGCCTGTGCGTACGGCGTTGCTGCGGCGTGTGCTGCGCGGCGCCGACCGCGTTGTCCTGCTGGCGCAGGAAGAATTGCGTGCCTATCGCCGCTTTGATCCGGCCTTGAAGCTTGATGTCATACCGAATGCCATTGACATCGCCCCGGATGTCGCTCCAGACCAGGGGCGCGATATGGCACCGCTTGCTGTTGCCTATGTCGGGCGCCTTGCCGAGAACAAGGGAATTTTTGATATTGTTGAAGCGGTCTCGATCGCCGTACGCGCCGGTACTGCCCTGCGCGTGGTCATCGCTGGCGGCGGACCGGACGAGGCGCGGCTCAAGGCGCTGGTCGCGGCACATGCCCTTGACGGGGTGATTACCTTCGCCGGCGCAGTGTTCGGTGCACAAAAAGCTGGCGTGTGGAATGATGCCGACATCTTCGCTTTTCCAACCTATCACCGGGAAGGCCTGCCATATTCTTTGCTTGAAAGTATGGCGGCGCGTACCGTGCCCCTGATTTGCCCCGTCGGGGCCATTCCCGACGTCATGCAGGATGGTGTGCACGGGATATTTGTCGCACCGCATGCGAGTCAGCACCTGGCCGAGGCGATCATGTGCCTTGATCGCGATCGCAGCCTATTGCGGCGCATGGGCGCCGCGTGCAGGGCACGTGCTGTTGAACACTATTCTGTCGAGCGCCTGGCGGACGATTTCCGTCGCACGTATCACGAGTTGCTGCGCTAATTTTTCAGAGGGGTTGCCAAGCATGTGCGGTATAGCCGGATTTATATTAAATGACACGACGCTCGAGCAGCGCCCATTGCTCGATGCGATGGGTGGCGCGATTGCGCATCGCGGCCCGGACGACTCGGGCTACCTGGAAGCCGTCAGCCAGGATGGCCGCTACAAGGTCGGCTTCGTGCATAGACGCCTGTCCATCATCGACATCGCCACCGGCCACCAGCCGCTAGGCACCGAAGACGGCCAGGTGCAAGTCATCTTCAATGGCGAAATCTATAATTTCCAGCCGCTGCGCGACGAGCTGATCGCGCTGGGCCACCATTTCCGCACGGCATCGGATACGGAAACCATCGTGCATGCCTACGTGCAATGGGGCGAGGAGTGCGTGCAGCATTTCCGCGGCATGTTTGCCTTCGCCATCTGGGATGCACGCCATGAGCGTTTATTCATGGCACGCGACCCCTTTGGCAAAAAACCGCTGTTTCTATGCGAGTACAAAGGCAGCTTGCTGTTTGCCTCGGAAATCAAGGCCGTGCTGGCGTTTCCCGGTATCGCAGCCAAGGCCGACGAGGCCGGCATCTGGGATTATTTCGCCTATCGCTACGTGCCGGGCCCGGCCACTTTATTCCGGGGCATCCGCAAGTTGGCGCCAGGTTCCACGGCCACCTGGGAAAACGGCGTGCTGCGCGAGCGCGTGTACTACACGCCGCCCGATAGCCTGTCCCGCGTGGCGGCCCCGTTGCCTGCCGACCCCGTCGCCACCTTCCTCGACAAGCTCGATGAATCGGTGCGCATCCGCATGATTTCCGACGTGCCCTTCGGCGCCTTCCTGTCCGGCGGCATCGACTCTTCGGCCATCGTGGCGCTGATGTCGCGCCATGCGGGCGTGCCCGTGAAAACTTTTTCCGTCGGCTTCAAGGAGGGTGGCTTCAGCGAGCTGGCGTATGCGGCCGATATCGCGCGGCAATTTTCCACGGAACACCATGAGCTGGAAGTGTCCGTCGACCAAGTCATCGCCTTGCTGCCCGACCTCGTGCGCTTCCGCGACGCCCCTGTGGCCGAGCCGTCCGACATTCCCATCTACCTGCTGGCGAAGGAATCGCGCAAGACGGTCAAGATGGTCTTGACGGGCGAAGGCTCCGATGAAATCCTCGGCGGTTACCCCAAGCACGTGTACGAGCGTTATGCGGGCAATTACCAGATGGTGCCGGGCCTACTGCGCCGCAGCTTGATCGAACCGGCCATCGGCGCCTTGCCCTATCGTTTTCGCCGCGCCAAGACGGCCATCGTCAACCTGGGCCTGGAAGCGTTCGACGAGCGCATGCCGCGCTGGTTCGGCATGATGTCCGACCAGGAACGCTCGCGCCTGGTCGCCATGCAGCCACCGACGCGCCAGCGCGATCCTTCGCTGGGCTGCGGCAGTGCCGGCAACAGCGCCTTGCGCCGCATCCTGTGCTTCGATCAGCTGAGCTGGCTGCCCGACAATCTGCTGGAGCGGGGCGACCGCATGACCATGGCCGCGTCGCTGGAAGCGCGCATGCCCTTCATGGATCACGAGCTGGCCGCCTATGTGTCGAGCCTGCCGGACGAGTACCGCGTGCGCGGCCGTACCACCAAGTGGATCTTGCGCGAAGCCATGAAGCAACTGCTGCCGCAAGCCATCCTGGAACGGCCGAAAGTGGGCTTCCGCGTGCCCGTCAACGAATGGTTCCGCGGCCCCATGAAGGATTATCTGTACGAACATCTGACGGGCGCCGAGTCGCGTACGCGCCACTATTACCATGCGCAAGCCCTGCAGCAGGTGCTGGCGGAACACGTGGCCGGGCGGCAAAACCACGAAAAGTTGCTGTGGAGCTTGCTCACCCTGGAAATCTGGCACCGCCAGTATCTGTGAGATGTCCATGCTGAGCAACCTGTCCTGGAAACTGAACCGCTTGCGCGCCATGGGGGCACCCGAAGTGGCGCACCGCGTGCGCGATGCCGTGCAGCAGCGGCTGCAGGCGCGCGGCTATGGCCTGGCGCCTGTGCCGCCGCCTGCCGCGCGTCAGCGTTTCGGTGCTCCATGGCTGGGCTTGCCCATAGCCGCGGCACCGCATCTGGCGGCTGCCGAACGCCTCCTGGCGGGGCGCTTCGACGTCTTTGCCCTGCGCGATGCGGACCTGGGTTTCCCACCCGAATGGAACCGCGATCCGAAGACGGGCACCGTGGTGCCGCTGGGCTTTGGCAAGACGCTCAATTACCGCGATGAAGCCGTGGTGGGCGACATCAAATGTCTGTGGGAACCGAACCGCCACCTGGCCGTGGCCGACCTGGCGATGGCCTACCGCCTTGGCGGCGACCTGCGCCATGCGCACGGGGCGCAAGCCTTGCTCGAATCGTGGTGGCAGCAGTGTCCGTATCCGCTGGGGCCGAACTGGAGCAGCGCGCTGGAACTGGCCTTGCGCCTGGTCAGCTGGTCGCATGCGTGGCATTTGCTTGGTGGCATCAACAGCCCCTTGTTCCAGGGCGCGCAAGGGCAAGCCTTCCTGCAGCGCTGGCTCGACAGCATCTACCAGCATTGCCATTTCATCGCCGGCCATTTTTCGCGCCATTCGTCGGCCAACAACCATTTGTTTGGCGAGTTGACGGGCTTGCATATCGCCGCGCTCACATGGCCGTGCTGGCCGGAAAGTGCCGGCTGGCTGGCGCAGACGGAAGGCGAACTGGAAGCGCAGGCGCTGAAACAGAATGGCGCGGATGGCGTGAACCGCGAGCAAGCCATTTATTATCAGCACACGGTGGCCGATGAAATGCTGCTGTGCGTGCTGGCGGGCCGCGCGAATGGCCGGCCCCGCTCGGCCGCCTTTTTGCAACGCCTGGAAGCCATGCTGGAATTTATCGCCGCCATGACGAACGTGGCGGGCGAGGTGCCGATGATCGGCGACGCGGACGACGCGCTGCTGGCGCATTGGGACAAGACACCAGGCGCGAATCCCTACACCTCGCTGCTGGCCAGCGGCGCTGCCCTGTTCGGCCGCGCCGACTTCAAGGCCAAGGCGCGTACCTTCGACGAGAAAAGCGCCTGGCTGCTGGGCGCGGCGGGGAGCCAGGCGTTTGACGCCTTGCCGGACGCTGCGCCCGATACCTTGCCGCGCGCCTTCACCGATGGCGGCTATTACGTGATGGGTGCGCGTTTCGGTACGCCAAGCGAGGTGCGCTTGACCGCTGACGCCGGTCCGCTGGGCTACCTGGGTATTGCCGCGCACGGCCATGCCGATGCGCTGGCGCTGACCTTGTCCGTGGCGGGCCAGATGGTGCTGGTCGATCCGGGCACCTATGCCTACCACACGCAAAGGCAGTGGCGCGACTATTTTCGCGGCACCAGCGCGCATAACACCGTGCGCATCGATGGCCGCGACCAGTCCGAGTCCGGCGGCAACTTCCTGTGGCTGCGCAAGGCCAGCACGCAGTGCCTTGCCTGGCGTGACGATGCCGAAGGGCAGTTTTTGAGCGCCAGCCATGACGGCTACCTGGGCCTGAAAGATGCCGTGCTGCATAGGCGCGACGTGCGCGTGGCGCCCGGCGCCGCACGGATCGTGGTCGACGACGTGCTCGAATGCCAGGGCGCGCATGAGGTGGAGCTGTTCTGGCACTTCGACCCCCGCTGCCGCGTGCAGCTGGACGGCCAGGTACTGCGCGTGGAGGGCGACGCCTTCGCGCTGGACATGCATTTGCCGCCCGTGCCGGATGCCTCCGTGCAACTGGTCTGCGGCAGCGACGATCCGCCGCTGGGCTGGATTTCGCACCGCTTCGATGAAAAACAGGCTGCGCCTGTGTTGGTCTGGCGCGGGCGGCTGCAAGGCGCGGCCACCTTGCGCACGGAGTTTCACCTGAGTTTGGCTACCCCTGATCTGTCAGAAAATACGAGGAAAACATGAAAATTAGCATATTTGGTTTGGGTTATGTGGGTGCCGTCTCGGCTGGTTGCCTGGCAACGGATGGACACGAAGTCATCGGGGTCGATCCGAACAGGACCAAGGTGGAACTGATCAACCAGGGCACCACGCCCATCATCGAAAAAGACATCGGCGAGATGATAGCCGCCACCGTGAAGAGCGGCCACTTGCGTGCCACCTTCGATGTGCGCGACGCCGTCTTCGGTTCGGACATGTCGCTGATCTGCGTGGGCACGCCTTCGCAGCTCAATGGCAACCTGGACCTGAGCCACGTGCGCAAGGTGTGCCAGGAAATCGGCGCCGCCATCCGTGAAAAGGATACCTTCCACGTCGTCGTGGCGCGCTCGACCATGCTGCCCGGCTCCATGCGTTCGTTGGTCATTCCGACCCTGGAAGCGGCCTCGGGCAAGGTGGCCGGCGTCGATTTCGGCGTGTGCAACAATCCGGAATTCCTGCGCGAAGGCACGGCCGTCTACGATTACTACAATCCGCCGAAGACCGTCATCGGCGAATCCGATGAAAAGGCCGGCGCGCTGCTGGTGCAGCTGTATGAAAAGATGGATGCGCCGCTGGTGCGCACGGATGTGGAAACGGCCGAGATGGTCAAGTACACGGACAATACCTGGCACGCCGTCAAGGTGGCGTTCGCGAACGAGATCGGCAACATCTGCAAGGCTGTCGGCATCGATGGCCACACGGTGATGGAAATCTTCTGCCAGGATACCAAGCTGAACCTGTCGCCGTACTACATGAAGCCGGGCTTTGCCTTCGGCGGCTCGTGCCTGCCCAAAGACGTGCGGGCACTGACCTACAAGGCGCGTAGCCTGGACCTCGATCTGCCCTTGCTCAATTCCATCCTGCCATCGAACCAGAAGCAAGTGGAAAAGGGCATCAAGATGATCGTCGACAAGGGCGCGCGCAAGGTGGGCATCCTGGGCTTTTCGTTCAAGGCCGGCACGGACGACTTGCGCGAGTCGCCGCTGGTCGATGTCATCGAGTATCTGCTGGGCAAGGGCTATGAGCTGAAGCTGTACGACAAGAATGTCAACCTGGCCGCCTTGACGGGCGCCAACCAGGATTACATCCTGAACATGATTCCGCACATTTCCAAGCTGATGGTGGACAACATGCAGGACGTGCTCGATTTTGCCGACACCATCGTCATCGGCAATGGCGCGGCCGAATTCAAGAGCGTGCCGGGCAGCCTGCAGCCGCACCAGCACATCGTCGACCTGGTGCGCATCAGCAAAGAACAAAGTGGAGAACAATATGACGGCATCTGCTGGTAACACCGTGGCCGGCCAGCCGCGCCGGGTGCTGATCCTGGTCGAAAACCTGCCGTCGCCCTTCGACCGGCGCGTGTGGCAGGAGGCGACCACCTTGCATGCGAATGGCTATGAAGTGTCGATCATTTGCCCGACCGGCAAGGGCTACGAGTCGCGCTACGAAGCCATCGACGGCATCCATATCTACCGCTACAACCTGCCGCTGGAAGCGGAAGGGGCGAAGGGTTACCTGGTGGAATACTCGCTGGCGCTGTTCCACACTTTCCGCCTGGCGTGGAAAGTGCATTTCGCGCGCGGCTTCGACGTGATTCATGCCTGCAATCCGCCCGACCTGCTGTTCCTCATCGGCGGCTTCTTCAAGTTGACGATGGGCAAGCGTTTCCTGTTCGACCACCATGACATCAATCCGGAACTGTACGAAGCCAAGTTCGGCCGGCGCGATTTCTTTTATAAACTGATGGTGCTGTTCGAACGCTGGTCGTTCCAGAGCGCCGACGTGTCGATCGCCACCAACGAGTCGTACAAAAAGATCGCCATCGAGCGGGGCGGCATGAAGCCCGAGGATGTCTACGTGGTGCGCAGCGGACCCAAGCTGGACCGCTTGCGCGTGCTGCCGCCCGTGCCGGAACTCAAGAAGGGCCGCGCGTACCTGGTCGGCTACGTGGGCGTGATGGGCGCGCAGGAAGGCATCGATTTGCTGCTGCAGGCGGCGCAATACATCGTGCAGACCTTGCAGCGCGAGGATGTGCACTTCGGCCTGGTGGGCGGCGGCACGTCGCTGGAACAGATGAAGCAGATGGCGCACGACCTGGGCATCGCCGACTACGTGACGTTTACGGGGCGCGTGCCGGACCAGCAGTTGCTGGAAATGCTCAACACGTCCGATGTGTGCGTGAACCCGGACGTGGCCAACGACATGAACGACAAGTCGACCATGAACAAGATCATGGAATACATGGCCCTGGGCAAGCCGATCGTGCAGTTTGATCTGGTCGAGGGCAAGGTTTCCGCACAACAGGCATCCTTGTATGCCTTGAAGAACGATCCCATCGACATGGCGCGCAAGATCGTCGAATTGCTGGATGACCCGGCACGCCGCGAGCAGATGGGCGCGTTTGGCCGCCATCGCGTGATCAACGAGCTGGAGTGGGAATATGAAGCGCCCAAGCTGCTGGCCGCGTATGCGCGCCTGTTTCCCGCCGCCGCGCCCGTCGCTCCCGTGACCCTGAGCAAGGATGGCCGCTGAAGCGCGCCCCAACCTGATGGAGCATGTTTGACGATGAAAGCGATGATACTGGCAGCGGGCAAGGGCACGCGCGTGCAACCCCTGACCTATGATTTGCCCAAACCGATGATCCCCATCCTGGGTAAGCCCGTGATGGCTTACCTGGTGGAGTATCTGGCGCAGCATGGCGTGACCGACATCATGGTCAACGTCAGCTACCTGCATGAAAAGATCGAGGAGTATTTCGGCGAAGGCCACCAGTTCGGCGTGCGCATCGGCTATTCCTTCGAAGGCTATACGAACGATGCGGGCGAGGTCGTGCCGCAACCGCTGGGCTCGGCTGGCGGCATGAAGAAGATCCAGGAGTTCGGCGGTTTTTTTGACGACACGACGATCGTGCTGTGCGGCGACGCCTTGATCGACCTCGACCTGGAAGCGGCCCTGCGCGAGCACCGCAGCAACGGTGCGCTGGCATCCGTCATCACCCTGCAAGTGCCGTGGGACAAGGTATCGAGCTATGGCGTGGTGGTCAGCGATGCCGATGGGCGCATCCGCGCCTTCCAGGAAAAGCCGGCGCAGGCCGATGCGCTGTCCAATTGCGTCAGTACCGGCATTTATATTTTCGAGCCGGCCGTGCTGGACCTGATTCCCGCCGACCAGCCCTTCGATATCGGTTCGCAACTTTTTCCCTTGCTGGTGGCGCAAGGCGTGCCCTTCTATGCGCAAAAGCGCCAGTACAGCTGGATCGATATCGGCAGCATCAAGGATTACTGGGAAGTGTTGCAAAGCGTGCTGATGGGGAAAGTGGCCCAGTTGCACGTGCCGGGCACCCAGATCGCCGATGGCGTGTGGGCAGGTCTGAACACGAGCATCGACTGGAGCGGCGGCACGCGCATCGAGGGCCCCGTCTACATCGGCTCGGGCTGCCGCATCGAAGCGGGCGCGACCATTATCGGGCCAGCCTGGATCGGCCACGGCAGCCATATCTGCGGCGGCGCCGAAGTGGTGCGCAGCGTACTGTTCGAATACACGCGCGTGCTGCCTGGCGTGGTACTTGATGAAATGATCGTCTTCAAGGATTATAGTGTCGACCGTGCCGGCCAGATGCTTCATGTTTCCGACTATGAGAAAGATGCCTGGGGCAATGCGCGCGACCGGCGCAGCCTGCGCCGCGCGGAAACCCCGCCGGCCCTGTATGCTGCCAAATAAACTGTTTTTGAAATGAAACCATGAAAATTTACCCAGTCATCCTGTCCGGCGGTTCGGGCACCCGTCTATGGCCGCTGTCGCGCGCCGTGTTGCCCAAGCAACTGTTGCCGCTGGTGACGGAGAAGACCATGCTGCAGGAAACAGCGCTACGCGTGACGAGCTTGCCGAACCGCCGTGCCGGCGATAGCGGACTGGCCGGTTTCGACGTCATGCCGCCGTTGGTGGTGTGCGGCAATGAGCACCGCTTCATGGTGGCCGAGCAGCTGCGCGAGATCGGCTTGCCACCGCTGGGCATCTTGCTCGAGCCTGTGGGCCGCAACACGGCGCCGGCCGTGGCCGTGGCTGCGCAATACTTGCTGGTCATTGATCCGCAGGCGCTGATGCTGGTCTTGCCGGCCGACCATGTCATCACCGACGTGGCAGCGTTTCACCAGGCCATCGCCGAGGCGGCGCTGCTGGCGGCCGATGGCGCCCTGGCCACCTTCGGCATCGTGCCGACGGCGCCGGAAACGGGCTATGGCTACATCCGCAGCGGCGCGCCCGTGAGCCCGGGTGCCGTGGGCTGCAAGGTCGAGCGTTTCGTGGAAAAGCCGGACCTGGCCACGGCGCAGTCGTTCCTGGCCGCCGGTAATTATTTTTGGAACAGCGGCATGTTTATGTTCCGCGCCGAACGCTATCTGGGCGAGCTGCGGCAATTCCAGCCAGCCATGCTGGCCGCCTGCGAGACGGCCGTGCGCGACGGCTACCGCGACCTCGATTTCTGCCGCCTGGAAGAGAAGGCCTTCGCCGCCTGCCCGTCCGATTCGATCGACTACGCCGTCATGGAACATACGGCGCATGCGGTGGTATTGCCGGCCGCCATAGGCTGGAGCGATGTCGGTTCCTGGTCGGCCCTGTGGGAAGTGCAGCAGGGCGATGCCAACGGCAACGTGGTGCGCGGCGACGTGTATCTCGATGGCGTGAGAAATTGCCTGGTGCGCGCCGAGCGTCGCATGGTGGCCGTGCTGGGCGTGCAGGACCTGATCGTGGTGGAAACGGACGACGCCATCCTGGTGGCGCACAAGGACCAGGTACAGCGCGTGAAACAGGTGGTCGATCACTTGAAGCAGGCGGGGCGCAGCGAGCACGTGCAGCACCGCAAGGTGTACCGCCCGTGGGGCAGTTATGAAGGCATCGATATCGGCGAGCGCTTCCAGGTCAAGCGCATCACCGTCAATCCGGGCGGCAAGCTGTCCCTGCAGATGCACCATCACCGCGCCGAGCACTGGGTGGTCGTCAGCGGCACGGCGCAGGTCACGTGCGGCGAGAAAGTGACTTTGCTGACGGAAAACGAATCGACCTACATCCCCATCGGCATGACGCACCGGCTGGAAAACCCGGGTAAGCTGCCCTTGCACCTGATCGAAGTGCAATCGGGCAGCTACCTGGGCGAGGACGACATCGTGCGCCTGGAAGATGTCTACCAGCGCGCCTGATGGCGCCATGATCAAAGGGCGGCCGCGCTTGGCCGCCTGCCTCCGATTCCCCCTAACCGGTACATCGACCCTTGCGCAACTTCCTTTGTCTTTCGCTGGCGCTGGCCGCCGCCGGCGCCGCCCATGCCGACGCTCCTGCCGCAGTCGTGATCCCGCCCGGATTGCAGGCGTCGCAGCTGGCCATCGTCATCAATGACGCCGAGCCCAACAGTGTCGAAGTGGGCGAATATTACCGCAAGGCGCACGGCATTCCGGCCGCCAATGTGGCGCACGTTAATATCCCCAACCGCCCGAGCAAGCTGAGCGTCGACCAGTTCGCGCAGTTGAAGGAACGCATTAATGCGCAGCTGAAACCCGAGATCCAGGCCGTGCTGATGGTGTGGAGCGCGCCGTATGCCGTCGAATGCAATGCCATCACGGCCGCCTTCACCCTGGGTTATGACGCGGATCAATGCGCGAAGACCTGCGGCCCAGGCAAGCCCAGCACCTATTTCAACAGCGAGGTGGCGCAGCCCTACAGGCAGCTGGGCTTGCGGCTGTCGATGCTGCTGCCCATCGATTTCGTGGAAGAGGCCAAGGCCGTGGTGGACCGCGGTGCCGTCAGCGGCTTTTCCGTGCCGGCCGGCAGCGCGTATTATTTGACCACCAGCGACACGGCGCGCAATAGCCGGGCCGCTTTCTTTCCACCCGCCGGAATGGTGCGCCAGCGTAAGCTGACCGTCAAGAATCTCAAGGCGGACAGCCTGGAAGGGGTGCAAGACATCATGGTGTACCAGACGGGTCTGGCCAAGGTGGCCAAGCTGGAGACCCTGCATTTCCTGCCCGGCGCCCTGGCCGACCACCTGACCTCGTTTGGCGGCGACTTGCAGGGCAGTAGCCAGATGAGCAGCCAGCGTTGGTTGGAGGCGGGCGCGACGGCCAGCTATGGCACCGTCAGCGAACCGTGCAACTATTGGCAGAAGTTTCCCAATCCGACCGTGCTGTTGCGCCGCTACCTGTCCGGCAGCACGGCATTGGAAGCGTACTGGGGCAGCGTGCTATGGCCGGCCCAGGGCCTGTTCATCGGCGACCCGCTGGCTGCCCCGTATGCGGGTTTCCGGCGTTGAAGCTCGATTCTTTCAGACAATAAAAAAGGCCCTCGCGGGCCTTTTTTCATGTTGCAACCTTATTTCGCAAGCTTATTTGCTCTTGCGGCGGCGCGCCAGGGCGACGAGGCCCAGTCCGGCCAGCAGCATGGCATAGGTTTCCGGCTCCGGCACGGCTGGAATTTCAGGTGTCACGACCGGAATGTCCGGCGTCACGGCCGGAATGTTCGGCGTTACGGCCGGAGTGTCCGGCGTTACGACCGGAGTGTTCGGCGTTACGGGGATGATGCTGCCGCCTGTGAAGCCGCCACCCGAGCCGCCGCTGCCAACGCCACCGCCAGTGGCAGGCAAACCTTCGCCAAGCGACGACGAGAAGATCAGTGGCGCAGTCGTGTCGTCGCTGCGGGTCTGATTGTACAAACGGCCCGAGCCGCGGTATCCGGCGGCGTCATCGAAGGGATGGTTTTCTTCGGAGGCGACGAAATCGCGCGTGGCAAAACGATAGTTGCGGTCGCTGCTGGCGAGCGTCTGACGCGGCTCGCCGGCGTCTGTATCTGCAGGCAACTGGCGCGTGGCCAGGCGGTGCGTATTGTCGGCCGATGGGACGTTGCGGAATTCCTGGTCGGACATGTTGCCGTCAAATTCCGGTGTCTTGTTCTTGCCGTCGCTGATGTGATTGCTGAGGCCGATGAAGCCGTTGGCCAGGCTGCAGGCGCTGTATGTGCCGTTCAGATTGGCATCTTTCGCATTGCCATTCGCGCCTTGCGTGCTGGCCTGGCAATTCTTTTCATTCTTTTGCTCAGACGGGGCCGTTTGCGCTTGGGCGCTGGCGCCGAACAGCATCAATGCTGCGGCCAGCAGCAAGGGACGGGACAAGGCTGGCGTGAAATTTGCTGTTGGCATGATCGATCTCTCAAAAAGCATGGAAGGGGGCGTTGCTCGACGCGTGTATCCACATGCGATTGTTGTCACTCCCGTCCAGGCTACTGTTGCGAGCAAGGCCGGGCGTGCACTTCAAGGTCAGGCATGGATGGGGCCTGCGCTACTGGGTCTGGTGTCGCCATTTAATTCCTTGTCAGGAACTAAACTTATTTGTTTGAATTATATCATATTGTGCGGCTGAGTACGTACCGGGATTGCTGTGCAAAGCCAGGCGTTGTTGAAAGGAGACTGTCGGCATGCGGCTGCCAGCGTGGATCCTTGCTGCGCGTTACTCCGTTCAGCTTAATGAAATGTCATCAACTCGTCATGCGGCCAGTTTAATATTCAAATCACAAGTTCGTCATCATTATGTCAAGCATAGCCTGCCAGCGCCTGCCCGGGTTGGTGTCATCTTACTGACCAGGAAAACCATGAATTCCCACCTTGCCGCCGTGTCCGTTTCCCCCTTATCCCTGCGTAACCCCTTGCGCCTGACGGTCATGGCCGCCGTACTGGCCAGCCTGTCCCTGCCAGCCCTGGCTGCCTCCGACGTCGTCATCAGCCAGGTGTATGGGGGCGGCGGCAACACGGGGTCCGTGTACCGCAACGATTTCATCGAGCTGTTCAACCGCGGCGCCAGCCCCATCAACCTGAGCAACTGGAGCGTGCAGTACGGCGCCGCCGCCAATACGAGCTGGTCAGTGACGGCCTTGCCGGCTATCGATTTGCAAGCTGGCCAATATTTGCTGGTCCAGCAAGCCAAGGGCACGGGCGGCACGCAAGACTTGCCCACGCCGGACGCCACGGGCAGCCTGGCCTTGTCCGGCACGACGGGCAAGGTACTGCTAAGTAATAGCACGACGGCCCAGGTGGGCGCCAGCCCCACGGGCGCCGCCGTCATCGACCTGGTCGGCTTCGGCACGGCCAACGGCTTTGAAGGCGCCGTGGCGCCCGCGCCTTCGAATACCCTGTCGATTGTGCGCGCGAATGGCGGCTGCGGCGACACGGACGATAACAGCGCGGATTTCGCCACCAGCAGCGTGACGCCGCGCAATACCGCCTCTGAACGCCGCGTCTGTGGCGGCCCCGTCGCGCATCAGATCGTCACCAGCTGCCCGGCCAGCCTGGCCCTGGCGGTAGGCAATGGCGGCAGCGCCGTGCTGCGGGCATCCGACGTGGATGGCGTCGTGAACGCCGCTATCTTGAGCTCGCCGGCCGTGGCCGGCATCAGCCTGGCCAACTTCAGCGCGGCCGGCGTGGCGGGCGAGAGCGCCATGGTCAGCTTGCAGGTGGCCGCCGGCGTGCCGGTGGGTAATTACCCTGTCATCGTGAATTTCAGCAACGACCAGCAGCAAAGCGCCAGCTGCAAGATCGACGTCGCCGTGCAAGGCCTGGCCGCCGTCAGCCACACGATTCCGCAGATACAGGGCAGCGGCGCTGCCAGCCCGTACGCCAATTCCGTGCAAACGACGCAGGGCGTGGTTACCCTGAAGGTTGGCACCGGCTTCTTTATCCAGGATGTGGCCGGCGATGGCGATCCGTCGACGTCGGACGGCATCTTCGTGTACACGGGCGCGACGGCCACCACCGTGCAGCCGGGCGAATTGGTGCGCGTGACGGGCACGGTGTTCGAGTACACGCCCTCGGGCGCGAAAAATTCCTATACGGAATTGAAGGACGTGACGGCCATCCTCACGCAAAGCGCGGGCCACAGCGTCGTGCCGACGAATGTGACTCTGCCGAACGAGAACCTGGCCGCCGTCGAAGGCATGCTGGTGCGCTTTACGCAACCTTTGACCGTGTCGCAAAACGCCTACCTGGGCGCGCGCGGCGAATTGACCCTGTCGGCGGGACGGCGCGAAGTGCCGACCAACCGCCATCCGGCTGGCTCGATTGAGGCGCAAGCCCTGATCGCCGCCAATGCGAACAACCTGATCGTGCTCGATGATGGCATTTTCGTCACACCGCCCACCATTCCGTACCTCGGCCAGGAGAGCACCGTGCGCAGTGGCGACACGGTGGCCGACCTGACGGGCGTGGTGGATTTTGGCGCCATCGGCGGTGGCGGCGCCGCATACAAATTGCAGCCGACGCAAGCGCCGCAGTTCTCGCGCGACAACCCGCGCGCGGGCAGCCCGGACCTGCCATCCGGCAACGTCAAGGTGGCCAGCGCCAACGTGCTGAATTTCTTTACGACCTTTACCAATGGCAATAACGTCTTTGGCCAGACGGGGCAGGGCTGTACCGTGGGCGCCTCGACCACCAAGAGCAATTGCCGCGGCGCCGACAATCTGGCCGAGTTCGAGCGCCAGCGCGACAAGATCGTGGCCGAGCTCAAGGCCATCGATGCGGACGTGGTGGGCTTGATGGAAATCCAGAACAATGGTGAAACGGCCGTTACTTACCTCGTCGAGCAGCTGAACGCGGCCATCGGCGGCGTCACGTATGCCGTGGTGCCGAAGCCGGCCGCCACTGGCACGGACGCCATCCGCGTGGCCATGATCTACAAGCCAGCCAAGCTGGGCCTGGTGGGCGGTGCCTTGTCGGATGCCAATGCCATCAACAACCGTCCGCCCATGGCGCAAACTTTTCTTGCGAGCAATGGCGAGAAATTCTCGCTGATCGTCAACCACCTGAAGTCCAAGGGTAGCTGCCCCTCGAGCGGACTGGACGCTGACCAGAACGATAGCCAGAGTTGCTGGAACGCCACCCGCGTGCAGCAAGCCCAGCGGCTGGTAGGCAGCTTCGTGCCGCAGGTGGCGGCCGCTGCCAGCGACGCGGACGTGCTGGTCATCGGCGACCTCAATTCGTATGGCGCGGAAGACCCGATCCAGGTCATCACGGGCGCCGGCTTCGTCAATGAACTCGAGCGCTTCGTGCGGCCGTCCGGCATGCCGTATTCGTACGTGTTTGGCGGCCAGAGCGGCTACCTCGACCATGCGCTGGCCAGTGCCAGCCTGAGCCCGCAAGTGGCCGGCGTCGCCGAATGGCATGTGAATGCGGACGAGCCGGAAGTGATCGACTACAACATCGACTCGGCCAAGCCGCAAGACCTGTACAACGCCTTGCCCTACCGCGCCTCGGACCACGATCCCGTCGTCATCAGCCTGGACTTGCAGCCCGCTTACCGCGATATCACGGCCGGCGTGGCGCAAGCCAGTTCGGGCCTGACCTACAACCGCGTGACGCAAAAGTACACGGGTACGTTCTCGTTCACCAACACGGGCACGACTGCCCTGGCCGGCCCGTTTCAGGTGGTGTTTGGCGGCTTGCCGGCCGGCGTGACCCTGGCAAATGCCGTGGGCAGCCATGCGGGCGCCGCGTATGTCACGGTCAACGCGGCCAGCCTGGCGCCGGGCGCGACGGCCTCGTTTTCCGTCAGTTTCACCAATCCGTCGAAAGTGACGATTACCTATTCCGCCAGCATCTACGCCGGCAACTTCTAAGGACACCATCATGTTGACAACGACACTCCATCCGTCCCTGCGCCGCGCCATCCTGGCCGCCGTGCTGGCTGCCAGCTCCAGCCTGGCGCTGGCGGACCCGCTCGGCTACCGCGTGGAAATCGACACGAGCCAGTTCTCGGGCGCCGGTTTCCTCGATTTCGCCTTTATTGCCGGCAACAGCCCGGCGCCGGGCGCCAGCGCCGTGCTCAGCAATTTCTCGGGTGCCTTTGGCGCGCTGGAATCGCTCGAAGGCAATGTCAGCGGCAGCGTGCCCGGTACCTTAACCTTCGGCAACAGCGGCGCCTATAACGACTGGTTTCACAACGTGACCCTGGGCGGCAAGTTCGGCTTCAATATTGTCTTTGGCGGCGACTTCCTGAATACGGCCGGCAACACGGGCACGACGTTTGGCGTGGGCTTGCTCGACTATACCGGCATGGCTTACCTGGGCAATGCGAATGGCAACTTGCTGCAATTCGAACTGACCCCGCTCAATGGTGGCTTGCCCGCCAGCATTACGGGCAGTAGCTACGCCAGCATCGCCACGATCTCGGCCGTGCCCGAAGCGTCGGAATGGATGATGCTGACGGGCGGCCTGGCGCTGATCGGTTTTGCCATGCGCCGCCGTCAAGCTGTCACGTCAGCGTAGTCTTTGCAGACTGGACACAGCGCGCTCATGGCCCGCTGTGTTTTTTGTTTATTTATTTGAAATAGCTATAAATCAGGAAACTAAATTGTATTGGTCAGCGTTTTACGCTTGATGCATAGTAAAAAACTTGTCGGGCAGTCTAGTTTTTCGTGGACTGCCGCCAACTTTTTTCGGGAGATGCATCGATGCCTGGCCATATCCTGGTGCTGGACCCTGCGCCCGCCATGCAAGCGCTGCTGGCGCATAACTTCGAGGGCGCCGGTTACCGTGTCAGTTGTGCCCTGGATGCGCGCGGCGCACTGGCGGTGCTGGCGGCCGACCCGCCCGACGTGCTGCTGCTGGAATGGGAACTGCCGGATGCGTCCGGCATCGCGCTGCTGCGCCAGGTGCGCCAGGATGGCGCGCTGTGCGACTTGCCCATCATCATGCTCAGCGCGCGCGACAGCGAACAGGACAAGGTACTGGCGCTGGATAGCGGCGCCGACGATTATCTGTGTAAACCTGTTGGCCCCCGTGAAATGCTGGCCCGCGTGCACGCGCTGCTGCGCAGGCGCACGCCAGCGGCCTTGCGCGCCGCCACTGCCGGCGCTGCCTTACGCCTCGACCCGTACACCTTGCGCGTGACAGCAGGCAGCGTGCCCGTCAGCCTGGGCCGCGTGGAATTCAAGCTGCTGCATTTCCTCATGGATCATCCGGGCACGGTGCATAGCCGCGCGCAACTGCTGGACCAGGTGTGGGGCCATGCCGTGTATCTCGACGAACGCACGGTCGACGCCCACGTGGGACGCTTGCGCCAGGCGCTGCAGCCGGGCGGCTGCGGCCACCGCATCGAAACCGTGCGCGGCAGCGGCTACCGCTACCTGGCGTATGACGCCGCTGTGTGCGCATGATGCTGCTGACGGGGCGGGAGCAGGAATACCTGCTGAACGCCATACTCGGCGCGCATGGCATCGCCGTGCCCGGCGATTTCTTTCTGTGGAGCCAGGGGCCGCTGCAGGCGCTGCTGCCGCATGCCGTCCTCGTCTGCGCGCAGCTGGGCGCCGATGGCGCGGTGGTGCGCAGCGCGGCCTGGCATAGCGCGGTACTTGCCGAGGACGAGGTGCAGGCGCTCAGCGATCCGCGCCTGGGGCAGGTAGCGCGTCTGGCGCAAGCCTGGCGTGCAGGCGGGCGGCGCGTGGCCATCATCGACGGGGTATTGGTGCATGGTAGTGCGGCCGCGGGCGGAGGCAGTTTTTTTGCCCTGTTCTGCGCCTCCCGGCCGGACCCGGCACGCCAGGCGTATGTGCTGGAATTGCTGCTGCCCTACCTGCACCTGCATTGGCTGGCGTTGCCGGACGGCATGCAGGCCGCTCCCGCCGGCGCGGCGCGCGCGGCCAGTGCGCGCGAGCTGGAAGTGCTGCACTGGGTCAGTATCGGCAAGAGCAATGAGGAGGTGGGGCAAATCCTCGGCATCAGCGGCGGGACCGTGAAAAGCCATTTGCAGCGCATCTATAAATTATTCGGTGTGAGCAACCGCACGCAAGCCGTCTCGCGCGGTATCGCGCTGCGCCTGCTGGCCGCCTGATGCCGCTTAGCGCTGCGGCTGGGGGGCACTGGCCTTGTGCGTGCCGCCGTTGAACTGATCCTCGGTGCCGGGCGCCACGCGCGCGACGAGGGGGCTGGCGCGCAGGCGCTGGACTTCTGCTGGCGTCAGCAGGGCGGCAAAGCCGTGCAGCGCGGCCGTGTAATGGTATTGCACCGTGGCATCGGGCACCAGCGCCAGCACGGCGCGCTGGCTCGCTTCCCGCTGCACTGCGTCAGGTGGCGGTGTCCGCTGCGGGCCAGGTTCCACACGCAGTTCTACGATGTATGGCTGTCGCTGCGGCGCCGCCGCCGCCGACGCGCCGGCAGGCAACACGCTGGCAGCGGCCAGGATGGCAAGGCTCAAGCGGATTGCAGACATGCAAACTCCTTCGGCAGGCGGCGCGATGGCCGCTCGTGTCCTGATTGTACGCCGGCGGCAGGGCGGGTGGCGCGCGACTTGCGTTAGTGCAGATGCGATGGTTTCCCCCGGAATTTTGTTGTTTTCAGTACAAAGAAAAGATTGTATTAACCATAAGCGGCATGGTAGCCTGCTATGCATCAGGCAGGCGCGCGCCGCCTGTGCGCGGCCACCAGCGGCGCACATGGTGGCAATGTATTGAAGGTAGGCAAGAAGGAGTTAGCGGATGCATGCAGCACACAGGCAGAACCTTGCGGCAACGCGCCATGCGCGCGGCTTTACCTTGCTCGAACTGTTGGTCGTGATCGTGATCATCGGCTTGCTGGCGGCCTATGTCGGCCCCAAATATTTCGCCCAGCTGGGCAAATCCGAAGTGACGGTGGCCAAGGCGCAGATCGAGGCGTTTGAAAAATCGCTCGATACCTACCGCCTCGACGTGGGGCGCTATCCCACCACGGAAGAAGGCCTGGCCGCGCTGCTGGCCGCGCCGCCCGCCGCCGGCACGCGCTGGAATGGTCCCTACCTGAAAAAGGCCGTGCCGCTCGACCCGTGGGGCCATGCCTATCAATACCGCGCACCGGGCAGCAAGGGCGACTATGACATCGTCTCGATGGGCAAGGATGGCCAGCCGGGCGGCAGCGGCGAGAATGCCGACATCAGCTCGCAATAAGGCCAGCGCGCCCACTCTTTCGTTACGGATACGCCATCATGCAGTTTGAAGTACGCGCGCTTTCCACGGACCAGGCAGTAGCGACCTTGCACACGTGCGTGATCGACGGCCGCGACGAAGCCGACGCGCGCCGCCAGGCCGAGGCGCGCGGCCTGTTCGTCAGTGCCATCCGTCCGCTGCGGGCCACGCCGTTCAGCGCGGCCGGGCGCCAGCGCGCGCGGGCCTTGCCCCTGCTGCTGTTCAGCCAGGAATTGCTGGCCTTGCTCAGTGCGGGCCTGGGCATCGTGGAAGCGCTGGAAGCCTTGCTGGAAAAGGAAGCGTCGCCGGCCACGCGCAGCGTGCTCACGCGCCTGCTGGAAGGCTTGCGCGAAGGCAAGCGCTTTTCCGCCGTGCTGGCGGAGCAGGCCGAACTGTTTCCCCCTCTGTATATCGGCATCGTCAAGGCGGCCGAAGGCACCAGCGACTTGCCGCGCGCGCTGTCGCGCTACATCGACTACCAGCAGCGCATCGATACGGTGCGTGGCAAGATCGTCAGCGCCGCCATCTATCCCGCCATCCTGCTGGCCGTGGGCGGCGGCGTCAGCGCCTTCCTGATCAGTTATGTGGTGCCCCGTTTTGCCGAGGTCTACCAGGGTGCCGGGCGCAAGCTGCCGTGGATGTCGCAAGTGATGCTCAGCTGGGGCCAGTTCGTCACCGAACATGGCTTGCTGCTGTTGCTCGGGCTGCTTATCACCGGCGGCGTTGTGTTCACGGCCGTGCGGCGCGCGCTGCGCCATGGCGGCCTGGCGCGCCTGCTGGCGAAGTTGCCCGGCATCGGCGAGCGCGTGCGCATCTATGAACTGTCGCGCCTGTACCTGACTCTGGGCATGCTGGCAGAAGGCGGCATCACCATCGTGCAGGCGATTGCCACCGTGCAGGCGATGGTTTCGCCGGGCATGCAGGCGTCGTTGCAACAGGCGCGCGGCGCCATCGAGGCGGGCCAGCCCCTGTCCTCGGCCTTCGAGCAGCATCAATTGACGACGCCCATTTCCCTGCGCATGCTGCGCGTGGGCGAGCGCACGGGCGACATGGGCCCGATGCTGACGCAGTCGGCCGCCTTTTACGACGGCGAAATCAGCCGCTGGATCGACCGTTTTACGCGCACTTTCGAACCCTTGCTGATGGCTGCCATCGGCCTGGTCGTGGGCGCCATCGTGATCCTGCTGTACATGCCCATCTTTGACCTGGCCGGCGACATTTCATGATGCAAACCGAATCCGTGCCCACCGTGGCCATCGACCCTTCTCTGCTGCAGCGCGCGCGCGTCCTGTGCCGGCAATCGAAGCGCAGCCTGGTCGAGGAATTGCAGCAGTTGAGCGGTATCGAGGCGCGCGCCGTGGTGCGCGAATTGGCGCGCCCCTTCGGCCTGGACGTGCTGGAGACGGCCGACATGCTGGCCTTGTCTCCCGCTTTCGATGTGCTGCCCCTGTCGCAGGCGCTGGCGCGCCACAGCGTGCTGCTGCGCGCCGCCGACGGTCAGCTGGTGGGCGTGATCGCCGACCCTTTTGACCTCGACCTGCAAACCTGGCTCAGTGCGCGCGCCGGGCAGGGCGCCTTGAACGTGCGCCTGGCGCTGCAGGCCGACATCGGCGCCTACCTGTCGAAGCAGGAAGAGTCGGCGCGCGCTGTCGACAGCCTTCTGCCCGGCGCAGCTACCGATGCGCGGCGCGACGGCAAGACGGCCGCCGTGCTGTCGTTCGCCAGCGTCTCGGAAGCGGCCAGCCCCGCCGTCAAGCTGGTCAACTCGACCTTATATGATGCGCTGAAGGCGGGCGCTTCCGACATCCACCTGGAAAGCACGGCCGGCGGCCTGGCCGTCAAGTACCGCGTCGACGGCGTGCTCGATCACGCCACGTCCGTCAACGGCATCGAAGTGGCCGAACACATCATCTCGCGCCTGAAAGTGCTGGCCGAACTCGATATTGCCGAGCGCCGCGTGCCGCAGGACGGCAGCTTCCGCGTCGAATCGGGCGGGCGCGAAATCGATTTGCGCGTCTCCATCATGCCCAGCATCCATGGCGAGGATGCCGTCATCCGCATCCTCGACAAGCGCGCCATGATCGAGGCGTATGGCGCCCTGACCCTCGAAGCGCTGGGCTTTGACGCGCCGTCGCTGCAAGCTCTGCGCGCGCTGGCGCAGGAAGCCTACGGCATGCTGCTCGTCACCGGCCCCACGGGTTCGGGCAAGACGACGACCCTGTATGCGGCGCTGACGGAAATCCATAACGGGCGCGAAAAGATCATCACCATCGAAGACCCCGTCGAATACCAGCTGCCCGGCATCTTGCAAATCCCCGTCAATGAAAAAAAGGGGCTGACCTTTGCCAAGGGCTTGCGCTCGATCCTGCGCCATGACCCCGATAAAATCATGGTGGGTGAAATCCGCGACCGCGAGACGGCGGAAATCGCCGTGCAATCGGCCCTCACGGGCCACCTGGTGCTCACCACCGTGCACGCGAATAATGTCTTCGACGTGTTTGGCCGTTTTACCCACATGGGCATCGATCCGTATGCGTTCGTCTCGGCCCTGAACGGCATCTGGGCGCAGCGGCTGATCCGTACCAACTGCCCCCATTGCGCCACCGACTACACGCCTGACGATGCTGAGCTGGCCAGCGTGGGCCTGGCGCGCGCCGACGTGGCAGGCTATCAATTCAAGCAGGGAAAGGGTTGCGGCGACTGCCGCGGCACGGGCTACAAGGGGCGCCGCTCGATCGCCGAGATTCTCGTGCTGACCGATGAAATCCGCGAACTGATCGTCGATAAAAAGCCGATCCGCCAGATCAAGGTGGCCGCGTATGCGAACGGCACGCGCAGCCTGCGCCTGGCGGCGCTGGAACTGGTCAAGCGGGGCGCCACCACCATCACGGAAATCAAGAGGGTCACCCTGCATGCGTAGAGGTTACGGACTAGGGCTGCGCCTGGGCGTGGCGGCGGGCAAGGTGAGCCTGTGGCGCAGCAGCCGCTGGCGTGCGCCCGCCTGGACCTTGCTGGGCGAAGCCGCGTATGTGCCGGATGACACGCTGCATGGCGATTTTGCCGCCCTGGGCCAGGCGCTGGCGCAGTTGCTGCCAGCCAGCGAGTACGCGGGCTGGCCCCTGTCCGTGGTGCTCGACGATGGGCTGGCGCGCCTGTGGCAAGTGGACATGCCGCAAGGCGCCGCGCGCCTGGCCGATATCGAGGCGGCCGCCGCGCTGCGCTTCCAGTCGCTGTATGGCGATCCTCCGAGCCTGTGGCACAGCAGCAGCGCCTGGGATGCGCGCGCGCCGTTTTCCTGCGCCGTGCCGCGTGCGCTGTTGGCGCAGCTGACGCGCGTGGCGGCCGCACGCAAGCTGGCCCTGATTTTTATTACGCCGCAATTTGCGCGCCACTGGAACCGCTGGCATGGCGCGCTGAAACCGGGCGCCTGGTTTGGCCAGCTGCAGGAGGACGCCTTGACCCTAGGCGTGCGGCACGATGGACGCCTGCGCGCCGTGCGCGCGCTGCCCGTTCCCCCAGACGCCGGCCATGGCTGGCTGGAGCAGATGCTGGCGCGCGAAGCGCTGCTGCAAGGCGTGCCCGCACCGGCGCTGCTGCAGCTGTGCGGCGCGCCGCCAGCGGGCTGGCTGGCGCCGGCGAAAGAGTTTCACTGCCAGATATTCTCGACGCCAGACGGGGATGGCGCCTTGTCGCCGGCCGCCCGGCTGGCCCGCAGCGGAGGCGTGGCATGACGCGCCTCGATATCGATTTCGCGCCACCCAACTGGCGCCGCAGCCTGCACCGCATGCCCGCGTGGGCATGGTGCGTTGGTGCGCTGGGCGTGGCGCTGACCGTCACGGCGGCGTACAGCGGCAGCGCCGCGCTGCAGCGCCAGCAGGCAAGCGAGGCACGCTGGCATCTGGCGCAGCAGCGCGTGATGGCCGCCACGCAGGGGCCGGCGCCGCCACCGCAAGTGCTTATCGCGCCCGCGCAGGCGGCAGCCGTGAACGCGGCCATCCTGCAATTGAACCTGCCGTGGCGCGACTTGCAGGATGCGCTGGCGAGCGCCACGCCGCCCGGCATCGCGCTGCTGGCGCTGGAGCCGGACGCGCGCAAGCGCGTGCTGAAGATCACGGCCGAGACGACGGGCAGCGATGCCATGGTGGGCTACATCGCGCAATTGAAGCAGCAGGAACTTTTCGGCGCACGTGTGCAGCTGCTGCGCCATGAAATCAACGCGCTCGATCCGAACAAACCCTTGCGCTTCCAGCTTGAAGCGCGCTGGGGCACGCCATGATGGCCATCGACATCAGCCTCTTGCGCCTGCGCGTGCAACTGCTGTTGCGCCGCCTGGGCGCGCCCGCCTGCCTGGCCGTGGCCCTCCTCGCGCTGGGCGCGGCCGCCTGGGTCTGGGCCTGGCAGCAGCGGGCCGTGGCGGCGCAGCTGGAAGCGCGGCCCTTGCCCGTGCCATCGCTGGCAGTGGCGGCCGCGGCGCCAGGGGCGACGGCCAGCGAGAACCTGGCGCGCTTTTATGCTGCCCTGGGACCGCAGCGTCACGCGGAGCAACAGGTCAAGCAGTTGTTCGACCTGGCCGCGAAAAACGGTTTGCTGCTGGCGCAAGGCGAATACAAGAGCGGTTACGACAAGGCCAGCAGGGTCGCCACCTGGCAGGTGACCTTGCCGCTGAAGGGCAGTTATGCGGCCGTGTGGCAGTTCGCGCTGCAGGCGCTGCGCGCCGCCCCCTTCGCCTCGCTCGACGAACTGAGTTTTCGCCGCGAGCAGATCGCCGACACGCAACTCGAAGCGCGCTTGCGCCTGACCTTTTATTTGACCGATGGCTTGTCCGACAACGCGGGAGAGGCGCCATGACCCCGCGCCATAGTCTCATGCTGGCCGGCGTGCTGGGCGCGGGTGCCTTGCTGTTGTGGGGCGAGCGCCAGCCCGTGGCCGAGGTGGCCGAAGCCGTCGAGCGGGCCGTCGCGCCCGCGCGCCATGCGGCCGTCAAGCAGCCATCCGCGCAGCCGGCCATCCTGGCCCTGCTGCCGCGCAGCGAGGTGGCGGGTGAGGAGGGCGAAACCTTTGGCGGCGCCGATGGCGTCTTCCAGAGCCAGAACTGGAATCCGCCGCCGCCGAAAATGGCGCTGACGGCCGCGCCGCCGCCACCTCCGCCGATGGCGCCACCGCTGCCCTTCGTCTACCTGGGCAAGGCGGCCGCCGATGGCGCCTGGGAAGTGTTTTTGTCGCGCGCCGACAAGACGTATATCGTGCGCGCCAATACCGTCATCGATGGCGCCTACAAGGTCGTGACGATCGCGCCGCCCGTCATGACGCTCACTTATCTGCCGTTGAACCAGGTTCAGCAGCTCAACATTGGAGTACTCGAGTGATGTCTCGTTCCTTTTCATCGGCGCCGTTGCTGGCGCTGCTGCTGGTGCTGTCAGGCTGCGCCGGGCAGCAGGCATACCGCGACGGGCGCGAGCTGCTTGCGCAAGATCAAATCCCGGCCGGCCTGCAAAAGCTGCAGGAAGCGCTGCAGCAGGACCCCGGCAATGCGCAATACCGCAGCGCCTATCTGCAGGCGCGCGAACGGGCGACTGGCAGCCGTTTGCAGCAGGCCGAGCGCCAGGCGCAGGCGGGGCAGGGCGAGCTGGCGCGCGCCTCCTTCATGAGTGTGCTGGAAATCGATGCGCAGAATGAGCGCGCCATCAGCGGCTTGCGCGCGCTTGAACGCGAGCAGCGCCAGGCCAAGCTGCTGGCCGAAGCGCAGAAAGATATCGAGGCCAAGCGCTACGATCCGGCGCGCCAGCGCCTGAACGCCATCCTCACCGAGCAGCCGAATCACGGCGGCGCGCGCGCGCTGCTGCGCGAAGTCGACGAGAAGACGGCGCCGCCCGTAGTGGAGTCGGGCCTGGCCAAATCGTACAAGCAGCCGATCACCATCGAGTTTCGCGACGCGCCGTTAAAACAGGTGTTCGAGCTGATCGCGCGCCGCTCCGGCCTCAACTTCGTCTTCGACAAGGACGTCAAGGCGGACGCGAAAACCTCGATCTTCCTGAAAAACAGCACGGTGGAATCGGCCGTCTACTTCCTGCTGGTGACGAATCAGCTGGAGCAGCAGGTGATGGATGCGAACACGATCTTGATTTACCCGAACGTGGCGGCCAAGCTGAAGGAATACCAGGAAGTGCTGGTCAAGACCTTCTTCCTGGCGAACGCGGACGCCAAGCAGGTCGCCAACACGCTCAAGACCATCTTGAAGACGCGCGACGTGGTGGCCGATGAAAAGCTTAACCTCGTCATCGTGCGCGACACGCCGGAGGCGATCCGCCTGGCCGAGCGCCTGATCGCGCTGCAGGACGTGCCCGAGGCGGAAGTGGTGCTGGAACTGGAAATCCTCGAAGTCAAGCGCAGCCGCCTGCTGGAACTGGGCGTGGCCTGGCCATCGAGCCTGACCCTCACGCCGCTTTCCACCTCGGGCGGGATAGGCCTGACCATCAGTGACTTGAACAAGCTGAACCAGCGCAGCATCGGCGTGAGCGACCTGTCCGTGACGGCGAATGTCAACAAGACGGACGGCGACGCGAACATCCTGGCCAACCCGCGCATCCGCGTGCGCAACCGGGAAAAGGCGAAATTCGTCATCGGCGACAGGGTGCCCGTGGTGACCACCACCATTTCGCCGGGCACGGGCGGCTTTGCTTCCGAGTCGATCAGCTACCTGGACGTGGGCCTGACGGTGAACGCCGAGCCGACCATCTATTTGAATAATGAAGTGGGCATCCGCATCTCGCTCGAAGTGAGCAACCTGGGGGCGGCCACCATCACCAGGAGCGGCTCGACCCTGTACCAGATCGGCACGCGTCAGGCGTCGACCATGCTGCAGTTGAAGGATGGCGAAAACCAGGTGCTGGCTGGCCTGATCAACAATGAGGAGCGCAGCTCGGGCAACAAGGTGCCGGGCCTGGGCGACATACCCGTGCTGGGACGCCTGTTCGGCAGCAGCAAGGACGACAGTCAGAAGACGGAAATCGTGCTGTCGATCACGCCGCACCTGGTGCGCACGGTGCAGCGCCCGGAAGCGAAGGAGTCGGAATTCTCTGCCGGAACGGAAGGCAGCTTCCGCCGCCGTCCCGACATGGCGGCCAAGGCGCCCACGCAGATGCCGGGTACGGTGATCGTGCGTTCCGGACCGTCCGCCGTCGGCATGCAGCCGGCGCCGGCGCAGCCGCTGATGGCACCGGGCCAGGTGCCATCGACCTTGCCGCAGACATTGCCGCAAACGGTGCCCGCGCCGGAAGTGTCGCCGTCGCCCGAGCCGGCCGCGTCGCCTTTGCCGATATCGGCTGGCCAGCCCCTGCCGCTGTCATCGAGCCAGCCGGTGCCGGTGGCGTCGCCGCCCGCCAAATGAGACTGGCGCATGGGCAGGGGGGCTTCACCCTGATCGAGCTGCTGGTGACCCTGGCCATCCTGGGCGTGCTGGCCACCCTGGTGATCCCCGTCACCCAGGTGACGGTGCAGCGGCGCCAGGAGCAGGAATTGCGGCGCGCGCTGCGCGAGATACGCCAGGGGCTCGATGCCTATAAACGGGCCGGCGACGAGGGCCGCATCCTGCGTGCGCCTGATGCCAGCGGCTACCCGAAAAGCCTGGAACTGCTGGTCGAAGGCGTGCCGGACCAGCGCAACCCGAAGCGCAGCAAGCTGTTTTTCCTGCGCCGCGTGCCGCGCGACCCGTTCAACGCGGACGCGGGCCTGAGCGATGCGCAAACGTGGGGCAAGCGCAGCTACGCCAGCGAAGCGGCCGAACCGCGCGAGGGCGACGATGTCTACGATGTGTATTGCACGTCCGGCAAGACTGGCTTGAACAACGTGCCTTACCGTCTATGGTGAACCATGGCTGCTGAAACCCATCCTGCCCGCGCGCGCGGCTTCACCCTGATCGAGTTGCTGGTGGTGCTCGGCATCGTGGCGCTGCTGCTGACCCTGGCCGTGCCCCGTTACTTTCCCAGCCTCGACAAGGCGAAGGAAACCGTGTTGGCAGATAACTTGCGCAACCTGCGCACGACCATCGACCAGTTCCACGGCGATACGGGCCGTTATCCCGATTCCATCGAGCAACTGGTGGAAAAGAAATACCTGCGCGCCATGCCCATCGATCCCATCACGGACAGCGACGCCAGCTGGGTCATCGTGCCGCCGCCCGACGACACGCCGGGCCTGGTGTATGACGTGAAGAGCGGCGCGCCCGGCAAGGACCGCAGCGGCACGCCGTTCGCCGACTGGTAGCGGCCGTGCATCGTTCTGCGCGCCGCCAGCGCGGTTTTACTTATCTGGGGCTGATCATCCTGGTGGCCATCCTGGGCCTCGTGGGCGCGGCTGGTCTGAAGATGGGCTCCCTGTTGCAGCGCCAAGCTGCCGAGCAGGAATTGCTCGACATCGGCGCGCAGTTTGTCGATGCGCTGCAGAGCTATGCGGGCGCCACGCCAGCTGGCCAGCCGCAGCATCCGCCGACCTTGGCCGCCTTGCTGCGCGACCCCCGCTTTCCGCAGGTGCGCCGCCATTTGCGCAAGCTGTATGTGGACCCCATCACGGGACGCGCCGAGTGGGGCTTGCTGTACCAGCCCGGCAGCCAGGGCATCATCGGCGTGCATAGCCTGTCGTCGTCCAAGCCTTTAAAAGTGGGCAATTTCGAAGCTCGCTTCACGGGGTTCGAAGGCAAGTCGCACCTGTCCGAGTGGCAGTTTGTCACCGGTGGACCCGTGCCGCCGGCGGGACTGGCCCTGGTGCCGGCAGACGCCGTCGCGCCGCCCTCCGCCGCACCGTCAGCGTTGTTTCCGGCACCGCATCCTGCCGCGCCAGCGCCCGAACCATCGGCGCCCGAGGCGGTGGAGCCGGAGGAAGGGACCGGCGTGCAGCAGGAGGCCCCCAATCCGCCGTAACCATAAGTCGATGGTAAAACGATATAGAGAGAACTATTTTCTTTAGGAAATTGCTCTATGCACGCAACCAATTCATGACAGAAATAATTATCCTAAATGCAATTTCAATAAAATAATTACAATTAATTTGATGCCTTTATGCTACCATTGTGGCTGGTACTTTCAGTACTAAAGCGATGGCTGACCCACCTGGCGGCCATAAATTACTTTTAAGGGATAATTTATGAAATTGAAATTTATCGCGGCAGGCATTCTGGCTGCAGCATCGTTCAGCGCATCGGCGGCCACCTACAATCTGGGTATCCTGGATCCGAGCGGCTTCGATACGCGGGCATCGATCACCACCAATTTCGCCGCCAATTCGGTGGTCGACGATTTGTGGACCTTTAAACTGTTGACCCCATCGTCGGCGTCGTTTGGCGCATTGCAAACGTTTTCCGTTGCCGAAGGCGCGATCAGCAATTTCGCCGCTACCCTGGTGGGCTATGGCGACCTGACCCTGACGTCGGTGGCCGGTATCCAAAGCCTGAGCTGGGCTGGTTCCTTGGGGGCAGGCACCTATGAGGTGCACGTTTCGGGCTTGACCGGTTTGCAGAATGGCCAGTACGTGGGCACAGTATCGGCCTTGCCGGTGCCGGAACCTGAAACCTACGGCATGCTGCTGGGCGGCCTGGCGCTGGTCGGCTTCGCCGCACGTCGCCGCGCCCGCAAAGCTGTTTGATTTTCGTTAGCCAGAATGTCAAAACCCGCCGAGGCGGGTTTTTTTGTTTCTACTGCATGACTAGATGCGCGATCGCTACGCGTGGCGTTTGAAATCGCGGAAGCGGAAGCCTACTGCAAATAGCGTTGCAAAGTACGCCACGCCGCACGCGGCCACCACCAGGGCGAGCGCGCCGGCCCGCAACAGCGGATGGGCTTGCATAGCGATCCAGTCGATGCGCATGGCGCCAAAATAGGCCACGCCACCCATCACGATGAGTGCCGGTAGCAGGCGCAGGAAGAACTTGGCCCAGCCCGGTTTCGGCTGGTAGATGCCGCGCTTGCGCAAGCCCCAGTAGAGAAACGTGGCGTTCAGGCAGGCGCCCAGGCCGATCGACAGGGCCAGACCGGCCACGGCGATATACGGCACGAACAGCAGATTCATCAACTGCGTGGCGATCAGCACGCCGATGGCGATTTTCACGGGCGTGCGGATATCCTGGCGCGCATAAAACGCGGGCGCCAGGGTTTTTACCAAAATGATGCCGATCAAACCCAGGCTGTAGGCCACCAGCGGCTCTGTCGACATGGTCACGGATTCGGCCGTGAACTTGCCGTAGTGAAAGAGCGTGGCGATCAGCGGCGTGGCCAGGGTTGCCATGCCGACGGCGGCGGGCAGGGCCAGCAGGAAAGTCAGGCGCAAGCCCCAGTCCAGCAGGGCCGAGTATTCCGTCTTGTCGCCATCGACGTTTGCCTTCGACAGGCTGGGCAGCAAGATGGTGCCCAGGGCCACGCCCAGCATGGCGGTGGGAAACTCCATCAGTCGGTCCGCATACGACAGCCAGGAAATGCTGCCCTCGGCCAGACGCGACGCGATGCTGGTATTGATCATCAGGCTGATCTGCGCTGCCGAAACGGCGAACACGGCCGGCCCCATCTTTTTCAGCACGCGGCGCACGCCGCCGTCGGACAAGCCGATGGCGGGATTGATCGACAGGCGCGGCAGCATGCCGATCTTGATCAGCGCGGGAATCTGGATGGCTACTTGCAGCAGGCCGCCGGCGAACACGGCAATGGCCATGGCGTAGATCGGCTGTTTCAAGTGCGGTGCGAGGAACAGCGAGGCGGCGATGAACGACAGGTTCAGCAGCACCGGCGTAAATGCGGGAATCTTGAATTCGCGCCAGGTATTCAAAATGCCGCCGGCCAGGGCCACGAAGGACATGCAAGTAATATAAGGGAACATCAGACGCGTCATCCACACGGCCGCGTCAAAAGCACCCGGGTCCTTGGACAGGCCCGTGGCGATGGCGTAGACGAACCATGGCGCGCCGACGATGCCGATGGCGGATACGAGCAAAGTAGCCCAGACGAGGGTGGTGGCCACATGGTCGGCCAATCGCTTGCTGGCTTCCTGGCCATGCTGGTTCTTGTATTCAGACAAGATCGGCACGAAGGCTTGCGAGAAGGCACCCTCGGCAAACAGGCGGCGCAACAGGTTGGGGATGCGGAAGGCAACAATGAAGGCGTCCGTGTAGGCGCCGGCGCCAAAGGCGCGCGCGAACAGGCTTTCGCGCAATAATCCGGTTACACGGGACAGCATGGTCATGCTGGAAATGGCGGCGAGGGTTTTAAGCAAGTTCATGGGGGCAGATTATAGCCGGACGGGGTACCGTTAAACGCTTAAAATATGGTAACAAACGCTGCCGATTCGCTGCCAATTCGCCCTTGCCAGCCCCATTTTCAGGTCTTTTTGGCGTCACACACGGTTTTTTGATTTGCCCCCGCTTGAAAATATCGCTATAATCGAAGGCTGTACAGAATTCTGTTACGCAGACACTAATGTTTGACAGGCACTGGTTTGGCACACATGGTTCGGCAGACGCACAGAACGCACCGGTTGGCAAACACTAATGTTTGCAAACGCACTTTGACCCTGTTTTAGGAAATTCCATGGCAAATACCGCACAAGCGCGCAAACGCGCTCGTCAAGCAGTTAAGCAAAACGCACACAATTCGTCCCAACGTTCGACCTTGCGCACGGCTATCAAAGCTGCTCGCAAAGCGATCCAGGGCGGCGACAAGGCAGCTGCTGCTGCAATCTTCCAAGCATCCGTGTCGACCATCGACCGTATCGCTGACAAGAAGATCATCCACAAAAACAAGGCAGCTCGCCATAAGAGCCGTCTGGCAGCTGCTTTGAAAGCACTGTCCGCTTAATATTCGCCAGCAGGCAAGCCACCACGGTGGCCTTGCCTGTGCCGGTACGCTGGCACTGGTTGAAAAGCAAAAACCCGCAGATTCATTCTGGCGGGTTTTTTCGCGTTTTTTTCGTTTTCTTTTCCGTTTTTTTGCGGCCGTGTCCACGCTGGACAGCGGCCACGGCCTACCGCGCCGTCGGCAGGTTGCCGATGCTCATGCCTGGCTTGATGTTCTTTTGCTTGAACCAGCCCAGGTTCATTTCCAGCGCATAGCGCACGGGCACGGTCCTGGTCGAGCAATGGCTGTCGAGCGTGTGTGGCTGCATGTCTTCGATGTTGACGATCTTGCCGCTGGCATCGATAAAAGCCACCGACAGGGGCAGCGGCGTGTTCTTCATCCACATGCATTGCGTCGATGGGTTGCCAAAGACGAACAGCATGCCCGCATTGGCCGGCATCTTTTCACGGTACATCAAACCCTGTTCGCGCTGCTCTTCCGTGGCGGCCACTTCCGCCTGAATCAAATGCATGCCAGCCGACAGTTGCAAGCTCTTGCCTTGCGGTGTTTGCGCTTGGGCAATGCTGGTGCACGCCAGCAGGGCGATAGACAGGCTGAGATGGCGTAGGGAATTTTTCATGGGGCGGGACGGTGGCTGCGAAGCGGCGATTAAGCCATGCTGGCGGCTGCCCGGTCAAGCGTGCTGCCTGTCCGTACCGAAAGCGTGGGGTTACAGCAACATGCTTGCTGCCGTAACCCCGGGAACTGCGTTTATTTCACGGGCTTGCCTGCTTCAGCGGCTGGCTGCTTCGTCTTGTGTGCCTGGGGAATCAGGCGCGGCGCATCGGTTGCGGCCGAGGCCTTGGTCGAGGCACCGGCACGCGCCGCATCCGTGGCGGCCGAAGCGTTGACGGAGGCCGACGCCGGTGGTACCGGCTTGACGGCGTCGGTGGCGGCCGAGGCATGGCTGGCAGCCGATGCGGGTGGCGGCTTGACGGCATCGGTAGCGGCAGAAGCGTGCACCTTGGCGCCCGATTGCGCGAGTGCTGCGCCAGCGAGCAGGGAAGCGGCCAAGGCCAGTATTACTTTTGTCATCATCTTTCCTTTTCAGTCATGTTAAGGTCAGATGATTTTAATGCATTATCTAAAAATAAATAGTGCATCTTGGCAAAATTTGGCGCCCGAGTGGGTTTTTCTTGTCCAGTTCACGCTTTTCCAATGTTCTCGGCCGGCACTTCGCACCATTCGCCGGGCAGGAGGGGGTGGCTGGCCAGCGAGAACGGGCCGATGGCGCTGCGCACCAGGCGCAGGGTGGGCAGGCCGACGGCGGCTGTCATGCGCCGCACTTGCCGGTTTTTTCCTTCCTTGAGGGTGATCGCTAGCCACGAGGTGGGTTTGTCGGCACGCGCGCGGATGGGCGGGTTGCGGGGCCACAGCCAGTCCGGCTCGGCAATGCGCACGGCCTTGCACGGCTTGGTGATGAAGTCGCCCAGGTCCAGCGGCGCCTGCAGGCGCGCCAGACTGGCCGCATCGGGCACGCCGTCGACCTGCACCAGGTAGGTTTTCGCTTCCTTGCGGTCCGGGTGGCTGATCTCGTGCTGCAGGCGGCCGTCGTCCGTCAGCAGCAGCAAGCCTTCGCTGTCGGCGTCGAGCCGGCCGGCCGGGTAGATGCCGGGGATGCTGAGATGGTCGGCCAGAGTGGCGCGGCCATCCTGTGGCGAAAACTGGCACAGGACCTGGAATGGTTTATTGAAGAGGATGAGTGGCATGCTGGTAATGGAATTGATGCAAATGATGGTGGCTGCTGGTTGGCGCCGCAAAAGCGTGGCGCCCTGTAAGATACTGGTGCATAATGTGAAACGCTGGTCTTATGTCTTATAGAAGACTTGAGGCGGTGTGGCGATAAGGTTCTTTGGCGCCGCAGATGGCCCGGGTGTTCTTTCCCTGCTAAAGTGCGTTGTTGCCGCCATGTTCGGGCTTGTTTTTGTAAACTCTGCAACCGCAGAGCGCGTCGCCGGCCTGTGTTGCCCGCCAGCGGTGTGTCCCACTTCGGAGATCACGATGTATCAACATATCACTGTACCTGCTGACGGCCAAAAAATCACCGTCAACGCCGATTTTTCGCTGAATGTACCAGATAATCCCATCGTTCCCTTCATTGAAGGCGATGGCACGGGCATCGATATCAGCCCGGTCATGATCAAGGTGATCGACGCTGCCGTGGCCAAGGCCTACGGCGGCGCGCGCAAGATCAGCTGGATGGAAATCTATGCGGGCGAAAAATCGACGAATGTGTACGGCCCCGACGTGTGGCTGCCGGAAGAAACGTTGGAAGTACTGAAGGATTACGTGGTCTCCATCAAGGGCCCGCTGACCACGCCCGTCGGCGGCGGCATCCGCTCGCTGAACGTGGCCCTGCGCCAGCAGCTCGATTTATATGTCTGCCTGCGTCCCGTGCGCTATTTTACGGGCGTGCCATCGCCCGTGAAAGAGCCGGAAAAGACCGATATGGTGATTTTCCGCGAAAACTCGGAAGACATCTACGCCGGCATCGAATACCAGCAAGGCTCGGCCGAAGCCAAGAAACTGATGGATTTCCTCATCAATGAAATGGGCGTGACCAAGATACGCTTCCCGGCCACGTCCGGCCTGGGCATCAAGCCCGTCTCCATCGAAGGCACGGAGCGCCTGGTGCGCAAGGCCATCCAGTATGCGATCGACAATGACAAGCCATCCGTGACGATCGTGCACAAAGGCAACATCATGAAGTACACGGAAGGCGGCTTCCGCGACTGGGCGTATGCGCTGGCGCAAAAGGAATTCGGCGCCGAGCTGATCGATGGCGGCCCCTGGTGCAAATTCAAGAATCCGAAGACGGGCCGCGACATCATCGTCAAGGATTCCATCGCTGACGCGTTCCTGCAACAGATTTTGCTGCGTCCGGCCGAATACAGCGTCATCGCCACCCTGAATTTGAACGGCGACTATATTTCCGACGCACTGGCGGCGCAAGTGGGCGGCATCGGCATCGCGCCTGGCGCCAACCTGTCCGACTCCGTCGCCATGTTTGAAGCGACGCACGGCACGGCGCCTAAGTACGCGGGCAAGGATTACGTGAATCCCGGTTCGCTGATCCTGTCGGCGGAAATGATGCTGCGCCACATGGGCTGGCTGGAAGCGGCCGACCTGATTATTTCATCGATGCAAAAGTCGATCGCCTCGAAGCGCGTCACCTACGACTTTGCCCGCCTGATGGAAGGCGCCACGCAAGTGTCGTGCTCCGGTTTCGGCGAGGTGATGATCGAACACATGTAATAGCAGGGGCAGGGGGCGCTGCGCACCCTGCGGACGAAAAAAAACCCCGTCAGGAGACGGGGTTTTTCACATCTGAGGGCCGGCGATGCTTAGGCTGCTTGGATGTTGGAAGCTTGCTTGCCTTTAGGGCCTTGCGTGACTTCGAATTGAACTTTTTGACCTTCTTTGAGGGTCTTGAAACCGTTCATGTTGATTGCGGAGAAGTGAGCAAACAAATCTTCGCCGCCGTCATCTGGAGTGATGAAGCCAAAACCTTTGGAATCATTGAACCACTTAACTGTACCTGTTGCCATAAAAAGAACTTTCAAAATTAAAACAAATCACACGAGCCATAAAAGCAAGAAGCTTCTTGCCCCCTCCTCGACGTCTCACTTCTTATCAAGCTGTACATTACTGCAACAGTCGATACAGCCATTGTTGGCGGAATAAATAATGAAGTCAAGCGCTTTTCCATCGATATTGCCAAATTCTTCACGGCAACCAAAAAAGCAACTCTTGATTTTGACAGCAAGGTCGCCATCTGCGCACTATTAAGAAAACGCGTAAGATTGAAAACAATTGGAAAGGCGTAGATATTGCGCATGACAACCACTGTGAAAGCATTAGAATAAGCGTATGGCAACCAAGCACGACACAGAAACCCTGCTGGAGCGGCAGGTACTGAAGCCGCCACCGCTCTACCAGGTAGCCTTGCTCAATGACGACTACACCCCGATGGAATTTGTGGTGGCCATCATTCAGGAGTATTTCAACAAGGACCGTGAAACGGCGACGCAAATCATGCTCAGTGTTCATCGCTACGGCAAAGGAGTGTGCGGCGTGTTCTCTAAAGATATAGCGTGTACCAAAGTGGAGTTCGTTTTAACGCATGCGCGCAAGGCGGGGCACCCCCTGCAGTGCGTGATGGAGGAAGTATGATTGCGCAGGAATTAGAAGTAAGTTTGCACATGGCGTTTGTCGAAGCTCGGCAGGCACGGCACGAATTCATCACGGTTGAGCATTTACTGCTGGCACTGCTGGACAATCCCTCCGCTGCCGAGGTGTTGCGTGCCTGCGCGGTCAATATAGAAGACCTGCGCAAGACCCTCACCAATTTCATCGGCGATAACACGCCGACCGTGCCTGGCACGGGCGAAGTCGACACCCAGCCGACGCTTGGTTTCCAGCGCGTGATCCAGCGCGCCATCATGCACGTCCAGTCCGCCTCGAATGGCAAGAAGGAAGTCACGGGCGCCAATGTGCTGGTGGCCATCTTCGGCGAAAAGGATTCGCATGCGGTGTACTACCTGCACCAGCAGGGCGTGACGCGCCTGGACGTGGTCAATTTCATTTCGCACGGCGTGCGCAAGGACCAGTCGACGGAAAGCGCGAAAGCCTCCGAAGGCGTGGAAGAAGCGCCCGTCGATGGCCAGCCGAAGGAAAGCCCGCTCGACCAGTTCACGCAAAACCTGAACAAGGCCGCTGCCGAAGGCAAGATCGACCCGCTGATCGGCCGCGAGGAAGAAGTCGACCGCGTGATTCAGATCCTGTGCCGCCGCCGCAAGAACAACCCGCTGCTGGTCGGCGAGGCGGGCGTGGGCAAGACGGCCATCGCCGAAGGCCTCGCGTACCGCATCACGCAAAGCGATGTGCCGGAAATCCTGCAAAATGCCGTCGTGTATTCGCTGGACATGGGCGCCTTGCTGGCCGGTACCAAATACCGCGGTGACTTCGAACAGCGCCTGAAAGCCGTGCTGAAGCAATTGAAGGACAATCCGAACGGCATCCTGTTCATCGACGAGATCCACACCATCATCGGTGCCGGCTCGGCTTCGGGCGGTACCCTGGATGCGTCGAACCTGCTGAAACCGGCACTGGCCAACGGCCAGCTGAAATGCATCGGCGCGACCACGTACACGGAATTCCGCGGCGTGTTCGAAAAAGACCATGCCTTGTCGCGCCGCTTCCAGAAAGTGGACGTCAACGAGCCGACCGTCGAGCAAACCGTGCAGATCCTGCGCGGCTTGAAATCGCGCTTCGAAGAGCACCATGGCGTGAAGTACTCGGCTTCGGCCCTGTCGACGGCGGCTGAACTGGCGGCGCGCTTCATCAACGACCGCCACCTGCCCGACAAGGCGATCGACGTCATCGATGAAGCGGGCGCGGCGCAGCGCATCCTGCCGAAGTCGAAGCAAAAGAAAACCATCGGCAAGGCCGAGATCGAGGACATCATCGCGAAGATCGCCCGCATTCCGCCGCAAACGGTCAATCAGGACGACCGCAGCAAGCTGCAAACGATAGACCGCGACTTGCGCAATGTCGTGTTCGGGCAAGATCCCGCTATCGACGCGCTCGCTTCGGCCATCAAGATGGCGCGTGCCGGACTGGGCAAGACGGACAAGCCGATCGGCTCCTTCCTGTTCTCCGGTCCGACCGGTGTCGGCAAGACCGAGGTGGCGAAACAGTTGGCCTTCATCCTCGGTATCGAGCTGATCCGTTTCGACATGTCTGAATACATGGAGCGCCACGCCGTCAGCCGCTTGATCGGCGCGCCACCGGGCTACGTTGGTTTCGACCAGGGTGGTTTGTTGACGGAAGCGATCACCAAGAAGCCGCATGCGGTCTTGCTGCTCGATGAAATTGAAAAAGCCCATCCGGACATTTTCAATATCCTGCTGCAAGTGATGGATCACGGCACCTTGACGGACAACAATGGCCGCAAAGCCGATTTCCGCAACGTGATCATCATCATGACGACCAATGCGGGTGCGGAAAGCTTGCAGAAAGCCTCGATCGGTTTCACCAATTCCAAGCAGGCAGGCGACGAGATGGCCGACATCAAGCGCATGTTTACGCCGGAATTCCGCAACCGCATCGACGCGACCATCAGCTTCCGCGCGCTGGACCAGGAAATCATCCTGCGCGTGGTCGACAAGTTCCTGATGCAGCTGGAAGAGCAGTTGCACGAGAAAAAGGTCGAAGCCGTGTTTACCGAGAAGCTGCGTGCTTTCCTCGGCAAGAAAGGCTTCGATCCGCTGATGGGCGCGCGGCCGATGGCGCGTCTGATCCAGGACATGATCCGCAAGGCCCTGGCCGACGAGCTGCTGTTCGGCCGCCTGGTGACGGGCGGACGGGTCACGGTCGACCTCGACGACAAGGACCAGGTCTTGCTGGAATTCCCGGAACCGCCCGACGCGGCACCGACGGCAGCACCGGAAACGGTGGAAGTGGAATAAGAACACCGAACCAAACCTACTGCGCGTCGCGATTTGCGGCCTCCGATGCTCACTGTGCTCTTGCACAGTTCCGCTTCTCAGCCGCAACTCGCTGCCGCTCGCTACGGTTTTGTTCGGCGTTCAGAGCGTTTCTGCTCTTGTTAAGAAACTCGCCCCACGCAAGTGGCGCGGGTTTTTTTACGTTTTTGCGGGCAATAAAGAAGGTTTTCTTTGGTCCCAGTTATGCCAGAATTGTTGTCCGGTATCGACATGATGTCCATACCATTTCATCGCCCTGACCGCTATCTGGATGCCCACATGAAAATTTCCCGTACTCTTGCCTTCTTCCTGTTGTCCGCCGGCTTGCTGGGTGGCGCCGCTGCCGTCGCCGCTCCTGCTGGCAGCTACTTCCGCTTTCCGGCCGTGCGCGGCGATACCGTTGTCTTCACGGCCGAAGGAGATTTGTGGAAAAGCAGCGTGCGCGGTGGCGCGGCGCAGCGCCTGACTACGCATCCCGGCTATGAAACGAATGCGGCGATTTCGCGCGATGGCCAGTGGCTGGCGTTTTCCGCCGCCTACGAAGGGGCGCAGGAAGCGTATGTGATGCCGCTGGCCGGTGGCTTGCCGCGCCGCATTTCGTATGACAATGGCGGCGTGCTGGTCCTGGGCTGGACGGCGCAGGGCGAGGTGCTGGTCAGCACGCAAAACACGGACGGTCCCGCTTCGCGCCGCATCGTCGCCGCCATCGATCCCGTGAAACAGACGCGCCGCGTGTTTCCCGTGGCCGACGCCAACGACGCCGTGCTCGACGACACGGGCAAGACGCTGTTCTTCACGCGTTTCGGCCTGGCCATGACCAACGACAATGTGCGCAACTACCGGGGCGGCGCGCATGCCACCCTGTGGCGCTATGACCTGGGCGGCAAGGGCGAGGCCGTGCGCATGCACACGGAGCCTGCGGTGTTGGCTGGCAACAACAAGCGCCCCATGTGGTGGCAGGGTCGTGTCTACTATATTAGCGACGCGGGCGGCAGTGACAATCTGTGGAGCATGCTGCCCGACGGCTCCGACCGCCGCGCGCTGACGTTCCATACGCAGTGGGACGTGCGCAATGCCTCGCTGGGCGATGGCAAGGTCGTCTACCAGCTGGGCGCCGATTTGCATGTGCTGGACCTGAATGCGCCCGGCACGGCGGGCGCCTCGCAGCCGCTGGCCATCAGCCTCGTGTCCGATTTTGACCAGCAGCGCGCGCGCCAGATCCGTTCGCCGCTCGACACCCTGAGCAATGTGCAGCTGTCTGGCAAGGATGAGCGCATCATCCTCACCGCTCGCGGGCGCGTCAGCATCGCCGGCACGGGCAGCCTGCGCCGCGTCGATATCGCCGTTCCCGAAGGGGCAAGGGCGCGCGATGCCGTCTTTTCCAGCGACGAGAAATCCGTGTTCGCCATCGTCGACACGAGCGGCGAAAATGAAATCTGGAAGTACGCCGCCGATGGCTCCGGCAAGGGCGAGCAGTTGACGACGCAGGGCGATAATCACCGCTGGAAGCTGTACCCATCGCCGGACGGACGCTGGCTGGCGCACACGGATAAAAAAGGCCGCTTTTGGCTGCTGGACCTGGCGACCAAGGGCAACCAGCTGATCGACGATGCGGGCAAGGCGGGCGTGGACAAGCACGACGAAGTGCAATGGTCGCCCGACAGCCGCAACCTGGGCATCGTGCGCGTAGCCAGCAACGAACAGCGGGAGCAGATCGGCTTGTACAACCTCGCATCGAAACAGCTGCAATTCGTCACCAGCGACCGCTATACGTCCGGTTCACCCGTATTTTCCCCCGACGGGCGCTGGCTGTATTTCCTGTCGGCGCGCAATTTCCAGCTGGCCAACGGGTCGCCGTGGGGCGACCGCAACATGGGCCCCGTGTTCGACAAGCGCATCGGCGTGTACGCGCTGGCGCTGCAGCCGGGCAACCGTTTCCCGTTCCAGCCCGACGATGAGCTGAGCCGGCCTGGCGTCAAGCCGGCCGAGACGGACGATGAAAAGGCGGCCGAATCGGCGGCGGAAAAGGCCCTGGAGAAAGCGGGAGGCAAGGCGGCCGTGAAGAAAGCGCCGGCCAGCTTGCCGGACATCGCCTTCAAGGGTCTGGCCGAGCGCCTGTATGAAGTGCCGCTGGCGGCGGGCAATTACAGCGCGCTGGCCGCCGATGACAAGCGCCTGTATTTCCTCGAACGCGACAGTGGCGAAAACAAGTCCAGCCTGAAGACCTTGGCAATCGGCAATACCGGCTCCAAGCCGGAACTGCTGGTGGCCAATGTGCGCGAATTCGACCTGGCGCAGGATAAAAAGCATTTGTACTATCGCACGGCGGCCGCCACCGGCCCGGGCGAGATGCTGGTGATCGAGGCGGGCGCCAAGCTGCCGGCCGACCTGTCGAAGGCCAAGGTGAAGGTCGACGACTGGACGTTTGTGTCGAATCCGCGCCTGGAGTGGAAGCAGATGTTCAACGACGCCTGGCGTTTGCACCGCGACTTCCTGTACGACGCGAAGATGCGCGGCGTGAACTGGAAGGCGGCGCGCGACAAATATGCGCCGCTGGTCGAGCGGGTCACGGACCGCGCCGAACTCAATGACGTGCTGGGCATGATGGTGGCCGAAGTGGGCGCTCTGCATTCGCAGATCCGTCCCGGCGAACTGCGCCGCACGGAACAGGAAGGCACGCCGGCGGGCCTGGGCGCCGTGCTGACGCGTACCGGCGACGGCTACCTGGTCGAGCATGTCTACCGCAGCGAAGCGGAGCTGCCCTCGGCGCGCGCGCCCCTGTCGCGGCCCGACGTGGATGTGAAGGCGGGCGACGTGATCACGTCCGTCAACGGCAAGGATGTGCTGGCCGCGCGCGACATCAGCGACCTGCTGCTGAACCAGGCCGACAAACAGGTGCTGTTGCAGGTCAAGCGTGGCAATGGCAAGGGCGCGCCGCGCGCCGTCATCGTCACGCCCGTGAACATGGCGAAACAGACGGCGCTGCGTTATGGCGACTGGGAATTGAGCCGCGCCGAGCAGGTGGCCGCCGCCTCGCAAGGACGCATCGGCTACCTGCACCTGCGTGCCATGGGGCCCAATGACATCGCCTCGTTCGCGCGCGATTTTTACGCCAACATCAACCGCGAAGGCCTGATCATCGACGTGCGGCGCAATAACGGCGGCAATATCGACAGCTGGATCATCGAAAAACTGCTGCGCAAGGCCTGGGCCTACTGGGCGCCGCCGGGCGTGCAGCCGTCGTCGAACATGCAGAACACCTTCCGCGGCCACCTGATCGTGCTGGTCGATGAACTCACGTATTCGGATGGCGAGACCTTCGCCGCCGGTATCAAGGCCCTGGGCCTGGCGCCGCTGGTGGGCAAGCGCACGGCCGGCGCCGGCGTCTGGCTCAGCGACAATACGCGCCTGCTGGATAACGGCATGGCGCGCGTGGCGGAAAACGGCCAGTTCGGCATCGACGGCCAGTGGCTGATCGAAGGCGTGGGTGTGGTGCCGGATGTGGAGGTGGAGAACCCGCCGCACGCCACCTTCAATGGCGCCGACCGCCAGCTGGAAGTGGCGCTCGACATGCTGGCGAAAAAGCTCAAGGAGCAGCCGCGCCCCGCCTTCCAGGCGCAGCCGATCCCCGCGCTGAAATAGTCCCGTTACAGGCCGCAGGCGGCCTTGAACTGCTGCGCGCGGCGGCGCGACACCTCGACCACGCTGCCGTCCAGCAGCTGCAGGTCGAGGCCATCGGCGGCGTTCGTCACGAGCTGCGCCACCTGCGCCAGGTTGACGATCTGGCGCCGGTTGGCGCGCAAGAACAGGGCGGGATCGAGCTTTTCTTCCAGCTGGTTCAGGGTGCGCAGCATCAGCGGATGCTGTGTGCCGAAATGCACGCGCGTGTAATTGCCTTCCGATTCCAGCAGCCGGATATCGTCGAGCGCCACGAACCAGCAGCGTTCCCCATCCTTGATGAAGACTTTGCGCGGCGCGGGCGGCGGCACGGCTAGTGCCCGCGCGCCGGCACGCGCCAGCGCCGTGGCCAGTCGCGCCGCCTGCACGGGTTTTTGCAGGTAATCGAGGGCGCTCACTTCAAACGCCTGCAGCGCGTACTGGTCGAAGGCCGTGCAAAAGATGACGTCGGGAGCATCATCCAACGCGGCCAGCAGGTCGAAACCGGAGCCGCCCGGCATTTGCACGTCGAGCAGCAGCAGGTCGGGCCGCAGCTTGCCGATCTGCGCGACGGCGTCGGCCGCGCTGGCCGCCTCGCCCACGATGTCGACCGCACCGCGCTGCACATGCGGCGCCAGCAGCCGCCGCAGTTCGGCGCGCGCCAGGCGCTCGTCATCGACCAGCAGTACTGTGAGCGGCTGACCGTTCATGTTTGCTCCGGCAGGTGGATGGTGGCGTACACCCAGCCGGCCTGTTCGCGCAGTTCCAGGCTGGCGCGTTCGCCGCAGGCCAGCTGCAAGCGCTGGCGTGCATTGCGCAGGCCGACGCAGGTGGAGTTGCCTGGTTCGCGCAAGGCGCCCGTGTTGGCCACCTCGATCTGCAGCATGACGGCGCCGTCGGCAGGGCTGGAACGCCGTACCGCGATGCGGATGTCGGCGCCATCGGCGCTCGTTTCGACGCCATATTTGACGGCGTTTTCCACCAGCGTTTGCAGGGCCATGGGCGGCACACGCACGTGTTCCAGGTCGGGCGCGCTTATTTCGATCGCGAAGCTGACGCGCAGGCGTTCCTCGAAGCGTATCTGTTCGATGGCCAGGTAGGCGCGCACGGCGTCCATTTCGGCCGACAGCGGCACCGTGGCGTGCTGGCCTGATTGCAGCGCGTGGCGCATCAGGCCGGCCAGCTGGTCGATCATGTGCGCGGCTGCTTCGCGGTCTTCGAAGATCAGCGCGCGCACGCTATTGAGGCTATTGAAGAAAAAATGCGGATTGACTTGCGCCTGCAGGGCGCGCAACTGGGCATCCTTGGCCAGCACTTCCAGGCGCAGCGCCTCGGCCTCGAAGCGGCTGGCGCGGCGCAGCGACAGCGCAGTGAAGTAAAACACTGTCCAGGTCAGGAATACCCCGAACCAGAACAGCAACGCGCCGGGCAGCCAGGCGATGCCGCGGATGGTGTCCGGCGGATACATGACGTGGAAGGCGGCCGTCACGCTGGCCGTCTGGATGGCGGCCAGCACGATCAGCGACGGCACGATGCGTTTCCAGCGCAAGCCGTTCGCCGCCCAGCCGCGCCGGCGCAGGACGCCATGCCACAGGTGCGACAGCAGCAAGCCGCCCAGGGAACCCCAGCTGGCAATCGTCACGACGATGCGCAGCTGCGTGGAGCCGCCATACACGCTATTGAACAAGGTGAGCGCGCCCCAGCCGGCCAGCTGGAAGGTCCAGTACCAGTTGATCCTGGCCAGCGGCGGCCGGTGCAAGGGCGCGTTCACTGTCTAGTCCAGGAACTGTTCGATGCGCGCATACATCCAGTCCGGCTGGTCGTACATGATGAAGTGGCGCGCCGTGTCGGCCAGCGCGACTTTTACGCCCGGCAGCTGTGCATACTGCTGCTGGAAGGTCGCTTCGATGGCGGTGCGCGGCGCGTAATCCTTGTAGGCGATCCAGGTGCCCAGCACCAGCGTGGGCGACTGCACTTTCGCCACGTCCTGGCGCAGGTCGCTGGCCATCAGCGTGCCCATGGCCTTGATCACCGTTTCGCGGTTCGAGCGCTGGCCCCAGCCGATGATGCGTTCCACGTCGGCTGGCGCGCTGGCCATGCCGCTCACCGCGCGGCGCTGGCTCGCGGCGTAGGTGGCGTCATCCTGCGCGCGCATGGCCGTTTGCATCTGCGTTGACATGGCTTGCAATTGCGGCGGCGTGATGGACGGCAGTTGCGTCGCACCCAGCGCCGGCAGCGAGTCGACGATCACCAGCTTGCCTGTTTGGGCAGGATGGTCGATGGCCATTTTCAGGGCCAGGAAGCCGCCCAGGCTATGCCCGATGATGGCCGGTTGGCCCAGTTTTTGGGTGCCGATGTAGTCGGCCAGTTGCTGCTCGGCCTGCGCCAGCAAGTCGCCATCGATGGGCGCCACGCCGGCAAAGCCGGCCAGTGTCAGTACGTGGCATTGGCGTGCGGATTGCGGGCCGCACAGGCGCGCCACCGTGCCTTGCCAGACTTCGCCGGAAGACGCCAGGCCGGGAATCAGGATCAGGGGACGGCCTTGTCCGGTGACGTCGACCTTGAATGCGGTGGGCGCGGCGGCCTGGCTGGCGCCCGCCAGCAGCACGGTGGTGAGCAAGATGCATGTTTGCAGTGTTCGTTTCATGGGGTACTCCTCCTTGACGACCATGCTAGCGGCGCAGGCAAGAGGCCGCCAGTGCCGCGGGATGAGCGGCGCCAGGGCGGGATGAGTGGTTCAGAGCCACGCATCCTGGTCCTGGCAGTCGTCCGGAAGATAGGTCAGGTACTGCACCATGCGCGGCGCTGGGCCGCGGTTGGGCGTGGCGCAATGGGGCAGGGACTGGTGCCAGATGATGAAATCACCGGCCGTGCCTTCGACGGGCAAGGGCCGCAAGTCTTCGATGGCCCATTCGCGCGGCTGGCGGCCCGGCGGCACTTGCCGCAGCCAGTCGGCCATGTGCCGCTGGAAGCCGGGCACGCAGTGAAAGGCGCCGTGCTGCGCCGGACAGTCGCTCAGGTAGAGCATGCCTTGCAGCTTGAAGGGAATCGGCTGTTGCAGGCTGACGTCCCAGTGCAGGGCGCTGCCAGGGAAACGGTGCTGCGGCGTTTCCGGCGGATTGAAGCTCACCTTGTCGATGCTGGCGTAGATGCCGGCGCCGGCGCCGTATAGCTGCTGATAGGCGTGACGTATGTGCGCGCCGTGGCGGTTTTCCTCGAGGGCAGGATGGTCGGAAAACTGCAGCATCAGGCCCCGCTTGCCCGGATGCGGCTGGTACCACGATGCCGCATCATCCGGGCTGGCGCCCAGGTAGTCCCAGATGGCCGCCTGGGCGGCGGCGCACTGCGCGCGCGGCACGGCGCCGCGCAGCACCAGATAGCCGTGCTCCTCGAAATGGCGCAGCTCGGCGGCGGACAGCACGTCCTGGTGGGGACTGGCGGCGTGCGCCGGGCGTGGGCGCGTGCGCGCGGCGATCCAGTCCGTGTAGGCCTGCAGGGTCGGCCGTTGCTGATACAGGAAGTGCAGCGCGTCTTCCATCGAAATGCCGCGCGCGTACAGGGCCTTGATATCCCGGTGGTCGCGCGCCAGTGTGCCGCTGGCGTCGCCGTGTCCCGTGCAGCGTTGCCATAAATCGTGGAGGTGAGGCCAATCGTCCATGGTGTTTTGGGTAAGGTTGAAAAAATCAGCCAGCGCGCAGGCGGCGCCACAGGGTGGTGCGGCTGATGCCAAGGTATTGGGCGGCGGCGTCGCGGCGCCCGCCGAAGCGCGCCAGCACGGCGCTGGCGCTTTCATCTTCCAGGCGTGGCGCGATGGCGGCGGCCGGTGCTGGCGTCGGTGTCGGCGGCAGCGCCGGCGTGCCGGCGGCGTTGGCCAGTTCCGGCGCCACGCCCAGCACGAAGGCGGCTGTCAGCGCCTGCAGCGGTTCGGCGGCCAGGAACAGCGCCAGGCGCTCGGCCAGGTTGCGCAGTTCGCGCACGTTGCCGGGCCAGTCGTAGCGGCGCAGCAGCGGTGCGCAAGCCTGGATCTCCGCGTGCAGGTTGGGGTGCGGACGGGCGCCCAGCGCGGCCAGCGCGTTTTTCAGCGACCATTCGGTCAGGCCGGGAATGTCACTGGCGCGTTCGCGCAAGGCGGGCAAATGCAGGCGCAGCACGGCCAGGCGGTAGAACAGGTCGGCGCGGAAGCGTCCTTCGCGGATGCGCTGTTCCAGGTCGCAGTGTGTGGCGCTGATGATGCGCACATTGATGGCGATGGGCCGCGTGCCGCCCACGCGCACCACTTCGCGCTCTTCCAGCACGCGCAGCAAGCGCGTTTGCAGGGCCAGCGGCATTTCGCCGATTTCGTCGAGGAAGAGGGTGCCGTGGTTGGCCGCTTCGAACAGGCCTGCATGGCCGCCCCGGCGCGCGCCCGTGAATGCCCCATCCTCGTGGCCGAACAGTTCCGATTCCAGCAGGGACTCGGCGATGGCGCCGCAATTGATGGCGATGAAGGGCCGGTTGGCACCCAGGCTGCGCGGGCTTTCGCGGTGGATCGCCTGCGCCACCAGTTCCTTGCCGCTGCCCGTCTCGCCCTGGATCAGTACCGTCGCCGGCGAGCGGGCATACAGCACCACCGACTGGCGCAGCGCTTCCATCGCTTCCGATTCGCCGCGCAGGTCGTGCAGGCCGTGGCGTGCGCGCAGGGTGTCGGCGACCACCGCGCGCCGTCCGCGGTTCGATTCGATCTGGGTCAGGCGCGCCAGTTCCAGCGCGTCGTCGAAGGCGCGCCGGATGGCCGTGGCCGAATAGACGAAGACGGCGGCCAGTCCCGCCTCTTCGGCCAGGTCGGTGACGAGGCCCGCGCCGACGACGGCTTTTACGCCGGCCGCCTTCAGTTCATTGATCTGCGCGCGCGCGTCTTCCTCGGTGGCGTAGGTGCGCTGCGCGATCTGGAAGCCGAATGTGGTGGCAAATTCGGCCAGTTCCGGCATCGGGTCCTGATAGGTGACGACGCCGATGTGCGGCGAGATGCGCCGTGCGCGTGCCAGCGCCTGCATCACGTCGTAGCCGCTGGCCTTGGCGATGATGACGGGTACCGACAGCCGGCCTTTCAGGTAGGCGCCGTTCGAACCGGCCGCAATGACGGCGTCGCAGCGCTCGGTGGCCATGCGTTCGCGGATGTGGCGCACGGCGTCGTCGAAACCCAGGTTGATCGGTTCGATCGTCGCCAGGTCGTCGTATTCGAGCGTGATGTCGCGGAACAGGTCGAACAGCCGCGAGACGGAGACGGTCCAGATGACGGGTTTGTCGCGGTGGTCGAGCGGAGGTTGGGGAGGGCGGCGCATGCTTTATTCTAAACGATTTGTTTCAATTTTTTGCCATGCAACGGCGTTGCAACGGGCGTGTTGCAAGTGGTCTGTGGTGTTTCAGATATTGCCAATAAGGAATATGAAGAAACCGCCGGAAACTGGTTTATGATCTAGCAGCACCATGAAACCTGTGAAAGTTTTTTGTTCAGGTGCATGCTCACTTTGCCGTCAACCATCCATGGTGTCCATGAACCGCGTACCGACCAGTCCCGATTTCATCGCCGATGCCTTGCAATTGATCGCCTTGCCGGCCTGCGCCTGCGATGCCTGCGGCATGGTGGTGGCCGCAAATGGCGCCCTGGTCGCCCTGCTGGGCCGGGATGTGTCGGGCCGGCTGCTGGCCGACTGTTTTACGGGCGCCTACCGCGCGTCGAGCACCAGCATGTTGCGTGGCGCGCTCGGTGCTGCCGGGCGCGAGCGGCACTGGGACAGCAGCCTGGAAGGGGAGGCGGGCGCCATCGCCGTGCAGGTCTGGTCCAGGCCCCTGCTGGTGGACGACGGCTTGCCTGGCGCGACCCTGGTGTTTGCCGACATCCGCGTGCAGCAGCGCGACCAGCAAGCCTTGCGCAAGACCCTGCTCGAGCAGCAGGCCATCCTGGAAAGCGCGGCCGTCGGCATCGTCTTTTCCAAGGGCGGCTTCATCGAGGAGTGCAATATTCGCGCCGCCGAGATGTTCGGCTATGCGCGCCACCAGTTGACGGGCATGCCGGGCGCGGTGCTGTACCGCTCCGCCGAGCATTGCCGCATCCTGGGGCTGGAAGCGGCGCCGCTGCTCTCCAAAGGCAAGCCGTACCGTACCGAACTGGAATTGCGGCGCCAGGATGGCACCTTGTTCTGGAGCCGCTTGCACGGACGCGCCGTCGATCCCCTCAATACGCATGACGGCACGGTGTGGATCATCGAAGATATCAGCGACCACCGGCGCGACGAAGATCAGCTGCGCCGCGCCATGCTGGAAATGCAGGCCGTGATGGACAACGCGCCCCTGGCCATCGGTTTTCAGCGCGACAAGGGCGTGCTGCGCTACAACCGGCGCTTTGCCGAATGCTTCGGCTTCGATGGCGACAGCGGCGTGGGCCTGGCCGTCGCCGACCTGTACCCGTCGCGCGCGGCGTATGAAAATGTCGTCCGGCAGGCCTCGCCCCTGCTGCGGCGCGGCCAGCCGTTCCAGGGCGAGATGGAGATGCGCCGCCGCGACGGCTCCACTTTCTGGGCGCTGGCGTATGGCTATGTACTGAACCCGGAGAGCCAGACTGACCGCGGCTTGCGCGACACGATCTGGCTGTTCGACGACCGCAGCGCGCAGAAGGCGGCCGAGGAGGCGACGCGCCAGCTGATGCTCGAGCAGCAGGCCATCCTTGACAATGCCTCCGTCGGCATCCTGTTTTCCCGTTCGCGCCTGGTCCTGCGCTGCAATCCCCGCTTCGCCGAAATGTTCGGCTACGCGCAGGAGGAGATGACGGGCCTGCCCGCCGCCGAGTTGTTTCCTTCGTCTGTCGCCTACGAGGCGTTTGGCGTGCAGGCCACGCCGCTGCTGGGACAGGGCTTGCCGTACGAGCAGGATGAAGCGCTGTTCCGCCGCCGCGACGGCAGCCTGTTCTGGTGCCGCATCCGCGCCAAGGCCGTCGACCAGGCGCACAGCGAGCAGGGCGCCATCTGGATACTCGAAGACATCACGGCCAGCCGCCAGACGCAGATGGAAGTGGCGGCCATCATGACGAATGCCTCGGTGAGCATCCTGTATACCAAGAACCGCCTGATCACGCGCTACAACCTGGGGTTTGCCGCGATGTTCGGCTACAGCGGCGACGAGGCGCTGGGCTTGCCAGGGCGCGCGCTATACGTGTCGCAGCAATCCTACGACTTGCTGGGCGCGGCGGCCTTCCCCTTCCTGTCGGTGGCCAAGCCCTTCCAGACGGAAGTGGAAATGATGCGCCGCGACGGCAGCACCTTGTGGGCGCAGCTGATCGCCTATGTCGTCAATCCGGACGATCCCGCCGCCGGCACCATCTGGATCATCGAGGACCGTACGGAAGCCAAGCGCGCCGAAGAATCCCTGCGCAACGCGCTGCTGGAAAACCAGGCCATCCTCGACAGCGCCGTGCTGGGCATTTCGGTGGTGGAGGGCGGCTACAATTTGCGTGCCAACAGCAAGATGGAAGAGCTGTTCGGCTATGGGCCCGGCGAGATCAACGGCTTGTCGGTGCAAGCCTTGTATCCGGACGTGGCCGCGTGGAAGGCGGCGCGCGGCGAGACGGCGCGCGACTTCGAGGCGGGCAGGGTGCACATGTCGGAATATCAGCTGGTGCGCAAGGACGGCAGCCGCTTCTGGGCGCGCTTGTCCGGCCGGCCGTTTGACCTGGCGCATGCGCATGGCCGTTCCGTGTGGCTGGTCGACGACGTGACGGCGCGCCGCGAGGCGGCCGAGGCGGTGCGCCGCGCGCGCGACGAGCTGGAATTGCGCGTGCAGGAACGCACGGCCGAACTGGCCGGCGCCAACCTGCTGCTGCAGGGCGAGATTGTCGAGCGGCGCCAGGCCGAGGCGCGGGTGCACCACATGGCTTACCACGACAACCTGACGGGCTTGCCGAACCGCGCGCTGCTGTCGGACCGGCTGGAACGGGCCATGCTGGCCTCGCAGCGCTCCGGGCGCAAGCTGGCCGTGATGTTCATCGACCTGGACCGTTTCAAGACCATCAACGATTCGCTGGGTCACATGACGGGCGACCTGCTGCTCAAGGAAGTGGCCGCTCGGCTGTGCGGCGCCGTGCGCGCCAGCGACACGGTGGCGCGCCTGGGCGGCGACGAATTCGTCGTGCTGGTGCCGGGCATCCGCGGCGGCGAGGAAGCGGCCCGCGTGGCCGAGAAGATCATCGAGGCGCTGACGCCCGCCTTTCCGCTCGACGGCCATGTGCTGCATGTGACGCCGTCGATCGGCATCTGCATGTATCCGGACGACGGCGGCGATGTCGACGCCCTGATGCGCCATGCCGATGCGGCGATGTACCACGCCAAGGGCAATGGCCGCAATAACTACCAGTTCTTCACGCAGACGATGAACCAGGCGGCGGCCCTGCACTTCGACCTGGAAAGCAGCTTGCGCACGGCGCTGGCGCTGCAGCAGTTCGAACTGTTTTACCAGCCCGTCATCGATATCGCCACGCGCCGCCTGCATGGCATGGAAGTGCTGCTGCGCTGGCGCCGCCCCGGCCACGGCCTGGTGCTGCCGGACAGCTTCATTCCCATCATGGAGGAAAACGGCTTGATCGTGCCGGTGGGCGAATGGGTGATGCGCCAGGCCTGCGAGCAAAGCATGGCCTGGCAGCGCCAGGGCTTGCAGCCGGTGCCGCTGGCGGTGAATTTGTCGCCGCGCCAGTTCATGCACAAGGGCCTGGTGGCGGCCATCGGCGCCGTGGTGCGGGAAACGGGCATCGATCCGGCACTGCTGGAATTCGAGATCACCGAGACGGCGCTGATGCAGCATGGCGAGCATACGCTGGAGATTTTACGGCAGATCAATGGCATGGGCTTGCGGCTGTCGATCGACGATTTCGGCACCGGCTATTCCAGCCTGGCCTACCTGAAGCGCTTCCCCGTGAAGAAGGTCAAGATCGACCGCGCCTTCATCAAGGACCTCGAGCACAGCGCGGAAGACCGCGCCATCGTGGCGGCCATCATCGCGCTGGCCGACAGCCTGCAATTGTCGGCCGTGGCCGAGGGCGTGGAAACGGAAGAGCAGTTCGCTCTGCTGCAGGCGAAAGGCTGCCGCTATGCGCAGGGTTATCTGTTTTCCGCGCCGGTGCCAGCTGCAAATGCGCGATCGCTGCTGTAACGGTTGCCTGCTTAGTCGATGGTGGCGATGACGGGCGTATGGTCGGACGGCTGTTCCCACTTGCAGTGGTCCACCTTCGATGATGCCCGCATCGCTTAATCGATGGTTGCCACAACCGGCGCATGGTCTGAAGGCTGTTCCCATTTGCGGGGCACGCGGTCGATCACGCAGGACTTGCAGCGGGCGCTCAGGGCCGGCGAGAGCAGGATGTGGTCGATGCGCAGGCCCTTGTTCAGGCGGAAGCCCAGCTGGCGGTAGTCCCACCAGCTGAACGATTTGTCCGCCTGCTCGAACAGGCGGAAGGCGTCCGTCAGGCCGATGTCGAACAGGCGCTGCAGGGCGGCGCGTTCCTTGTCCGACACCAATACCTGGCCAGCCCAGGCGACAGGGTCGTGCACGTCGCGGTCGTCGGGCGCGATATTGTAGTCGCCGACGACGGCCAGTTGCGGGTGCTGCTGCGCTTCTGCGGCCAGCCAGTCGTGCAGGGCGGCCAGCCAGCCCAGCTTGTATTCATACTTGTCCGAGTCGACGCTCTGGCCGTTCGGCACGTAGGCGCAGACGACGCGCACGCCGCCGATGGTCGCGGCCAGGATGCGCTGCTGCGCATCTTCATAGAGGGGATTGTTCTTCACCACATCGGTGATCGGCAGCTTCGACAGGATGGCCACGCCGTTGTAGGTTTTCTGGCCGCTGAAGACCACCTGGTAGCCGGCCGCCTCGATCTCGGCGACGGGGAACTTGTCATCCGTGAGCTTGGTCTCTTGCAGGCAGAGTATGTCGACTGGGTTATCTGTCAGCCACTGCAGCACTTGCGGCAGACGCACTTTGAGCGAGTTGACGTTCCAGGTGGCTATTTTCATGGGATAAATCCTTGCTTGAATAGGTATCGATAGGCGCGAATCTTACCGCATGCGTGTCGATGGCGTCCTGCCTCGCTTGCCGGGGAGTGGTTTTGCTTACTGGCAGGGAAAAGGGGTCTTAATAAAGTATTTGTCTTTAACCAATCGTGACGCATGAATATTATGTTTTTGTGTATCATTGATCAACCCCTATGCTTGATTTGGCATAAGCGGCTGGCGTGGCAGGCCGCGTCCCGCCGTTTAACGCGACAAAGGTGTAAAGTTTCTCGCTAAAACGTAATAAAAACTACTAAAATGGCACAATGTAACAACTGTGTCATACGGCTTTGTTACAGCCTAGTTAAGAACCGAACAGGAAGCAGTTGTAATTAGTTGTAATTGCTATTCCGATTACATGACCACTGTGCCCGGGACGGAGCGTCAATTCCGTCCCGGGCGCCGCCAGACTTGTTATATAAATTGCAGTACTATATCTAGAGACTGTTTTGCGACATCAATAGATGGTACTATTTTGAAATGTTGCAGTTTTAATAGTGAGACTTGCGCGTAGCATTTGCAAAGGAAGAAAATGCGAACTGCATTTGAAGCGTGGGCGCAGCGTGACGGCCACATTGTGCGGCGAAGAGAAGACAAACCGGATGAGTACCTGATTTTCGAGACCCAGCGTCGCTGGGTTATCTGGCAGGCTGCTCTGACGCATGGCAAGACGGCTGCCAAGCCGCGCGTGAGCGCGGCCGAAAAGGCGGCGAAAGCCCAGCGCGCGCTGGAAATGTCTTCCGATGAAGCGACCGTACGCAACAAGGTGCTCAATGAGGTGCTCGACGCCTTCAGCGGCGCCGATGGCGCGGCCGGCATGGAAGGCATACTGAAAGTGATCCAGGGCCTGAAGATGAAGCAGAAGGCACTGGCCGACGACAAGAGCGAAGATTCAACGGCTTGAGGGGACGGCGATGCGTTATCGGCACTACAAGGGCGGCATTTATGAACTGGTGTGCGAAGCCACGCTGGAAGCGGATCTGACGCCGATGATCGTGTATCGCGCCGCCGACGGTTCCATCTGGACCCGGCCGAAAGACGTGTTCTTTCAACTGATCGAAGTCGAAGGCGTCATGGTCCAGCGTTTCGCTCCCATCAACTGATGGCCGCCTGCGTGCGTGCCCGGGATTCTCTTCATGCGTAAATTGCTGCCTGCCGCTTTGGTGCTGGGCTTTGCCTGCGCCGCGGCGCATGCCGAAACCATCGGTTCGGTCGACACGGTGTTCAAACTGATCGGCCCTGACCACAAGATTGTCGTCGAAGCGTATGACGATCCGCGCGTCGCTGGCGTCAGTTGCTATCTGTCGCGCGCCAAGACGGGCGGCATCAAGGGGGCCGTCGGCCTGGCCGAAGACAAGGCCGATGCGGCCGTGGCTTGCCGCCAGGTGGGGCCGCTGCAATTCAAGGGCAAGCTGCCGCGCCAGGAAGAAGTGTTTACCGAGCGTGCCTCGATCTTCTTCAAGCATGTGCGTGTCGTGCGCATGGTCGACAGCAAGCGCAATGCGCTGGTCTACCTCGTGTATTCCGACCGCTTGATCGAGGGCAGTCCGAAAAACAGCGTCACCGCCGTCGCCGTGCCCGGCGACCAGCCGATTCCCGTCCGTTAAGCGAGCGTCCCATGCGCGTACCATCGTCTGCCGCCCTTGCCGCCAGGACGCTGCTGCTGTTTGGCCTGGGCGGCTGCGCCACGCTGACGGGCAACACCGAGCAGATGGTGCTGGTGCAAACCATCCAGGACAACCGCGAATTGACCGGCGCTGGCTGCATCCTCAGTAATGATGTGGGCAAGTGGTTTGTCACCACGCCCGGACGCATCACCATCCGCAAGAGCCAGGAACCCTTAAAAGTCGACTGCCGGAAGCACGGCTCGCCCGCCATCGCGACGGACGACCATATCGACCCCAAGCTCAATGGCAGCGTCTGGGGCAATGTCATCCTGACCCTGGGCGTCGGCTATTTCGTCGACCGCAACACGGGCGCCGGCTTCGACTACCCGTCGATCCTGACCATCGTCATGCAAGACCCCGCGCGCCTGCCGCCGCCGCCCGCGCCCGTCGCCGTGAAACAGCCCCCGGCCGCAGTGCCGGAAACGGTGGTGCAGCCGAAAGTGGCACCATCGCCTTTGCCCAATTCCGTCGTCTACTGAATCAAATACACATAAAAAAGCCGCCAGGTCAGTGACCATGGCGGCTCTCTTCTTACTTAACGACGCCTGACAAAACCGTAGCGAGCGGGAGCTAGTGGTGGTCGAGAAGCGCAGCTGTACTTTATGTACAGCGAGCATCGCCGGCCGCCAATAGCCCCGCGCAGTAGGTTTGGTCTGGCGTTCTCTTACACGCGGTTGATGAGGAACGTCGTCAGCAGGGGGACTGGACGGCCGGTCGCGCCTTTTGCGCCGCCCGATTTCCATGCCGTGCCGGCGATGTCCAGATGCGCCCAGGTGTACTTCTTGGTGAAGTTTTCCAGGAAGGCCGCTGCCGTCACCGAACCGCCGCCTGGCGTGCCGATGTTGGCCAGGTCGGCGAAGTTCGACTTCAGCTGCTCGTTGTACGCCTCTTCGATCGGCATGCGCCATGCCGTGTCGCTCGACTGCTTGCCCGCTGCCAGCAGCTCATTGGCCAGCTGGTCATGCGCCGCATCGCTGCGCGTAAACAGGCCGCTGTTGTGGTGGCCCAGGGCCACGACGCAAGCGCCCGTCAGGGTGGCGATATCGACCACGGCTGCCGGCTTGAAGCGTTCGGCGTAGGTCAGCGCGTCGCACAGCACCAGACGGCCTTCGGCGTCCGTATTCAGCACTTCGATGGTCAGGCCGTTCATGGATGTGACGATGTCCCCCGGCTTGGTGGCGCGGCCCGATGGCATGTTTTCGCACGCGGCGATGACGCCGATGACGTTCAGCTTCAGGTTCATTTCACCGATGGCGCGGAAGGTGCCCAGGACCGAGGCGGCGCCGCACATGTCGTACTTCATTTCATCCATGCCAGGACCGGCCTTGATCGAAATGCCGCCCGTGTCGAAGGTGATGCCCTTGCCGACCAGGACCACCGGCGCATCCTTGGCTTTGCCGCCCATGTGTTTCAGGACGATGAACTTCGGTGGCTGCTCGCTGCCGTTGGTGACGGACAGGAAGCTGCCCATTTTCAGCGCTTCGAGCTGTTTGCGGTCCAGTACTTCGACTTCAAACTTGTAATCCTTGGCCAGCTGCTTGGCGGTGTTGGCCAGGTAGGTCGGATTGGCGATGTTCGCCGGCAGGTCGCCCAGGTTGCGCGTCAGGTCGGAACCGTTGGCGATGGCGATGGCTTGCGCCAGCGCGCCGCGCGTGGCGCTGGTCGCCGCAGCTGCCAGGACGATCTTGCGCACGCCTGCTGGCGCCGGATCTTTTTTGCTTTTTTGCGAGTCGCAGCGGTATTCGCTGTCGTGGGCGGCTTGCACCACGCAACGGATTGCCCAATTTACGTCGCGCTCTTTCACTTCAGCCAGCGGTAATGCGATAATGGCGTCCGCAGCGCCCAGCGAGCCGAAGGCCTTCAGTGCGGCTTGTACGCCGGTTGTGAAGCTTTTTTCGCTGACAGTGTCATCGCTGCCCATGCCTACCAGCAAAACACGTTCGGCGGCGACGCCATCGACTGCGCGCAGCAGCAAAGTGCTGCCAGGCTTGCCGCTGATGTCGCCGGACTTCAGCGCAGCCGAAATCGCACCCTTGCTGTCCAGCGATTTTGCCGCTGGCGACAGTTTTTTGTTTTCGAATACCGCAACCGCGATGCATCCGCTTTTGGCCGTGCCGAGGGTGCTCTTGGTATCGAATGCTTTTATGCTAAAGTCCATTTGGTTCTCCGTTTTCATTTACTAGTAACGTGTTACTCAACTAACTGACCCGAATTATAAACTCCGAATGATCTTTCAACGCGCCCTTCGACGTGAATTGGCTAGTGCCGCCGGGGCCACCTTCACTGTTTTGTTCAGCATCCTGCTCACCTGGATGCTGATCGGTATTCTCGGCAAGGCGGCGGGCGGCAAGATTGCGTCGTCCGACGTCATGTCCCTGATGGTTTTTTCCGCCCTGATGCAGCTGCCCACCATCCTCATCCTCACCGGTTTCATTTCGGTGCTGATGGTCGTCACCCGCAGCTACAAGGAGTCGGAGATGGTGGTGTGGTTCGCCTCCGGCCTGAGCCTGTCGCGCTGGATCTGGCCCGTGCTCAGCTTCGGCCTGCCGCTGGTGCTGGCCACCGGCATCCTGAGCCTGTACGCCACGCCGTGGGCGCAAAAGAAAAGCGATGAATATGTGGCGCGCTTTGAAAAGCGCGAAGACCTGCAGAAAGTCACGCCTGGCCAGTTCCGCGAATCGGCCGGCAGTAACCGCATCTTCTTCGTCGAGGGCGTCAGCGGCGAGAAGACCGTGGTGCAAAACGTCTTCGTCAATACCGTCGATGAAAAAGGCAGCGCCGTCGTCGTCGTCGCCAAGGAAGGCGTGATCAATACCGACGCCAAGGGCGAACGCTTCCTGGTGCTCAAGAGCGGTCGCCGCTACCAGGGCGTGCCGACGCAAGCGGACTTCCAGACCATGGAATTCGAGCAGTACATCATGCGCATCGAGAGCAAACAGCAGGAGCTGGGTGCGGAACTGGGCGTGCGCGCCATGAGCACCATGGCGCTCATCGCCGAGCCGAATCCCTACACCATGGCCGAATTGCTGTGGCGGGTCAGCGCGCCCCTGATCGGCCTGATGCTGATCCTGTTGGCCATTCCGCTGGGCTTTGTCAATCCGCGTGCCGGCAGTTCGACCAACCTGATCATCGCCCTGCTGATTTTCTTTACCTACAGCAATCTGATCAAGGTCATCGAAGCAAGCGTGAAGCAGGGGCGCCTGACCTTCGGCCTGGCCTGGTGGCCGCTGCACCTGCTGGCGGCGCTGGCCGTGGTGGCGCTGTTTGCGTGGCGCCTGAATGTGAACCACCGCTACCATCCGCTGGTCCTGCTGGCGGCTTTCAAGCGCGCGCGCCGCGCCGCCAATACAAGTAAAGCGGCATCGAAATGAAGATTTTACAGCGCTATTTTGCGGTCTCGATATTCCAGGCGGTGCTGTTCGTGCTGCTGGCCTTCCTGGCACTGCAGGCTTTCATTGACCTGACGGGCGAGCTGCCCAAGGTGGGCCGTAACGGCTACACCATCCAGTATGCCTTCCTGTATGTGCTGGTGCTGGTGCCGGGGCATGTGTACGAGGTGATGCCGATCGCGGCGCTGATCGGCACGATCTACACGATGGCGCAGTTTGCCGCCAGTTCGGAATTTACCATCATGCGCGCATCGAGCATGTCGACGGCGATGGCGGCCGGTTTCCTGTTTCGCATCGGTATCGTCTTCGTGGTCATCACCTTCATCTTCGGCGAGTTGATCACGCCGCGCACGGAGCCGCTGGCCGAACGCCTCAAGCTGACCTCGCGTGGCGCGGCCGTGTCGAGCGAGTTTCGCTCGGGCCTGTGGACCAAGGACATGGTCAAGAGCGATGGCCTGACGGGCACCGTCACCGGTTCGCGCTTTTTCAATGTCGGCGAAGCGCGTGCGGACGGCCAGCTGAAAAACGTCAAGCTGTATGAATTCGACACCGATATGCGTTTGCGCACCCTGACCGTGGCGAAGGGAGCGACGTATCAGGGTAATAATATCTGGCGCCTGACCGATGTGACGGAAACCTCGTTCTCGAACAGCGCGGCGGCTTCGCCTGGCTTCGAGCCGAAGCTGGCGAACTACTATGCGCAGGAAACGAGCCTGGTACGCACGGTGCAAAGCGCCAGCAAGGACATGACGTCGGAAGTGACGCCGAAGATACTGACGGTGTCGGCGTCCGATCCCGAGCGCATGTCGGCCAGCGAACTGGCCGTGTACACGCGTCACCTGGCCGAGAACAAGCAGGAAACCGAGCGCTTCCGCATCGCCTTCTGGAAAAAGCTGATCGATCCGCTGGCCATTTTCGTGCTGATGGCGCTGGCACTGCCGTTCGCCTACATGCATACGCGCAGCGGCGGCATCAGCCTGAAGATCTTCATCGGCATCATGATCGGTGTGAGCTTCATGCTGGTCAACACCCTGTTCTCGCATCTCGGGCTGCTCAGCACCTGGCCGGCCTTCCTGACGGCGGTGGCGCCGAGTGCCCTGTATCTGCTGCTGGCGCTGGGCGCCCTGTGGTGGGTGGAACGGCACTGATGGAGACGAACGTGAAACAGGCACTGATTTTGTTTGCCCATGGCGCGCGCGCCGCATCGTGGGCTGCGCCCTTCGAACGCCTGCGCGACCTGACCCAGGCGCGCATGCCTGGCGCCAGCGTGCACCTGGCCTTTCTGGAGCTGATGACGCCGCGCCTGCCCGAGCTGGTAGCGACCCTGCTGGCCGAACTGCCCGCCGGCGCCACCCTGGACGCCACCGTGGTGCCCGTGTTCCTGGGACAGGGCGGGCATGTGCTGCGCGACTTGCCGCTGTTGCTGGAAGAGCTGCGCCAGCAGCATCCGGCACTGCGCTTGACAGTGGTCGAGGCGGTGGGCGAAAACGCCAGCGTGCTCGCCGCCATCGCTGATTACTGCGTGGCGGCGCCAGGCTCCAGCCCTCTCCCTTGAGCGGCATCGACATCGTCTACCTGTGGGTAGACGGCGCCGATCCCGCCTGGCGCACGCGCCGGCAGCAAGCGTATGCCGTCTGGGCCCTGGCGCATCCCGGCCAGTTGGCCCTGCACGGCAACGTGGCGGGGCGCTACCGCGACAACGGCGAACTGCGCTACAACCTGCGCGCGCTCGAGCGCTTCTTCCCCGGCCACGGCCATGTCTACCTGCTGACGGACCGGCAAGTGCCCCGCTGGCTGCGCGCCTCACCGCGCCTGACGGTGATCGACCATGCCAGCCTGATGCCAGGCGCCGCCTTGCCCGTGTTCGACTCCGGCCATATCGAATCGTACCTGCACCATATTCCGGGCCTGTCCGAACGCTTCCTGTATTTGAACGACGACGTATTTTTTGGTGCGCCCTTCGAGCCCGCATTCTGGTTTGGCGGGGAAGGCGACCGGCGTTTGAGTGTGTTTACGGAGAGTGCGCCGCACGATGAGGTGCGCGGCTTGCGCGCCGACGTGGCGGCGCCTGTCAATTGCGCCACGCTGTCGCGGCAATGGCTGTCGGCGCAGTACGCCGCTTACCGGCATGAGCCGCGTCTGTATGCGCATGCGCCGCGGCCCATGCTGAAAAGCGCGCTGCATGTGCTCGAGGCGCTGGCGCCGGCCATGTTTGCCAAGGTGCGTGCGACGGTGTTCCGCTCCTGGCAGGTGCCGGCATTGCTGCCTGACCTGGTGCCGCGCTGGATGGTGCATCAGGGATTGGCGCGGTCGCACATGCTCGACCCGCTGCATATCGCCAGCGGCGATGTGCAGGCGCCGCAGCAGCTTGAGGAGCTGGCGGCGCGTTTCGGCAGCTTGCCGTTTTTCTGTATCAACGATACCTGCGACGAGGCCGAGGACGATGACCCGCGCCTGCTGCGCGTGGCCGCCACCTTGCAGCGGCTGCTGCCGCTGCCATCGTCCTTTGAAATTTGAAGGCGGTTAAGTCGCTTTCTTTTTTGGCGCCAGGCTGATGCGCGCGGCGGCCGAACTGTCGGACAGCGAAGCGAGGAACAGCAGCAAATAGGCGCCCAGTTCGAAGACTTCCTCGCCCAGCAGCGCGTAGGCGTCCGGCATGCCATGGAAGACCTTCTTGTCGAAGGGCCAGCCGGCGACCATCAGCAAGCCGCCGATGGCCGTCAGGATGGTGATGCGCATGCTGAAAATCAGGTTGGCATGGGCAAACACCTTGCGGGAACGCGGCACGAAAAAGATCAGCACGCGTATTAGTATCAGCAATTCCACCACGCGCAGGGCTTTTTCCAGTTGCGCCCAGGCGGGCGCCGTGCCGAACTGGTCGATATCGAGTTCGCGCAGCAGGAAACCGAACAGCAGGGCAGACAAGCCGGCATGCATCAGGAAGCGCAGCGACTGGCGGTCCGTCTCTTGCCAGGCGCGCACGCCGTGCACGGTGCAAGCCAGGGCCAGGAACAGCGCCTGCAGCCATTCCAGCAAATGGTTTTCATCGTCGATATTCGGGAACACCGTCCACAGGGCGATAGAGGCGAGCATGCTCAAGAGCACGGCGCTGGCGACGCCGGCATTGCTGCGGCTGAGCGAAGTCAGGGCTTCGCGCATGGAGGTGAAATTCATGTGTGCTTGTAAGGCTAAAGTTGCGCGGCGCGGTATTGCAGCCTGCGGGCGCAGCTTTTTTCGGGGAGATTGCTGGGCGGTCCCGTCAGCAGGAAGACCTTGCGGCTAGCGCTATGACAGGTAAAGCATGAATTTATTGCTACTACGCAATAACTTCTCGAGAAAAGATGCGTGAGCATCGTATCATGTTTCCTCGGAATACGTCGGTTACTGACTTTAAAGTCGGTAAAATACGCTGTGTTTATTCAAGCATGGCGCGCCAGAATGAGTGCCGCTTCTTCCGTGGCCTGGTGCGTGCGCGCGGCCATGGCGTCGCCCAGCATCACCAGCACGGGGCCGTGGGTGTCGCCCAGGCCATGCGCCAGGGCGCTCAGCGGCAGGCGCACGATGCGCTGGTCCGGGCGGCTGCAGTTTTCTATCACCACTACCGGGGTGTCGGCACGGCGGCCCTGCGCCAGCAGGCGCTGCGCCGTGGCCATGGCTTCGCGGCCACCCATGTATTGCACCAGGGTATCGCAGTCGGGAATGCGCGTTTGGTCCGGTTCGCCCGGCGCCGTGCTGGACGTGAAAAAGGCCACGCTGCGCGACACGCCCCGTTTGGTCAGCGGCTGCTGTGTGGCGGCGGCCGCCGCCAGGGCCGTGGTAATGCCGGGCACCACTTCGACGGCGATGCCCGCCTCTTCCAGCGCGCGTAATTCCTCGTCTGCGCGGCCGAACAGCATGGGGTCGCCCCCTTTCAGGCGCACGACGATGGCGTGCTTGCGCGCGTTGTCGACCAGTTGCTTGTTGATGAAGGCCTGCGCCGTCGATAACTGGCCGCAACGCTTGCCGACAAGAATCTTTTGCGCCTGGGGGCACAGCTCCAGCATCTCTTCGGTGACCAGCGCGTCGTGCAGCACGACGTCCGCTTGCGCCAGCAGGCGCGCGCCGCGCAAGGTCATCAGGTCTTGCGCGCCGGGGCCGGCGCCGATCAGGTAGACCTTGCCGGGGAGTGATGGGGAGCTGTGCATATGGCTGCCTTTCCTGGACGATGCGGGTTTAGAGTCGAACCATGCCGGCCGCGACCGTTTGGTGGGTGACTTCATCGATCAGGATAAACGCCCCCGTGGCGCGGATATCGGCATACGCATCGGCCGCCAGCGCCTGCTGTACGTTCAGGCTGATGCGGGCGATGTCGTTCAGCTTCAAGCCTTCGGCCGGATGGCGCTGCTGCGTATTGATGTCGAGGATAGATTCAATCGCCGTCACTTTTGCCGCCGTCTGTTTCGTGCCGTGCTTGATCCAGTACTTGCGGCGCAGGTCCAGCGCGTCTTCCGACAGCCAGCACACGTCGGCCACCACCTGTTTCAGCAGGGTGGCAGGGCGCTCGCTGCTGGCCAGCAAGTCGCCGCGCGAGATATCGAGGTATTCATTGAGCAGCAGGGTGACGGACTGGCCGACCACAGCCGTTGGCAGCGAACCGTCCAGGGTGACGATATCTTTCACTGTTGCCGTCTGGCCCGACGGCTGCACCACCAGGGTGTCGCCGATGCTGACCTTGCCCGCCTCGATGCGGCCCATGTAGCCGCGGAAGTCGTTCGCTTCGTGGCCGTTGTGGCGCGCCACCAGTTGCACCGGGAAGCGGAAGGGCGTGTCGTGCGATTCATCGTAGACGGACAGCGATTCGAGCAGCTCGATCAGGGTCGGGCCCGTGTACCAGCCCAGCTTGTCGCCGCGTTCGACGACGTTGTCGCCGGTCAAGGCGGACAGCGGAATCGGCGTGATGTCCTTCAAGCCCAGCGACTGGGCGAATTCGCGGTAGGCGGCGACGATGCGGTTATATACCGTCTCATCGTAGTCGACCAGGTCCATCTTGTTGACGGCGACGACCACGTGCTCGATCTGCAGCAAGTGGGCAATCGTCGAATGGCGCTTGGTCTGGATCAGCAATTCCACGCTGCCATCGTCGCCCAGTTTGACTTTCGACACGTCGATCAAAATGATGACGGCGTCGGCCGTGGAGGCGCCCGTGACCATGTTGCGCGTGTATTGCTCGTGGCCCGGCGTGTCTGCGATGATGAATTTGCGTTTCGGCGTGGCAAAGTAACGGTAGGCCACGTCGATGGTGATGCCTTGCTCGCGTTCCGCTTCCAGGCCATCCGTCAGCAGCGACAGGTCGACCGTGTCGCCCACCGTGCGCTTGTGCTTGGAGCGCGACATGGCGTCGAGCTGGTCGGCGAAGATGCCCTTGCTGTCGAACAGCAAACGGCCGATCAGGGTGCTCTTGCCGTCATCGACGGAACCGGCCGTGATAAAGCGCAGCATGCCGCGCTCCAGGCTGTCGGTTGGAATGGTGTTCTGGATTGCTGCGTTCATTAGAAATACCCTGCTTTCTTGCGTTTTTCCATCGAGGCTTCGGAAGTCTGGTCATCCATGCGGGTGGCGCCACGTTCCGTGATTTGCGTGATTGCCGTCTCGGCGATGATGGCGTCGACCGTCGCCGCATCGGATGACACGGGGCAGGTGCACGAGATATCGCCCACGGTGCGGAAGCGCACGACTTGCGTTTCCACGGTTTCGCCTTCGCGCGGCGGCGTCAAATCCGTCAGCGGCACCAGCAAACCATTGCGCGGGATCACCTGGCGCTCGTGCGCGAAGTAGATCGGCGGCAATTCCAATTTTTCACGGGCGATGTATTGCCACACGTCCAATTCCGTCCAGTTCGAGATGGGGAAGACGCGCATGTTTTCACCGGGATGCACGCGGGTGTTATACAGGTCCCACAGCTCGGGACGCTGGGCTTTCGGGTCCCAGGCGCCAAATTCGTCGCGGAAGGAAAAGATGCGTTCCTTGGCGCGGGCTTTTTCCTCGTCGCGGCGCGCGCCGCCGATGCAGGCGTCAAAGCCGTGTTCGGCGATGGTTTCCAGCAAGGTCACGGCTTGCGCCGCATTGCGCGAATCCGTGGCCGGGTTGCGCAGGCGCACGGTGCCGCGCTGGATCGAATCTTCTACGGAGCCGACGATCAGGCGCTCGCCCAGTTCCGCCACTTTCTTGTCACGGAAAGTAATGACTTCCGGGAAGTTGTGGCCCGTGTCGATATGCACGAGGGGAAATGGGAACTTGCCTGGGCGGAAGGCTTTCTCGGCCAAGCGCAGCAGGACGACGGAATCCTTGCCGCCGGAAAACAGCAGCGCGGGATTGGCCGATTCGGCCGCCACTTCGCGCATGATGTGGATGGCTTCCGATTCAAGGCTGTCGAGGTGACGCTGGTTCAAAATATTGCTCATATGGGGTGCTTTCTTGTTCTGCTGAGTCTGTTGTGTCTGTTCAGGCTGCCACGGATTTGATGCGTATCAACTTACCGTCCACCATGTGCAGGCCGCATTCCTTGGAGTCCGGATTTTCCCACCACCAACGCCCGGCCCGTACATCTTCGCCCGGCTGGACGGCCCGCGTACAGGGTTCGCAGCCGATCGACGGGTAGCCCTGGTCGTGCAGCGCGTTGTAGGGCACGTCGTTGGCGCGGATGTAGGCCCACACGTCTTCTTCCGACCAGTCGGCCAGCGGATTGAATTTCGTCATCGCGTGCGCGGCGTCGTCTTCCTGCACGTGCAGCTCGGCGCGCGTGGTGGACTGGGCGCGGCGTTGTCCCGTGACCCAGGCCTTGTTGCCAGCCAGGGCGCGGCCCAGCGGTTCGACCTTGCGGATGCGGCAGCATTCGCGGCGCATCTCGACGCTGTTATAAAAGGCGTTCAAGCCATTCTGCTCTACGTAGGCGGCTACCGCTTCCGGCTGCGGGCGGTACAGGGTGATGTCGTGGTCGTAGCGGACCTTGACCTTGTCGAGCACGGCCAGGGTTTCCTGGTGCAAGCGGCCTGTTTCCAGAGAAAAGATGCCGATTGGCAGCTTTGCCTTGAGAATCATGTCAGTCAGCACCATGTCTTCGGCTGCCAGGCTAGAGGCGAACACGGCCGGCGAAAAATCCGCGGCGATGCGTGTCAGCGTTTGCTCGGTGGCGTTAATCAAAGAAGTCAAATCACTCATGATTGGTCCTCAGATGCCAGCCGCGTTGTCGAGGTCAGGATTCTGGCCTTCGCGCTGGTGACGGCGGAACAGCGGCGATTTTTGATCCCACGACGCCTGGTAGGTTTCCGAAAAGACAGACAAACCTTTCAAGGCGTCATGGATGCTGCGGTCCGGACGCGTCGCATACGCGTCGAAGCCGACCCTGTGCATGGAAAACAGCTGGTCGCGCAGCACGTCGCCAATGGCGCGCAATTCGCCCCGGAAGCCCAGACGGGCGCGCAGGTTGAAGGCGATGGAATAGCCGCGGCCATCCGTGAATTTCGGGAAGTCCACGCCGATGACGGGCAGTTGCGCAACGTCGGCAGCCAGTTCTTCCGGGCGCTCGTCGCTGGCCAGCCAGACGCCGATATCGGGCAGGCGAGCCAGCAGAGTCTCGCGCTGGGCTTGCCATACGGGCAGGGGCACGATGACTTTGCCGGCAGGCACGACCACCGTTTCCGGCGTCTCGCTTTCATCGAGGCGCAGCAAGCCCCAGGCATTCGGCACCACGGCGGCGTTCTTGATGATTTCTTCGCGTACTTCAAACATATTCGTCTTCTCCCACCAGGTTGCCGACCGTGATCGGCGTTGCATATACGTGTTCCTTGAATGGCGCCAGGCCCAGGCGCTGGGCCGTGTCGACGAAGCGCTCGCCTTCATGGCGGTCGCGCACGTAGACGTGCAGCAGGCGGCCGATGACTTCAGGCATCTGCAGGGAAGAGAACGATGGTCCGATGATCTTGCCGATGGCCGCGTTGTTGCCTTGCGCGCCGCCGATCGACACTTGATACCATTCGCTGCCATCCTTGTCGACGCCGAGGATGCCGATGCTGCCCACGTGATGGTGGCCGCAGGCATTGATACAACCGGAAATATTCAATTCGATTTCGCCAATGTCGTGCTGGAAGTCGATGCTGTCGAAGCGTTCCGCAATGGCGGCCGCGATCGGCAGCGACTTGGCGTTGGCCAGCGAGCAGAAATCGCCGCCCGGGCAGCAGATCATGTCCGTCAGCAAACCGATGTTCGGCGTGGCCAGGCCGTGCGCCTTGGCTTCCTGCCACAGTTTGAACAGTTTCGATTGCTCGACGTCGGCCAGCACCAGGTTTTGCTCGTGTGTCACGCGCAGTTCGCCAAAGCTGTAGCGGTCGGCCAGGTCGGCCACGAAGTCGATCTGCTCGGCCGTCGCGTCGCCCGGTGGCACGCCCGTTTTCTTCAAGGACAGTACCACGGCCACGTAGCCGGGGCGCTGGTGCGGCTTGACGTTGCGCGCCAGCCAGTTCACATACGCCTTGTTGTCCGCGTGTTCCGTCTTGTAATCGAGTTCCGGCAGGGCCAGGTAGGCGGGTGGATTGAAGAAGTCTGCCACGCGCTGCATTTCCTCGGCGCTCAATGTTTCCGGACCGTCCTTCAAGTCGACCCACTCTGCTTCCACCTGGCGCGTGAATTCTTCCACGCCGATGGCTTTGAGCAAGATCTTGATACGCGCCTTGTATTTGTTGTCCCGGCGGCCGTGCAAGTTGTACACGCGCATGATGGCCTGGATGTACGTCAGCAAATGCTGCCACGGCAAGAATTCGCGCACGACGCTGCCCAAAATCGGCGTGCGGCCCATGCCGCCGCCGGCCATCACCTTGAAGCCCACCTCGCCAGCCTCATTGCGCACGGCCGTCAAGCCGATGTCGTGCACGGCGATGGCGGCGCGGTCTTCCTCGGCGCCATTGATGGCGACCTTGAATTTACGCGGCAGGGCGATGAACTCGGGGTGGAAGGTGCTCCACTGGCGCAGCACTTCCGCGTACGGGCGCGGATCGATGATTTCATCGGCCGCGACGCCGGCGTACGGATCCGATGTTGTATTACGGATACAGTTGCCCGACGTCTGGATCGCGTGCATTTCCACGGAAGCCAGATCCGTCAGGATGTCGGGAGTCTGCTCCAGCTCGATCCAGTTGAACTGGATATTCTGGCGCGTGGTGAAGTGGCCATAGCCGCGGTCGTACTTGCGCGCGATGTGCGCGAACATGCGCATCTGCTTCGACGACAGCAAGCCGTACGGCACGGCGATGCGCAGCATGTAGGCATGGCGTTGCATGTACAGGCCGTTTTGCAGGCGCAGCGGAATGAATTCCTCTTCCGTCAGTTCATTGGCGATACGGCGCGCAACCTGGTCTCGGTACTGGGCGATGCGTTCTTTGATGATGAGGTGGTCGTACTGATCGTAATGGTACATATCAATTCCTAAAAAAGCCGGGGTGCTGGAAGATTGCCTGGGATGATGTTCTTGATACTGCTCTTGCCACTTAATAGATTAGCTTCACTGCCACGCCGGTCAAGGTCATCGCCAGCAGTACTCTTAAAAACTTTTCCGGCACGGAGCGGGCGACCCAGGAACCGAGCGTGATGCCGGGCAGGGAGCCGACCAGCAGCGAGGCCAGCAATTCCCAGTGGATGGAACCGAGCCACCAGTGGCCCAGGGCGGCGATGGCCGTCAGGGGTACTGCGTAGGCGATATCGGTGCCCGCCACTTCGGCCGAGCTCATGCGTGGATAGAGCATCACCAGCAAGGTTGCGCCGATGGCGCCGGCGCCGATCGACGACACCGTCACCAGCACGCCCAGCACGGCGCCGGCGATGATGGTCGCGGCGGCAAGCTTGTTGCCTTGCAATTGTTTCTCGGGGTGCGCGTTGATCCAGGCCAGCATGCGGCCCTTGAAAATCAGTGCCACGACGGTCAGCAGCACGGAGCCGGCGATCGAGTAACGGATGATCTGGCCGATTTCCGGCGACAGGGTGCCGAACGATTTCAGCGCCAGGGTCGCGATGACGGCGGCGGGCAGGGCGCCGATGCACAGGCGCTTGACGATATCCCAGCGGATGGTGCCGCGCAGGCGGTGCGTCAGGGTGCCGGCGCTCTTGGTGATCGAGGCGAACGCCAGGTCGGTGCCTACCGCTACGGAGGGCGGCACGCCAAACAGCAAGGTCAGCAACGGCGTCATCAGCGAGCCGCCGCCCACGCCGGTCATTCCTACGAGTAATCCTACGGCAAATCCTGAGACTATATAAGACAAAGTCATGCTTGCACCCCCAAAGTACCCGCAATAGTAATAAACTTAGTGTTTATTCCAAACTACTAAGTACGCATTTGCTTATATGCGATATGCGTATATGCATGAACGCAAAATCATGGGTGGGGCGGAAACTCGGCAAATCACGGCAATCTAGGGCAAACCAGCAATGAATCTCCATCAACTGCGCTTCGTGCGCGAAGCGGTCCGGCAGAATTACAACCTGACGGACGCCGCCAAGGCCTTGTTTACGTCGCAACCGGGCGTATCGAAAGCCATCATTGAGCTTGAGGAAGAGCTGGGCGTGGATATTTTTACACGCCACGGCAAACGCATCCGAGGCTTGACGGAGCCGGGCCGCCTGGTGCTGGAATCGGTCGAGCTGATCATGCAGGAAATCGACAGCATGAAGCGCATCGGCAAGGAATTCGCGGCGCAGGACAGTGGCAGCTTTACCATTGCCACCACGCATACGCAGGCGCGCTACACCTTGCCCAAGGTGGTGCAAGCGTTCATGCTGAAGTTCCCGAAGGTGAGATTGTCATTGCTGCAAGGCAATCCGCGCCAGATTGCCGAGATGGTGCAGCGCGACCAGGCCGATCTGGCCATTGCCACGGAATCGATCGCCGCCATCGATGGCTTGATTACCTTGCCATGTTATCAATGGGAGCACGTGGTCGTGGTGCCGGTCGACCATCCGCTGCTCAAGTCGAAGTCCGTGACCTTGGAAGAGATCGCCGCTTTCCCCCTGATTACCTATGACAGTGCGTTCGCCGGACGCAACAAGATCGACCACGCTTTCGTGCTGCGCGGCCTGAAGCCGGACATCTTGCTGGAAGCCATCGATGCGGACGTCATCAAGACTTATGTCGAGTTGGGCATGGGGATTGGTATCATAGCGGGTATGGCCTTCGACGCCGAGCGCGACAAAGGCTTGCGCGCCATCCCTGTCGGCCACCTGTTCGGCATGAATGTGTCGCGCGTGGCCGTCAAGCAAGGCGCGTATTTGCGCAGCTATATCTATACCTTTATCGAGTTGCTGACGCCGACCCTGAACCGCAAGCTCATCGAGCAGGCGATGAGCGGTGATAAAGAGCACTACGAACTATAACAATGCATGAAGTCGGCCGGGCGAGGTGCCTGGCCAAGATTATTTAAGAAGAGAAGAAACAATGATTACCGATCAGCTTGCCAAATATTACGCCACCATCGCGCAGCAGTACGAGCGCGTCTATGACAAGCCCGAACGCCAGGAAGACCTGGAAGTGTTGCGCGACAAGGTTGCCGACGTGCTGGAAGGCCATACCGTGCTGGAACTGGCTTGCGGCACCGGCTACTGGACGGAAGTGGTCGCCGAGTCGGCCGAGTCCGTGCTGGCCACCGATATCAACGATGAAATGCTGGCGCTGGCCCAAGCGCGCGGCTTGTCCGACAACGTCACCTTCGCCAAGTTGGATGCGTTCAATCTGCCCGATGACCTGCTGGGCAAGTTCACGGCCGTGTTCGCCGGTTTCTGGTGGTCGCACGTCAAGCGCGAAGACCAGGACAAATACCTGAAGCAATTGCGCAGCAAGCTGGGCAAGGACATCCTGCTGGTACTGATCGACAATTCCTATGTTGATGGCAGCAGCACGGTCATCGCGCGTACTGACCTGGAAGGCAACACCCACCAGTTCCGCACGACGGATGGGGGCGAGCGCTATGAAGTGCTGAAAAATTTCCCATCGGATAGCCACCTGCGCAAGAAGTTTGCCCACTCGGCCCGCGAAATTCGCATGAAGCGCCTGGAATACTATTGGCTGCTGAGCTGCCGCCTGAAGTAAGGCTGGAACGGCCATACAAGCCGCCCTCGGGCGGTTTTTTTTCGTCTGTTGTTTTTATTTGACAAGATGTTGTGCTAAAAAACAACATCTTGTCGATGTCATATTGTTGAAGTATTTGGTGGGCATGATTCGGTTCAGCAGCTAAGCAGCAACATTCTTGTCCAACCTAATGTAGAGAATCTCAAGTGAAAAAAATTACTCTGGCAGCATTGATCATCGGCACCTTCGCAGCAGCTACGGCACAAGCACAATCGAACGTCACCGTGTACGGCCTGGTTGACCTCGGTATTGCCAAGACCACTGGCCAGCCGACGGTACAGCGCGAAAACAATGCGTCGCGCCTCGGTTTCAAGGGTACGGAAGATCTGGGTGGCGGCCTGTCCGCCATTTTCAACCTGGAAAGTGAGTTCCTGGCTGACACCGGCGCGCAAAAAGGCGTGTTGTTCGACCGTCAAGCATATGTGGGCTTGAAAGGCGCGTTTGGTACCGCCATCCTGGGCCGCACCAAGAATCTGGTCGATGGCACCATCGCCCGCGTCGACCCATTCAACACCTATGGCGTGGTCGGCAAGAACAATGAAACCCTGCTGCGTTCGGGCGTCGGCTCGTCGCGCGTCAACAATGCCGTGACCTACAACAGCCCAAGCTTTGAAGGTTTCGTGGGCAGCCTGCAATACGTGCTGAGCGAAGTCAACAGTGCTGACGCAGGCGTGATCGGCCTGGCAACTTACGACAACGGCCCGATCAGCTTGCACGCCGGCTACGAAAAAGCCGTGCAAGCAACGGCAACGGCGGCCAAGCCTGACCTGTGGTCCATCGGTGGCGGCTATAAATTCGGCCCAGCCAAGATCACGGCCGCCTACTCGAAAGGCGACACCAAGGTGGCGACCACTGGTGAATACAAGTCTTACCTGATCGGCCTGAACTACACGGTTGGCGGCGGCGATGCCAAAGTGTCGTATGGTAAGCAAGAGCAAAGCAACAACAAGTTCAAGGATCAGGACACCATCAAGGAATTTGGCGTCGGTTACGACTACCACCTGTCGAAGCGCACCGACGTGTACGCTTACGCTGGCCGCGAGCGCGTCAAGTCGCTGACCTCGTACCAGATTGGCCTGGCACACAAATTCTAAGCACCATTCGATGTGACGAAGTAGAAGGCGCCTGCGGGCGCCTTTTTTATTGCATCGCCGCTGCTGCCGCCTCGGCATGCATGGGCAACGAGATTTCGATGCGCGTGCCGCCCAGCTCGCTATCGGCGCCGATATGGATGCTGCCATTCAAGCCCCAGACCCGCTCGCGCATGCCCAGCAAGCCCAGGGCCGTGGCTTTTTCCAGGTCGCGTTCGGCGATGCCGCGGCCGTCATCCTGGATGGCGATGGCCAGCGAGGAGTCGATGCGGTGCAGGGCGATGGTGATGTGGCTGGCCTCGGAATGGCGCGCGATATTCGTCAGCGCTTCCTGCACGATGCGGTAAATGGCGGTGCTGCGCGCATCGTCTAGGACGAGGTCGGCTTCGTCGGCCAGCAAGTCGAAATGGATGGCGCGGCGCAGCAGGAAGTCGTGGCGCAGTTTTTGTAGCGCAAAATACAATCCCCCTTCATCGAGTGCGCGCGGACGCAGGTTGCTGGCGATGCGCCGCAGCGAGGTGATGGCCGTCACCAGCAAGCTGTCCATGCTGTGCAGCAACGCTTGCAGGGGCACGGTGGTGTCCGTGTGCTGGCGCAACAGGGTCAGGTCGCCCCGCAAGGTGGCCAGCAATTGTCCCAGATCATCATGCAGTTCACGCGCAATATGCTTGCGCTCTTCTTCGCGGATGGATTGCAGCGTGCTCGACAATTCACGCAGTTGCGAAAAGGAGCGGGCCAGCTGTTCATGCATCTGCTGTCGCGTACTAATGTCGCGCACGATGATGGTAAACACGCTATGGCCGTTTTCCTGCATGGCCGAGAGCGAGCCTTCGAGCGGAAACACGGCGCCATCGTTGCGCCGGCCCGTCAAGGTGTAGTCGGTGGTGCGCCGGCCCGTCAGGCGCAGCTCCTGGCTGATGTCGCAAAACGGCGGATCTCCATCGTGCTTGCCCAAGCCGCCCAGGGTACGCAAGTCGCGCAGGATGTAGTGGCTCAGGCGCATGCCGCGCATGCCGGCCGGCGTGTCGTCGAACAATCTGGCTGCCGCCGCATTCGCATGCAGGATGATTTGCCCGCTGTCGATGCTGATGATGGCGTCGCTGGCGCTGTCGATGATGGCCTGTCCACGCGCCTGCCGTTGCCGGCGGGCTTTCAGTGGAGGAAACAAGAACAGTAAAAGCGCCGCCGCCATGCCCAGCGGCAGGATGCGCAGCAGTGTGGAGCTGCCTCGGTCAGGCATGGAGTTCTCCTTGCGAACGTGTACGAAGGCAGGCAAGACAGGAATGGCGGACAGGACTTTAGCCTATGCCTGTTGGCGCAGCATGGCTTGATGTGGCGCAGGAAGGGGGTAGAAGAGAACCAAGCGCCGCGCCGGCCGGGGCCGGGCGGCGGCGAGAGACTTACATTTGCTTGAACAGGTGCAGGAAGCTGCGGCTCACTTCGAGCTTGTCGGATTTGCCTTTGATGAGCACCAGGTGGCGGCCGCGGATATCGCGCGTCACGCCTTCGATGGCATTCACATTGACCAGGGTGGCGCGGTGGATTTGCCAGAATAGCGAAGGGTCAAGCTCATCAGCCAGGTCGCGCACGGGCTTGCGGATCAGCGCCTCATACTTGGCTGTCTGCACACAGGTGTATTTCTCGTCAGAACGGAAGAACAGAATCTCTTCCACGGGGATCATGCGCAAGTCCTGGCCGATGCTGGCCTGTATCCATTGCAGGTAGGTGGGCTTGGCCGTGATTTTTTCCGCCAGCTGCGACAGCATGGCCGTGACGCTGCTGTTGACGTCCAGGGCCGGCTTGTTCAGGTGCGTTTTCAGGCGCTCCACCGTGACCAGCAAGCGTTCATGCTCGGGCGGCTTGAGCACGTAGTCGACGGCGCCCCGTTCGAAGGCTTCGACGGCGTGCGTATCATAGGCCGTGACGAAGACGATATGCGTCTTGCCGCCTATCACTTGCGCCGCTTCCATGCCTGTCTTGCCCGGCATGCGGATATCGAGGAAGGCAAAGTCAGGTTTGAGTTGTTCCACCAGTTCAATCGCTTCGTCGCCATTCTTGGCTTCGCCGATAATTTCCAGTTCAGGCCAGGCCTGGCCCAGGCGCAGGCGCAGCTGGTCGCGCATCAGTCTTTCGTCGTCGGCAATAATAGCGGTAGGCATAGGTCTCAAGTGTGAACAGGCGAAGATTGATTATTCAATGATTTAGCGTTTTTATCAACTACTCTGTCTTATTTGGACAATTGATATGGCACTTCGATCACGGCGCACACGCCGGACGGTTGATTTGGCGTAATGGTCAGGCTGCCCTGGTCGCCATGCAGCAGCTTCAGGCGCTCACGGATGGTGGGTAAACCCAGTCCCGTGCCATCGCTGGGCACCACGCCAAAGCCCAGGCCGTCATCGGTGACGATCACGCGCAGCTTGCTGTGCGCCACTTCGGCGACGATGCGCAGGGTGCCGCCTTCCGGTTTGACTTCCAGACCGTGCTTGATGGCATTTTCCACCATCGATTGCAGCATCATGGGAGGGAAGGCTGCGCTGCGCAGGCCATCGGGAATCTGGAAGTCGACGGTCAGGCGTTCTTCCATGCGCATTTTCAGCAGGTTCAAGTACGCTTGCACCATGTCCGCTTCGCGGCCAAGGTTGGTAATCAGGGCGTTGTCGCGCATTTGCGGCAGCACGGCGCGCAGATACTGGATCAGGCTGCGCTGCATCTTGGCCGCGCGAGGCGGATCGACCTGGATCAGGTGCTCGACGGAAGCCAGCGTGTTGAACAGGAAGTGCGGCTCGACTTGCGCCTGCATCATCTGCATCTTCGCTTCGCTGAGCTGGCGCTGCATGGATTCCCGTTCGGCTGCCTCATTCGCCGTGACGGTTTCCGCTTCCGCACGTTTCTTGCCGCCCACCAGGGCTTTCATGGCGAACAGGGCCAACACCAGCAAGGACACAAAGCTCTTGAACCAGGTCGAGGCTTGCTGGTGGTAGCGTGACACTTTTTGTTCCGCCGCATCATCGACCGCTTCTTCTATGGCATTCGACAACTCTTCGCCGATTTGCGGCGGCAATTCAATATGGACTTCTTCCCCTGATGCATTGGTGGTCACTGGATAGCTGGGCTTGGCGGGGACTGCTGGTGGTTCAGGCGGCTCTGGTGGCACGGTACTGGCATGTGCGTCTGCCTCGGCGGCATCGCTTGCATCGCTGGCCGCGTCGGCTGCGCTACTGCGTCGGTTCTTGCTGTTGCGGGGATTGAAATGGATGCCCGTATCGTCAATCAGGATATTGGTTTCACCCGAACCCTTGCTGCTGCGTTTATGCGACTTGATGACAACTTCCTCGTCCGGGCTGGACGAGAACAGTTCATCTTGCAAAATGGAACCGGCGATCAGGGCCAGCGCAGCGAACAGGAAAAATTTCCACCAGGACAGCTGGGTGACCCAGGTCGTCGTCGCGTCGAATGCCCGTTGCAACCAAGCGAGGATGGTTTTCAACAATTGGGGCAGGCTGGAAATCGGAAGCATGGGGGCACTTTCAAGTACAAGAGTTAATCGACGCAGCGGGCAAGTTTAACCCCTTGTTGAGTAGCGTCAGAGTCTGATGTTGCCACTGTGCCTAAAGACCACGAACTACGCCAGCCGATTGCGACAGGCTGCACAAAAAGGCGCTTGAAGTGAAGACAAGGCTTGCTGGGCGGTGAGGGCGGAAAAATAGCCCTTGCAGGGCGTGCGGGGCACGGCTATAATTCGCCCCCTCGCTGAACGACGCATGCAAATGCCGAGTAAGGTAGGGGAAAGAAGGAGTTGACGGATGTGGTGAAATGCTTCATACTCTTCCTTCTTCGCAGCTGACAAACACAACGCTTTGTCGATAGCGCGAAAGTAGTAAATAAGCAGTGCCGAATACCGTTCTTTAACAATTAACAGTCGATAAGTGTGGGCATTTGATGTAAGTGCAGCGTCAATCTTCGGATTGGCGTCTAACTTAAAATATCAAATGTTCACAAGAAATAATGAAATAGGAT
>NZ_JBNYXV010000003.1:0-604026 GCF_051380845.1 Janthinobacterium salmonicoloratum | reverse complement strand
GACCATAGCAAGTTGGTCCCACCCCTTCCCATCCCGAACAGGACCGTGAAACAACTTTGCGCCGATGATAGTGCTGCAACCAGTGTGAAAGTAGGTTATCGTCAGGCTTGTTATTCGAAAAAACCCCTTCCGGTGATACGGTTGGGGTTTTTTTACGTCCAATGATTTTATGCATGGCATCGATCGCGTGCTACCTTGAAAGGGATATCTTGTCTGCTGTGCATACACTGGAACAATTACGCACCGGCCAACTGGCTGGTCTGCGCCGCCTGAAGCTGTCCTGCAGCTTGACGGAATTCCCCCGCGAAATCTTCGACCTAGCCGACAGCCTGGAAATCCTCGACCTTTCGGGCAATGTGCTGTCGTCCCTGCCAGACGACCTGCCGCGCCTGCACAAGCTGCGCATCATTTTTTGCTCGGATAACCTGTTTACTACTTTGCCGGCCGTGCTCGGGGCCTGTCCTGCGCTGGAAATGATCGCTTTCAAGGCGAACCGGATCAGTCACGTGCCGGCCGCAGCCTTGCCGTCCAGGCTGCGCTGGCTGACCCTGACCGACAATGTCATCGAGTCCATGCCGGATGAGCTGGGCAAGTGCGGGCAATTGCAGAAACTCATGTTGGCGGGAAATTGCCTGGACAGCTTGCCAGCTTCTCTGGCGAATTGCCGCCGGCTGGAACTGGTGCGCATCGCCGCCAACCGTTTCACGGCGCTGCCCGACTGCCTGCTCTCCTTGCCACGCCTGAGCTGGCTCGCGTATGCGGGCAATCCCTACACGGAAGCGCGGGAACTGGCGGCCCTGGCCGCTACAGCTGCGGCGGGCATGGCATGGCAGCGCCTGGAACTGGCGCAGCAGCTGGGCGAGGGTGCCTCCGGCGTGATTTTCCGTGCCCGCCTGGATGGCGTTGATGATGTCGCCGTCAAAGTGTTCAAGGGGGCGATGACCAGCGATGGCTTGCCGCGCAGCGAGATGGGTGCCTGCGTCAGCGCGGGCGCGCATGCGGGCCTGATTCCCATCCTCGGCACTCTGGACGGACACCCGCAAGGGGCGCTGGGACTCGTCATGCCACTCATCGATACGGCCTTCCGCAATCTGGCCGGACCACCGAGCCTGGAATCGTGCACGCGCGATGTGTATGCCGATGGCCTGCGTTTCAGTACGCAGCAAGTGCTGGCGATTGCCCATGGCATCGCCTCGGCTGTCTGCCAGTTGCATGCGCGCGGCATCGTGCACGGCGACTTATATGCGCACAATATCCTGCATGCGGACGCTGGCGCCTGCCTGCTCGGTGATTTTGGCGCGGCCTCCATGTTTGTTCCCGGCTCGCCGCAAGGGGACTTGCTGCAGGGCATCGAGGCGCGCGCCTTTGGCGTGCTGCTGGGCGAGTTGATCGCGCATTGTGCAACGTCCTTGCCCGCCGTGCAGACCTTGCAAGACGCTTGCCTGCAGGAAGAGGTACTGTGGCGGCCAAGGTTCGATGCGATCGAACTGGCATTGCGGGACATGCTCCCGGCATAAAAAAATGGCGCAGCCTTCGCAGGCTGCGCCATTTTCACTCAGGCTGACAAGATTCAGCTTGCTACCAGGATTTCTTTTTCCGGCAGGGCGATCTGGTTGTCGACGCTGAACTGGTAGTCCTTGAAGACGTGTTCGGCCGTCAGGATCTGGTACTCGCCATTGTCCAGCTTGTGCGTGGTGTCCTTCAGGCGATATGTGTAATGGCCACAGGTCCAGCAGTTGAAGTTGCGCATGTGGGTGCACAGGCAAGTCTTGTCCATCACGACGACGGTTTTTTGCTCGGGATGGGCAGCCACTTCGCGGTTGTACGAGTTGATGTACGCGCAGTTGCCCGTCGCGTCGAGCAGATAACCATACGATTCGCAGCCTGGACGGATGCCGGCGCCGATGGCGGGCGTGTTCTTCAGCATGCGCATCGGGTAGCCCGTCGGCGAGACGCCGTTGACGATGATGTCTTCTTCCGAGGCCTTGTAGTATTCCTGCTTGACCTTGTTTGGCAAGCCGCATTCCTTGGTGACGGTAAAGCGCGTCGCCACTTGCACGCCAGCCGCGCCCGCTTCCAGGAAGGAGACGGCATCGCTGCCCGTGAAAATGCCGCCAGCGGCGATCAGCGGGATGTCCAGCTGTTCGGCTTTCAGGTAAGCTAGCAGTTCCGCCGTGATCGTGTGCAGGTCGTAATTGGCCCAGTCCATGCCGAAACCCAGGTGGCCGCCGGCCAATGGCCCTTCGACGATGATGAAGTCGGGTAAACGGTCCAGCTTGGCGTTCTTGCGCAGGAAAATCTGCAAGGCGCGCACGGACGAGACGATGATGCCCAGCTTGGCATCACGGAAACGCGGATGGTCGGCCATCAAGGCAAACGAGCCGAAGTGCAAACCGGCGGACAGGGTGATACCGTCGATGCCGGCGTCCAGCGCCGCATTCAGGCGCACGCGCAAGGTTTCGCGGGGGCCGTTCATGGTCAGCTTTTCCATGCAATTGACGAAAATCAAGCCATCGCCTTTTTTCGCTTCCATAGTGCGGCCGATATGCAGGCGCTGTGCTTCCGCCAGGCGGCCCAGGTCGAACTGCACCACGGCCTTGTCGCTGTTATTGATGTTGAACTTGTACAGTTTCGTCTTGTCTTTGACGAAGGTGGTGTCGAAACGGCGATCCGACACGTCTTCCACCATGGCATCGGAGATATGGCCGATACCGTTCAGCCGGGCCGCTTCCAGGGCCAGCTCCGACGTGGAAATATCCACACCCATTCCGCCTATCATGATGGGCACATATTCTTTTTTGCCAAATCGCAGGCGGAAATCATCAACACGTTTCATTGCTATCCTTAGACTACCGTGGTTATCACTGAGCCAGATGTACGGTCATGCCCGCCGCCGGTCAGGCGCGCGGGCGTGCATGTAGCTGTGCACAGCTTCAATTCTACCCCAAGCGGGCAGGCGCTCCGAGGCAGAGCTTGCCACCATACCGCGCGAACGCAGGCCGGAGCGTGCGCTTAATCGACATTAATCGCGGAAATTGTTAAATTCCAGCGGCATGTCGGGCACGTCCTTGCGCAGCATGGCCATGGCCGCTTGCAGGTCATCGCGCTTGGCGCCCGTGACGCGCACGGCTTCGCCCTGGATGCTTGCTTGTACTTTCATCTTGCTGTCCTTGATGACGCGCACGATTTTTTTTGCATCATCCGATTCGATGCCGTTCTTGATCTTGATGATCTGCTTGACCTTGTCGCCGCCGATCTTCTTGATGTCGCCTTCGTCGAGGAAGCGCACATCGACCTTGCGTTTAGTCAATTTGTTGGTCAGCACGTCGCGTACCTGGCTAAGCTGGAATTCCGAGTCCGCAAACGCGGTCAATTCGTTTTCCTTGTGTTCGACGCGGGCGTCGCTGCCCTTGAAGTCGAAGCGGGTCGTGATTTCCTTGTTGGATTGCTCGACAGCATTCTTGACTTCGATCATATCGGCTTCGGAGACTACATCAAATGACGGCATGGTCTGTTCCTTTCGTGTTAGAGCGAGCGCGCTGCTAGCGCGCCGGGCGCGCGCATTCTTTGCAAAATGGCACAGCCCCGTTAAAGATGCGACATTTTAACGGACAACGGACGGCCTGCCCTTGTCTTGCGCTGGTTTTTTGTCGGTTTCACTCTATAATCGAGCAAAATAATCGCTATCCCATGTCTGCAGAGCTCACCATCGAACACAATTACTCCCTCCAGCGCCTGAATACCTTCGGCATCACGGCCAACGCGGCTGCCTACGTACGCATCACTTCGCAGGCCGAATTGCAGGCTGCGCTGAAAGATCCCGCACTCTCCGCCATGCCGCGCCTGATACTGGGCGGCGGCAGCAACATCGTGCTCACGGGCGACTTTCCCGGCGTCGTGCTGCACATGGCCACGCGCGGCATGCGCCTGGCGCAGGCGGATTTCGAGACGATACTCGTCACGGCCGCGGCCGGAGAAAACTGGCACGACTTCGTGCAGTGGACTCTGGCGCAAGGCGTGGGCGGGCTGGAAAACCTGTCATTGATACCCGGCACGGTGGGTGCGGCTCCTATTCAGAATATTGGTGCGTATGGCGTTGAAATCAAGGATTATCTACATAGTGTGAGCGTCATGCACAGCGCCAGCGGCATTGTCTTCGACATGGACCGTGATGCCTGCCGTTTCGCTTATCGCGACAGCATCTTCAAGCAGGCGGACGGGCGCGAGCTGATCGTGCTGGAAGTGACGTTTGCCTTGCCGGCCGAGTGGCAGCCGAACTTGCGCTATGCGGAACTGGCGCAGGCCGTGGCCGAGCGCAATCTTGCCGAGCCTACGCCGCAACAGGTGGCCGACACGGTGATGGCGATCCGCCGGCGAAAATTGCCGGATCCGGCCGTGATCGGCAATGCGGGCAGCTTCTTCAAGAATCCCGTGGTATCGCACGAACAGTGTGTGGCTCTGCTGGAACGTTTTCCCACGCTCGTGCACCATGCGCAGCCCGATGGCACGGAAAAGCTGGCAGCCGGCTGGCTGATCGATCAGTGTGGCTGGAAGGGGAAAAACCTGGGGCCCGCGGGAGTGTATCCCAAGCAGGCACTGGTTCTGGTGAATAATGGCGGCGCTCGTGGCGCGGACATTACCCGGCTGGCGGCAGCGATACAGGATGATGTTGAGGCGAAATATGGCGTGCGCCTGTCGCCCGAGCCTGTATTTGTCTAATCAGCCGAAGTGGCAGACATAATCCAGTGTCTCGATGGTTTCAATGTCAAAATAGCTATTGCCCGGCACCTTGAATTGCGTGCCCGCGCCATAGCTGTTCCACTCTGTCGCGTCGGCCAGGCGTACCTTGCACAGGCCGGTGACGATTTCCATGATTTCCGGCGCGCCCGTGTTGAAGCGCAGGGATGACGGGAAAATCACGCCCACGCTTTTCTTCGTGCCATCGGCCAGGATGACATTGTGCGAGACGCATTTGCCGTCAAAGTAGATATTCGACTTCTTGACGACGCTGACATTGTCCAGTTGTGTGCTCATGTTTCACTTTCCTTGCTGTTAAAAATCAGTCCTGGACGTCATCGGCGCTCAGCACGCTGTTGCGTCCGCCGCGCTTGGCCGCGTACAGGGCCTGGTCGGCGCGGTTGATCAGTTGCTCGACCGTCGAGTCTGGCGAGGGCACGACGGTGGCCACGCCGATCGAGATGGTGACGATTCCCGTGCTTGCCGCCGGGTTCTCGATCGGCAAGCCTTCCAGATGGCGCCGGCATGCTTCGGCGATCAGCAAGGCGCCGGCCGCTTCCGTTTCCGGCAGGATCAAGGCGAATTCTTCGCCGCCGTAGCGGGCGGCCAGGTCGGCCGGGCGTTTCAAATGTTCCGTCAGCACGGCGGCGACTTTTTTCAGACACAGGTCGCCCGCCAGGTGGCCAAAGTGATCGTTATAGCTTTTGAAATGGTCGATATCGCAGAACAGCAGGCTCAGCGGCGTCTTGTCGCGCTGGCCCCGCTGCCATTCGAATTCCAGGGTTTCATCGAAGCGGCGACGGTTGGCGATGCCCGTCAAGCCATCGAGGGCGGCCAGTTTTTGCAACTCGATATTCGCGTCGGCCAGGTTCTTTTGACTTTCTCGCAGGAAACGAAAAGCCTGGTCGCGCTGCAAGCGGCTGATGTGGGCCGCCGAGTGATAGCGTATGCGCGCCAGCAGCTCCAGGCGGTCCGGCAGTTTCACCACGTAATCGTTGGCGCCGACGGCAAAGCTGTGCGCTTTCAGTTTCGGGTCATCCTTGGCCGACATCACGATCACCGGCACATGCGCCAGCGCCGCGTTTTCGCGGTACAGCTGGATCAAGGCGAAGCCGTCTATGCCCGGCATCACCAGGTCTTGCAGGATGACGGTCGGTTGCAAGCGCAGCGCCGTGTCCAGCGCCTGGGTGGCGTCGGTCACGTAATGAAATTCGATATCCTGCTGGTCGCTGAGCATGCGCCGCACGGCCTCGGCAATGATCAACTGGTCGTCCACCAGCAGCACGCTGACCTTGAATTCGGTCAATGCGGGCTCATGCTGGGTGAAACTGGAGGAGAATTCTGGCATTGCATTCTTTTCAGATGTTGGGGGAGGGCTCCCACCCATTGTTGAGCTTGGCACCCAGGCGGCTGCGCAGGCTGGCACCTATTCTATCCAAGGGCAGGATTTGTTGCGCCGCATCGAGTTCGGCTGCCGCGCGCGGCATGCCGTAGACGGCGCTGCTGGCCTGGTCTTGCGCGATGGTCGTCTTGCCCGCGCGGCGCATGGCGAGCAAGCCATCGCCGCCGTCGCGCCCCATGCCTGTGAGCAATACGCCGATGGCAGGGCCGCGCCAGTGCTGCGCCACGCAGTTGAAGAATACATCGACGGATGGGCGGTAAACATAGTCGCGCGGTGCTGCATCGTAACCCAAACGATAATTTTGATCTAGCAGCAGGTGATCATTGGTCTTGGCGATCAGTACCGTGCCGGACACCAGTTCGTCGCCTTCGGCGATCACGCGCACGGGCATGCTGAGCTGGTCATCGAGCCATTTGGCAAAGTGCGAGGCGAAGGTTTCATCGATGTGCTGCACCACGACGATGGCGCAGCCAGGCGGCGCCGTCCAGCCGGACAGCACCCTGGCCACCGCTGACGGTCCGCCCGTCGAGGCGCCGATGGCCACCAGTGTCGATACCTGGCCGTCGCCCCGTTCGCCGCCATTGCCGCTCGCCTGGCGCGGCGGCGGTGCTTCGGCGCTGTGGCGTATCAGCTTGCCGATGGTCTTGATCTTGGCCAGCAGCTCGCTGTCGCCCCCCACTTCCCCTTGCAGCACGGGCGTGGCCGTGACGTCGAGCGCGCCCGCGCCCAGCGCGCGAAAAACCTGGTTGACATTGTCTTGCGGGCGTCCCGTGACCACCAAGATGGCGCACGGGCTTTGTTCCATGATCAGGCGCGTCGCTTCCACGCCATCCATCTCCGGCATGTTCAGGTCCATCAGGATCAGGTCGGGACGGTTGCCTTCGCACATGCGCACGGCCTCGAGCCCGGTGCGGGCGATCCATAGCACCTGGTGTTCCTGCGTGCTGGCGACCACCCTGCGCAGGGCCTCGGCGGCCATGGCGACATCGTTGGCAATGGCAATTTTCATGAATGACAACTCATAAGCGGGCATCTCCTATCAGGTCGGCCACCGCGTCGAGCAAGGTCTCGTCGTGGAAGCTGCCTTTGGTCAGATAATAGTCGGCGCCAGCGGACAGGCCGCGCGCGCGGTCTTCCGGGCGGTCCTTGTACGAGACGATCATCACCGGCAGCTTGTGCAGGTGCAGGTCCTTCTTGATCAGCGAAACCAGTTCGATGCCATCCATGCGCGGCATGTCCACGTCGGTGATCACCAGGTCGTATTCGCCGCTGCGCACCACGTTCCAGCCGTCGATGCCGTCGATGGCCACATCGACCTCGAAGCCGCGCGCCAGCAGCAGCTTGCGCTCCATCTCGCGCACCGTCAGCGAATCGTCGACGACGAGGATGCGCTTGGCGCGGCGCTGTAGCGCGTGGCCCGCCTGCGCCAGCTGGTGCAGGCCGCCCTCGTGCAGCAGCTTGTCGATCGACAGCAGCAAGTCGGGCACGTCGAGGATCAGCACCGGCTCGCCGTTGTCCAGCAGGGCGGCGGCGGAAATGTCGCGCATCTTGCCGAAAATCGGATCGATGGCCTGCACCGCCAGGCTTTGCTCGCCGCGGATGGCGTCGACCACCAGCGCATAGCTTTGCTTGCCGCGCCCGATCACCACCACGGGCAAGTCCTCGGCCTGGTTGGCCGCTTCGCCCAGCTCCAGCACCTGCGCCGCCGATACTAGGCCCAGATGCTCGCCCTTGAGTTCGAAGAACTGCTTGTTTTCCAGCGTATGGATGGCTGCTTGCGGCACGCGCACCACGCTTTCCACCTTGACGATGGGGATGGCGTAGGCTTCGCCGTCCACGTCGATCACCAGCGCGCGCACGATCGATTGCGTCAGCGGCAGGGTGATCAGGGCGCGAAAACCCCGGCCCGGCTCCGATTCCAGGCGCACCGTACCATTTTGCTGGCGTATCGTTTCGTGCACGATGTCGAGGCCCACGCCGCGTCCGGACAACTGGTTGGCCGTGGCCTTCAGACTGAAGGCGGGCAGGAACAAGAACTCCAGCAGCTCGCCCGGCGACAGCGCGGCGGCCATGACGGGGCTGGCCATCTTGCGCTCGATGACGGACTGGCGGATCTTTTCCAGGTCGACGCCGCGCCCGTCGTCGCTGATCTCGATGCTCAGCATGCCGGCGCGGTGGCGCGCTTCCATGCGTATCGTGCCCAGCGCTTCCTTGCCCGCGTCAATGCGCTCGTACGGGCCTTCCATGCCATGGTCGATGGCATTCCGGAGCATGTGGTTCAGCGGGCTTTCTATCTTCGCCAGGATGTCGCGGTCGACCAGGGTGTCTTCGCCTTCGATCTCCAGCTGCACTTCCTTGCCCAGGCTGCGCGCCAGGTCGCGCACCATGCGGGGAAACGCGTGGATGCCGTCGCGGAAGGGGCGCATGCGCAGGGCCAGCACTTCGTCGACCATGCCTTGTGAGACGGCCAGCAAGCGCCGTTCATAGGTTTCGGTGTCGGCGATGTGCTCGAGTATGAACTGCTTCAGTGGCTGCGTCTTTTGCAGCGCCAGCAGTGACTTTTCCATCAGGCCCGCGTCGCCCGAGCGGGCAATGGCTTCGTGCAGGTGCTCGATGGCGGAAAACAGGCTGCTCTGGTTGCGCTTGAAGCGCTGTAGCGCGCCGATGAACGGGTGCATCTGGTGCGCATTGATGCGCGATTCGCTGGCCAGCGACAGCAGTTTGTCGAAGTTTTGCGCTTGGGCCTTGGCCGGTGCCGCACCCGTACGCGGCGCAGGCGCGGCCGCCGACTCCAGCTCTTCGCCCGTCAGGCCGCTGACCACGGGCGGCGGTGGCGCGGCCGCTTCCGCAGGCGCCGCTGCCGGCGCCGGCATGGGCGCTGGCGCCGAAGGCAGGGCGGGCAATTCGGGCAGGTCGGCGATGCCGGCGATGGCGTTCAGGGTCTGGTCGATCTGCGCCGCATTCGCGGCCAGCCACGCTTCGGCGCCCGCGTCGTCCAGGCGCGACAGTTGCACGATCAGGTCGACGCCCGACAACAGCACGTCGACACGCTCCGGCGTAAGTTTCAAGCGGCCGTGCTGGGCGGCGACAAAGCTGTCTTCCATGCCGTGCGCCAGTTGCACCACCACTTGCAGGCCGACGATGGCGGCGGCGCCCTTGATCGAGTGCGCCGCGCGCATCATCGCTTCGACGGCGGCCGCGTCGCCTGCATGGCGCTCCATGGCCAGCAAGCCGTCGGTGAGAATCTGGGTCTGGCTGTCCGCTTCCATGCGGAACAGGTCCAGCATGGAAAAGGCACTCAGGTCGCCGTGCTGGTCCTGGCTCATCGTAATAGTCTCGCAAGTTGAAAGCCGATCAGCGCCGTGTCAAGGCAGCCGATGCGCATGTCGCCCTCGGTGATGACGCCCGACAGATAGCGTGACAGGCCCTTGTTGATAGTGGCCGCCGGCACCTGCAGGGCGCTCGACGCGTAGCGCACGATGCCGTGCAGGTCGGCCACAGGCAGCGCGTAGGCCTGTTCTTCCCAGCGCATCAGCAGCAGGCGCGCGAACGTGTGGCGGCCGCGGGCCGGCGGCGCGCCCTGTTCGTCGATGCCCAGCAGCGATGCCAGCGACATGCATGGATACAGCTTGCCGCCGATATTGACGATGCCCGACAGGCCGCGCCCACTGCGGTGCGGCAGCGCATGCGGTTTGGCCTGCGGCGCCACGGAGTCGAACACGCGCGTGGGCAGCGCCAGCCATTCGCGGCCGATGCGAAACACCAGCGCCGAGCTGTCGCGCACTTCGCCACCCGCATCGATCTGGCGGAAGTGGCTGGCCCAGTCGCGCTGGTAGTGTTCGTCCACGGGCCGCTGCAGGTTGCGCTGAGCGGCGCCCGCATACACGTCGCAGTTACGGCAATGCACGTTGGCTGGCAGCTTTGGGCAGCTCTGGTCGCCGACCACGCCGATATGGTTCCAGCAGTCCTCGATGGTGGCGGGGGACTCGGTGGCGATGAGGTTTGTCATGCTTGCCCCTTAGTTGGACGCCTGGCGGCGCTGGTAGATGCGCGCCGCGCGCGCCTTCAGGGTGGCGGCGGCCGTGTGGTTGCCATTGCGTTCGGCCAGCAGCGACAGGTGGCATAGCGCTTCGTAGTGGTCAGGCTGCAGGTAGATGCAGCGGCGCCAGTAATCGTCGGCCAGGTCCATCTTGCCAGCCAGTTCATTGATGATGCCCAGCATGAAATACGCTTCCGCCGCCTCGGGTACTCTGGCCAGGTGGGCGTGGCATTTTTCACCGGCTTCGCGCAACTGGCCACGGTCGGCCAGCAGGCGCGCCTCGGCCAGCAAATCGGCTTGCGCGGTCGGCGCTGGCGCTGGTGGGGGCGCTGGCACGGACATGGGGCGCGTGCGCAAGGCCGCCGGCGCGACGGGCGCTGCGGGAGCGGCAGCGCGCCTTGGCGCGGGCGGCACGCTGCGCAAGGCCGGCAGCGGCGCCACCTGCGCGGGGCTGGCCGGCGCCGCCGTTTCCTTTTTCAGGGCGAAGGCCTGGCGGAACTGCAGCGTCGCAAAGCCGTTCTGGCAGAACGACGGCACTTCCGCATAGCCGGCCAGCAGCATGCCGTCATCGGCCAGCAGGGCGGACAGATTGTGGATGGCCGCGCGCGTGGTCGGCTTGTCAAAATAGATCAACAGGTTGCGGCAAAAGATGACGTCGTAATGGCGGCTGTAGGTGGCGGTGTCGAACTGCAGCAAATTGCCCTGCCTGAAGGTCACCTGTTCGCGCAGAGAGTCGATGATGCGGTAGGCGTCGTCGGCCACGTGCGTGAAATAGCGTTCGCGGAAGCCCACGTCCTGCGCGCGGAAGGCGTTGCGGCCATACACGCCGGCCTGCGCCCGCTCGATGCAGCCGGGGCTCAGGTCATAGGCGTCGATGCTGAACGCCTGTTTCGGCACGCCGCCGTCGCGCAGCGCCATGGCCATCGAATACGGTTCCTCGCCGCCCGCGCAGGGAATCGACAGGATGCGCGTGGCGCGCCCGCGTGCCCAGCGTTCCTGCACCAGTTCGACGGTGGCGTAGAACGCCTGCGGGTCGCGGAACAGCCACGATTCCGGCACCACCACCAGCTCGATCAATTGCGTCATTTCGGCCGGTGTCAGCGCCTGCAGATAAGCCTCGCTATCGGCAAAGCCCGTTTGCTCCATGCGCTGGCCGACGGCCCGCTCGGCCACGGATTTGGAAACGGACAGGCCGGTCGCCCGGCGCAGCAGGGCTTGTGCCGTCATGTCGCGCTCGCGTCTTGAAACAGCAGCGCGCGCACGTCCGGCGCCAGCAGGTGCTCGAGTTCCACCAGTTGCACGATGCCATCGGCGTCGCCGGCCACCTGGCCCAGGAAGGGCGCCGTCGCCACGCCGCTATCCTCGAGCTTTTCCACATCGATGTCGGCGATGCCGCGCACCTGCGAGGCCAGCAAGCCCAGCGCATGCGTGGCGCCGCCAGGCGCGCGGAAATCGACGACGACGATGCGCGTGTCGAACTGCGCGGCGGCGGCCTGCAGCCCGGCCAGGCGCGACAGGTCGATCACGGGCACGGGCGTGCCGTGCAAATCCATCAGGCCGGCCACATAGTCTGGCGTGAGCGGCAATTGTTTCAGCTCCAGCAGCGGCAAGACGCGCACGATGCTGGCCAGGGGCAGGCCATAGCGGTCGCGTCCGATGTGAAAGAGCAGCACTTTCATGGGATCAGATGTTGACGGCGAAAGTCGAGACGCTCGATTGCAGGTCGCCCGCCGCATACTGCAGCTGGTGCACCGCTTCGCTGGTGGCTTTCAAGGACTCCACCGTCTGCTGCGTGGCATCATTGAGCTGCATCATGGTATCGGAAATCTGCGAAGCGCCGATGGCTTGCGACTGCATGCCTTGCAGTACGGCGTCGAATTGCGGCGTGAGCTTTTGCACCTGGTCCATCACGGACGACAGTTGCTCGGCCACTTGCCGCACCTCGCCCACGCTGCGGCGAATTTCTTCCGAGAATTTATCCATGCCCATCACGCTGGCGGACACGGCCGACTGCATTTCCTTGAGCATTTGCTCGATATCCCAGGTGGAGACGGACGTCTGGTCGGCCAGGCGGCGGATTTCCGTCGCCACCACGGAAAAGCCGCGGCCCGCCTCGCCCGCTTTTTCCGCCTCGATGGCGGCGTTCAGCGAGAGGATGTTGGTCTGGTCGGCCACCTTGGTGATGGTGATCAGTACGCTATTGATATTGCTGGCTTTTTCCGACAGGGCGGCCAGCTTGGCGTTGATGGAATCGGTGGCCGAGACCATGTGCTGCATGGTTGTATCCATGCGTTTGAGGTTGTTTTGCGCTTCGGCCGTCGCATTCGTCGTGTAGTCGGCCACAGCGGTAGCGTCTTCCATGGTTTTCAGCAACTGGCTCGTGTTGGCCGAGATTTCCTTGGTGGTGCTGAGAATTTCCACGCTCGTTTGCGCCTGCTCGATGCCAGTGGCTTCCTGCTGGCGTGCCGAGGCGGCGATTTCCGTGGCGGACGTCGTCACCTGGATACCTGCCTTTTGCACATTGTTGAGCAGGCTGCGCAGGTTTTCGAACATCTTCGCCAGGCCATTGCCCAGCTGGCCGATGGCATCGCTGCCCGTGATGCCGACCTTGCCCGTCAGGTCGCCCGAGGCCGCCTTCGACACCACTTCCAGCAGGGAATCGACCTTGGCCCGCAAGCTGTTGGTGGCTGCCAGTTCATTGGCCTGGTTATCCTGGATGGTTTGCGCCATGCGGTTGAACTCTTCCGTCACCTTGCCCAGTTCGTCGCGCGAAATGATGGCGGCGCGCGCGCTTTGCTCGCCGCCAGCGATGCGCCCGACGGCATCCGTCAGGTTGTTCAGCGGGCCGAGAATGGAACGGCCCAGCAGGTAAGAAATGCCCAACGCCAGCACCACGCACAGCAAGCCGCCCAGGGCCAGGGTCAGCAGCATGGTTTCCTGTAATTTTACCGAGGTGGCCGTGCGTTCGGTCAGCAAACGGGTTTCTTCGGCGGCCGCTTCATCGAGCAGTTTATTGGCCTGCGCGACGGCCGGATAGCCGGTCGGCGGCATGGTGCGCGCCACCGATTCCGTGGCCCCCGGCACATTGCCCAGCGCGCGGCGCTTCTCGATCAAGGGGTTGATCCACTCCTTGACCCAGGTGGTGGTCAGCTGGTCGATCTTGCGGAAGCGTTCCGACTGCTGCTTGTTGTCGGCCGTCATGCTGATGGCCTTTTGCGTGTGCTGGCTCAGCACGGCCACTTCATCGGTTTCCGGCGTCAGCGATGCTTCGTTGCCCGTCAGGATGAAACCGCGCGCTTCCACCTGGATTTGCAGGATGGAATTGTGAATCTTGTCGATCTCGACCAGCACTTCCATCGTGTGGCGGTCCCATGCATTGGCTTCCGACAGGCGCGAAAAGCTGTTGTAGGCCACGCCCAGCAAGATCAGGATGATGGCCACGATGGAGCCGAAGCCCAGGTACAGTTTATTCTTGATACTCAGGTCTTTGAACATGGTGGCTCCGGACGCGGGAAGTTGTCGGCTAAATTGCACTGTAGCATTTTGCCATGCGTACAGCAAAAATGGGGGCAATACAGGGGCGCGCAGGGCCGTAAATCGCGGACCAGTGCGTTCCAGACGTAAAAAAGCCGCCCGTGGGCGGCTTGGGCTGGCGCGGGAGGCAGTGCCTCCCGCTAACTAATTACTTCTGACCGCGCTTTTCGCGGGCGATGGCGGCGATGCGCATGCGCAAGGCGTTCAGCTTGATGAAGCCGCCGGCGTCGGCCTGGTTGTAGGCGCCGCCGTCTTCGTCGAAGGTGGCGATGTTCATGTCGAACAGCGAATCCGTTTTCGAATCGCGCGAGACGACGATGACATTGCCCTTGTACAGCTTGATGCGTACCCAGCCGTTCACGGTTTCCTGCGTGTGGTCGATCAGGGTTTGCAGGGCGACGCGCTCGGGCGCCCACCAGTAGCCGTTGTAGATCATCGAGGCGTAGCGCGGCATCAAATCATCTTTCAGGTGGGCCACTTCGCGGTCCAGGGTGATCGATTCGATGGCGCGGTGGGCTTTCAACATGATGGTGCCGCCCGGGGTTTCATAGCAGCCGCGCGATTTCATGCCGACGTAGCGGTTTTCCACCAGGTCCAGGCGTCCCACGCCATGCTTGCCGCCAACTTTGTTCAGTTCGGCCAGCACGGTGGCAGGCGACATGCGCACGCCGTTGATGGCGACGATGTCGCCTTTTTCGTATTCGATGTCCAGGTATTCCGCTTCGTCCGGCGCCTTTTCAGGGCTGACGGTCCAGCGCCACATGCTTTCTTCCGCTTCGGCGCTCGGGTTTTCCAGGTGGCGGCCTTCAAAGCTGATGTGCAGCAAGTTGGCGTCCATCGAGTATGGCGCGCCGCCATTCTTGTGTTTCATGTCGATTTCGATGCCGGCGTCTTCCGCGTACTTCAGCAGTTTTTCGCGCGACAGCAGATCCCACTCGCGCCATGGAGCGATGATTTTCACGCCTGGCTTCAGGGCGTAGGCGCCCAGTTCAAAGCGCACCTGGTCGTTGCCCTTGCCGGTCGCGCCGTGCGAGATGGCGTCGGCGCCCGTGGCGTTGGCGATTTCGATCAGGCGCTTGGCGATCAGCGGACGGGCGATCGAGGTGCCCAGCAGGTATTCGCCTTCATACACGGTATTGGCGCGGAACATCGGGAAGACGAAATCGCGCACGAATTCTTCGCGGACATCTTCGATATGGATGTTTTCCGGCTTGATGCCGAATTTGATGGCCTTGGCGCGCGCCGGTTCCAGTTCCTCGCCCTGGCCCAGGTCGGCCGTGAAGGTGACGATTTCGCACTGGTAGTTATCTTGCAGCCATTTCAGGATGACGGAGGTGTCGAGTCCGCCCGAATAGGCCAGGACTACTTTTTTAATGTCGCTCATATTGCTTCCAGTTGTCGTTGTCGATGTATGTGTTGCGATGCTGCCGGGAGTTCTGCAGTTCCAGGCGAATTATTGGATTTTACCGAGTAACAGGTATTCAATCAGCGCTTTTTGCACGTGCAAGCGGTTTTCCGCTTCGTCCCACACCACCGATTGCGGGCCGTCGATCACTTCGGCGGCCACTTCCTCGCCGCGGTGGGCGGGCAGGCAGTGCATGAACAGGGCGTCGGGCGCGGCGCGGGCCATCTTCGCGCCGTCGACGATCCAGCCGTCGAAGGCGGCGATCCGGGCCGCGTTTTCCGCTTCGTAGCCCATGCTGGTCCACACGTCCGTGTTGACCAGGTGCGCGCCTGCACAGGCGTCGGAGGGATTGGCGAAGAAGGTGTAGCGCTCGGTCTTGACTTGCGACAGGTCGATGTCGTAGCCCTTGGGTGTCGATACATTGACGTGGAAGCCGAACACTTCGGCCGCCTGCAGCCACGAGTACAGCATGTTGTTGGCGTCGCCGATCCAGGCGACGACCTTGCCGGCGATCGAGCCGCGGTGTTCGATGTAGGTGAAGATGTCGGCAAAGACCTGGCAAGGGTGGTGTTCATTGGTCAGTCCATTGATCACCGGCACGCGCGAATTGGCGGCGAAACGCTCGATGATTTCCTGGCCGAAGGTACGCACCATGATGATGTCGCACATGCGCGACATGACCTGGCCCGCGTCTTCCACCGGCTCGCCGCGGCCCAATTGAGAGTCGCGCGTGTTCAGGTAGATGGCGGCGCCGCCCAGCTGGTGCATGCCGGCCTCGAAAGACAGGCGGGTGCGGGTCGAGTTCTTTTCAAAGACCATCACCAGGGTGCGGTCGATCAGTGGATGGTAGATTTCGTAGTTCTTGAACTTGCGCTTGATCAGATGGGCGCGTTCGATCACATATTCGTACTCTTCCAACGTGAAATCGGAGAACTGGAGGTAGTGCTTGATCGGTTTTTTTGTCGACATAATGACCACTTGAAGATGCGCAGGCCGCCGGCGGCGTGCCTTTCCCGCCGGGTTGCATCAGCGTAAAACATCTCGTGCTGATGACTGCCTCGCCCGGCGCGCTGCTGTGTTGATCGGTGCCAGCGCGACGCCTGTCGCGCGGTACGATGCGGTTTGCCAAGTTGAAAATAATGCAATGGCAAGTACTTCAGCCGTTCAATTATAAGGGTTTTGCTTTTAGATTGGAAAGACTGGCCGGGCGCGTACTTGTATAGGCAAGCCTGCGCCCGGGCAAAGGGTGGTGGATTAATAGATGCTGGCGGGCGCAGCGCCGTCCAGCTGGGGCGCTACCAGAGGCAAGTCCAGGGTGAAATGCGTGCCGGCGGGGCTGCTGGCCACCTGAATGGTGCCGCCCAGCAGGGCCGTGACGATGTTGTAGCTGATCGACAAACCCAGGCCGCTGCCACCCTGGCCCAGCTTGGTGGTAAAGAAGGGGTCGAAGATGCGCGACAAATGCTGTTCGGCGATGCCGCCGCCATTGTCCTCGAAGACGATCTGCACGCGCGCCGCTTCCGTCCTGGCGGACAGGCGCATGCAGCCCGTGCCGGCGGCGCCATCGTTGGGCGTGGGGGCGAAGGCGTGCAGCAGGGCATTGTTGATCAGATTGGTGATCACCTGGCCGAGCGGGCCGGGATAGCTGTCCATGGCGATGCCGAAGTCGATCTCCACTTCGATGCGGTGGCCCGAGCTGCGGATGCGGTTCATGACGGTGGCGATGATTTCATTGCTCACTTGTTGCAAGTCAAACCGGCGCCGCTGCTCGGTGGTGCGGTCGACGGCCACCTGCTTGAAGCTGTTGACCAGATCGGCCGCGCTGCGCAGGCCGCGCATCACCAGCGCCGATGCCTTGCCCGCATCGTCGATGAAGGCGGCCAGGTCCGAGCGGCGCAGGCCGGGACCGGTCATCAGGCGTTCCAGGTCTTCCGTCTTTTGTTGCATGGTGCTGGCGATTAATAAACTGTTGCCGATCGGGGTATTGAGTTCATGCGCCACGCCGGCCATCAAGGAACCGAGGGCGGCCAGTTTTTCCTGCGATACCAATTGCGCCTGTGCATCTTGCAGTTGCCGGTAGGCGCTGGCATTGTCGAGCGCGATGGCGCCATACGCGCACAGGGTGCGGAAGATCAGGCGTTCGCGTTCGCCGTAGGCATGGGCATGGCAAGCTTGCACCGTCATTACGCCCAGTACGCGCTCGCCCACCGTCAAGGGCACGTACAGCACGCTCTGGTTATGCAGGGTGCCGGGCACCGTGTAGGCGTGGCGTTTCGGCGGTACCTGGTCGATATACACTTCGCGCCGGCCCAGCAGGCAGCGCACGGAGTAGGCGCGCGGGTTGCTCAGCGGAATGGCATTGTCGGACAGCGGCCGGCCCGCTTCCATGCCGTGCGCGCGGCGCAGCGCCGTGCCCCCTGCGTCGAGCATGTAGACGGCGAAGGTGTTAACTGGCAGCAAGGCATGCACGTGGCGGTCGAGTACCTGGAATACGGCGCTGGCGTCGAGGTGGGTGGTGATTTCCTGGCCGATGGCCGACAGCCGTTCCAGGGTGTCGCTGGTCTGCTGCAGCACTTCGGCGCGGCGCGCTTCGGAGGCAGCCAGCTCGCGGTGGTGATAGCCTTCCGAGCGCGCATGTTCCGTCTGGTGGTAGATCTGCATGGCGGTGGCGCGGTTGCTCGCTTGCTGGGTGTGGCTTTTTTCGCGCGCCATGCCTGCATCGAGGGCGATATCGTAGGCGCGCGCATAGTCGCCCGCGTGCGCGTATTCGCGCGCCAGCGCATCGAGCAGTTCGCCGGGAGGCGAATAGCCTTCGATGGAGGCAGCCACCTGCAGCGCCTGGTGCAGGAAATGCAGGGCGGAATTACGTTCCAGCATGCCTGCGGGCGGCGGCAGCTCGTGACGCGCATGCAACATGGACAGGACGCGCAGCGCCGCCACCTGGTGCATGGCGTCGCCCTGCGCGGTGGCCAGCTGGCAAGCCCGTTCGGCCGCCTGCAGCGCTTCGTCCGGACGGTCCAGGTAAGACAGCGCGTGGGCGCTGCCGCGCTGCGCCATGCTGCGGAAATCGGCCTGGCCCAGCGCCTCGGCGCGCTGCGCCAGCCGGTTGAAGGCATCGAGCGCCGTGTCGTAGTCGCCCTTGTCCAGGCTCAGCTCGCCCAGGTGGAACAGGGCGTTGGCATAGGTGCGCGCGCCCGCCACGGGGGCCAGGATGAGCAGCGCCTGGCGCAGCAAGTCTTCGGCGGCGGCCAGCCGCCCCAGCTTGCGCATGGTTTCGGCCGTATGCGTCTGGCAGGCGCCGATGCTGCGCGGCCAGCCGGTGGGGCGGGCGAGGTCCAGCGCGCACTGCATCCATTCGAGGGCTGATTCGTTGTCGTTGAGGCTGGCGAAACAGTCGCCGATATTGATGGCGGCCGTGATCGCGCCGCGCAGCTGGCCGCTTTCCAGCGCCGCCTCGTAGCTTTGCATGTAGTGGCCGGCGGCCGTGCCCAGGTCGCGCGAGGTGTGCGCCAGCAAGCCGCGGAAGTCATGCACCCAGGCAGCCAGCGGTGCGGGCAGCTTGCCGCTGGCGCTGTCGGCCTGGAAGTGGCCGGCCCAGCGCGCTTGCGCAGCTGGCGCATCGCGCAACACGGCCCAGCGCGCCGTGGCCGCGTCGGCCAGGCTGGCGCGCATCGCATCGCCGGCGCTGCGCGCTTGCTCTGCTGCGGCCCGCAGCTCGGCATCGCAGCGGGCATGGTCACCGCGGTCGACGGCAATCGAAGACAGTAGCCAGTGGGCGTCGGCGCAGCCGGCACCGTCGCCGTGCGCGCACAGGATGGCGTGCGCCGCCATGGCCAGGCTTTCAGCCGCATCGAGCGCACCTTGCAGCCATGCCACTTCCGCCTGCACCAGTTGCAAACGCGCCTGCGCGATGGCCAGGGCGTGGGCCGACAGCTGGGCCTGGGGCAGCAAGGCCGCCGCTTCGGCCGCATGATGCAGAGCTTGTGCGCAGTTGCGCTGGCGCAAATGCCATGCCAGCAGCATCAGCAAGGGCAGGCGCTCCAGGGCGCGCAATGGCCGCAGTGTGTCTTCCCACTGTGCAATGTCATGTTCGAGTGCGAACATTTCCATCCGAAATCTCCCGCAAGGCGATGGTGTTGGCCAGCGGCCAGTAACACCTCATTGGATCGCATTGTAAGCTGCATTCGGATGCAGTTGTTTGGCTGACTCGACAGTATTTTGTTGCGCGCGCCCTTTCAGCCTGCGCAAAGCAGGCGGGGCGTGCACCAGCCCCTGCCGGCTGATGCACGCCCCGTGGACCGCGTGGCGACGACCTGCCGGCCGTTTGCTGTGCCGCTTGCTTTAGCGGCCGGCGAAATGCACGGTGCTGGCCGTTTCACCCGCCTTGGCGACGGCGCCCGGAATATTGCTCAGTCCGGTAATGGCGATGACGTCGCCATCGTTGCGAAATTCCATACGGGTACCGCCGGCCGTTTCAAAGACACCCGGCGCGCGGCCGAACAGTTCTATTTCGGGCTGCCCCTTGATTTGCGTGAAATAGCGGTTGACTTGCTGGCGCAGCAGCAATGTGTCGCCCGTGTCGAGCTGGTAGCTATTGCCGTATTGGCTAAATTCCTGCGGGGCCAGTTTGTAGACCTTGCCGGAGATCTGGACCTTGTCCTGTTCGCCGATTTCCAGCGCGTTGGCGCTGAGGCAAGACAGGCCGAGGACGAGGGCGGCGCTACCGAGGGCGAGGGTACGCGAGAACGATGCTTTCATGATTTCACCTTGTGATCGAGATGCTGGTTGGAGTTAGACCAATGTTGTCTCCAGCAGGTTCGCTGGCGGGGACAATGCCAAGGTAGCAAGCGGACCGGCGTCATGCCAGCGCAAAGCGATGAAACGCAGGAATCCGGCGCTGAAACGCGAAATCGGACGATGGATGGTTTTGGAATGAATGCTGGAAAGTTGCCTATACAACAGAATTTAATTCTGCATTTTAGGAGTGGATAGCATTTTTATTGGTGTTGCGCCCGCTGCGATAGCGGGCGCCGTAAAGCTTAGTACAGGGTTTGCGCCGATTCGTGCAGCAACTGGCCATACAGGGTATGACGCATCTTGGCGATCTTGCCTTCAGACAAGGCTTGCAGGATGGCGCACTGCGGCTCGATCAGGTGGCGGCAGTTATAGAACTTGCAGCCGCCCAGGTAGGGCTGGAATTCGCGGAAGGCCCGCTCCAGCATGCCCTCGGACAGGTGGTACAGGCCGAATTCCTGGAAACCCGGCGAATCGATGATGGAGCTGTTCGCGCCCAGTTCGTCGAGCTTGTACAGGCGCGTAAAGGTCGTCGTGTGCTTGCCCGTGTCGAGCGCGGCCGAGATTTCCCGCACGGCGATGTCCGCGTCCGGCACCAGCAGGTTGATCAGTGACGACTTGCCCATGCCCGACTGGCCGATGAGGATAGACGACTGGCCCGCCAGCAGCGGCGCCAGGGTGGCCACGGCGTGTTCCGGGTCGGCGCGCGCCGACACTTCATCGACGGGATAACCCATCGAGGAATACGGTAGCAGGCGTTCGCGGGCGCGCTCCAGCGAAGCGGTCACATCCGTTTTATTCAGGATGATGCGCGCCTCGATGCCGGCCGCGTCGGCCGCCACCAGCGAGCGCGAGATCAGATCGTCGGCAAAGCCCGGTTCCGTCGCCACGACGATGAACAGCTGTGTCAGATTGGCCGCCAGCAGCTTGGATTTATATTGGTCCGAGCGGTACAGCAGGGTCTTGCGTTCCTCGATGCGGTCGATGACGGCCTGGTCGTTCGAGGTGCGCGTCAGGTGCACGATGTCGCCCACGGCCACATTGGTTTTCTTGCCGCGCGTCACGCATTGCAGCTTGGCGCCCTCCACGTCGGCCAGGTAGTGGCGGCCGTGGGCGGCGATGATGACGCCCGTCAACTTGCCTTCGCTCATGGGGCCACCTGGCTGCTCTGGTAGATGAGGTCTGCCTTGGCGGCGCAGATGAAGTCGTTTTCGGACAGGCCGCCGGCGCCTTGGTTAACCGAGTGCGTGTCGTAGCGCGCGGCGCAGGTTTTGTAAGTAATGATGAGCTCCGGATGGTGGTCTTGCGTATGGGTCATATAGGCCAGGGCGTTCACGAACGCCAGGGTCTGGTAGTAATTCTTGAAGCCGAAGTCGCGGCACAGCTTGCCATTTTGCAAGGTCCACTGGGGCAGCAAGGCGTGCAGGGTGGCGATGTCCGTGTCGCCCAGTGCCTGCTGGCGCGGCGCGCAGGACAGTTGGGCCAGGTCTTGCGAGGTCGATGGCGTATTCATGTGGCAGCCCCTTTCAGGTGGCGGATGCGCACGCTGGCCGGCGGGTGCGAGTCGTAGAAGGCCGAGTGCAGCGGGTCGGGCGTCAGGGTCGACGCATTGTCTTCATACATTTTCACGAGCGCCGAGACCAGGTCGTCCGCCTGCGTGTGCGTGGCGGCAAAGGCATCGGCCTCGAATTCGTGCTTGCGTGAGCTGAGCGAGGTCAACGGTCCCAGCAGGAAAGTGAAGACCGGCAACACCAGCATGAACAGCAGCAGTGCCAGTGCGTCCGTCGGCTGGCCCGTCAGCGCCAGGGCGACAGGGTCCACGCCCAGGCCCGCGTAAAACCACGGCTGCGTCTTCAGGAAGCCCAGCAGCGCCAAAAAGCCCAGCGAGATGACGAACATCATGACTATGCGCTTGACGATGTGCTTGAGCTTGAAGTGGCCCAGTTCATGCGCCAGCACGGCTTCGATTTCCTGCGGCGCCAGGCGCGACAGCAGGGTGTCGAAGAAGACGATGCGCTTGTTGGCGCCAAAGCCCGAGAAATACGCATTGCCGTGGGCGCTGCGCTTCGAGCCATCCATGACGAACAAGCCTTTCGAGGCGAAACCGACGCGCTGCATCAAGCCTTCGATGCGGCTTTTCAGCGATTCGTCGGCCAGGGGCGTGAATTTGTTGAATAGCGGGGCGATGACGGTCGGGAACAGCACCATCATCAGCAACTGGAAGCCGCTCCAGACGAACCACGCGTACAGCCACCACAGGTCGCCCGACTTGGCCATCAGGGTCAGCACGACCCAGATCAGCGGCAGGCCGATGACGGCGCCCAGGCCCACGCCCTTGAGCATGTCCGTGAAGAACAGCTTGCGCGCCATGGTGTTGAAGCCGAAGCGCTGCTCCAGCACGAACTGTCGGTAATAGTCGAAGGGCAGGTCGATCAGGCCGGAAATGGCGGCAAAGGCGGCGATCAGGCCGATCTGATACAGCATGGGCGAGCCCGACCCCATCCATTCATGCAAGTACAGCGCCAGCCATTGCAGGCCGCCCAGCAAAGTGAAACCGATCAGCACGGCATAGTTGATCAGCAGGGTCAGCAAGCCGAACTTGGTCTTGGCCACCGTGTAGTCGGCCGCCTTCTGGTGCGCGGCCAGCGGAATCTTTTCCGCGAATTCGGGCGGGACCGCGGCGCGGTGCGCCAGCACGTGACGAATCTGCCGCGAAGCAAGCCAGAAGCGCACGGCCAGGGTCAAAACGAGGACGGATACAAACAAAATCGAAAACGCGAGTGAATACATTCTGTGCCTGTGAGAAAATGGCTGATTATTTAGTTTGATTAGGCCAAGAGAGAATTATGTCACAAGCGACCGACTTAACCGCATCCACCCCTGCACCCGTTGTCCCAGCACGTCCAAATGAGATGAACCTGGTCTGGGTCGACATGGAAATGACGGGCCTGGAGCCCGATACCGACCGCATCATCGAGGTGGCGGTGGTGGTGACGGATATGCATTTGAACCTGCTGGCCGAAGGTCCCGTATTCGTGATTCACCAGTCGGATGAAACCCTGAACAAGATGGATGCCTGGAACAAGGGCACGCACGGCCGCTCCGGCCTGATCGATAAAGTGAAAGCGTCGACCGTGACGGAAGCCCAGGCGGAAGCGGAACTGATCGCGTTCCTGAAAAAATACGTACCAGCAGGCAAATCGCCCATGTGCGGCAACACCATCGGTCAAGACCGCCGCTTCATGGTACGTGGCATGCCGAAGCTGGAAGCGTTCTTCCACTATCGCAATGTTGATGTGTCGACACTGAAAGAATTGTGCAAGCGCTGGAAGCCGGAAATCGCCACCGGCTTCAAGAAACACCAGAAGCACACGGCCCTGGCCGATATCCTGGAGTCGATCGAAGAGCTGAAGTACTACCGCGAGCATTTCATCAAGCTGTAATCGAAGACGCCTCACAAACCTACTGCGCGTCGGTATAGGCGGCCTGCGATGCTCACCGTACCTTCGTACGGTTGCGCTTCTTAGCCACCTCTCCCTTCCGCTCGCTACGGTTTTGTGAGGCGTCGCGAAGCTTCCGTTACAGTCGTACCGAGAAGGCGAGGGCGGACCAGACGCCGTCCTCATCCTCCCACTCCAGCGCAAACGCTCCCGTTTGTCGTAAAGCCGCGATCCAGCGCACTTCGCCAGGCTGGCGGAAATATCCCACGCACTGTCCGAACGGCTGGCCCAGCCGGCACAGCACCAATCCCTCACCCGCCACGGCGCACCATTGTTCATTGATGTCGATCAAGGCCACGGCCGGGTCGCCATAGAATTCGCCCAGCTCTTGCCGCCGTCCATCGGCCGCCGTTACGCTGGCCTGTTCATATTCATGCTGGACAATATATTCGGCGCTGCGCGCCAGTTCGCGGCGACTCATGCTGTCTCCACGGTGGGCCAGACGGTTTCCTGGTCGGCGCGCGCCTCGGCGATCAGCCATTCGCAGAATGCATGTACGAGGGGCCGCGTTTCCGCCTGGGGAGAGCGCAGCAGATAATAGCAGTGGGGCCCGCGCACGGCGTGTTCGAACACGCGCACCAGGCGGCCCGAGCGCAGATCGTCGCCGATCAGGGGGCTGGCGGCGATGGCCACGCCCTGGCCGCTGGCGGCCGCGTCCAGGCATAAATATGTATGTGAAAAGCGCGCGCCGCTGTTGCCGCTATTGCCGCTGTAATGCACGCCGCAACTGTGCAGCCAGCGGGTCCAGTCGATTTCGCCGGGCAGATGCACTTCCGGTTCATCGTGCAGCAGCGGATAACGCAGCAGGTCGGCGGGCTGGCGCAGGCTGGCCGCGTTGGCGCGAAAGCCGGGGCTGCAGACGGCGGAAAACCATTCTTCCATCAATAAATCGACTTTCAGGCCTGGATAGCGGCCCGGTCCCAGGCGGATGGCCACGTCGACGCCATCGCGCGCCAGGTCGACCGGGTGCATCGAGGCCAGCACGCGCAGTTCGATTTGCGGATAGCGGTCGCGCAGCCGGCCCAGGCGTGGCATCAGCCAGCGCGAGACGAGCGAGCTGGTGGCCGTCACCGTCACCACCTTGTCATCGCCCTGGCGCCGCGCCTGCTCGGACACATCAGCCAACTGGTTGAGGATGGGCCCCAGCGAGGCCGCATAGCGCTGGCCGGCGCTGGTGAGCACCACGCCGCGCGGCAGGCGCTGGAACAACACGATGCCCAGCCACGCTTCCAGCTGTTTCACGTGGTGGCCGATGGCGCCGGCAGAGACGTGCAATTCTTCGCCTGCGCGCTGGAAACCTTCATGGCGGGCGGCCGCTTCGAAGGCGTGCAGGGCGGCGAGCGGTGGCAAGGGACGTGACATAACACTCTTCAAGAGAATTGAGCCTCAGTATTATTTGGCCTATCCGTAAAGAATATTGGTTTGTTTCATTTTGCGCAAGCGAATATGATGCCGTCTATGCGTGAAGTGACCCGCAATATGATTCACGCATGAATCACCCCCAGCCTTGCTTGGCATTTATATTTACAACGCCTGGGAAAACCGTTGCGACGCGCAGCAGGTTTGCCCAGGTGTACTCAAAGAGGTTTAGTCATGTCTGATCGCCGCGCTGTTGCGCTGGTGTTGCTGTCGGCCGCCGGTTTCGGCAGTTCCGCAGTGTTTGCCAAGGCGGCATATGCGTCCGGGGTCAACCCGTCGACCATGCTGGCCTTGCGTTTCGTCATCGCCGCCATGCTGCTGCTGCCGCTCGTGTGGCTGGGCGGCTGGCGCTTGCCGCGCGGCCGTCTGCTGGCTGGCTACATGCTGATGGGCCTGATGTACACGGCCCAGTCGCAAGGCTATTTCAATGCCCTGATGTATGCCAGCAGCGGCCTGTGCGGCATGCTGCTGTACGTGTATCCCGTGCTGGTTACCATCCTCGCGCTGGCGCTGGGCTGGGAAAAGCTGGACCGGCGCATGCTGGTGCTGATGGCGCTGGCGATTGCCGGCATGGCCATCACCCTGGGCGGCAAGCTGCAGGGCCAGCCGATCGGCATCGCGCTGGCATTGATGGCCGCCGGTGTGTACGCCGTGTACATCCTGTTTGGCAACAGCCTGTCGAAAAGCCGCGAGAATATTCACCCATTGGCCGCTTGCGTGGTGATACTGGGCACGGCCGGCTTGTCGAACAGCGCGATTGCCTTGTGGCAAGGCGTGTCCTTGCCGGGCACGGCGACGGGCTGGCTGGCCGTCAGCGCCATCGCCCTGTTCTCGACGGCCATCGCCATTGCCGCCTTCTTTGCCGGCGTGGCGCAAATCGGCGCGGCCAAGGCGTCCATCATTTCCACGTTTGAACCTGTCATCACGATGGCCTTCGGCGTGACCTTGCTGAAGGAATCCGTCAGCGGCACGCAATTGCTCGGTGGCGCCATGGTGCTGGCCGCCGTGGTCTTGCTGGCGCAGCGACCCACTGCCAAGCCAGTATCCATGCCGGCCGTGCAGGCCAGCGCCTGACCTTTTTTTCCTGAACTGATCGGCAATACCGATCGGTCTCCTTTGCGCCGCGACGGGTTTCCTGTCGCGGCGCTTTTTTTTCGTCCGCTTTCAGGTGCGCACACAAATAAGCCTTGATTGCGAATGATTCTCATTTATAATCGATGTCAAGATTCCCCCACCACCAGCCAGCCCATGCCAGCCAGTGTTCGCCTTGAAAGGAGACACCGTGTCGAGCACCTTCCCCATTTGCAATACCGAGCTGGTCGCCAGTGAGTTTGCCCGCCTGCGCCGCGAAAAAAAAGCCCGCCACCGCGATATCGCCGAGGAACTGGCCATTTCCGAAGGCGAGCTGATCGCCTCGCATGCCGGCTTGTCGCTGGCGAATGGCGCCTTGCTGGGCGCCGAGCGCCTGCAGGCTGACTGGCCCGTCATCATCGCCGCGCTGGAACCGCTGGGCGAAGTCATGGCGCTGACGCGCAACGCTTCGTGCGTGCATGAAAAGACGGGCGTCTATCGAAAAGCCAGTCATAACAATCATGTGGGCCTGGTGCTCGGTGGCGACATCGACTTGCGCGTGTTTTACCGCCAGTGGGCGCATGGCTTTGCCGTGCGCGAGATGGGTGAGAAGGAAGTGCAGCGGAGCCTGCAATTTTTCGATGCGGCCGGCCATGCCGTGCACAAGATTTTCCTGAAGCCGCAAAGCGACATTGCCGCCTACGACGCGCTGGTGACGCATTTTGCCGACGCGAACCAGGCGGCCGGCATCGTCGTGACGGCGCCGGCGCCGCCGCCGGCCGAATTGCCCGACGCGCAGATCGACGTGGCCGGCTTTCGCGCCGCGTGGGCCGACTTGCGCGACACGCATGAATTTTTCACCGTGCTGAAAAAATATTCGGTCTCGCGCCTGCAAGGCTTGCGCCTGGCCGAGGCGCGCTTCGTGCAGCAGCTCGACAAATCCTGCGTGCTCGACCTGCTCAATAGCGCCGCCCTTGAAAAAGTGTCCATCATGGCCTTCGTCGGCAATGCCGGCATGATCCAGATCCATTCTGGCCCCGTGCACAAGATCGCCGTGATGGGGCCATGGATCAATGTCCTCGACACGCGCTTCAACCTGCATTTGCGCGAAGACCATATCGCCAGCGCCTGGGTGGTGAAAAAGCCGACAGTTGATGGCCTGGTGACGTCCGTGGAACTGTTCGACGCCAAGGGCGACACCATCGTCATGTTCTTCGGCGAACGCAAGCCGGGCATGCACGAGCTGTGCGAATGGCGCCATATCGTCGAAAGAGTGGCGCAGGAGGGCGAACTATGCGCCGCATGATCGCCGCCAGCGTGGCGCGCCGCATCGCGCTGAAAAAAATGGGAGCGGGAGCGCTGGCGCTGGCCGCGCCGATGCAGGTGCTGGCCGCCGTCAGCGACGCGGCCAAGCCGCTTGTCAAGGCGCGGCGCATCGTCAGCGTGGGCGGCGCCCTGACGGAAATCGTCTATGCGCTCGAGGCGCAGGGCGAACTGGTGGGCGTCGATACCACATCGCTGTATCCGGCCGTGGCGCAACAACTGCCGCAGGTGGGCTACGCGCGCACCTTGTCGGCCGAGGGCGTGCTGTCGCTGGCTCCCACGCAGTTGATCGCCACCGAGGAAGCGGGGCCGCAAGCGGTGCTGCGCCAGGTGCGCGACGCGGGCGTGCCGGTGGCGGTGCTGAACGCGAATAACAAATTCGAAGGCTTGCTCGAACGCGTGAAACAGGTGGGCCAGATCACGGGACGTACTGACCCCGCCGCGCGTTTGGCGCAAGTCTTGCAACAGCAGTGGAACGGCGCCCTGGCCAAGGTGCGCCAGCGCAGCCACGCGCCTGTGCGCGTGCTGTTCATTCTCGCGCATGCGCCCAACCAGGTGATGGTGGGTGGGCGCGAGACGGGCGCCGACGCCATGCTGGCGTATGCGGGCGCCGTCAACGTGATGGGCGGGCAGGGCGGATTTTCCGGCTACAAGCCGCTCACGCCGGAAGCCGTGATCGCCGCGCGGCCCGACATCGTGCTCGTCACGGACCAGGGCTTGAAGGCTTCGGGCGGCGTGGACGGCATCTTGAAACTGCCAGGACTGGCGCAGACACCGGCCGGGCGCAAGCACCGCATCGTCTCGCAGGAAGCCATGCTGCTGCTGGGCTTTGGCCCGCGCATGCCGCGGGCGCTGGCCGACCTGGACGCCGCCTTCGCGCAAGCCATGGCCGCATGAACGTGGCCTCGGTGGTGTCCGTCGCGCCCTGGCGCTGGCCACGCTGGAGCGCTGGCGGGCTGCTGGCCGCCGCACTGGCTTGCGGCTTGCTCGCCGCCGTGCAGGCAGGCGCCGTGCCGGTGACCCTGGCCGACTGGCTGGCGCCGTTTCAATCTGGCGACGCGGCGCAGTCCGGCGGCGCCTATGTGTTGTGGCATATCCGCCTGCCGCGCGCCCTGTTCGCGATCCTGATCGGCGCCGCGCTGGCGCTGGCTGGCGGCCTGACGCAAGGGCTGTTTCGCAATCCGCTGGCGGACCCGGGGCTGCTGGGCGTGAGCAGCGGCGCCGCCTGCGCGGGCGCGGCCACCATCGTCTTCGCGGCCAGCCTGCACGTGGCGCCCGAGCTGCGCGTATGGCTATTGCCGGCCGCCGCGTTTGCCGGCGCCATGCTCATTTGCGTGCTGCTCGACAGGGTCGCCCGCTGGGCCACGCCGGGCTCCATCGTCGGCCTGCTGTTGACGGGCGTGGCGCTGAACGCCATCGCGGTAGCTGTCATGGGCCTGTGCATCTACCTGGCCAGCGACGATCAATTACGCACCCTGACTTTCTGGACCCTTGGCTCGCTGTCGGCCGGCAGCTGGCGCCAGGTGGCGGCCTTGCTGCTGGTGCTGGCCGGCGCGCTGTGTGCCACGCGTGTCCTGATGCGCTCACTGAACGCGCTGGCGCTGGGCGAGGCGCAGGCGCTGCACGTGGGCATCGACGTGGGCCGGCTGCGCACGCAGGTGATCGTGCTGGTGGCCGTGCTGACGGGTTTTGCCGTCGCCTGGTGCGGCGGCATCGGCTTCATCGGTCTGATCGCGCCGCACCTGGTGCGCACCTGGCTGGGAGCCGATCAGCGCCGCGTGCTGCCGCTGGGGATGCTGATGGGCGGCTTGCTGCTGCTGTTGGCCGACACGCTGGCGCGCACGGTCGCCATCCCGGCGGAAGTCCCCGTCGGTATTTTCACGGCCTTGCTGGGCGGGCCCTTCTTCCTGATGCTGTTGCGGCGCTTCCGCCACAGCAGCAGCTGAAAGGATAAGCATGACGCCCCTGCTGGAACTCTCCTTCGCCACCACGCAACTGGGCCAGCAGTACTTTGGCCCCTTCAATGTGCAGGTGCATCCCGGCGAGCGCATCGCCATCCTAGGCCCCAGTGGCGCGGGCAAGTCGACCCTGCTCAAACTGATGGCGCGCGAATTGCATCCGCAGGCGGGCCAGGTGGCGTTCGCCGGCCGGCCGCTGGCGCAGTGGCCGCTGGCCGAACTGGCGCGGCGCCGCGCCGTCCTGCCGCAAGGGTCGAATGTGGCCTTCGGATTGCAGTGCGAGCTGGTGATCGGCCTGGGACGGGTGGCGCGCCTGATCGACCCGCAACTGGGACAGATCGTGCAGGGTGCGGCCGCCCTGGCGCATGCCGCGCATCTGCTGGGCCGCCGTTTGGACACCCTGTCCGGCGGCGAACAGGCCAGGGTGCAGCTGGCGCGCATCTTCGCGCAGATGTGGGATGTGCAGGATGGCTTGATATTGGTCGACGAACCGCTGGCGGCGCTCGATCCCGGCCTGCAGTTCGATCTGCTCGATAGCCTGCAGCAGTTTTGCGCCGCGCGCGGCCACGCCGTCGTCGCCATCCTGCACGACATCAATCACGCGTTGCTGGGCTTCGAGCGGCTGCTGCTGGTGCGCTCGGGCCAGCTGGTCGCCGATATCGCCAGCGATGCCGGCGCCGTGCCCGCCCTGGCCGCGCTGTACGGCATCGCCCTGACGACGGCGACCAACAGCGATGGCGACGTCTGCGTCATCCCTGCCAGAAGCGCGGTGCGCAGGGCAGCCTGACTCACTTATTCACTCGCTCACCAGACGTCCGCCGCGCGCGGCCGCGCCATCTGGCCGCTGCCCAGCAGCCACACCATCAGGGCCTCGGCCTGTTCGCGCGTGGCCGCCACTTCCTGCAGGATGCCGAAGGCTTTCATGGCGCCGGCCGCCATCGCCTGCAGGCGCGCGCGTTGTTCCGCGTCCGCCTCGACCGACACCAGGCCCCGGCAAAGGGCGGCCAGCGCTACCTTGTTGTGCTTGAGCCACAGGCCGCGCCGCTTGCGGTCGATGTGCGCTTCGTCGCTGCGTTCCTCTTCGAACAGCATGACGAACGGTTCGCCGTGGCGCAGCAGGGCGTCCATGTCGTTTTCCCACAGCGGGGCATAGCCGGTGACGGCCGTTTCAGGGCGAAAGCGCACGATGGGAAAGTCGCTGACATCGTGGATGGAGAAGTGTGCGGGATTCGGCTTCATGGCGTGCTTCCTTGCGAGGTGGTTGAAAATGCTTGCCAGCCGCCGCCCAGCGCCTTGTAGACCTGGACCAGCGACAGCGAAGCGGTGGCGCGGCTGTCGACCAGCGCCGCTTCGTTGTTCAAGAGCGTGTTTTGCACATGCAGCACGTTGATCAGGTCCGTGCCGCCCTGGCGATACTTCAGTTCCGCGCTGCCCAGCGCGCGCCGTCCCTGTTTGACGGCTGCATCGAGGCTGGCCTGGCGGCGGGCGTTGGCCTGGTAGCCCGAGAGCGCGTCTTCCACCTCGTGCCAGGCGGCCAGCACCGTCTGGCGGTAAGCGATGGCCGCTTCCTGCTGCTGCGCCTCGCGCAATTGCAGATTGCCGCGCAGGCGGCCGCCATCGAACAGGGGCACGCTGAAGCCGGGGCCGAAGGCAAAGCGCTTGGCGTCCCAGCCGATGTCGGACAGCTGCATCGCTTGCAGGCCGATGCTGCCCGAGAGCGTGATGCGTGGATAAAAATCGCCTTGCGCCACGCCGATGGCGGCCGTGGCCGCATGCAGCTGCGCTTCGGCGCGGCGGATGTCGGGGCGCCGCCCGGCCAGGCTGCTCGGCACGCCCAGTTGCACCTGCATGGCCACGGCCGGAATGTCCTTGCCGGCCGCCAGTTCCGCCTGCAAAGCTTGCGGCGGCAGCGCCAGCAAGAGGGCGAGGGCATTGCCCAGGCGCGCTTCGCGCTGCTGTAGCGGCGGCAGGCGCGCTTCGATGGTGGCCACGTGGGTCGCCGCCTCGGCTTCGTCGAGCTGCGTCGCCGCGCCTTCCTGCAGGCGGATGCGGGTCAGGTCCAGGGTATGACGGGCGATATCGAGCAGCTGCTGCGTGATGGCCAGCGTTTGCTGCGCGCCGCGCAACTCGATGTAGTCGCGCGCCGTCTCCGCCAGCACGGCCAGCAGCACGCCGCGCTGCGTTTCCAGGGCCACCTCGACCCTGGCGTCGGCCGCTTCCACTTCGCGCCGCACGCGGCCCCACAAGTCCAGCTCCCAGGCCGCATCGAGATTGCTTTGCCACAGGCTGTAGGCGGATTGGCCGTTGTTGCGCGACGGGTCGCTCAAGCCTTGTTCGCTGTTGCGCGCGCGGCCATAGCTGCCATTCGCGCCCAGGGACGGGCCTTGCGCGGCGCTGGCCACGCCGCGCGCGGCGCGGCTTTGTTGCAGGCGGCTGCCTGCCGCCTGCACGTCGAGGTTGGCGTCGGCGGCGCGCTGCAGCAAGGACGACAGGGTGGTATCGCCAAAGCTGTCCCACCAGCGCTGCTCGATGGCGCCATCCTGCCCTGCGGCGAAACGGGCATTCTCCACCTGGTGCCATTGCTGTCCCAGATCGTTGTGCGGGCGCTGGAAATCGCTGCCGACGCTGCCGCAGCCGGCCAGGCCCAGGGCCGTGAAGAGTATCAGTGCTTTCATCGCGCGCTCACCTGTTGCAGATGTTGACGGCGCATGGCCGTATCGATGCGCACTTCGGCCGACATACCCACGCGCAGGCGGGTGCCCCGGTCCCGGTCGTCATCCTGGCCCGGATCGAGCGCGATCCTGACGGGGATGCGCTGCACCACCTTGGTGAAATTGCCGGTGGCGTTTTCTGGTGCGATGGCGGCAAACGTCACGCCCGTGGCGGGCGCGATGCTGTGCACCGTGCCGTGCAGGAGCACGCCCGGATAGGCGTCGACGGCGATGCTGGCGCGCTGGCCCTGGCGCACGTGGGTCAGCTGGGTTTCCTGCAGGTTGGCGACGACGAAGCTGCGGTTCAAGGGCACCACGGCCATCAGGCTGGCGCCGGGAGCCACCAGGGCGCCGACGCGCACGGCGCGGCGTCCCACGATGCCGTCGATGGGGGCGCGCAGCTGCGTATGCGACAAATCAAGTTCTGCCCGTTGCAGGCTGGCGCGGGCGCGCAGCAGGGCCGCTTCGGCCGCGCCTTGCTGCGCCTGCAAAATTTCCGTCTGCTTGCGGGTGGAGACCAGGGCGGCGCGGTTTTGCGCCAGGCGCGCGCGGCTCACGTCGAAGCGCGATTGCGCCTGCTGCGCGTTTTGCACGCTGCCCGCGCCCTGGCCGGCCAGGTGCTGTGAACGGGCCAGCTCCTGCTGCGCCAGTTTGTCTTCCGCCTGGTTGGCGTCGACCAGGGTCGTGGCTTGCTCGATCACCGATTGCTGGCGCTGCAAGGTGGCGCGGGCATTGGCCAGCTGCGCCTCGGCGCCGGCTACTTCGGCGCGGGCCGAGGCGGCGGCGGCCTGGTAGTCGCGGTCGTCGATGTGGGCCAGCAGCTGACCCGCCTTGACAGTCTGGTTGTCTTCCACCAGCACTTCCCGCACGATGCCGCCCACTTTGGGGGAGAGCACGGTGTAGTCGGCGCTGACAAAGGCGTCGTCGGTGGTTTGTTCGTCGCCACGGACGAACAGCAGTTGCCAGGCGCAAAAGGCGAGGGCGCAGGCCAGCAGGGCCAGGCCGAGGATAAAAGCGCGCGAGCGCAGGATGGGGACATTCATAATAAAACTCTTTCGTAAAGATGAAAACTCAAGCGGCGCGCGGCGGATAGACGCGCGTCGGCAGGATGGGAATGATCAAAATCATGGCCAGCGCGATGGTGGCCACGGTGAGGTACAGGTCGGACGAGGTCAGGGTGACGACTTGCGCATGCATGCGCTGCGCCAAGCCCGGCACGTCCACGGCGCCAGGCAGGTTGCCCAGGCGCTCGCTGAGCACCGTCGAATGGAAATGGTTGCGGCGCGTGATCAGCGCATCGAGCACGCCGGTGGCGACGACGGCCGATATGCCCTTGATGGTGTTGAACCAGGCCGAGGCGAACGGGCCATCCTGCGGCGCCAGGCCCGTGGTGGCCAGCAGCAGCAAGGGAATCACGGCCATCGGTTGCGCAAAGATCTGCACCGCTTGCAGCAGGTAGAAATGCGTGCGTATCCAGTCCGGCGACATGCGCGCTCCCAGCACGCAGGACAGGGCCAGCAGGGCAAGGCCGATGGCCAGCACCCAGCGGCAGTCGACCGCGCGGATATTGCACAAGGCGGCCACCAGCGGCAGGGCGATCAACTGCGGCAGCGCCACCATCAGCATCACGGGCGCCGTTTGCAGCGGGCGATAGGCGTGCACCTGCGCCAGGTAGGACGAGGGAATCAGGATCACGGCCAGCAGCACGAACAGCACGCCGCCCAGGGTCAGCAGCGCGTGGCTGAGGTTGCGCCGCGACAGCAGCTGGAGCTTGAAGAACGGCAGCGGATGCGACCACTCGTTGATGAAGAACAGCACCAGCAGCAAGAGGCCGCCGCCCAGCAGCACGCAGATCAGCGGCGAGGCGAACCACGCCAGGCGCTCGCCCTGCAGCATGCCGACCACCAGCATGCTGATGGCGGGCAGGCCAAGCAGCAGGCCGCGCCAGTCGAACTGGCGCAAGCGCTCCAGGCGCAGCGGGTCTTGCGGCAAGCCCCAGGACACCATCAGCAGGGCGACGATGCTGCCCGGGACGATTTGCCAGAAGGCCCATTGCCAGCCCAGGTACTCGGTCCAGAACGCGGCCAGCGGCGTGCCCAGACTGGGACCGAAGGTGGCGCTCAGCGCATAGCCGCCCAGGCCATACAGCTTGATATTCGGTGGCAGAAAGCGCAGCGCTACCGTCATCAGCATGGGCGGCAAGGCGCCGCCGGCCGCGCCCTGCACCACGCGCAGGAACATCAGCACGGACAGGTTCGGTGCAAACGGGCATAGCAGGCCGGCGACCATGCAGACGAGGATGGCGGTGGCCGTCAGGCGGCGCAGCGAGAAGGTGACGGAGCACCACGGCGCGAACGCCATGGCCGACACCGAGGCGGCCGCATACAGGGCCACGAGCCAGCTGGCGTCGTCGCGCGCGATGCCCATGGCGCCGCGGATGTCGGCCAGCGCGACCTTGGTGATATTTTCATTCAGGCCGGACACCAGCACGGCCAGCAGCACGCCGGCCAGGCCCGTGGCCAGGCGCAGGCCGAAGATGGGAGGTGCGGGCGGCGTGGCCGCGGGGGCGGCGCCAGGAAGAGGTACAGCGGACACAGGGAACTCCGTGGATGAGGATCAGTCCACGCAGTATAGGTAGGGCTAAATATGATGAAAATTGATCATTGATGAAGTCTGAATTGCGTCTGGTGCAATGATTGTTGGCTCAGACCCTAAGCGTCTGGTGGCGTGCTGCCGCACAGCTCCTTGATCATGCGGCGCAGCCAGCGGTGCGCATGGTCGTGGTCGAGGCGCGGGTGCCAGGCCTGGAATACTTCCACACTGTCGACGGGGATGGGCAGCTGGAAGGTGCGCAGCTTCAAGCCCAGACGCTCGACGATGGCCAGCAGGGGCGTAGGCATCAGCGGCAGCAGCAGGCGCGAATCGGCCACGGCGAAGATGGCGGACTGAAAATTAGGGCTGATCAGCGACACCCTGCGCATGTAACCCCGCTCGGCCAGGGCCGTATCGAAGGGGCCGCGCGCCAGGCCGCGCCGCGAGACGCTGATATGTTCGTATTCGGTAAAGCTGTCGAGGTTGATGGGGCCGTCGAAGATCGGGTGGTCGCTGCGGGCGATGCCGACAAAGGAGCTGGTAAACAGCTGCTGCAGCTTGATGTCGGGCGCAAAGGCGCGCCGCGCGCTGATGTACAGATCGATGCGGCCCGCGTGCAGGGCGTCGTTTTCCGTGGCGCCATCGCCTTCGGGCACGAAGCGCAGCACCGTGTGCGGCGCATGGATGGCCAGCAGGTCGCGCAGCTTGCCGCCGTAGGCGCCGACAAATACGTCGTTGGCGCACAGGCTGAAAGTGCGTTCCAGGGTGCGCAGGTCGATTTCACGGCCGGAGGTGAAGATGGCGTGCGCCTGCTCCACCACGCCGCGCACCTGTTCGCGCAATTCCAGTGCGCGCGGGGTAGGCGCCAGGCCGCGCCCGGAGCGCACGAAGACGGGGTCGCCGATGGCGTCGCGGATGCGCGCCAGGGTGCGGCTCATGGCCGGTGCGCTCAAATTCATGCGCCGCGCGGCGGCCACGGCGCTGCCTTCCTCGAGCAGGATGTCGAGGGCAACGAGCAGGTTCAGGTCGGGGAGTTTCATGCGGCGATTATAGCCCGTAGGCCAACGCCAGCGCTGCGCCGGCAGGACGCCGGCGCAGAGGGAGATGCTACTGCGGGATTACTCGGCTGCCGGCTCGGCGCCGCAGCATTTCTTGAACTTCTTGCCGCTGCCGCAAGGGCAGTCGTCGTTGCGGCCCACTTTCGGCTCTTCACGCTTCATGGTTTGCACGGGAGCCTTGCGGCGCGGGACCCAGAAACGGTGGATGGCCGGCAGGTTCGCTTCCAGTTCCTGCGCCAGCTTGTGCGCCTTGACCGGGTCTTCCACCAGTTTCAGTTCTTCTTCCTTGATTTCGTCGGCGCCCAGCAGGTAGATCGGCTGCATCAGATCGGCCACTTCGGAATCCCAGATCTCGTTCCACGAACCAGGACGCAGTTCCATGCCGTCCCAGAAGCCCCAGCACCAGGCTTCGGCGTCGATCAGGGTCTGGCCTTCGTAGTCGTGCTCGACGAACAGGGCTTCGAACTCTTTCGGCGCCACTTCAAACGTCACCAGCACTTCGTTCATGAAGCGCATGATCAGGTTGACGATGCGTTCTTCTTCCTTGCTGTTCTTGAATTTCGGTGCATCTTCGGCATCTTCGCCCCACACGCGCGGCAACCACTCGGCCGGCATGATCGGTTCCGGGCCGATGGCGACGGCCGTCAGATAGCCGTGCAGCATATCCATGGTCATCGCGTCTTCGGAGCACCGGTCCGACAACAGGAATTGGTCTAATTCGTCGAATTCTTTTTCTGATAATGGCTGTTCGAGTTGCATGGCTTGCTCTTTGTATTGAATGTAAGCCGCCAGTATACGCTTTGCTGGGCTGTGCCGCCGAAGTGTTTGCACCGGCGGCCCGCGCGCGCCTTACAATGTCGCTTATGCACAATGAAAACCAGCCGCACGAGGACGACCGGCCCGTCCATCCCTTTTCCGCCCTGAGCCCCGATTGCGTGCTCGACGCCCTCGACAGCGTGGGCTTGCGCGGCGACGGCCGTCTGCTGGCCCTGAACAGCTATGAAAACCGCGTCTACCAGGTGGGCATCGAAGACGGCGCGCCCCTGGTAGCCAAGTTTTACCGCCCCGCGCGCTGGACCGATACGGCCATCCTGGAAGAGCACGCGTTCGTTTCCGAACTGGTCGAGCGCGAAATCCAGGTGGTGCCGGCGCTGGAAATCAACGGCAGCACCCTGCACCAGTACCAAGGCTTCCGCTTTGCCGTCTTCCCCCGCCACGGCGGTCGCGCGCCCGAGCTGGACGATCCGGCGACCTTGGAATGGATAGGACGCTTCATCGGCCGCATCCACGCCGTCGGCGCGCTGTCGACCTACAAGGAACGGTCGGCGCTCGATCACCAGACGTTCGGCGTCGAGCCGCGCGAGTTCTTGCTGGAGGGTAATTTCCTGCCGCCCGAACTGCTGGCCGCGTATTCCAGCGTGGCGCAGCAGGCGCTCGATGGCGTCAAGCGCTGCTATGACCGCGCGGGCGACGTGGCCGTGCTGCGCACGCATGGCGACTGCCATGGCGGCAACGTGCTGTGGACGGATGCCGGCCCCCATTTCGTCGATTTCGACGATAGCCGCATGGGACCGGCCATCCAGGACCTGTGGATGATGCTGTCGGGCGAGCGGGGCGACATGGTGCGCCAGATGAGCGACATCCTGGCCGGCTATGAAGACTTTTGCGATTTCGACCCGCGCCAGTTGTACCTGGTCGAAGCGCTGCGCACCCTGCGCCTGATCCATTATTCGGCCTGGCTGGCGCGCCGCTGGGACGACCCCGCCTTCCCCGTCGCCTTCCCGTGGTTTAACACGCAGCGCTACTGGCAGGACCGCATCTTGGAATTGCGTGAACAGGTGGCGCTGATGGATGAAGCGCCTTTATGGCCAGTTTGACCTAAACGCCCGAAAAGGGCGGTAAAAGTCGCTCTTCTTGCAGTGCTGATTTGCAGGTGCTTACTCGATAATGGTGCTAATAAATTCCCATAAGCAACGGAATTCACCCGAATAAGCGAGAAATCATGCAAGCACAGCAAAATCAGCGTCAGGCCGTTTCCCTCACCGTCGCGTATTCCGCAGACGACGAGTTCGACCAGGACAGCATGGTCTCGCTGCATGATTTCAAGGACCTGGAGCGCAAGGCCGAGGCGCCAGCGTCGCTTCCTGCCGCTCCTGCCACTGCAATGCCCGAGCCGCAAGCCGAGCCGGCATCTGAAGCCGACAGCAAGGCGCCGGCCGCCGAACGCCAGAAAATGGAATTGAAAGCCATCCACGAGGCGATAGCCCGCGTGGAAGCGGAAGCGAAAGCCACCTGCGCTGCCGAGAGCCGCGCGCTGGCCGAGGCGCGCGTGCGCTCGCTGGCCGAGGACCGCGCCGCCATCGACGCGGCGGCCGCCGCCGCCGCACAGCAAAATGCGCAGGCAGCCGAAGAAGCGATTGCTGCCAACCGCGAACGTCTCGATACCATGCGCGCCGCCGCGCAGGCCAGCGTGGCCCGCCTGGAAGCCGTCAAGCAGGAGACGGCCGAACTGCGCGCCCGCGTGGAGTCGGACAATGAAATTCGACTGGCCGCGGAACAGCGTTCGCGCGCCGAACAGGAAAGCCGCTTGCGCGCCAGCGAGCAAGTGGCCGTGCAGTCTGAACTGGCCGAGCAGGCAGCCCGCGCCGCCGAGGAATTGCAAGTGCAGACGGAGCAGGCGCGCCTGCAAGCCGTCGAGCGCGTCGCCGCCGTGCAGGCGGCCAAGGAAGAAATGGTGGGCATCGCTTCGGCCGATGCACGGGTCGCCGTGCTGGCCCGTGAACGCGAGCGTCATGCCCACGGTGCGCGCCAGACGGCGCAGATGCTGGCCGAAGCGGAAAGCGAAGCGCTGGACTTGACGGTGCAGCGCGAGCGCGCGGACCAGATCGCGCTGGAATCGGCCTTCAACCGCGCCGCCGCCGAAGTGCGCGCCCTGGAAGAAGCGCGCGCGCTGGCGCACCTGGAACAGGAACGCGAAGCCATCGCGCTGGCGCAGGCGGAATCGGAGCGCCATGCGGCGCAATCCCTGCGTTTGCGCCTGCAGACAGAAAAAGAATTGCGCGACGCGGCCGTCCACCGCGAGCGCCTGGAAATGGTCGCCGTGGCCAGCGCGCAGGCGCGCCGTGATGCCGACGTGCGCATCCTGGCCGCCACCGAAGCGCGCATCGAAGTGGACCGCCAGTTGCGCGCCGTGGCGCTGGCCCGTGTCGCCGCCGAACAGGATGCGGAAATCGCCGGCCACGCCAAGCTGGAAGCGGAAACGGCGGCCCTCGAAGAAACCAAGGCACGCGAAGCGGCCGAGCAGGCAGCCGCCATGGCTGCCGCCCGTGAACTGGAAGAGCAGCAGCGCGCCGCCAGCCTGGCGCACGAACGCGCCGAACTGGCGCGTCAGGCGGCGGAACTGGCCGCCAGCCAGAACGCGGCCGAGCAGGCCGAGGTCGACGCCGGCCAGGCTACATTGGCTGCGCAGGCGCAAGCGACGCAACTGGCGCAGGAAAAAGCGCAGCAGGCAGAGCAGCTGCTGCAGGCCGAGCAGGAGCGCCTGGCCGCCGAACACGCCGCCATCGCCGCCCTGAAAGAGAAACTGGAAGCGGAAGCGCTGGCGTTCAACGCGGCGCAGGAACGCATCGCCGCCGAAGGCGTGCAAGCGGAACTGCTGCGCGGCCAGCATGCGGCCGAACAGGCCTTGCGGGAAGCGGCGCAAAAAGAAGCCGACGCCATCCGCATCCTGATGGACCAGGCCCTGGTCGAAGGCGAGCAGAAAGCCGCTGCCGCGCAAGCCGTGCAGGCGCAGGCGCGCCTGGCCGTGGAACTGGGGCAAGTGCATAGCGAGCGCGCCCGCGTGGAAGAAGACAAGGCGCAAGCTGCCGATGCGTTGCTGGCGTCCGAGCGCGATTTCGTCGCGGCCGAGCGCGAGTCGCTGGCCTTGATCGCGCAAAAACTGGTGCAGCAGCGCCAGACCAGCAGTGCCGAAGAGCGCGCCTCGCAAGCCATCGCCGGCCGCCTGGAAGCGGAAAAACAGGCGACGGCGGCAGCTGAAACGCGCGCCGCGATGGAACAGCAGGCGCTCGACGCCATGCGCCAGCGCGAGCAACTGGAACTGGCCGCGCAGCAGGCCGCCAGCGAGAAGCTCGCCGCGCAGCAAGCCTTGCTGGCCAGTGCCCAGGCCCACGCTGCCTTGCAGCGCAAGGCGGCCGACACGACGCGCGCGATGGCTGCGGCCAAGCAGCAATTGCTGGACCTGGAAACGGCGCGCGCGCAGCAGCAAGAGCGCGAGCTGGCCGCCCTGCGCGCCAGCCTGGAGCAGCCGCAAACCGTCTTTTCCAGTTCCTTGAGCGCCGCCCGCGCGCAAGCCGAACAAGTCAGCTCGGCCAGTCTGACGCGCGAAGTGATCGAGCGCCTGACGCAGCCGAATGAGGCAGGTGCCGTCTGGCGTTCGCGCTAGGCTCTAAGGTTTAAAACTTCCTTCCCCACGCCGGTATTCCAGGGTGAGTTGGCGTGAGGACTCGGAGCCTGGGCGGACAGGGAGAGCGAGGCGGCCAACAGGGCCAGGGCGGTGCATGGCAGGTGCATGATGCTTCCAGTGATGGGGGAATCACGCTAACGATCGGCTGGCGGCTTGTCATGTGATTGACTAGACCTAGGGAGAGGCGCCGGCCTGGAAGGGCTGGCCGGCGCGATGCTGCTGGAGTTGTTGGACTTGCGGTATTACTGGCTCAAGACGACTTTATCGGCAAAATACTCCGTCTCGCCGAAGCATTGCGTGGGCACGCCCTTGTGCTGGCTGTAGGTGACGAGGATGCGCTTGCCGGCCGCAGCCGACAATTGCTTCGCCACTTCCTCGTCGCGCACGCTGAACTGGAATTTCTCCGGGATGGTGCCCGGCAGCGCCGTCAGCAGCAATTCACCTTCCCATGTCTTGCAGATCCAGCCCCGCTTGGAGAACTTTTGCAGGTAGCCCGCCCGTTCGCCTTCCGAATACGAGAAGCTGAGGGCCATCCACGTGTAGGCGGCCAGCAGCAGGAAGCCGGCCACGAGGAAGATGGCGAAGGCGAAGGTGACTTTTTTGGTCGTAGGGGTCATGGTAGGTTTGTTTAGGTAAAAGGATCAGTCCTTGCGGCCGGCTTTCCAGTTCAAGCCGAAATTGTAGCGCTCGTCCATGGCCTGGTGCGCCGTGATTTTACCTTGGCCGCCGAAGTATTCCACCAATTTTGTCACCTGCAGGTTGCCGCCGTGGTTTTCCAGCATGGCGATGGCGCACATGGCGTGCTGGCTGTCGCTGTCAAGGCGCACTTCCACGGTAGGCTGGCCGGGAATCTCGATCGTCACGACGCCATCCGTGGCGGCCCAGTTCGGCACGCCTTCGTAGATGAAGGCGTAGACGAGCACGCGCTTGATCTGGTCGAAATGGGTGCCGTTGATGAAGATGTTTTCGCCGCTGCTGATGCTGCCCGTGCGGTCGTCACCTTCCAGGTGGATGTAGGGCGGACGGTCGTAGGCGCCCCAGCTGTTGCCCAGCGCCTGCACGGCGCTCTTGGCGCCGCTGCTCATTTCGAACAGGCAGCCGATATCGAGGTCAATGCCGCCAGCGCGGCCGGCCGGTTTGTTGAACAGCTTGCCGAGGAAGCCCGTGTCCAGTTTCGAGGCGGGCGCCTGGCCTTGCGCGGCGTTCTGGTTCCAGTTCAGGTTGACACGGATGCGGCCATAGCCGCCGCTGTCGCGCTTGTCGAGCGAAATCTTGTCGCCGCGCTTTTCCAGGCGGATTTTCGACAGCGAGATTTTATTCGCCGGCGGCGGGGCCGCTGGCGTGGGGACGGGAATCGGCGCAGGGGCAGGGGCCGATTGCGCCGCCTCGCTGCCGCCGAAGTGCTTCAGCAGCGCCGCCAGGCCGCCGGCAAAGCCCTGGCCCACGGCGCCGAAGCGCCAGCTGCCGTCGCGGCGATACAGTTCGCCGATGATGACGGCTTTTTCATCCTGGAAGTCATTGCCCGTGAAGGCAAACGTGGCAGCCTGGCCCAGCGCCATGCTGGAGTTGCCCAGCGCGCGCATGCTGCCCTGTTCCGTCGCCGCCGTGAATACCAGCTTGTCGATCGAGGCGGGCAGGCGGGAAAGGTCCACCTGGAAGGTGGAACGGGGGCCGTTCAAGTCCACCGTGATGGCGTTGTCCGGCGCGCTTTTCTGGTTGAAGAACACCATGTAGCGGTCGTCCGACAGCTTGCCGGCCGCATCGACGCCGAAGCAGCTGACGTCCACTTCCATCGAACCCGAAACGATATCGAGCGTGACGGCAAACGGGCCATTCAAGCCCAGGTCAGCCAGTTTGCCTTTTTGTCCGCGTGTGAAATTGGTCATGGTCGTGCAGTCCCTTCGTCGCTGGAGAGTTGAGTATTCAAGGAGTGATGCAAATGAGGGGCGGGCGCCGCGGCGCCGTCGGCCGCATGGCGGATGCCGAACAGGCGCGCCTGCTCGATGATGCGCAGCGCCCAGCTGCTGTGCGTGGCCACTTCGCACATCGATTCCTGCATGCGGAACACGGCCGGGCTGTCCGGGTCGATGATGCGCAGCGCCAGTTCGATGTCCGACTGCGCCACCTGGTAGTGGCGCTCGATCTGCGGCACCTGGTCCGGGTGGATGGCCGTCTTGGCGATCATGCCGTGCGCCATGTCCTGCGCCACTTCGGCGTCCAGCCAGCTGCCCTGCGACAGGTGCTCGAAGACGGGCGCCGTCAGCTGGAAGCCGTGCGGCTTGAAGATGGTGACCAGGCGGCCGATGACCTGGCCCAGCGGCGTCTGATAGATGGTGCCGCTGGTGGGGCGGCGCAGTCCCAGCAGGGCCAGCAGATCGTTGCCGCCGATGCGCAGGGCCAGGATGCGGCGTCGCACTTCGGGCGCCGACAGGAGGATGCGGAACTGCTTCATTTCCTCGTCGTCGAACACTTCCGCCGTTTCCAAGGTCGGCATCAGCAGATGGTGCGTGTGGCGCACCAGTTCGAAGTAGGCGGCGAAATTGTGGCGCGTGGACTTTGGCAGCACGAACCCGCTCAATTTGTCGGCGCCGGGCATGGCCAGCACGCGCGCCAGTACCTCGAGATTACGCACGCGCACGAAGCGCAAGGTATCCGATTCGTCGCACATGTTTTGCAGCGCCAGCGACAAATTGAACAGCGCGTAGCTGAGATCGCGCTCGGCGATGGCGTCTTCGGTGCAAAGAATGACCGAGCGCAAATGGCTGAATTTGTCGCCATTGGCGATCGCCAGCAAGTCCTTGTGCGTGGTCGGCACATACATGGAGGCGCCTAGCGCCGCCTTATGCTCACTTTGTGGGTGTAGGGAGTTGTTATCCATCAACTGCGCTCCTGATAAGGGCGACCGCCTGGTAGGGCAGCGCCGGTTCTACTGTGACGGGTATGGCTTTTTCCTGCGCCAGAAGCAGCAAATGTGCCACGTCCGGCGCATTCGTGTCGCGCACGATCAGGCGCTCGGGCACGCGGCGCAGCAGCACGCGCGTCGCTTCGCCGATGCCTGGCTTGATCAGGTTGATGTCGCTGATACCATATTCCTGCTGCGCAGCGGCCATGTAGGCTTGCGAGCGGGCCGCCATGGATGGCGCATCGCTCGCTTCGGCCAGCGGGATGCCGCTGCTCGATGCAATGGCCATGGCGTCGGCCACCAGGCCGTCGGCGAAATCGCGCGACTGGTCGTGCTGCTCGAACTGCGCGTAGTACACGCAGCCATGGAAGTCGTCCGGACCGATGGCTTCATTGAGCACGGAGCGGCTGACCAGGCCCGAGACGGTGGCATTCAAAATACTCGACGGGATCAGGTAGTCGCTGGCCGAGGCGGCGCAGGCGGCCGTACCGGCCAGGTCGGACAGCACGAACAGGCCGCCGTCTATCGCCGTGCCCTGCGCGGCATTGAAGTCGTGGACGGTCTGGCGCAGTTCGCGCGAAATCACGCCCTTGCCTGTCCAGCCGTCGACGAAGACGAGCGAGGCGTCACTGTGGCCCTGCGCCAGGATGTGCTTGAGGGCGTTCGCATCGATGCCGCGGTCGCGGATGATGGAGACGGAATAATGGCTGCACTCGCGCTGGAAGACTTGGCGCAGCAAGTGGCCCAGGATGACGCCCACGGGCGTACCGGCGCGCGCCAGCGACACCAGCGTAACGGGCCCCGTGCGGCGCACCGCGATCAGGGCCGCCAGGCGCAGGCAGTCGCGCGCCATTTGCAGGCGGTTGGCCGCAAACGCGCTCTGGAACAGGGCCAGGTAGGCGGGCGATGGCAGGGATTCGGGCGACAGCATTTCGCTGTAGTGGCGCTGGCCGGACTGGATCAAGCGCTCCTTTTCGGCCAGGTCGCGTATCGGTTCGAGCGCCATCGGCGTGAGGAGAAATTCCACGTCTTCCTGGCGGTAGCTGCCGCTGAAATGCTGCGTGCCTTCGGTCATAGCGCCGCCACCGTGAGGGCTGCCAGCTGGGTGCCGTTGGGGATGATGGCGTAGTCGCAGGCGGCCATGAAGCGGGCGTCCGAACGGCTGTCGCCCATGCCGAAGCTGACGATGGGGCCATGCTCGGCTTCCAGCTCCGCGCGCAGGTAAGCCACGGCGCGCGCCTTGTTCAGGGTCTTGGGCAGCACGGCCAGGTTGTTGCCGTTGCGGTGGATGAAGTAGTCGGCGCCTTTGCTTGCGATCCACTGCCGCAGCACCTGCTCTTCGATGTCGGCCAGGCGCTCGCCGCGCGCTTCATGGTCCTTGACGACGATGTAGAACGGCGTGTTGTAGTCTTCGATCAGGCGCGCGCGCGAGGGCATGCCCGCCTTGATCTGGAAATCGTCGATGATGCGCATGGCGTCCTGCAGACCGGGCAGCGCCGTCTGCATGTCGTTCTGCATCAGGGCCAGCCAGCCCGCGTCGAGCGCGCCGCCAGGCTGCAGCACGATGCCGCCGTAATCGAGCACGCTGTAGCTGGTAAACGGCAGGTCGACCCGGCGGAAGGCGTCGCCATTTCTCGCCGTGGCGGGAATCAGGGTCATGCCGCTTTGCGCGAATTCAAAGAAGGCGCGCTGGCGCGCCGTCGTAAACGAGCAGGCATCGCCATTTTTCAGGTAGGCGGCTGGCTGCAGGTCGGTCTCGCCGGGGCATTTTTTCGGGGTCTGGAACAGTGTGTCGTCCAGATCAACAAACAGGAATTTCTTCAATTTTGGTCTCTGACTGAAAGTGGAACAGGCGGCCATTCAGTTGGCCGGCGAGTTGCATGAGGGCCGGGCTGGCCGGGGTTTCATGGCAGATGAAAACGTGCTGGTACTGGCCAGGCGCCACGTTGTACAGGTAGTTGGCGATGCCTTCGCCGTAGTTGTCGTCGCAGCGGACGATATGGCCGACGGAGCCCCACGACAGGATCGGCGAGCGCGTGGTCGATTGCACCACCACGTTCTTGCCCAGCGCTTCGAGTTCGCGCGCCAGCAAGAACGAGGGATGCATGAATTCGCCCGTGCCCAGCACCAGCACGGAGTCGCCGGCGCCGATTTCCTGCGCCAGTTGCACCGCCAGGCCTTGCGGCGGCGTGAGGGCGCGCCCCACGCCGATGCGCCCGAACGCGGGGCTGGCGCCCCGTTCTGCATTCGCCTCGAAGCGCTGCGCGCTGTCCGCTATCGGAGCAGGCGCATCGCCAGCCTGGAAGGCGTACTGGCCGGACAAGGCTGCGCCTATGCTGGTGGGCAGGCCGAAACGCTGCGTGAGTGCGGCGTTGGCAGCCTGGCCCATGAAATTGGTGATCACGCCCAGGTGCAGTTTTTCCAGTTGCGGATAGCGCGCGCGGCACACTTGCACCAGGTTGGCGAAGGTGTTGCCGGTCGACGCTTCGTCATCGATCAACACCAGGCTGCGGGCCGTGGAAAACAGGGCGCTGGCGGCGTCGGACAAATGCAAAAACTGGCGCGGCGCGTGGCTGTGCGATTCCTCGAATTCGAAGAAGGGCACGCTGCCCACGCGGTAGCGCGAGCTGTGTAAAAACAAGGCCTTGCCATTCGGATTGGCGCGCAGCCAGGCTTCGAACACGCCCTGGCCCAGACCGACGGCCGTTTCTGCCATGGCGATGAAGACCACGGGGCCGGGCAGGCTGGGGGGAATCTGCGCGGCCAGGTCGTCGTGGATGGCTTCCATGGCGCGCGGCGTGACGGGCCAGTGTTTGCCCAGCACCTTGGACAGGAACAGGAAGCCGCGCTTGGCGTTGGCGCGCGCGGCAAAGCCGATCAGCCAGTCCAGCGGAAAGCGCGCCTCGTCCACTTTCAAGGTCAGCTCGCCCGTGGGCATCTGCTGCTTGACGAGGTTCATGGCAGCTCCACGGCGTAGGCGGCTTCGCCCACGCGCATGCCTTCGTGGATGGCGGGTACGGTGAGCTTGTCAAAGCCCTGGTCGAAACCGGCCAGCGCCAGGTAGGGCAGGTTGGGGCCTGCCGCGCAAGCCATGCCGATGCCGCCCGACATGCGCGGGTTGATCTCCAGCAGCGCCAGGCCGTTCGCGCCTACACGGAACTGGATGTTGAAAACGCCATTCAGGCGGTAGTCGCGCGCCAGTTTGTCGCAGGCCGCCAGCAAGTCGGCGCGCAGCTCGATCAGCTGGCCGCTGCCGCCCCCGTGCAGCTTCTTGCGCGGCACGGCGCAAATGAGCTTGCCCTGATCGGCGACGCAGTCGGCGCTGTATTCGTGGCCGTCGAGGTATTCCATCAGCAGCAGGGTCTTGAACGTTTCCATCTGCGCCAGGCCGGTGCGCAGCTCCTGTGCATTGATCTGGTAGGCGGCGCCGGCCAGCAACAGCTGGGCGCTGGTGCGCTCTTCATCGAGAATGGCAAAGCCCAGCGCATACACGGATTCGGACGGCTTGATGCACAGCTTGCGGTGCAGCGGGCGCAGCTCGGCGTAGGCGGCGTCGTATTCCGCGATGGTGGTCACGGCGCGGTAGTCCGCCGGGCGCGCCATCGGCAGATCGAGGCCGTCGCAGAAGCGCGCCTTGTCGTGCATCAGGGTCAGCGTCTCTTCGCTGGCCACGCTGAGCACGCGCGTGCCGAGGGCGGCGAAGCGCGCGCTGGCGCTGCCGATCAGCCCCGCTTCCTTGCCGGGCCAGAAAATCGTGATGTGCCGGTCGCGGCAAAATTCCAGGCACCACTCGACATAATTGTGGCCCGTCAGTCCCGACGGTTCGACCACGTATTCGTGGGCCGACAAAAAGGCGGCCGCATGCGCGTTCGTGTTGCTGCACACGATGTGATAGCGGGGCGCACCGCTTGTCGCGGCCATATCGGCCTCGCGGATCAGGCGCATGGCCGTGCCAACCGAGGAAAATGTTTTGTTGAACCAGACTCTTTGCATGTACGGGGACCGGGTAAAGAAAGGGAAAGCCGCGCGCAGATGCGCGCGCGGGGAGTCTAACCAGCCAGACTTAACCTGGCCTTAGAATGTTTTGAACTACAACGTTGAGCAACAAACTAACAGCGCCTGACAAAACCGTAGCGAGCGGAAGGAAGAGGTGGCCGAGAAGCGCAACCGTACTCAAGTACGGTGAGCATCGCAGGCCGCCTATGCCGACGCGCAGTAGGTTTGTTCAGGTGCCTCTAACTAGCCTTGCCCGACGCCGTCCACTTGAGGAAGGCGTCGCGGTTGCGCGAGCAGATAAATACTTTGCCCGAGCCGGAAAAGCGCAGCACGATGCCTTCGCCGCTGGTCACGCTGTTGACGATATTGCCGAGGAAACCACCGATGCCGCCGCCGCTGGCGCCGCCGCCCGTGGTCACGGAAATCTCGTATTTCAGGCTATTGTCCCAGCAGACCACATGGGAATTGTCGATCACGACATCCTTGCCCGGCTCGACGTCGAGCTGGAACATGGAGCCGAAGCCGGACACCACCACTTGTCCCGTGCCGGCCGTCTCCATGACGAAGAAGCCGCCCGACTGGGCGAACAAGGCGTTGCCGATACTTTGTGTGCGCACCTTCATTTCCGTGCCCGCAGTGGCGGCGACAAAGGCGCCGTCGTTGAGCAGGTACTGGCGCGCGCCCACGTCGACCACTTCGATGGCGCCCGGCAGGGTGGGCGAGAGCAGGCAGTCGCCGCTGCCGCGCACCGCTTCGATATGCTGCTGGAAGAACGATTCGCCATTCGCGAAGCGGCGCATGATGGCGCTGCCCAGGCCGCCCGTCATCTTGCCTTTCAAGTCCAGCGCCGTCTCCATCATCACCATCGCATCGGATTCGCAATAGATGGTTTCGCCCTGTTTCATGCTGACGTGGAGGAAAGGATCGACGTCGCCCGTGACACTAAATACTGGCATGATAAATCTCCAAAAAAAAGCCGCCTGATCTGTGCAGGCGGCAGTAATGATATGACAAAAGTGCAATTCACCTCGGAAAACCGTAGCGAGCAAGCTCGATTTCGGGTCGAGTAGCGCAGCTGTACGGAGGTACAGCGAGCAACGCAGGCCCGAAAGTGAGCGGCACAGTAGGTTTAACGAGTGTGAATTTAAGCGTTGACGCCGAAAGAACGGGCCAGTGGGCCCAGGCCGCCATTGAAGCCCTGGCCGATCGCCTTGAACTTCCATTCGCCGTTGTAGCGGTAGATTTCGCCAAAGATCATCGCCGTTTCCGTCGAGCTGTCTTCTGACAGGTCGTAGCGGGCGATTTCTTTTTCGCCTTCCGCGTTCAGGCAGCGGATGAAGGCTTTCGAGACCATGCCGAAGTTCTGGCGGCGCGCGTCGGCGTCGTGAATGGTGACGGTAATGCTGATGCGGTCGATATCGGCCGGCACGCGGGTCAGGTCGATTTCGATGCGCTCATCATCGCCTTCGCCTTCGCCCGTGGTGTTGTCGCCCGTGTGCACGACGGAACCGTCGGTCGACTTCAGGTTGTTGTAGAAGATGAAGTCAGAGTCGCCACGGACTTTGCCGTCGCTTTTCAGGAGGAAAGCGCTACCGTCAAGGTCGAAGGTGGCGCCGTCCGTCGAACGAGGATCCCAGCCGAGGCCGACGATGATCTTCTTCAGGTTTGGTGCTTCCTTGCTCAGGTTGACGTTGCCGCCTTTTTGCAAACTGATTGCCATGTGGTGCTCCTTTTCATTAAATAACTCAAACATGCCTTCATGGGATGAGCGCAAGGCGCTCATGCCATTACTCTCTCAATTGGGGGCGAAACCCCCGATTTCAAGCTTGTGCCGCGTGCCGTTTGCGATAACGCAGGGATGACCACAGCGAGACCAGGATGAAGGCCACGCCCGACAGGCCCGTGAACCACTCCGGAATATGGTACTTGACGGACGCCAGCATGATCAAGGCGAGGATGCCGATCGCATAATGGGCGCCGTGCTCCAGGTAGACGAATTCGTCCAGGGTGCCCTTGTGCACCAGGTACACCGTCATCGAGCGCACGAACATGGCGCCGATGGCCAGGCCCAGCATGATGATGACCACGTCGTTGGTGATGGCGAACGCGCCGATCACGCCGTCAAAGCTGAACGAGGCGTCCAGCACTTCCAGGTACAGGAAGCCGCCGATACTGCCGCGCGCCACCGTTTTGACGAGATCGCCATTGCCGTTCCTGGCTGGCGCGGCGCCTTCTTCTGCGTCATCCTGCAAGTCCGGTTCGCCTTCTTCCAGCAAACCGCTGATCCAGTTCACGCCGATGTAGACGGCGATGCCGACGATGCCCGATGCGAGCACGCTGTATTTTTCTTCCACTGGGCCCATCGCCACGCAAGCGGCCACGGCGCCCATGGTGATCAGCACGGCCAGGCTTTCGGTACCCAGCGCATTGACTTTTTCCTCAGCCCAGCCCAGCCAGTGCAATTCTTTCTCGTCGTCGAACAGGAAGTTCAGGAACACCAGCAGCAGGAAGGCGCCGCCGAAGGCTGCCACTTGCGCATGGTTGTCCGTCAGGTGCTTGGCATACACGTCCGGCGTCGTGGTGGCCATGGTCCATACGTCGACCAGGCCCAGGCCTGTGGCGACTGAAACGATGACGAGAGGAAACAGCAGCCGCATGCCGAAGACGGCCACGAGGATACCGACCGTCAAAAACAGTTTTTGCCAGAATTCATTCCAGTGACGCAAGACCGAGGCATTCACCACGGCATTGTCGAACGACAGCGACACTTCCATGATGCCCAGCACGCCCGTGATCCACAGCGCCTGGATCATGCCTGACGTGCCGCCATGGCTGTAACCCCACCAGCCCGACACGGCCATCAGGATAAAAGTGACTAAAAAGGAAATTCTGAAATGCCGCATGAGTACCCCGTTGCAATTGTGAAAGACGTTTGATTATCCGCGCCGCTGTGCGCGCCGCACTCAGTGTTGATATACGTCAATTGTTGTATATGCCATGATTTTATATTAGTTGCCGCCGGGAGCGGCGTTTTATAGGGCGATGATAGACAGTTCTGCTGGCGCGGATGATCTGCGATAATTGCGGCGCGCCCCTCCGGCTGCCGCAGTCTCTTGCACACTCTATACCTATATATAAGAAGGAATACCCCGTGGATATCGCTTACCTCGTCACGCCCCTGATCACCTGGATCCTGGTCGGACCGATCAAATTCCTGATCAACAGTGTCCGCACGCGGCAATGGGCGTTTGGCCTGGTGGGCAATGGCGGCTTTCCCAGCAACCATAGCGCCGTCGTTTCCAGCATGGCAACCCTGATTGCCTTGCGCGAAGGCATCGGCCACCCGGCCTTTGGCGTGGCAGTGACCTTGGCCTTCATCGTCATCATCGACGCCAACAGCTTGCGCCAGCACGTGGGCAAGCAGGCGGCGGCCATCAACCGCCTGGCCAAGGAAACGGCCAGCCCCGCGCACACCTGGTTGCGCGAGCGCATGGGCCATACCCTGGTGGAAATCGCCGGCGGCCTGTGCACGGGCGTGGCCATCGGTTTCCTGATCAACACCGTTTTTGGCCGCTAAGTTCGCTTCCCCTGAAACGCAAAACCCCGCCTCAAGGCGGGGTTTTGCGTTTCAGGGCGTAAAAACTACGTTTCATCCATTGATTAAAGCATTACAGGAAACCGCCGATTGACATGCCCGGACGCGCTCATGGATACTTTGGCGCTTGTGGTTTTAATAAAAATATTATGCTTGCTATCGCCTGCTGCCCTATCCGGGCCGTGGGGACGGTAGTGGTGCTATCTATCCGGAGAATTACCCATGTTGCGCAAAACCCTGTTTGTTCTGGCAATCGCTTCTGCCCTGGCCGCCTGCGGCAAAGAGTCCAAAGATCCTGGCAAAGGCGCTGGCAAGGGGGGCAAGGAACAGGCGGGCGCTGCCGTCAATTTGCTGGTATCCCCGGAAGACCTGCTGACCATCCAGAGCAATGCGCTGGCGTCGGGACCTGTCATCACCGGTTCCGTACAGCCTGAGCGCAACGCGGACTTGCGCGCCGAAGTGTCGGCCGTGGTGATTCAGGTCATGAAGGAAAACGGTGAAGTTGTCAAACGGGGCGACGTGCTGGTACGCCTGGACGAAACGTCCATCCGCGACAGCCTCAATTCGGCCGAGGAAGCCAGCCGCGCCGCCAGCCAGGTGCTGGAGCAGTCCGAACGCATGTTCCAGCGCATGAAAACCCTGCGCGCCTCGGGCATGACGTCGACGCAGGCGCTGGAAGACGCGGAAATTCGCCGCAACAATGCGCAAAGCGACTTGTCCGCTGCGAAAAGCCGCGCCGCGCAAGCCCGCCAGCAGCTGCAGCGCACCCTCGTGCGTGCGCCGTTCGACGGCATCGTGAGCGAGCGCAAGGTATCGAATGGCGATACGGCGCAAATCGGCAAGGAATTGATCAAGGTCATCGATCCGACCAGCATGCGCCTCGAAGGCCTGGTGTCGGCCGACAAGATCGGCGTCGTCAAGGTGGGCCAGCCCGTGCTGTTCCGCATCAATGGTTATCCAGGCCAGGATTTCGCGGGCAAGGTGCGCCGCGTCGATCCTGCCGCCAATGCCGTCACGCGCCAGGTGGCCGTGCTGGTCGATTTCAATGACAAGGAACAACCGAGAGTGGCGGGCCTGTATGCGGAAGGGCGCATCGAGACGGAAACCGTCAGCGCGCTGATGATACCCGACTCGGCCTTGGTCAAGGCGGGCGACGTGACGTACACGTGGAAGGTCAAGGACAAAGCTTTGCATAAAGTTAACTTGCGCATCGGCGCGCGCGACGTGCGCACGGGCCAGTGGGAAGTGCAAAGCGGCCTGGCCAGCGGCGACACCGTGCTGCGTACGCCGGGCTCGACCTTCAAGGATGGGCAGAAAGTGGAATTGACGGCAGCCAAGGCCGTGCCAGCCGCCGCCGTGGCCAGCAGCAGCACCGCCGTTGCCGGTAAAGGAAACTAAGCCATGTTCCTTTCCGATTTCAGTATCAAGCGGCCTACCGCCACCATCGTCCTGATTCTGGCCATGATGTGTGTCGGCCTGCTGGCGCTCAAGAAATTGCGCGTCAACCAGAATCCGGACGTTGAAGTGCCTTTCATCGTCGTCAGCATTCCTTACCCTGGCGCGTCGCCCGATACGGTCGAGCGCGAAGTGGTGAATCGCCTGGAAAAGTCCTTGCAAAGCATTTCCGGCGTGACCGAAGTCAACAGCGATTCGAATGAAGGTTCGGCCAGCATCTTCCTGAAGTTTTCCTTCAATACCAACCTGATCGAAGCTTCCGACAATATCCGCAATGCGATTGCCGCCGTGCGCTACAAGCTGCCGACGGAAATGCGCGAGCCTATCTTGCAGCGCATCGACCCGGCTGCCGAACCGATCATGCAACTGGCGCTGTCGTCGAATACGCAAAGCCATGCGGAAATTTCGCGCCTAGCCGAGGACGTGCTGTCGGACCGCTTCCGCACCGTCGATGGCGTGGCGCTGGTCAACGTGGGCGGTTCGCTCAAGCGCGAACTGTCGGTGCTGCTGCGGGCGGAAAAATTGCGTGAATACAATGTGTCCGTCAGCGATGTCGTGACCGCCTTGCGCAACCAGAACACGAATGCACCGGTGGGCAAGGTGCGCGGCACCCTGGACGAGAAAAGCATCCGCCTCGTGGGCCGCATCGAGTCGCCAGCCGACTTCGAGAAAGTGGTGATCAAGCGCCGCGGCGAGGAAATCGTGCGCCTGGCGCAAGTGGCCACCATCGAGGATGGCTTTGCCGAAGTCAACAGCCTGAGCATGCGCAGCGGAAAGCCCAACGTGGGCATTTCGATCACCCGCGTGCGCGACGCCTCCACCGTCAGCGTGGCCAACAAAATCCGCGACATGGTGGCGGAAATCAACAAGACCTTGCCGAAAGGCACGATCCTGCAAGTGACGCGCGACGGCGGCGAAAACGCCCAGCATAGCTTGAACAACGTGATCGAATCGCTGGTGCTGGGCGCCGTGCTGACGATTTTCGTCGTCTACGCCTTCCTGAACTCATGGCGTTCGACCCTGATCACGGCGCTGAGCCTGCCCACGTCCGTGATTGCTGCCTTCATTGCCGTGTGGCTGTGCGGCTTTACCCTGAACTTCATGACCTTGCTGGGCCTGTCGCTGGCCATCGGCGTGCTGATCGATGATGCCATCGTGGTGCGTGAAAACATCGTGCGCCACATGCAGATGGGCAAGGACCGCCGTACGGCTGCGCTGGAAGGCACGGCCGAGATCGGTATGGCCGTGGCCGCCACGACCTTCTCCATCATCGCCGTCTTCATCCCCGTGGCCTTCATGCCCGGTATCTCTGGCGAATGGTTCCGTCCGTTTGCCTTGACTGTGACGTGCTCGGTGCTCGTCAGCCTGGGCATCTCGTTTACGCTCGACCCCATGCTGTCGGCCTACTGGGGCGACCCGGTCGAGGAGCACTCGGCGCCGAAAAAAGGTATCGGCCGCGTGCTGGAAAAATTCAACCACTGGTTCGACCACCAGGCCGACCGTTACGGGCGCGTGATTGCCTGGGCCCTGCATCACCGCCGCTGGATGGCTGTCATCGCCTTCGGCAGCCTGGTGGGCGCCATTGTTCTGCACGCTACACATGGCGGCACGAGTTTCCTGCCTGCATCCGATTCGGGCAATCTGATGATCAATGTGCGCACGCCATCGTCGAGCAGCATCGAATATTCGCGTTTGAAACTGGAAGCGGCGGCCGTGCTGGCGCGTACCTTGCCTGAAACCAAGGATACCAACAGCTCCATCAATGCCGGCGGCGGACGCGTTTATGTCGACATCGGCAAACGCAATACCCGCAAGCGTTCGGCCAAGGAAATCGCCGTCGAGCTGCGCGAGAAGATGTCGCGCCTGGTGGGCGCCGAATACGTGGTGCAGGATGACTTGAGCAATGGTTCGCAAAAGCCGATCCAGGTGGAATTCACGGGTCCGGATTCGCGTAAACTGATGGAAATTACGAATGCTTACATGGACAAGCTGCGCGCAATTCCTGGCGCCGTCGACGTGGGCCTGTCCGAGCAAGACCCGAAAAACGAACTGCAGATTGAGCTCAACCGTGGCCTGGCCAACTCGATGGGCATTTCCGTCAATGACGCGGCGCAATCGTTGCGCGTGGCGTTCGCCGGCGTGGAAGTGGGCGACTGGGTCGATCCGACGGGCGAGACGCGCGACGTCGCCGTGCGCCTGCATCCCGACGACCGCGTGGCATCGGAAAACATCGAGCGCCTGCCGATCAGCGTGACGGGCACCTCGCAAATGGTACCGCTCGACCAGATCGCCACCATTACCATGGGTAAGGGGCCATCCGGCATCGAGCACAAGAATGGCAAACGCACGATTACCGTGTCGGCCAATGCACAGGGCCGTTCGAACGGCGAAGTGACGAGCGACGCCATGAAGCTGGCCAACTCCATCGACTTCCCGCCCGGCTACGGCCTGGCGCTCGGCGGCGCCGGCCAGGACCAGCAAGAGCTGTTCACGGAAATGCTGATCGCACTGGTGATGGGTATCGGCCTGATGTATTTGATCCTGGTGATGCAGTTCGGTTCCTTCACGGCGCCCGTGGCCGTGATGATGTCCTTGCCGCTGAGCTTGATCGGCGTGGTGGTGGCGCTGGTGATCACCAACAATACCCTCAACCTGATGAGCTTTATCGGCATCATCATGTTGATGGGCCTGGTCGCCAAGAACGCCATCCTGCTGCTGGACGCGGCGCGCAAGCGCGAAGAAGAGGGCCATGGCCGCGAAGACGCGCTGATGTATGCAGGCCGCATGCGTCTGCGCCCCATCCTGATGACGACGTTTGCGCTGATCGCCGGCATGTTCCCCGTGGCGCTGGGCCTGGGCGAAGGCGGCGAGTTCTACCGTCCATTGGCGATCGCCATCATCGGCGGCACGATCACCTCGACGATTTTGACCCTGCTGGTCGTGCCGACCTTCTATGACAGCATCGAAATCGCCCGTGATGGCGCCGTGGCCAAGTTCCATCGTCGCGCCGCGCGCATGCCGGTGGCCGTGGCCATGATCCTGACCCTGCTCGAATGCGTGCTGACCCTGCTGCTGGTGCGCTTCGTCTACCGCATGCTGAAAAAGGCCGTGCTGTTCCTGATGGGACGCCGCGCGCCGAAGGCAACGTCGGTCAGCCTGCAAAAGTAGTACCGGGCCAAGGCCAGCCTGCGCTGCGCCGTGGTATTTCAAGAGCCTTCCGCGGAAGGCTCTTTTTTTCCCTGGCCGCGTAAGGAAGGTTTATTTGGCGGCAGGGGCCTTGCTCACTTCCACTTCCCAATCCACGCCCGACTCGACGTGGTGTTTGGCGGCAAAGTCACCCTGGCTGATGGCGACGGCCACGTCGAGCAGACTGTTCAGGTAGACGAGTGGCTTGCCTTTTGCCACGCCGCCAAACGTGTGCTCGAATGGCGCCGTGACCTTGGCCACTTGCTTGCCCTTGTGCAAGATGCGCACTTGTAGCGGGTCGTGCAGTTTTACCTGCAATTCGTCGAGCAGGGATTTCGGGATATTCGTCCACACATTGCCATACTTGACGTCGAGCACGGGCACGATACCGCGAATGGTATTGCCGTCGCGCACAGGTTTTTGATACGCGATCTTCACCACGGACTCGCTTGGCAATTGCGGGCCCACCTGTTCATAGCTGATGGCGCCCGACGCCAGGCGCGCACCGACATACGCGTACACGTCGCGGCCATGGAAGGTGTACGACTCGGCGGAGCCAGCCAGGCGATTGACCTTTTCATCGATTTCGCGCAGTTCCGCCACGCCATCGCGCTCGGCGATCAGGGTGAACAAGCCATTGTCCGGCCCCACGAAGTAGCGTCCACCCTTGGTTTTCAGCACCACCGACTTGCGCGCCGTGCCCACGCCCGGATCGATGACGGACACAAAGACCGTGCCTTGCGGCCAGTAATTGGCTGTCTGATACAAACGGTAGGCACCCAGCCAGATGTCGTAGTCGGGAATCTGGTGCGTCAGGTCCGAGATGGTCAGCTTGGGATCGACGCCATAGGCGACGCCGTGCATGGCCGACACGGCGCCATCGGCCGTGCCGAAGTCCGTCATCAGCACCAGCGGCGCGGCAGCCTGGGCGCTGGACAGCAGGAGGGTGCTCAGGCAGGCGCCGGCGATGAGGTGGGAGATGCGTTTGATGATCATGATTTATCCTTATTCGTGTTAGAACGTGTAGTTGAGCTTGGCGTAGAAGTACGCGCCATTGACGCCGATGGGGTTGATGAAATTGTAGGGCAGGGCGCCGCCATACGTGGCGTTATTCGTTTCCCGCACGCGCTGCGGATAGCGGTCGAGGATGTTGTTGCCGCCCACGCTCAAGGTCAGTTGCTTGCTCAGTTTCAATTGGCCTTCCAGGTCCAGCGACCAGACGGCGCCGAAGCGCTGTGCGGGGATGCCGTCGATCAAGGGCGCATCGCTGTCATACGAAAAATCCTTCAGCTCGCCAAAGCGCGTGGCGCGCGCCTGCACGCCCCAGCCGGCGGCCTGCCAGTCGGCGCCCAGGATCAATTTGCTGGTCGGTGACGCATGTTTGATGCGGAACAAACTCGTCTCCGTCAGCAGGGTCAGACTCGGATCGATATTGGTTAGCGCAGCGGAACTTTGGCGCACCTTGTCGAGGCTGGTCTTGTTCAGGTTCAGCGCCGCGTTAAGGTTCAGCTTGCCTGAGGTGAACGCCAGGTCGTGGTTCAGCACCACGTCCAGGCCTTTTGTGCGCGTGTCGAGCAGATTGGCCAGGTAGGCCACGGACTGGATGTCGTTGCGGCCATTGGCGGCCAGGTAGGCGGTGACGGCGTCGCTTTGCAAGTCGCTCGAGCGCGTGATGCGGTCGCGGATGCGGATCACATAGGCATCGACCGTCACGCTGGTGGCGGCGGCCGGTTTCCAGGCCAGGCCCAGCGATACGTTGGTCGACTTTTCCGGTTTGAGCTGTTGTGCGCCGAAGCTGCGCGCCAGCGGATCGCTGGCCGGTAGCAGGGCTGCCGTTTGCAGGGCCGTGCCATCGGCGTTGAAGTTCAGTGTGGCGAAACGGAATCCCGTCTGCACGAGGGCTGGCGCGCGGAAGCTGTTCGACAGCGAGCCGCGCACGAGGAAGTTGTCCGTCACTTTATAGCGCGTGGACAGCTTGCCCGTGCTGGCGCTGCCGAAGTCGCTGTAGTCGGAATAGCGGGCGGCGGCGCCCACCAGCAGGCGCGGCGTGATGTCGCTTTCCACGTCCGCATACACGGAGCGGATCTGCCGGCTGCCGTCATAGGCGTCCGACGGGCGCAGGCCCGGTCCCGCCTGCGCGCCCGGCGGAGCGTCCGTGAAGCTGCCGGCCGCGTACGAAGCGGGGTCGCCAGCCGAGCTGGTGTAGGTTTCGCGCATCCATTCGGCGCCCACCGCCAGGTTCAAAGGCGCGGGCAGACCGATGTCGATGCTGCGCGTGGCATCGATGTTCAAGGCGTTCTGGCGGAAGTCGAAGCCGGCCAGCTTGAAACGCGTGGGGCTGGCCGCGCCCAGCGAGGCGTTGACGGAGTGGCTCACGCCGTAGTCAAAGCGGTCGCTGCCGTGGCGCGCGCTGGCGTCCCAGTTCCACTCGCCCGCGGTGCCGCGCACGCCGGCCGCGATGCTCAGGTCGCGCTTGTCGCCGTTGGTGACGGGACGGTAGCCGTTCGGATACAGGGCCAGTACGTTCGACGGGTCGCCCGGATAGCGGAAGTAGGCGCTGCCGTCCGACTTGCGCTCGTTGAGGGTGGCAAACGAATACAGATCCAGGCCGTTGGCCAGGGTGAGCTGGGTATTGTAGAACAAATAGTTGTTGCGCTGGCGCGAGTCACCCGACTTGAATACGACCTTGCCGTCAAGCGCCTGGTCGGCCGGCGTGTAGTTGTAGGAAGTCCAGCCCGCGTCGCTGGGGCCGGCCCGTTCCGTGGGCGAGCGGCGTCGCGTTTCCGCGCCGAAGCGGAAGAATCCCGCCTCGCCCAGCGGCACGCCATAGTCGGCGTTGACGATGACGGTCTGGCCATCCGTCAGGGTTTGATCTGTCGGATCGAAATGCGTGTGGTTGGCGCCATAGCTGACGGAAGCGGCGCCGCCCGTGCGGGCTTTTTTCAGCACGATGTTGATGACGCCCGCCACGGCGTCGCTGCCGTACTGGGCGCCCGCGCCGTCGCGCAGGATTTCAATGTGGTCGATGGCGTTCGGTGGAATGGCATTGATGTCGACCGGCACGGTGCCGGCAAAGCTGCTTTCCGTGTCGAGCACGGCGCTCGTGTGGCGGCGCTTGCCGTTGATCAGCACCAGCACCTGGTCGGGCGCCAGTCCCCGTAACTGGATGCCGCGCACGGAATCCGACGCGCCGCTCGACTCGATGCGGGGGAAGTTGATCGAGGGCGACAGGTTTTGCAGGGCCGCGCCCACGTCGCCCGTCGACAGCGCATTGCTCACTTCGCGCGCACCGAAGCGGTCGATGGGCACGCTGCTGTCGAACACGGTGCGGTTGCGTGCGCGCGAGCCGACGACGGTGACCTGGTCGATGCTGGCGCCAGCCGTTTCAGCGGTGGTGCCTGTGCCTGTGCTGGCGGTGGCTTGCGCGTCCTGGGCCCAGGCGGACGGTGCGCCCAGCATGGCGCAGGCCAGCACGATGGCGCGCAGCGGCGTGGCGGGAAGGGAGAGAGAGGCGGATGAATGGCGCGGATGCAAGGCGGTGTCCTTTGGGCTCGATTAGTGTTCGTATGGAAACAGTTATCATGAGCTTAAGGGCGGCGCCCGCCGGCGCTAACGATTCTTTCTGGATATGCTTATGCTGTTGTTTTTATGCCGCCAGGTGGCGCAGCAGGGCGGGAATCTCGGCCGGAATTTCGCGCGCCAGGTAACCGAGGATGCCGAAGCGCAGGGCCAGCTGTTCGCCCGCCAGCGCATGCAGAGCGATGCCCCAGGCGCACGCCTGCTCCAACGATGCGCCGCGCGCGGCCAGGCCCGTGATGATGCCGGCCAGGGTGTCGCCGGAACCGGAAATGGCCAGGCCAATATTGCCGCCTGCGTGCGTCCATTTTGTGCCGTCGGGCATGGCGATGACGGTCAGCGCGCCTTTCAGGGCGACGATGGCATTCCAGCGCTGCGCCGCTTCCATGGCGCAGCCGTGCGGGTCGGCCAGCACGGCGTCTTTCGACAGGTCCATCAACTGGGCCAGCTCGCCCGCGTGCGGTGTCAGCAGCACGGGCTGCTTAAAGCTGAACTGCGAGCGCAAGTGCGCGGGCTGGCGCACGACCTGCATGGCGCGGGCGTCGAGAATCAAACGGCTGCCGGCAAACAGGGGCAGCAGATGGCGCATCAGCTCGCAGCAGGCCGCCGTGTCGCACATGCCTGGCCCGACAAGAACGGCATCCACTTTGCCCGCCAACGGCGCCAACTGGTGTCGCGCCTCGTGGCGAAAGCCGCCTTGCGCCGTTTCATCCAGGCCAATGACCCGCGCCTCGGGCATGGCGATGGCCACCTGCGCCGCCACTGACGCGCCCGTCGCCAGGGTCAGCTTGCCCGCGCCTGCGCGCAGGGCGGCCGTGGCCGCCAGCAGAATGGCGCCCGGCATCTCGGCCGAGCCGGCGACGATCAGCAGATGGCCGCGCACTTCCTTGTCGCCGTCAGGCTGGGGCATGGGAAGGGGCCAGGAACGCAGCAGGGAAGGCGTGATGTCGGTAGCGTCCATGAATGACTCCGAAAAACTAGGACTTGGGCGCGGCCGGCATGTCGGGCTGGGCCGTGACGGGTGTGCCGGCCGCTTCCAGTGGCGCGACGAAGTTGCACAGGTCCAGCTGCAGCTTGCCGTATCTGCCCAGGGCGGGGTTGAAGGCGTACGAGGTGACGCCGCAATTGGGTACGTCGGCGGCCTTGTCGATGGCCAGGATGGCGTGCTCGTCGCAGCGTTCCAGCAGGTAACGGAAGCAATTGACGATGACCTGGTGGCCGACGATCAGCACCCGTTCGCCCCGATACTCGCGGGTGATGGTGTCGAGCACGCTGCGCAGGCGCAGGATGACGTCGCACCAGCTTTCGCCGCCCGGTGGACGGAAGTAAAACTTGCCGACATGCTGGCGCTGCTCGTACAGTTCCGGGTACTTGCTGGCGATGCCGTGCACGGTCAGGCGGTCGAGGATGCCGAACTCCTTTTCGCGCAGGCGCTCGTCGGCCACCACGGAGGCGAGGCTGTCCGCATCGATGCGCGCCAGCACGGCTTGCGCCGTCTGCTGTGCCCGCACGTAGGGTGAGTACAGCACGACGGTCGGTTGTTGTTCAGAGGGAAGGGTGGCGAACCAGTCGCCCAGAGCTTGCGCCTGGCGCGCGCCAAGGTCGGAGAGGGGGACGTCGACATCGCGCTCGGCGATGGCGATCAATAACTGTTTTTCCGCTTCGGCGGCATCGCGCGCCACGTTGCCGGCACTTTGGCCGTGACGCACGATCCAGATTTGCTGCGGCCATTTCTGTTCCATCGCCTTGCGCCTTCCTCTGTATTTATGGTGAATAAATATAGACGAAAGCGGCAAGGCGCGGCGCGCCGGTGGTGTGGCTACTTAGGCGGCGTGTTCCGCTTCGTCCAGGTCGGGCGCGTCGTCGCTGTTGTAGACGGCCAGGTCGGTCTGTCCCATGACCCGGCTGGTGACGGTGCCGGCCGTGATCGAGCCGCTCACGTTCAGGGCCGTGCGGCCCATGTCGATCAGCGGTTCGACGGAGATCAGCAAGCCGGCCAGCGCGACGGGCAAGTCCATCGCTGACAGCACGATCAGGGCGGCAAACGTGGCGCCGCCGCCCACGCCGGCCACGCCCACGGAACCGATGGTGATGATGGCCAACAGTGGCAGCAGGAAGCTGACGGTGAACGGGTCGACACCGACGGTAGGGGCGATCATCACGGCCAGCATGGCGGGATAGATGCCGGCGCAGCCGTTCTGGCCGATGGTCGAACCGAACGAGGCGGCGAAGTTGGCAATGCCTTCCGGCGTGCCCAGGCGCTGGGTTTGCGTCTGCACGCTCATCGGGATCGAGCCGGCGCTGGTGCGCGAGGTAAAGGCGAAGGCCAGCACGGGGAAGACTTTTTTCACGAAGCGCAGCGGGTTCAGTCCCACGCCGGCGATGATGGCCAGATGCACGAGGAACATCAATATCAGCGCGCTGTACGAGGCGACGACGAAGTTGATCAGTTTCAAGATGTCCGTGTAGCTCGACGAGGCCACCACTTCAAACATCAGAGCAAACACGCCATACGGCGTCAGGCGCAGCACCAGCGTGACCATGCGCATGACGATGGCGTGCGCCACTTTCATGAAGTGCTCGAAGGAAGCAAAGATTTCCGGTTTTTTCGCCGCGATACCCGTGGCCGAGATGCCGATAAAGATGGAGAACACCACCACGGCGATGGTCGACGTCTTGCGCGCGCCCGTCATGTCGAGGAAGGGGTTGGTCGGCACGAAGCTGACCAGCAGTTTCGGCAGCGACAGGGCTTTCGCCGTTTCCAGCGAGCCTTGCAGTTGTACGCCACGCGCCACTTCGGCCGCGCTCGAGGTCAGGCCGACAGCCGTCAGACCGAACAGCTTGGCCATCAGGATACCCAGCGCGGCGGCGACGGTCGTGGTGATGAGCAGGGTGCCGATGGTCAGCGCGCTGATCTTGCCCAGGGAACTCGCATCCTTGAGTTTCAGGATGGCGGAAATGATGGAGACCATGATCAGCGGCATGATGATCATTTGCAGCAGTTTTACGTAGCCGCTGCCGACGATGTCGATGTATTCATTGGTGCCCGCGATAATGGGCGAACCGGCGCCGTAGATGGCTTGCACGGCCGCGCCCAGCAGTACGCCCAGGCCCAGGCCCGTAAAGACGCGCACGGTAAACGTGGAGTGGTTGCGTTGCTGGCGGAACATGAAGGCGAAGACGATCAGCGCAACGAGCAGGTTCAGAATGATGTTAATTGCCATGAAGGGGCCTTATCTTGGTTTTATTCGAGACTGCAGAGAGCATGAGAACTTTACTACAAGTAATTGTTGCCCCAGCCCGGGGCGAAAGGGCAAGCACTGTACAGTACTATGGGGGCGTTTTGCGCGATACCGCTGCGAATATTACGCTATATAAATATGCTTCACAGGCATAAGCGCAGGTATAGGTCTGCCGGATGATTGTGAAAAGGAAGATTTCATGCCAGCATTCACGTTTGTTCGTTTGCTAATCTGGTGCAGTATTTTTTAAGGAAAAAGATGAATGCTTTAACGGAAGCTCAAGTACTCGATGCGGAAGAGCGCTTGCGCCTGGCCATGATGGCCTCCGATGTGGCAGTACTGAATGCCTTGCTGGCCGATGACTTGTTGTTTACGAATCACCTGGGTCATCTGCTGAGCAAACATGCGGACCTGGCAGCGCACGAGCAGCGATTGCTGACCATCACGGACTTGCGTGCGTCCGAGCGCCATGTGCGCGTCAACGGCCCCGTGGCCGTGGTCTCCGTGCGCATGCACTTGACGGGCAGCTATCACGACGTGGAAACGCATGGCGACTTCCGTTTTACGCGCGTCTGGGCACAGGATGCGGCCGGCGCGCTGCAAGTGATCGCCGCCCATTCCGGCGTCGTGGCATAGGGGTGATGTAGTGGATCATCGTTCCAAAGGGCAGCTGTTTGAAGCTGTCATCGCCGCCGGCCCGGCCACCCTGGCCATCACGGCCGGCTATCCCGTGCTGTTGTACAACCTGGTGCGCACCTGGGCCGATGCCCCAGGCGCCAATGCGCTGGCCGCCTTGCTGCTGACGGGCGGCCTGTGGGCCTTGCTGGAATTCTGGCGCATCGCGCTGGCGACCGTGGCGCGCAAGGCGTATGCGTTCAACTGGCGCTTCTGGCTGGCCATCGCCGGTTTTCTCGCCTGCTTCGTGCGCTTCGTGCCGGACATGCCAGCCGGACTGATGCTGGTATTGATGGTGCTGCCGGCGCTGGCGTGGACGCATTTCATCTTGTTGCAGATCAAGCGGCCGGGCAAGGCTTGATTGCTGGAAGTGTCGTAGCGGGAGCGATATAGCATGAGTGAAATTCAAAAACTGGGCGAGCAATTCCATGCGATAGCGTCGAAAACCGACTCTTTTATGACGACTTATTTAGATGCCGTCAAGCTGCGCGTGGCGCGAACGCTGATCAGCAAAGGGCTGTTGTGTAACGTCAGGCCATTCGAAGCACAAAGAGCCGGCTTCAAGCCGGGAAAAGAGTTAAAGTCGCTGCCCGCGAAGCTGAAAGATACTCATGTTTACCATCTCGATGGGGAGGGCAGGGTCATCTTGGTGGAAAGCTATGGCGGATCTGCTGCTGTCATCAACAGGAGCTTCTATTTTCATGAGTACGGCAAGCTTAAAAGCGTGCACTTCAATGCTGGCGGGAGCTTGAGGAATGTCATGCTCAGTTTTCTTGACGGGGGACGTATCATGCAGGACATTAATTTCGGGAAATTTGGCGAAGGGAGTTGCGATTACCTGTATGAAGATGATCGCCTCCAGTCCATCATTATCCGGCAGAGAGAGCATGGCCAGGAAAACCATACCGGGTATCAGATTCTGTTCGGCTATGTGGACGGACAGATGGACAATATTTCCCACGTGTTTCCGAATGGATATCAGGAGCAGCGCTATCCATGACGATGGTGCTTGTTAAGGCAAAGCCATGAAAAAATACATGTGGCATCTGTATTATTGTGGAACAGATGTGGTGGACCCCAGTGAAGCGTGGACGAACGGGCATGTCGGTGCGGGCATCTGTACAGACTGCGGAAATTATATGCCCGGGAATGAAGGCGATTTCGCCTTGGTCGTGGATCAGCGCATTCCCGCAAAAGCAGATATGTTTTCAATGGGGCGCTTATCGCCGTCCATCATGTCCGCCAGACTGCGGAAATTGCTGCCGCAGCGCATCAACGAATTCTTACGGTTCGGCGACATCTATCTCGGAGATATTTCGAGGAAGATGGAGAACCACTTCGCTTTTGTTGGCCAAGCGCCATGGGTTCTGCTCTTTGGTGATCAGCCAGCAGTAATGGATGGTGAAATAGTGGTGGATGCGAAAATTGCGGCTTGTCCTGCCTGTGGTGTGACATTCGGCTTTGGGCGTGGGAAGAGGCATGCCGATACCAGCGTCAACGTGATCCGTGAAATTTCGTGGACGGAATTTGGCGGAATGTTAATTTCTGACGAAATAATGCAGTCCTTGACTGGCATTCAATTGAACAATGTCAGAGTTGAAAAAATAGAAATCCGCTAGGCGCGCCTCAGGTACGCATAAATTCCCGATTGTGACTGATGGCTGCCGGCGGCAATGCACCTGTTGACTATGACTGCCCATCGCAATCCTGCGCGTCCAGCCACTGTATCCGTCCATTGCCCGCTTCATCCAGATGGGCGAGCAGGGCGGTGGCCGCCGCTTCCGCCAGGCTGAAGTCGAACAGCACGGCGTCGCCGTGTGTCACGTTCAGCAGGGTGGCGCCGGCGCCATCGAGTTCGCGGCGCAGCATGCCTTCCATCGCATACGGCACCGTGCAGCGCAGGGTATGCTGGCGCACGATGGCCGTCTTTTCCGCTTGCAGCAGCGCTTGCGCCACGCTATCCGTGTAGGCGCGCACGAGGCCGCCCGCGCCCAGCTTGATCCCGCCAAAGTAACGCACGACCGTCGCCAGCACGCCTTCCAGGTCCTGGTGGCGCAGCACGTCGAGCATGGGCCGCCCTGCCGTGCCGCTCGGTTCGCCATCATCGACGGCCGCCGACTGCCCACCCGCCAGCAGGGCCCAGCACACATGGCAGGCGCCAGGATGCTGCGCCTTCAAGTCATTGACCACCTGCTGTGCGCTGGCGCGGTCCGTCATCGGCTGTACGCAGCCGATGAAACGGCTTTTCTTGATAATCAGTTCGCTGTGGACGGAGGTGGCAATGGTAAACGGCATGGCGGGAGCGAAGGCGGGCAAAGCAGCATGATAGAGGAAATGCGCGCCGGCGACGAGCCGGTGCCGCCTAGGCGCCCGATGGCGATATCAGTTCGCGCAGCGCCGCGTCGCGCACCTGCAGGATGTCGAACAGTCCCAGCGCGTGCAGGGCGGGCAAGGCGTCGAGGATGTCGCGCTCGGTGATGGCCCGCCCGGCGCTGCCGCCGGTGTCGTCCAGCCATAGCCGGGCATTGGCTAGGAAGGCGCCCACCGTTCCCTTGCGCACGGTGACGCCGTTAAACTGGCCCTGGTTTTGTTGATCGGGTAATACGTCTTCTGCACGCATGGTGAACTCCTGAGTGTTGGAAAGACTTCACTGTATGATGGTGGAATTGTCTTGCCTGCGTTGTTTATGTCATTCGATACGTCAAATCCGCCAATTTTTCCAGCATCGCCGTCGTCGCCGCTGCGCGCCATGCATATTTCCCAGCCGCAGGAACGCGTGACGGCGGCGCACCGCCATGCCAGCGGCCAGCTGTTCGGCGCCATGCGGGGCTTGCTTTCCGTTGCCGCCGACAGCGGGCAGTGGGTGGTGCCGGCCAGCCACTGCGTGTGGATGCCGCCCCATCACGTCCATGCATTGCGTTCGCATGGCCCGTTTGCGGGCTGGAGCGTGTATGTGGACGAGGCCAGTTGCGGTAGCCTGCCTGCCGCGCCTTGCGTGATGCGCGTCTCGGGCTTGCTGCGCGAGGCGGTGGGCCGCGCCAGCGCCTGGGACGATGGCGCGCTGGATGCGCGCCAAGCCCGGGTGGCGGGCGTGATCCTCGACGAAATCGCCGCCTCGCCGCACGAGGCCTTCGGCTTGCCCTTGCCCACAGACCCGCGCCTGCTGCGCGTGGCGCGCGCCGTGCTCGATGACCTGGCCGACGAGCGGGGCGTGGAAGCGCTGGCCGCCTGGGCCGGCGTGTCGCCGCGCACCCTGGCGCGCCGTTTCACGAGCGAGACCGGCTTTACGCCCTCGGCCTGGCGCCAGCGCGCCCGCATCCTGCACGCCCTGGAACTGCTGGCCGCCGGCCAAGCCGTTACGACGATTGCGCTGGACCTGGGTTACGACAACGTCAGCGCCTTCATCGCCATGTTCAAGCGCGTGATGGGCGTGACGCCGGGCAGGTATGGAGATGGAAATGGGGATGGTAGTTAATCGAGCAATATCGGTATTGGATAAAGCGCAACTTGCTGTAGATAGAGACGACCAAGGCTGAAATCGTGTACGAATACCGGATTTGACCCCGATCCCGCGGTGACTATCGTGGCGGATTAATGCCGCTGGAGATATTTGCCGCTTGTTTTTTATTCGGGATGTGAATTTTTATGTCGGAAAAACGTCCCCCTAAATTCTAAATGGTTGTAGCTGCTCTTCTTAAGAATTCATCTTCCTGTTCGAGAATTAAATTGAATGCATAAGATATTTGTGTTTTTGAAATTCCCATTTCATCAGAAATTTTTTGCTTGATTCCTTCTGGCCATGGCCTTGTTTGAATATAGGAAAATATTTCATCCAGTTTCTCGTCTGAAAGTTTTGTTTTGTGTGATCGACTCATGACATCACGACGCGTTACTGATAGTATCTTTCTTGTGTCTTCGATATGTTTTATTATTTGAATGTACTCTGATACAATTTCCCGAGGTCCTGAAAGTATCAAATCTACTTCGGTTTTGTTTCTTAGGTTGGAAATTGTTACGGAAGATAGGGGGTGCATTTTATTTTTGAAGTTAAATAAATAATTCGGATCGAAAAGATGGTTTGCACTTTCTTCGTTTATTCTGATTTTCAATACTAGTTGAAATGATCTATTTATTCCATTTGTAGGGTTTATTTTTTTGAAGCTGGCTCGCCGCACAAATTCGTGAAATGCCTCTAGATTTGTGAAGCATTGCCTCAGATTTTTGTCCGTAATTGCGAGAAATGATTGATTTGAGCTATATTTTTTTCTAAATGCATCATCTGTATGACCCAGTGCATGGACAAGTATATTTCTCTGATCATACATCTCTTCAATTGCAAGGATTTCAGCGAAGCGGCGAAGATTTATATTGAATTTTATTTTGTAGTATTCAATTATATCTGAGAATTTTCGGCCGTTGAGATTTCTGCATTCTTCTCGAACAATTTTCGACCAAACTTCATCGATGGTTTGAAAGGTGGATAGGAGATTTGTATCAATCTTAATTTCTTTGCCTAAAAGGGTAGCTCGATTGGCGCTGTATATGATTTGCGCATAATCTTGCAACATTACTTCAGTAGCAGATATTAAGCGAACGAAAATAACTTCACGCAGGTAATTTTGCGCTTCAAGATTTAAAAATGCTTTCGTTTCCCAATAATGGGGTAGATTAATTTTTTTATCATATTTTAAAAATATCCGCTCTTCATGTCGCTCTTTTGACATGCTCTTAATTTCAGTCTGAAGTGAACTGAATGACCTTAGCGACACTACGTAAAGTCTTACGAGATTAGATATCTCAGCAAAGAAGCCTTGAGTTAGCATTTGGAATATTCGGAAAGAAAACTCGATGCTACTACCCATCCTGAATAGTTGCAAAGAATTTAGCTGATCATGCTGCAGTTTGATAACTGAGGAAGTAGTCTTCGTTCGGAGTAGCCAGCGGTCTCTTCACGGAAAAGAGGCAATCATAGATGCTTGATGGGAGAGGAGGTTGGACACGGCGGCCTAGTTCCGATGTCTGTTGTAATAGATTTTAGAGCGCCCAGAAACAAAAAAGCCAACCGCGAACGGTTGGCTTCTCTGACGTATTTGGTAGGCCGTGCGGGATTCGAACCTGCGACCAACGGATTAAAAGTCCGCTGCTCTACCAGCTGAGCTAACGACCCAAAAACTTTGACTACTTACTGCGGTAACACTGTGCGGTGATGCTTGCCATGACAGCTTGCAAACAAACCACAAATTCTTGGTAGGCCGTGCGGGATTCGAACCTGCGACCAACGGATTAAAAGTCCGCTGCTCTACCAGCTGAGCTAACGACCCAAGGGCGGCTATTATGACGGCCAACTGCGGTTTTGGGAAGAGCTGGGTGGGGCATGCAAGGAAAAAAGCCTTGCGTGGCCTTCATGCGCGGTCTAATATGAGTAGATAGCCTACCTATTTATATCTTTCCATGCCTACAAGCGAAGACCTTCCCATCCCCGAACGCGCGCTGGCGCTGTCCGACGAATTGCGCACGGCGTTCAAGCGCCTGCTGCGCACCATGCAGCGCGAAGGGGGCGAGCTGGAGGGCAGCGTATCGATGATGCGGTACATGCTGCTGGCGCTGATCCACGAGCAGCCCGGCATCGGCGTGGCCGCGCTGGCGCGGCTGCAGAATGTGCGCGGGCCGACTGTCAGCGCGCAGGTCAAGTCTTTGGCCGAAGCGGGGCTGGTCGAGCGCAGCGCGCCCGATCCGCAGGACCGGCGCCGCTCTGGCCTGCAGGTGTCCGCGCAAGGCCTGGCCATCCTCGAAACCCTACGCGCGCGGCGCCGCGATGCGCTGGCGCGGCGCATCGCCCGTTTGTCGCCGCAGCAGATCGATGCGCTGGCCGCCGCCATGCAACCGCTGCTTGAGATAGGCCAGGCATGAGCGGCCACGATCACGCCGCAGGCGGAGAAAAAGACGCGGCCAAACCCGTCACCGAGCGCGAAGTGCGCGCCATCTACCTGGGCCTGATGGCCGTGCTGGGCCTCGGCGCGCTGGACCAGAGCATCGTCGCCACGGCCTTGCCGCGCATCGTCGACGACCTGGGCGGCATGGCGCACCTGTCGTGGGTGGTCACGGCGTATGTGCTGGCGTCGACGGCCACCATGCCCCTGTACGGCAAGTTGGCCGACCAGTATGGCCGCCGCCCCATGATCTTCACGGCCTTGCTGACCTTTTTGCTCGGTTCCGTGCTGTGCGCTCTGGCGCAGAACATGACGGAGTTGATCATCTTCCGCGCCATCCAGGGCCTCGGCGCGGGCGGCTTCATGCCGCTGGCGCAAATCATCATCGGCGACATCGTGCCGCCGGCCGAACGGGGCAAGCGGCAAGGCATGGTGCCCATCGTGTTTGCCGTCACCAGCGTGCTGGGCCCCGTGCTGGGCGGCGTGATCACGGATGCCTTGTCGTGGCACTGGATTTTCTTTGTCAACCTGCCCATCGGCACGGCCGCCTTTGTCATCATCGCGCGCGCCATGCGTAAACCCGTGCGCACGCATGCGCACAAGATCGACTATCTGGGTTCGGTCTTGCTAACGGGCGCCATCACGGCGGCCCTGCTGGTGCTGGCGCTGGGCGGCACCGAGTGGCCGTGGGATGCGCTGGCCATCAAGGTGTGCGGCGGCGTCGCCGTGCTGCTGGGGATCTGGCTGGCGTTCCACGTGGGGCGGGTGGATGAACCCGTGCTGCCGCCTGACCTGTTCGAAAACCGCACCTTCAATATCGCCAGCCTGGTGATGGCCGTGACTTTCACGGGCCTGATGGGCGCCAGCGTCTTCTTCCCCCTGTTCTTCCAGCTGGTGATGGGCACCAGTCCCGCCGAATCGGGCGTGATGACGGTGGCGATGATGGTGGGGCTGGTGGCGTCGTCGATGTTCAACGGCCGCGTGCTGTCGCGCTCGGGCAAGTACAAGATGGTGCAGGTGGCGGGGCTGGCGGTGGCGCTGCTGGCGTTTGCCGTGCTGGCCTGGGCCATGGAAACGTCGCGCGGTTACTGGATCATCGAGCCGGCCATCTTCTTCCTGGGCACGGGGCTGGGTCTGGTGATGCCGAACATGACGATCGCCGTGCAAAATGCTTTGCCCCTGGCACGGCGCGGCGTGGGCACGGCCATGCTGGCCTTTTTCCGCTCGCTGGGCGGCTTGCTGGGCGTGACGGCCTCGGGCGCCATCCTGGCGCACCAGTTACATCAACATGGCGTGGAAGCTGTCTCGGCGCTGGGTGCGCAGGCGGCGACGCAGGCGGTGGAAGTGTACCGTCATGCGATCGCCAGCGTGTTTGGCGCCGGCGCCGTGCTGCTGCTATTGGGACTGGTCTTCCTGCTGTTCCTGCCGGAACTGCCCCTGGAGGGGCATCCGGCGACGGTCAAGGATGAAAGATGATCAATAGCGTTCCAGCCAGTGCGCGTACGGCGCGGGCAGGGTCCACGAGGCGCGCTCCACGCCGAGTTCCTTGGCGGCAAAGTAGGCCCAGTGCGGATTGGCCAGGTGCGCCTTGCCCACCATCACCACGTCGAGCTGCTCTTCCTTGACGACACGCTCGGCGATGGCCGGCGTGCCGAAGCCCCAGGCGGACGAGACCGGCACACCCGCTTCGCGGCGCACGCGCTCTGCAATCGGTCCCATGAAGGCAGGACCCCACGGGATAGCCACGTCGGGAATGGTAAAGCCCATGCTGACGCTGAGCATATCCATGCCCGCATCCTTGAACTGGCGCACGAGGCCGATCGATTCGAGCAGGGTTTGCTCGTCGCGGCCGTCGAATTCCAGCACGCCAAAGCGGATCGTCAGCGGCAGGTGCTCGGGCCACACTTCACGCACGGCTTTCAATGTTTCCAGCAGGAAGCGGCTGCGGTTTTCCAGGCTGCCGCCATAGATATCGTCACGCTGGTTCGAATGGGTGGAAAAGAAGCTTTGCGCCAGGTAGCCGTGGGCGAAGTGCAGTTCCAGCCATTCGAAGCCCACTTCGCGGGCGCGCACGGCCGCGTCGACGAAATTCTGTTGCACGCGGGCAATATCGTCGAGGTCCATGGCGCGCGGCACTTTCGGCAGGCCGCCGCCAAAGGCGATGGCGGACGGCGCGATGGTTTGCCAGCCGCGCGCATCGCCTTCAGCGATATGGTCGTCGCCTTCCCATGGGCGGTTGGCGCTGGCCTTGCGGCCCGCGTGGGCAATCTGGATGCCGGGCACGGAGCCGGCCGCCTTGATGGCTTTCACGACAGGCACGAAGGCTTGCGCCAGGTCATCGTTCCAGATGCCCGTACAGCCGGGCGTGATGCGGCCTTCGGGCGCCACGGCCGTCGCTTCGACGATCACCAGCCCCGCGCCGCCACGGGCCATGCCCGCATAGTGCGACAGATGCCAGTCGTTGGCCTGGCCATCGACGGCCATGTACTGGCACATGGGGGGCACGGCGATACGGTTGCGCAGGGTGATGTCTTTGAGAGTGTAGGGCTGGAAGAGGGCGGACATGGTGACCTTTGTGTTTGTAGGTGGAAAGATAGGGTAATGCTGATTCGGTAGTTCGTAAATATTCGAATAATGGAATTAGTATAGCGCATGCTGTATGATTCTGCTCATGCGCCCACACAAACATCCTCCCGCCAGCGAATTCGTCCTCGAGCGCGTGCTCTACGCCTTGAGCGATTCCATTCGCCTCGACATCGTGCGCCACCTGGCCCGCGTGGACGCGGCCGCCTGCGGCGACCTCGACGGCGGGCGACCGAAGTCGACCGTCTCTCACCATTTCAAGGTCTTGCGCGAAGCGGGCCTCGTCTACACGGAAAACGCGGGCACGACGCACATGAATACCTTGCGCCGCGCCGATGTCGAGAGCCGCTTTCCCGGCTTGCTGGACGCCATCCTGGCGCAACAGCCCTTGGTGCCCGAGCCGCCGGAAGCGGAAAAGCCGGCAGCTTAGCAGCCTGCCGTGCCACGCCATCTTCCAGGCTCGGCTATCATGTCTGCCTTTCGGTAAATCCTCAGTCGCGCGCCTGTTGCGCGATGGGCTGGCGACACTACCTGGCACGGCAAGGATTGGGAATGACGGCAGTAGCAGCGGTATCACAGGCGGACCTGGCAAATCGTCCGCAGTTTGGCTGGATCAATGTATTAAAAGCAGGCGCGGCACAGTTGATCGTGTTGCACCATCTGGCGTTTTACGGACCCATGTCCGACTATGTGCAGCCCCTGTGGCCCGAGTTGCTGGACTGGCTGGGCGGCAGCGCGCGTATCGCCGTGCAAGTGTTCCTCGTCATCGGCGGCTTTCTCGTCGCCAAATCCCTCGCGCCTGCCGGCAACCCCGGCATTGCTACTCCGCTACAAGCCATCTGGCGCCGCTATGCCAAGCTGGCGCCGCCTTTCCTGGCCGCCACCTTGCTCGCCGCCATCATTACGCCTGTGGCTGGCATCTGGATGTTGCACAACTCCATGTCGGCCGCCGTCACCCTGGGTCAGCTGAGCGCCCATGCCTTGCTGCTGCACGGCGTGCTGGGCTATGAATCGCTGTCGGCCGGCGCCTGGTACGTGGCCATCGATTTCCAGCTGTATATGCTGACGGTATCGCTGCTGTGGCTGGGTGGCTGCCTGGCGGGCCAGCGGGGCATGGGCTGGGTGATGCCGCTGGCCGTCGCCGTAGGCATCACCTTTTCCCTGCTGTATTTCAATCTCGACGCGGGCTGGGATAATTGGGCGCCGTATTTCTTCGGCAGCTATGGCCTTGGCATGCTGGCCTGGTGGGCCAGCGATCCGGCCCGCAAGCCTGGTGCCATGACCTTGCTCATGGCCATGGCCGCCGTGCCCGTCCTGCTGGCCCTGGCCGTCGACTACCGCAGCCGCATCGCCCTGGCCCTGATCGTCGCCTGCGCCCTGTTCCTGTTCGGCCGCGCCCGCACGCCCTCCCAGGGTGGCATCTGGCGCATCGTCAACGCCCTGGGCCGTATCTCGTATGCCGTGTTTCTCGTCCACTTTCCCGTCAGCCTGCTGGTGAATGCATTATTTATCACGTATGTTCCGCTGGAGCCGCAGTGGCAAGCGCTGGGCATGCTGACCGCCTGGAGCGCCAGCCTGGTGGCCGGGGCCGCGTTTCACCGTTGGGTGGAGGTGCCGCTGGGGCGGATGATGGGTGGTGTGGTGGCGCATCTGGCGGGGAGGCCGGTTTTGGTGTCGCGTTAAGATCGGCGATCTAGCTGGTCCGATGCGGCCCTTGGCTCGAAAATAGGGCTGGCTGTTTCTATTATTTGTTACTACAATAAATAATGAGAATCACTTTTGATGCTGTCAAGCGTGAAAAGACGCTCGGCGAGCGTGGTCTCGACTTTGCGCGTGCGCGCGAAGTGTTTGGCGGGCTCACCATTACGCTGCCGGACCAGCGCCAGGACTACGGCGAACCCCGCTTCATCACTGCCGGCTGGCTTGACGAGCGTCTGGTCGTGCTGGTCTGGACGCCGCGTGGCTTGGCGCGCAGAATCATCAGCATGAGGAGGGCAAATGAACGCGAAATCGACAAATACAAACAAAGCCTGGGTTGATCCGGACGACGCGCCCGAACTGACGGACGGTTTTTTTGAGCAGGGTGTCTGGCAAGTAGGCGAGAAGCCCGTTTCCCATCCCGAGGCGCGACAGGAGGTGGCACGCCGCCGCGGCAGGCCTGCCGGCACCGGCGGCAAGGTCAGCACGACCATACGCTTCGACGCTGAAATTCTCGATGCCTTCAAGGCCACCGGTGATGGGTGGCAGACGCGCATGAATGATGCGCTGAAGGAGTGGCTGCGATCCAGGCAAGCCTAGAAAACAAAAAAGCCAACCGCGAACGGTTGGCTTCTTCATAGTATTTGGTAGGCCGTGCGGGATTCGAACCTGCGACCAACGGATTAAAAGTCCGCTGCTCTACCAGCTGAGCTAACGACCCAAAAACTTTTTACAACAACTTCGGTAACACTGTGCCGTAAAAAAATGCTTGCTATAACAACTCGCAAGCAGATCAGTACTGCGTATTCGTGGTAGGCCGTGCGGGATTCGAACCTGCGACCAACGGATTAAAAGTCCGCTGCTCTACCAGCTGAGCTAACGACCCGAAGAAGGAAGATTATAGGGGGTGCCCGGGATTCTGTCAAACCTAACGGGCAACTTTTTCCCCGCTTTTACTTTTTGCCGCCCCGTTCCTTGGCTGCCTGGGCCGCGCTGGAGTCCGGGTAGCGCGAGATCAGCGCGTTCAGGGTCTTGGTGGCGTTCGGCTTGTCTTTCAGCTCCGTGTAGCAACTGGCGATGTTGAGCATGGCGTCGGGCGCCTTAGGGCTGTCCGGGTAGTGCTTCAGCACTGCCTGCTGGGCCGTGATGGCGCTCTTGCAGTCGCGCTGGGCGTAATAGGCGTTGCCCAGCCAGTATTGCGCGTTGGCCGCGTAGGCCGATTCCGGATAGCGCTTCACGAAGCCGTCCAGGGCCGTGACGGCGCCTTTGTAGTCGCCCGACTTGAACAGGCCAAATGCGGATTCGTACGAGCTTTGCTCGGATACGCCCACGGCCGCTTCCTGGCCATCGATGGTGACCTGGCGCGGTTCGAGCTTGCGCAGGCGCGCGTCGATGTCGGTGTAGAAATCCTTCTGGCGCTTTTGCGTGTTCGCCAGGTCGTTGCCCAGTACTTCGATCTGGCCGCGCAGGCGGGCGATCTCTTGCATGGTCTGGTCGTGCTGGTTGATCAGGCTCAAGGTGCTGGTCTTGTCCGCCTTGGTGTCGATGCGGCTGTTCAGGTCGCGCGCCATGGCGTCGACCTTGGCGCGCAGCTCGAGGATGGCCTTGCGTGCTTCGTCGTCATCGAACAGGGCGGCGTTGGCGTGCAGGGGCAGGTAGGCAAACGCGGCCATCAAGGCGGCGGCGACGCCGGCTTTCGAGAATGTCATCATGGGTCGGGCTTTCAAAGGTTACGCAAAACATGCAAACGGGGCGCCGGGCGGTGAATCACCGCGCTGCGCCCCATTATTATGCCTATGACTGGCCAGTTAGGTAAGCGTCAATGCTGCAGCGCTCACCCGTCAACATCAATAAACGATGTCAGCGCGGCGGTTTTCAGCCCATGCTGCTTCGTTGCTGCCTTGTGCTTTAGGCTTTTCTTTGCCCAGCGACACGGCTTCCATTTGGCCTTCTGGCACGCCCAGGGCGGCCATCGACTTGCGCACGGCTTCAGCACGTTTCTGGCCCAGGGCCAGATTGTACTCAGCGCCACCGCGTTCATCGGTGTTACCTTGGATCAGGATCTTGCGGCTAGGCGTTTTCACCAGGTAGCCAGCGTGGTTTTGCACGACTGGGGTGTCCGCTTCGCGCACGACGTATTTGTCGAAGTCGAAGTAGATGCTACGGTTCGCCAGCACGCCTTTTGGATCGTCCAGTGGATCGACCGATGCGGTCGTCACTGGCTGAACTTGACGGGTGTCAACTGGAGCTGCGACTTTTTCAGGAGCGCGCTCAACCACTGGGGTTTCTGCGACTTTGACTGGGGTGCTGCAGGCGGACAGCAAGGCTGCGGTAGCGGCGATGAATGCCAAACTTTTAAAGTTACTCATTTTTATTCTCCGGGTCATGGTTAAAGGTGAAACTGTACAGCATTTACTTCATAAAAGGACCCCAGGTGGGCTCCTTGATATTGCCAGCTTGCGTAGTCAAACGCTGTTTGACGCGGCCATCCACCGATACCACTGCCAGCGACTTGCGTCGTCCGGATTCGGTCGCGTACATGATATATTTCCCGTTGGGCGAAAAGCTCGGTGATTCGTCGTTGGCGGTGTCCGACAAGCGCAGTTCCTGGCCACTAGCCAGGTCGAGCGCGTAGAGCTGGAAATTGCCGTCGCGACGGGAAATATAAGCAAGTGTCTTCCCGTCGGATGAAATCCGCGGGCTGATGTTGTAGGAGCCGCCAAACGTCACGCGCTTGGCTTCGCCGCCGCTGACCGACATGCGGTAGATTTGTGGTCCGCCGCTGCGATCGCTGGTGAAGTAAATGCTTTGGCCATCGGCCGAGAATTGAGGTTCCGTATCGATGCCGCTGCTGGTGCTGACGCGGCGCAAGCCGCTGCCGTCGGCATTGACGGTGTAGACCTGGGTATGGCCATCGCGTGACAGGGCCACGGCCAGGCGCGAGCCGTCCGGGCTCCAGCTTGGCGCCGAATTGCTGCCTTTTTCATTCGAGACGATGGTGCGCTGGCGCGTCACCAGGTTTTGCACGTAGACGATAGGCTTTTTCTTTTCAAACGACACATACGCGACCTTGGTGCCATCCGGCGACCACGACGGCGAAATGATCGGCTCGTTCGAGCGCAGGGCGACCTGGATGCCTTCGCCATCGGCGTCGGCCACTTCCAGGCGGTATTCGCGGCCCGATTGCGTGACGTAGGCGATGCGCGTGGCGAACGCGCCCTTGACGCCCGTCAGCTTTTCATAGATGTCGTCGGCGATCTTGTGCGCCAGCAGGCGGTTGAACTGCGGCGCGGCCGCATTGTTCATGCTGGAGATCTGCGCGCCCTTGATGGTGTCGAACAGCTTGTAGCGCACGTCCAGGCGGCCATCGGCCATGCTTTGCACGGTGCCGGCCGCCAGCGCGTCGGCGCCGCGCGACTTCCATTGCTCGTAGCTGACGGGCGCCGTTTCCGATACGGGCGCATCGGCGTCGATCAGCTTGAACACGCCGCTGCGCGCCAGGTCGGCCTTGATAATGCCCGACAGCGATTGCGGTGCCGCCGATTCATTGACAAAGCTGGCGACAGCCACCGGGATCTGGTTGCTGCCGATCCCCGTAATCTCCACGCGCAGCTGCGCCTGGGCGCTTGACGCTCCCAGCATCAGGCTGGCGCAGAGCACGACATAGCTCATTTTTTTCATGGTCATCATTTAGGCAAATCCTTCATCTCGAATATGAGTTCAATCTCGCGTTCCACGGTGCCGTCTTTTTTCTTCGGCAGTGGCGACGATTTATTAATGGCGTTTTCCACCGAGCTGTCATACGCCGGCAGGCCGCTACTTTTAATCTTTCGGACCGAAATAATTTCCCCAGTTGGCAGTTGCTCGATCTTGAACACGGCGCGCGGGTTACCCGGCACGTCCGTGCTACCGCTGTACGCGATATTGCTCTTGATCTTGCTCGTCAGGGCAGCGACATAGCCGCTGTCCTTGCGTGGCGCGGTCGCTTTCGCGGCCGTGCCCGTTGTGCCTGCGCCCGCCGCACCCGTGATGCGGCTCATTTCCTCGGCGCGCGCCTTGTCGGCGGCTTTTTTCTCTTCCGCCGCTTTTTTCGCCTTGGCAGCTTTTTCCGCCGCCGCTTTTTTATCGGACAGTTCTTTCTCGGCTTTTTCTTCCGCCGCTTTTTCTTTCTCTTTGGCTTGCTTGGCTTTCTCCAGCTTGTCGGCCTTTTCTTTTTCCAGCTTTTCAGCCTTGTCTTTTTCTTTCTGCTTCTGTTTTTCCAGTTCGCGCTTTTCTTCCTCGCGTTCCTTCAATTCCTGCTTGCGGCGTTCTTCCGCTGCCGCTTTCTCTTTTTCTTCCTTCAGCTTGGCCTTCTTGCGTTCCAGGGCGATTTCCGCTTCGCGCAAGTCAACCTTCGGCTCGGGCGCTGCCACCGGCGGCGGTGGCGGCGGGGCCGGCTGTTCCACTTCCGGTTCCGGCGGTGGCGCTGGTGTCGGCTCGGGGTTCGTCGCCACTTCGGGCGGCGGCGCGGCCGTCTGCACTTTCAGGTCCCATACTTCCGCTTCGACGGCGACAGGTTCCGTATTTTGCCAGTGTACGCCCACCCACAGGAAAAACAGCAGGCCAAGGTGCATCGCCAGCGCCAGGCCCAGCGAGGGCCAGCGGCTGCGTTCGCGCGGCACGCTGTAGGGCTTGCCGAGTACATGGTCGATTTGTTTGGTCTGCAAAGTCTAGTCTATCTAAAAACGGTCAAGTCTGGAAACAGGGTGCTGCGCTTACTTGGTGGCCAGGCCGACGCGGGTAATGCCCATCTTTTTCGCTTCCGAAATGAGCTGGATCACATCGTCGTACTTGCTTTCCTTGTCGCCCGCGATCATCACGGGATAGTCAGGATTGCTCTCGTGCAAGCCGCGCAGCTTGCGCAGCAGGGCGTCGCGGTTCGGTTCCGTTTCCGGCGACAGCTGTTCCTTGCCGATGACGCCGATCGACAGCGAACCATTTGGTTTCAGCACGATCTGAATATAGTCATCGGGCGGTTTCGCCGACTTTTCCGCGTTGGGCAAGTTCACCACGCTGGGATTGTTCGACGACGGCATCACCATGAAAATGATCAGCAGCACCAGCATCACGTCGATGTACGGTACGACGTTGATCTCGGACTTGAACTTGCGGCCACGGCCACCGCGCATGCCGCCGCTATTGAATGAGGAACCCATGGACGCTGCTCCCTCTTAGCGCGACTGGCGCTGCAAGATGTTGGAGAATTCCTCGACGAAGCTTTCGAAGCGGATCGCCAGGCGGTCGATGTCATGCGAAAAACGGTTGTAGGCGACGACGGCGGGAATCGCTGCGAACAGGCCGATAGCCGTGGCGATCAGCGCTTCGGCAATGCCGGGCGCGACGGCGGCCAGGGTGGCTTGCTGCACGTTGGCCAGGCCGCGGAAGGCGTTCATGATGCCCCAGACGGTACCGAGCAGGCCGATGTACGGCGAGACGGAACCGACGGAAGCGAGGAAAGCCAGGTGCGATTCGAGCACGTCCATTTCGCGCTGGAAAGCGGCGCGCATGGCGCGGCGTGCGCCGTCGAGCACGGCGCCGACGTCCAGCGCTTCGCGCGAACCGTAGGAAGCCTTGCCCTTGATGAATTCGCCCATGCCGGCGTCAAAAATGCGCGCCAGCGCACCGCTCTGGTCGCGGTTGCCGTTGGCACTTTGATGCAGCGCATGCAGGTTGCCGCCAGCCCAGAAGCTGCGTTCGAATTCGATGGTTTGCTTGCGCGCCTGGCGCACGGCAAACATCTTGCGGAAGATGTAGGTCCAGCTGGTCAGGGAAATCAGCAGCAGCAGGGCCATGATCAGTTGCACGATCAAATGGGCATTGGTGATGAGCGCGAGGAAAGAAAGATCTTGTGTAACGTTCATTGGCTGGCAGTCTGTTGGGTGAATTGTCCGGGGGTGGCGGTAGGGCTCAGGCGGCGCGCATGCGGGCTGCGACTGCATCAGGCACGGCGCGCGGGCGTAGTGCCGAGTCGACGCAGCCGATCTTGACGCGGGCCGTGTTGAGCAGGCGGTCGCCGCACCAGGCTTGTTGCAGGAAAACGATGGAGGCGCGCCCCATTTTTTCTATGCTTAAGGTTAATCTTACCGTGTCATCGAGCCTGGCTGGCGCATGATAGTCGGCGTTGACGCTTTTGACAACGAACATCGCGTCATGCTGTTCCAGCAATTCTTGCTGGCCCACGTCGATGGCGCGCAGCCATTCGGTGCGCGCGCGCTCGAAGAATTTCAGGTAGTTAGCGTAATAGACGATGCCGCCGGCGTCGGTGTCTTCATAGTAGACACGTACGTTCCAGGTAAAGACTGAAGGCATGTTTATTGCGCCAGTAGTGAGATTGAGCAACATTTTACGCGATTTTTCTTCTTGTGACTGTGGGCGCTTGCTGGAAAGCCATGCAAAAGCTGCATATAAAATGCACCGCAGCATAGTAAATCAGCGGTGTGCAATGGCAAGCTTCGTAACATACGCTTACATGCCATGGCCAGGTTTAAGTCCAGCTTAAGAGCGGCAGTCATGCTCTGGGCCTGCCTGTGGCCGCGCCCGGGCTGCCATGGCGCGCGGCGATTATAGCTGCACGCTTGCATTCCTTGCTCAATTTGGGCACTTAACTTACAATTTGCATTCCATTACGTCTCACGTGACTGGCGAAAAGTCGGGCGATCTCCATGGATGGCGATCGGCAAACCGGCGAAAGGTGGGCACCCACCGGGAAACGTGAGATTTTTCATCAGCCGTTCGCCTGGGTAGCCACTATGGAAAAGCACGAAGAGGCTGCCTGTTCAATGTTGTTATTCACCTAACGCCGGCTCCCCTCATTCGATCCAACCTGCCAGTACAAGCACCCTCATACTTGGAGTTTTTACATGTTTGCAAAAGATCACACCCTCGCCAACGTCGATCCTGAATTGTTCGCCGTCATTCAAAAAGAGAACACGCGCCAGCACGACCACATCGAACTGATCGCGTCGGAGAACTACACTTCGCCAGCCGTAATGGAAGCGCAAGGCTCGCAGCTGACGAATAAATATGCCGAAGGTTATCCGGGCAAGCGCTACTACGGTGGCTGCGAATACGTCGACGTTGCCGAGCAACTGGCCATCGACCGTGTGAAACAGCTGTTCGGCGCCGAATGCGCGAACGTGCAGCCGAACTCCGGCTCGCAGGCGAACCAGGGCGTGTTCTTTGCCATGCTGAAACCAGGCGACCTGATCATGGGCATGTCGCTGGCCGAAGGCGGCCACCTGACCCACGGCATGCCGCTGAACATGTCCGGCAAATGGTTTGACGTCGTGTCGTATGGCTTGACGGCGGAAGAAGACATCGACTACGAGGCGATGGAACGCCTGGCCCGCGAACGCAAGCCAAAACTGATCATCGCTGGCGCGTCGGCGTTCTCGAAAAAGATCGACTTCGAACGCTTCGGCAAGATCGCCAAGGAAGTTGGCGCCTACTTCATGGTCGACATGGCCCACTATGCGGGCCTGATCGCCGCCGGCCTGTATCCGAACCCGGTACCGTTCGCCGACTTCGTCACCTCGACCACGCACAAATCGTTGCGTGGCCCGCGCGGCGGCATCATCCTGATGAAGGCCGAACACGAAAAGGCCATCAACTCGGCAATTTTCCCTGGCATCCAGGGTGGCCCGCTGATGCACGTGATCGCCGGCAAGGCCGTCGCCTTCAAGGAAGCGCTGAGCCCTGAATTCGTCGAATACCAGAAGCAAGTGATCAAGAACGCCGACGTGCTGGCGAAAACCCTGATCAAGCGCGGCTTGCGCATCGTGTCCGGCGGCACCGAATCGCACGTCATGCTGGTCGACTTGCGCGCCAAGAACCTGACGGGCAAGGAAGCCGAAGCCATCCTCGGTTCCGCGCACATCACCTGCAACAAGAACGGCATCCCGAACGACCCGCAAAAACCGTTCGTCACCTCGGGCATCCGCCTGGGCAGCCCGGCGATGACGACGCGCGGTTTCAAGGAAGCGCAAGCGGAAGAAGTGGGCAACCTGATCGCCGACGTGCTGGACAATCCGCATGACGCCGCCACCATCGAGCGCGTCAAAGCGGCCGTGAAAGTGCTGGCCGACGCGCACCCTGTGTACGCTGCATAATTATTTGTCCAGAATGTGTCATACAGAGTAAGATTCTGTATGACACATTCCAGTCGTGCCCAAGGGCGCCCGGAGTGATTCGGGCGCCCTTTGTACAGGGGCGGCGATTTCCCGTAATTATTACTATAAAGTTGTAGCCAGCCCATGAAATGTCCATTTTGCCAGCACGGCGACACCCAGGTTCTCGATACGCGCGTATCGGAGGAAGGGGATGCCATTCGGCGCCGCCGCCGCTGCGGCAAATGCGACAAGCGGTTTACCACCTACGAGCGCATTGAACTTATCATGCCGGCCGTCGTCAAAAAGAATGGCAGCCGGACGGAGTTCGCTGCGGATAAGTTGCGCGGCAGTTTGATGCTGGCCTTGCGCAAGCGTCCCGTCGCGGCCGCCTCCGTGGATACGGCCATCGCATCCATCCAGGAAAAGCTGCTGACCAGCGGCTTGCGCGAAGTCGATTCCGGTTATATCGGCGAACTCGTCATGCAGGAACTCAAGCGCCTGGACAAGATCGCCTACATCCGCTTCGCCTCCGTCTACAAGAATTTCGAAGACCTGGCCGAGTTCCAGGATGCGATCGCCGAAGTGGGGCAGGCGCGCAGCAAGCCCTGACGTACCCTTTGCCGACAGCGGGGCCGATCGTGCGCCCCGTTTCCACCATGCCAGCGTTCGCCTGGCAAGCGGCCTGATCAATCCCAACGCTGTTCTTCTCGACTTATCGCCGTGCTGTTTGCGCCAGCGCAGACCCGGGTTTTTGCGCGCGCCTATCTTGTAGCTGGGCCGCCTGTTGTTGCGACTCTTACTGCGGAAGGGAATGGCGCATGCGCAATGGCGGTCGCGATATGTTTCCTGTAGGTGGCAGCAGCCTCGTCGAGGTGCTGGTGTCGCTACTGCTGTTGGCGCTGGGCCTGCTCGGCGCCAGCATCCTGCAACTGAACACCCTGCGCGCGCGCCATGAGTCCGCGCTATTGTCTGCGGGCGTGCAACTGGCCGCCGGCATGGCCGAGCGCATGCGCGCGAACAGCGTGCTCATGAATGGCCCAGATACGGGCAATCCCTACCTGAACGTGGCATATGCGGCGGCGGACGACGCCGACACTGGCGGTGGCGCGCCAGACTGTTTTGGTGCCGCCGCTTGCAGCGCGGCCGAACTGGCGCAATTCGACCTCGCCGAATGGAAGCAAAGGCTGCATGCGACCTTGCCCGGCGCGCGCCTGCACATCTGCCGCGACCTTGCCGCGTGGGATGCCGCCGCCCAGGGCTTGCACTGGGCGTGCAGCGGCGGCAAGGGCGCGCCCATCGTTATCAAGCTCGGCTGGCGCGCCCGCTTGCCCGATGGCTCGCCCGCCGTGAATGCGGCAGGCGAGTCGCTGCCCAGGCTGGCATTTCAGCTGGGCGGAGGCGGCGCATGAACGGCGTGCATGCCGCGTGGCACTGGCAGCGCGGCATGAGCCTGGTCGAATTGCTGGTGGCCCTGTCGCTGGGCGCGCTGCTGATGCTGGCGGCCAGCACCATGCTGCTGGCCGCCAGCGGCAGCTATGGTGACCAGTCCGCCAGTGCGCGCCTGGACGATAACGGCCGCTATGCGCTCGACACCATCGCCCGCGCCGTGCGCCAGACGGCATATGTGAACTGGGACAGCAGCGCCGCGCCCGTCGCCCATGCGGATTACGACAGCGCGAATATCGCCGGGCTCGATGCGCGCAGCCTGGGCAAGAACAGCGAGGGCATCAGCGGCGCGCTACCCGACGCCCTGCATGGCAGCGATGTGCTGGCCTTGCGCTATTACGGCGCCGGCAAGGAAGAGGGCGGCGACGGTTCCGTGCTCAATTGCGCGGGCTTCGGCGTGGGCGCCGCGCAAACGGAAGCGCAGCGTGGCTGGAGCATTTTCTATGTGGCGCAGGGCGCCGATGGCGAAGGCGAGCTGCGCTGCAAATACCGTGGCGCGAACGGCTGGGGCGCGGACGCCATCATCCGCGGCGTCGACGGTTTCCAGGTGCTGTATGGCCTCGATACGGATATGCCGCCCGACGGCGTGGCGAACCGCTATGTCAACGCCAGCGCGCTCGACGCCGACGATGCGGCGCTGGTGCTGGCGGGCGCCGATGCGGCCGCGCGCCAGCGCGATTTTTACCGGCGCACGCACTGGAAGCGCGTGGCCAGCGTGCGCGTGGCGCTGCTGTTGCATGGCGAGGCGGGCCAGGCGGACAAGATGGCGGAACTGGGGCCGGCGCAGTTCGATCTGTTCGGCAAGGCGTATGCCGAGGCGCACGGCGCTGGCGACACGGGCGTGCGCATCGCGCGCGCGTCCTTGCCCGTCGCAACGCGCTCCCGGCTGCGGCAACTGGTGCAGACGAGCATCATGCTGCGCAACGGGCCGGCCTAGGCGGGCGGCGCGATGGCCGGCGCGGGTGTGCGCTGTTGCGAACCTCGGTGTGCACCTCGTGTACGCCACGGTGGCGCCACCCTCTTGTATGTGCTGTGTCTGTTGGTGATCATCTTGCTGCTGGGCATATCGGCGGCGCAGATGGCCTTGCAGGGCGAAAAGGCGGCGCGCGGCGAGCGCGACCGGCAGATCGCGTTTCAGGCGGCGGAGGAGGCATTGGTGGATGCGCAGAACGATATCGAAGGCTTGCCCGGCGCACCGGGCCGGGCAAGCCTCTTCGCACCAGACAGTGCGGCAGGGTTCGTGGACGGCTGCGGCGAAGGCGGCGCACTGGGCCTGTGCCTGCCCGCAGCCCCGGAGGCGCCGGCCCTCTGGCTGAGCATGGACCTGGATGGCGCGGAAGCGAGTAGCCGGGCCGTGCCATATGGCCAGTTTACGGGCGCCGTCATGCAGACAGGGCAGGGTTTCCTGCCTTCGCGCCGGCCCCGCTACCTCATCGAATTGCTGCCGTTTCACCCGCCCGGCGCGCAAGCCACGGCAGTGGCTGGCGGCCTGGCCACGGAAAGCTATGTGTACCGCATCACGGCCATGGGTTTTGGCGCGCAGGACAGCACGCAGGTCGTGCTGCAAAGCTACTACCGCAAACAGGCGGGAGCGGGGCCATGAGGGCGCTGTGGTCCGTCTGCTTGCTGCTGCTGGCTTGCCTGGCTTGCGCCGCCGTCGCGGCCCCTCCCACGGTGACGCTGGCGCGGGCCGACGCGGGCTTGCACGGCGCCAGAGTGCCGCCGAATCTGCTGCTCAACCTGTCCCTCACGCATGCGGCCGCCGCTGCCGCGCATGGCGGCGACTATGCGCCGCAGCGCGAGTACGCCGGCTACTTCCATGCGCGCATGTGCTACAGCTATCCGTATCGCAGCAAGGGTGGCGCAATGCTGCCGGATTTGCGCGTAGCGACCGCTTACTTCTCCGTGCTGAAACCGGCCGATGCGCTGCATGGCTGCGGCGGCGATAGTTTTAGCGGTAACTTTCTCAACTGGGCCAGCGCCAGCATGCTCGACATCGTGCGCTATGCCTTGACAGGCGGCGACCGCGTCATCGATGAAGTGCGCAAGACGGTGCTGCAGCGCGCCTACCTGCCCGATGCCAGCGGCCCCATCGACTTCTTGGCCCATCCCGTCTTTTTCCCGCGCAAGGTCTTGCAGGCAGGCGTGTCAGCGGCGACACCGTTTGCGCTGGCGCAACTGGCCATCGTTTCCTGCCGCAACCGCCTGCTGTTCGGCGACGCCAGCTTGCCTCCGGGCGGCAGTTGCGACGCGCCTGGGGCCGCCGCCACGCACGGCGTGTTCCTCGCGCGCGTGCGCGTGTGCGACGCTGATGAGGGGCCGCTGCGCGACGACTTGTGCCAGGCGTATGGCAAGAACTACAAGCCGGTGGGCGCCGTGCAGCGCCATGGCGGCAGGGTGCGCGTGGGGGTGTTTGGCCACTTGAACGGCGTGCCCGCCGGCGCCGGCCCCGTGTATGGCGGTGTGCTGCGCGCGGCGCTGGCCCACGTGGGACGGCAACGCTGGACGGCGCCCAGCTATATGCCGCAAGACAATGCCGACGCCGAGTGGAATCCCGCCACTGGCGTGTACATAGTCCAAGGTGCGGCCCAAGATGCAAGCCCTGGCGGCGGGGTGACCGCTTACATCAATGGCCTGGGCCGCAGCAACGCCGGGCATCCCGGCGCGTACGCCAGGGCGGCGCCGCTGGCCGAATTGCTGTACGAATCGCTGCGCTACCTGCAGGGAAGGCAGGCGAGCGCCGCGCCTGCCACAGCCCCGCCCACCACGGCTCCGCCTGCCATCGACGAGGGCTTGCCGGTCGTGATTGCGTGGAGCGACCCGCAAACGGCCACCTGCCAGCGCCACATCGTCGTCAGTCTCGGCGATGCGGGCATGGCGGGCGACCGCTACGTGCCCGGCAATGTCCCGGCGACGCCCGCATCAAGCGGCGACCGTGCCCGCGCCGCCGATGGTTTTGCGCCGCCGCCATTTGACGCGATGGCCTGGACGCATGCGGTGGGCAGTCTGGAAAGCGGCGCTGCGCAGGGCAATCCCGCGCCCCGGCCCGAACTGGCGGCGCTGGAACTGCTGGCCGAGGGGGCGGGCGGCGCCAGCTACCATGCGGCGGGCCTGGCCTACTGGTCGCATGTGCAGGCCTTGCGTCCCGGCGCCAAGAACGATGGCGTTGCAAAGGTCGAGCACTATGCGGCCGACTTGCGCCAGGGCGCCCCGTCCGGCGTGCCCGCCACCACCCCCTTGTTACTGGCAGCCAAATATGGCGGTTTTCTCGATGCGAACGGCGATGCCAACCCCTTCAAGAGCGCAACGGGCAGCGCGCTGGACGAGTGGAGCGTGGATGGCCGCTGGCCCGCCCATTACCTGCCCGGCAGCGATCCGGCCGCCCTGATCGCGGGATTGCGCGCAGCCTTTGCTGCCGCCGACAACGCTACCTTGCCGGCGACGCTCGCCGGGCCAGCCCTGATGGCGCTGGCCAGCGGCGCGGACGAGGCTTACTGGTTCCAGACGCAGATGCGCCTGGCCGACGGCAGCATGACCTTGTCGCGCACCGCGTTTGCCGTGGGCGCCGATGGCGCACTGCTTCCAGGCAAGCCATGGTGGCGCGCTGGCGGCCAGGATAAGCCCGTGCCGGATGGCGCGCCCGCGTCCTTGCGTCCCGTCTACACGCTCGACGCCCAAGGCAGCCTGATGCCGCTGGCCTGGAATCGTCTCGACGCAGCGCAGCGGGACGCATTCGACGGCGGCGATGGCCGGGGCGAGGCGCGCCTGGAGTATCTGCTGGGCCAGCGCACGCACGAGGTGGGCCAACCAGGTGGCTTCCTGCGGCGCCGCGCGGGCAGCCTGGCCGCGGCGCCGCATGGCAATTTGCTGTACGTGGGCGCGCCGGGGCTGGGCTTGCCGGGTGCCGCTTATGGCTTGCACCGCCACGCGTTGCTGCACCGGCGAAAAATGCTGTATCTGGGCGCCAATGATGGCTTGCTGCATGCGTTCGATGCACGCACGGGCAGCGAAGTGTTTGCCTATCTGCCGCAAGCGCTGCTGCGCCTTGCGCCAGCCGCTGCGAGCACTCACTACAGCCCCGGCCCTCTGCTCGACGGCGCCGCGGCCACGGCGGAAGTGCTGGCGCTGGGACATTGGAAGACGGTGCTCGTGTCGGGCATGGGCGGTGGGGCGCAAGGCGTGTTTGCGCTCGATATCACCGATCCGGCGCGTTTCGCGCAGGACGGGGCGCTGTGGGAGTTTACCGACCGCGACGACAAGCTCATGGGCAACGTGCGCGCGCCGCCATCCTTTGCCCGCATCAACATGGGTGGCAAGGAGGGCGTGCCGGCTTACCGCGATTTTGCCATCGTCGCCAGCGGCTACAACAACCATGTGAACGATGGTAAAGACACGACGGCGCCCGCATCGGCGGCCGCCATCTTCCTGCTGGCGCTGGACAAGGCGCCCGGCACGCCCTGGGTGTTGGGAAGTAATTACTTCCGGCTCAAGGTGCCCGTGGCCAGCGGCGGCGGTGGCCATGAGAGCGATGGGGATGCGGGTGCCATGCCCCAGTCGCTGGGCCCGCCCGCCGTGGTGCTGGGCGGCGACGGTGCGCTGGCGTATCTGTATGCGGGCGATTTGCAGGGCAATATCTGGCGTCTCGACATGGCTGGCGGACCGCCATGGAAGGATGGCCAGGGGCGCAAGCTCGTCTTTGTTGCGCGTGATGCGCAGGGCCAGCGCCAGCCCGTGACGCAGCAGCTGAACGTGGCGTATGCGCCCGGTGGCGGCTATGTGCTGCTGTTCGGCACGGGCAAGCTGGTCGAAGCGGCCGATACCTGGCCCACCGCCTTCCTGTCACAGTCGTTTTACGCCGTGCACGACGATGTGCGGGAGTCATCCCCCACGCGCAGCCGGGCCGACCTGGAGCAGCGCAGCCTGGGCGAGGCGGTGGGGGGCGTGCGCGTCGATGGCGCCGAACTGCGCTACACGGGCAGCGACGCCATGCGCGGCTGGTACCTCGACTTTCTCAATACCGCGCAGACGGGCGAACGCAGCATCAGCAATCCCGTGCTGGCCGCCGGCAAGGTGCTGTTCAATACCCTCCTGCCGGGGCGCAACCCTTGCGCCAAGCCAGTCACGCGGCTGTACGTGCTCGATGTGCTGAGCGGCTTTGCCGCCGATGGCGCCGGTGTCGTGCAGGCGGGGGCGCAGACGGGGCGTTTGTTCGATGGTCTGGCGCGCGCGCCGCCGCTGGCATTGGAGCTGAACAGCACGGTGGGCGCCGCGACGGCGGCAGGGCGGGCCGAGGGGCGCAAGGAACTGGCCGTGCTGCAGCCTGGCTTGCCGGGCGCGGCCAGCGGGGCTGGGCTCAAGGTCGTCAGCGCACCGCTGCCGGCGCGGCGCCTCAGCTGGCGGGAAGTGGCGAACTGGCGGGAATTGCACGAGGCGGCCAAGAAAAAATAGGCGGGGCATGGTTGGCGTACTGAAAGTTAAAGATGCAAAGGCCGGCACATCGCATCAGCAGGGGCTTTTTGCAGAGGAGAGACGTCGCATGGGTGCGCTGGCAAGGCGGAACTGGTCCGCTGCAAACGGTGGTAGCCGCTTAGGCTTCAGCCTGATCGAACTGCTGTCCGTGCTGGCGATCATGAGCTTGCTGCTGGCGTTGGCAGTGCCCGCTTATCACGGCCATGTCGTGCGCGCCAAGCGGGTGCAGGGGCAGGCGGCCCTGCTGCGGCTGATGCAGCAGCAGGAGCGTTATTATTCGCAAAACAATCACTATCTGGCATTTTCCTCGGCCTCGCCAGCGGCACAGGCGCAGCAGTTTCCGTGGTGGTCCGGCGACGGGCCGGCTGCCAGCGCGGCCAGCAGTGCGTATGAAATCGAGGCGCTTGCCTGTCCTGGCTTGACGATCGGGCAATGCGTGTTGTTGCGGGCCATGCCGGGCACGTCCAAGGTCGATGCGCAGTTCCAGGATGCCGATTGCGGTGTCCTGTCCTTGAACAGCACGGGCCAGCGCGGCAGCAGCGGCCCCGCCAGCCATTGCTGGCCCTAAGCCATGAGCACGCGCAAGCGGCCGTCGTGGACCGGGCACACCTTCGGGCACACCATGCTCGAATTGCTGGCCGTGCTGGCGATGGCCGCGCTGCTGGCGGCCGCTGCCATGCCAAGTTTGCAGTCCTTGCTGGCGCGCCAGCAGGTACGCGTGGCGGCCACGGACTTGTTCTCGGCCATCGAATTGACGCGGGCGCAGGCGATGGCGCGCGGACAGCGCGTGCTGCTGATGCCGGCCGGGCCCGGCGGCACGGACTGGAGCACGGGCTGGCTGGTCTTTATTGACCGCAATGCCAACCTGGCGTTCGATGGCGGTGACGAATTGCTGTTTCGCCAGGGGCCGCTGCCGACTGGCATCACGGCCCAGTTCGCGTTTTCGTCCGCCACGGCGCCGTTTTATATCGCCTACAATGGCGCAGGACGCAGTTGCAGCGCGACCAATAGCCTGGCGGCGCGCTGGGGTACCTTGTCCCTGGCTTTGGGAAAGCAGGTGCGCCATATTAAAATCAACATGCTGGGGCGGGTGCGCGTGTGCGATCCGCAGCAGCAAGCGGCCAATTGCAGTGGCGTGGCCGACAGTTCGTAACCCGATTCACCTATCACTCACTATCAAAGAAGCCAGTGGAAATACTCAACGATATCGATGGCATGCGCCTGGCGCTGGAATGGGCGGCGCGCGGTTTATACACGACCTCGCCCAATCCCCGCATCGGCTGCGTGATTGTCAGGGATGGCCAGGTGATCGGCGCAGGCGTGACGCAGGCGGCCGGGCAGGATCATGCCGAGGTGCAAGCGCTGGCCAATGCGGCGGCGCGCGGCAACGACGTGCGCGGCGCCACGGCTTACGTCACCCTGGAACCGTGCAACCACCATGGCCGCACGCCGCCCTGTTCCGATGCGCTCGTGCGCGCGGGGTTGGGACGCGTCGTGGCCGCCATGACGGACCCTAACCCGCTGGTGGCGGGGCAGGGGCTGGCCAAGCTGGAAGCGGCCGGCATCGCCGTTACCACGGGCGTGTTGGCCGAGGAAGCGTATGAAATGAATATCGGCTTTTTCTCGCGCATGCAGCGCGGCAAGCCGTGGGTGCGCCTGAAGACGGCGGCCAGCCTGGACGGCATGACGGCCTTGCACAATGGCCAGAGCCAGTGGATCACGGGGCCGCAAGCGCGCGCCGACGGCCATGCCTGGCGTGCGCGCGCCTGCGCCATCCTGACGGGCATCGGTACGGTCAAGGCGGACGATCCGCAACTGAACGTGCGCGCCGTCGAGACGCCGCGCCAGCCGCGCCGCATCGTCGTTGACAGCCGGCTCGACATCAGTCTCGACGCGCGCATCTTGCAGGGCGGCGGCACGTGGATCGTGGCGGCAGTTGCCAACCCGGAAAAGGAGGCGCAACTGCGCGCCCTGGGCGCGGAAGTTATCATGTTGCCGAACGCGGCCGGCAAGGTCGACCTGGCCGCGCTGATGCTGGAACTGGGACGCCGGCAATGCAATGAAGTCCACGTCGAGGCCGGTTCCAAACTGAACGGCTCGCTGATCCGCGAAGGCTGCGTCGACGAGCTGCTGGTCTACCTGGCGCCCACCTTGCTGGGCGATGCGCAAGGCATGTTTGCCTTGCCCGCCTTGACGGATATCAAGCAGCAACGCACTTTGCAATTTCACCAGGTTCAGCAAGTGGGCGAAGATTTGCGTATCCTTGCAAGATTCGCCCAGCGCAATTAATACTTTCACACTTTTATAGGGTTAGTTCATGTTTACAGGAATTGTTGCCGCCATCGGCAAGATTGAAACCGTGCAAGCACTCGACGGCGGCCTCGATGCCGGCGTGCGCCTGAACATTCATGCGGGCGGCTTGCCGCTGGCCGATGTGGCCCTGGGCGATTCGATCGCCATCAATGGCGCCTGCATGACGGTGGTGGAAAAATCGGACACGGGCTTTGCCGTCGATGTCTCGCGCGAAAGCCTCAATTGCACCGTGGGCCTCGATACCACCACGGAAGTGAATCTGGAAAAAGCCCTGACCCTGGCCGAGCGCTTGGGCGGCCACCTGGTGTCCGGCCACGTCGACGGCCTGGGCATCGTGCGCAAGTTCGAAGCCGTGGGCGAATCGTGGGAACTGGTGATCGAGGCGCCGCACGAGCTGGCGAAATACCTTGCCTTCAAAGGTTCCGTCGTCGTCAATGGCGTGTCCCTGACCGTCAACCGCGTGGAAGACCTGGGCGCGGGCGCCGTCAACGGCTGCCGCTTCTCGATCAACCTGATTCCGCACACGATCGCCATGACGACCTTGAAACACTTGACGGTCAATGGCAAGGTCAACCTGGAAATTGACTTGATCGCCCGCTATGTCGAGCGCATGCTGTCGCTGGACAAGGCTGCCGCCTGAGATAAGAACACGGCAATAAGAACACAGCAACACAGCAACACAGCCTCCGCCTTGCCAAGCGTGTGTTGCTTTTCTTTCAGACGCGCATACTATGAAGCTTTCCGCAGTGGAGGCTAGCCATGGACCCGATTTCGCGCGCAACCGTGCCCAATGCCATCCCGGCCACGTTCCGCGTGGGCGAGACTGCGCCGCTGGCGCCAGCGCTGCCCGTGCCGGCTTCCAGCGCAGCTGCGGCCCTTGTTACCCTGTCCTCGACCCAGGTCGACATCTCCCCGCTGGGCCAGTTCCTGTCCGGCGTGGCCTTGTCGCGCCGGCAACTGCTGGCCTTGCAGGGCGCCACGGACGAGGCCAGGGCGGCGAATACCCCTGTGAATGTCAATGACGACTTGCTGGCGCTGGCGCGGCAGCTGGCGGAATCGTTCGCCCAGCTGCAAACGAGCGGCATCGATGCCAGCCAGCTGGCCACGGCTGGCGACACGCCGGGCAGCCTGGCGCAGCGCTACGATTTGCTGTCGGGCGATGGCACGACGGATACTGCGGCCGCGCTGGCGCAGGACGGCAACCTGCTTACGCAAGCGCAGCTGGCTCGCATCGGCATCGACTTGCGCAAGGAAGAGGTCGACCCGATAACTTTGCAGGCCGCGTATGCGGCCGACAGCAAGGCCACTCTGGACGCCTTGCAACAGGGAACGGACGTGCTGGCGCAGGTGGGCGCCGTGCTGGCCCAGCAGCAGGGCGCGCCGCTGGCCGCCGTTGTCGAGGCGGATTTGACGGGCGAAGCACTGCCGGCCAGCACCGCGCAAGCCGCGCAGCCGCAGGCCGTCGACGAGGCGCCGCCGCAAACGGCCGCTATTGCACAACGGCAACTTGAGCTGCAGCAGCAACTGGAAACGGAAGAACTGAACCTGGACTTGCAGGAGCTGCGGCCCCAGCCGCAGGCGCAGGCGGCCGCCGATGCTGCGCAATTGCTGCAGACGCAGCGCATGGACAATCAGCGCGTCAATACCAATCAGCAGGCGCAGCAGCAGGAAGCCGCACGGGTGGACGATCTGCGCCAGGGGCAAGTGCAGCTGCGGGGCTTGCAGCAGCAGGCGCAAGCGGCAGCGGACGATGCGGCGCGGGCGCAGCTGGCCGCCAGCGACGCGCAAATGGCGGCCCAGGCGGCCAGTGACCGGGCGCAGTCGCTGGCACGCGCAGCGCAGGGGCAAGCCGATGCGGGCCTGGCGACGGCGCAAGCCCAGCTGGCCCGGCAAAATGCGCAGGCGCAAGAGCTGGCCGCGCAAAACGCCGGCATGGCCGTGCCGCCGCCGTCATCGCAAGACCCGTCCGTGGCGGCGGCCATTGCCGCGTATAACCTGAACAATGCGGCCCTGAATCCCGGCTTGATGAACAGGCCATTGCCGGCCAGCGACTCGCGCCTGCCGCTGGTGGCGCCCGTCGCTGCCGTGGAACCCGTCAAGCCTGTACCTAAAATTTAGGTCAGCAGGCTGGCATCCAGGGTAATGTTGGCTTTAAGTAACTTCGACACGGGGCAGCCGGCCTTGGCCTTGGCCGTCAATGCTTCGAATGTCGCCTGGTCGGCGCCCGGTATCTTCGCTTTCAATATCAGGTGGACGGCCGTGATGGCAAAGCCGTCGTCGACCTTGTCGAGGGTCACTTCGGCCGTCGTTTCCATCTTTTCCGCCGTCAGGCCCGCTTCGCCAAGGATCAGCGACAGGGCCATGGTGAAGCAACCCGCGTGGGCGGCGCCGATCAGTTCCTCGGGATTCGTGCCCGGTTTGCCTTCGAAGCGGCTGGCAAAGCCGTAGGGATATTCCTGCAAGGCGCCGCTGCGCGTGCTGATGGCGCCCTTGCCGTCCTTGATGCCGCCTGACCAGATGGCCGATCCGTTGGTTTTCATATTGCCGCTCCTGTGTGGGGTGTCGTTGCGAGTGGGGCGTCAGCGCCGTGGCGGTGACTGGCTGATCTTATGCTCTTTGCAAGGCTGGCGGCGCGCGTTTTGCCGCCGCCGTTTGGGCTGGATCAGGGAATCGGAGTGTTGTGGGGCCGCTTGCGGCATCCTTGCCGCAAAGCTGTCTTATTTCAGGTCTGCAAGCGCTAAATCCTTTAAAATAGCAGGTTATAAGAAAATTCCCGGAAATTCGCGGAATATTCGCGCTCGATGTTTCAGATTCAGTTTCAGTTTTTAGTTTCATTAACAACGCCCGGCAAAACCGTCGCGAGCGGAAGGAAGAGGTGGCTGAGAAGCGCAACCGTACGAAGGTACGGTGAGCATCGCAGGCCGCCTATACCGACGCGCAGCAGGTTTTGCCAGGCGTCTTCAGAGGATGAATAATGTCAATATCCAGCACCGAAGAGATCGTCGCTGAATTACGCGCCGGCCGCATGGTGATACTGGTCGATGAAGAAGACCGGGAAAATGAAGGCGATCTGGTGCTTGCCGCCGATTTCGTGACGCCTGAAGCCATCAATTTCATGATCACGCATGCGCGTGGTCTGGTCTGCCTGACCCTGACGGAAGAGCGTTGCGACGAGCTGAACCTGTCGATGATGACCTCGCGCAACGGCACGGCCTACGGCACCAACTTTACTGTTTCCATCGAAGCGGCCGAAGGCGTGACGACGGGCATTTCCGCCGCCGATCGCGCCAAGACCATCCAGGTGGCCGTGGCCAAGGGCACGCAGCCCAGCGATATCGTCCAGCCTGGCCATATCTTCCCCCTGAAAGCGCAAAAAGGCGGCGTGCTGATGCGCGCAGGCCATACGGAAGCCGGTTGCGACCTGACGGCCATGGCCGGCCTGACGCCCGCGTCCGTGATTTGCGAAATCATGAAGGACGACGGCACCATGGCGCGCCTGCCGGACTTGCTGGTGTTTGCCGAGCAGCATGGCCTGAAAATCGGCACGATTGCCGACCTGATCCATTACCGCAGCCAGACGGAATCTCTGGTCGAGCGCGTTGCCGAGCGCACCTTGCACACGGCGCACGGCGAATTCCGCTTGATCGCCTTCCGCGACAAGCCCAGCGCGTCGGCCCACTTGGCCCTCGTGCATGGCGACCTGGCGCCCGGCCTGGAAGCACTGGTGCGCGTGCATCAGCCTGTTTCCCTGCTGGACGTGCTGGAAAGTGAAGCGACCACCCACTCGTGGACGGTGGCTGCCTCGATGGCCGCCATCAAGCAGTCCGAGCGGGGCGTGATGGTCTTGCTGAACTGTGGCGAGACGTCGAGCGAGCTGTTTGCCCAGTTCGCCGCCCTCGATACGCCGCAAGCCAAGCCGAAAGGCCGCGCCGCCAGCATGGATTTGCGCAGCTACGGCATTGGCGCGCAAATCCTGCGCGACCTGGGCGTGAGCAAGATGCAATTGCTGGCCAGCCCACGCAAGATGCCGTCGATGGTCGGTTTCGACCTGGAAGTAACGGGTTTTCAGTGCCATCCTGGCCAGCAGTAATTAATCACATACAGCGGCCTGGCGCACGGCGCCGCCGCTGACTACTTATAAAGAGGCTTATGATGAGCGTAGGAACATACGAAACCAATTTTGCCGGCGAAGGTTTGCGCGTCGGTATCGTCCAGGCACGATTCAATGAAATCGTCGGTGGTGGCTTGCTGTCGGCATGCCTGGAAGAGTTGAGCAAGCTGGGCGTGGCCGATGAAGATATCCTGCACGTGACCGTGCCGGGCGCCCTGGAAATCCCACTGATTCTGCAAAAAATGGCAGAAACCGAGCAATTCGACGCCCTGATCGCACTGGGCGCCGTGATTCGCGGTGAAACCTACCACTTCGAGCTGGTATCGAACGAATCGGGCGCAGGCATCACGCGCGTCGGTCTCGATTACGGCATCCCGATCGCCAACGCAGTGTTGACGACCGAAAACGATGAGCAGGCGGAAGTGCGCATGCTGGTCAAGGGAGCGGAAGCGGCACGCGTGGCAGTGGAAATGGCCAATCTGGCGCAAGCGCTAGAAGAGTTGCAAGACACAGACGAGGATTAATCGTGCTTGCGCCGCAGCGTGCTGTCCAACAGCGCGCCGCGGTATTCGTCACTATTTGCAGTACATACGTATTTAAGAACAGGTAACAATCATGACTGAGAAAAATTTGCTCGCCAATCCCAGCAAAAACCGCACGCCGCGTCACCGCGCGCGCGAGTTTGCGCTGCAGGGCTTGTACCAGTGGCTGCTGAACAATGAGGACGCGACCACCGTCGTGAACAATATTCGCGCCGCGCATGGTTTCGACAAGGCCGATGGCGATCATTTCACGGTGCTGCTGTACGGCACCATCAAGGATTCGCTGGCGCTGCGCGACAGCATGGCACCCTTGATCGACCGCAACATCGCGGAACTGTCGCCCATCGAACACGGCATCCTGCTGATCGGCGCATTCGAGCTGAAGAACAACATGGAAATCCCGTACCGCGTCGTCATCAACGAAGCGGTCGAGCTGGCCAAGTCGTTTGGCGGTATCGATGGCCACAAGTATGTGAACGGCGTGCTGGACAAGCTGGCAGTGAAATTCCGCGAGGAAGAAGTCAACGCCAACAAGCGCAAGTAATATACAAAGTAGTTCCTGCGGCTGCCGCCGCAGGGCAATAAAAAAGCCACCGGCACTTTTTCGTGCGGTGGCTTTTTTATTGGATGCTGCTTTTTGGATGCCCCTGTGAGGGCTTTTAAAGGGTCACAGGCCGGCGATCTCGTTGTGGGGCAGTACTTTGATGGTGATGCCGCTTTCCGTTGCCGGCGCCTTGGCTGGTGCTGGCGTGTTCGATGCCATCACAGGCGTCGTGGTCGGCACGCGCTGGCCGGCCGACACTTGTTTCAGGCGGCGGTATTCGGCCAGCACGCGCGAGCCGTAGCCCGAGTCGGTGGCGAAGTTGGCGGCGCCCACGTAGGTTTTCAAGCCCGCTTCGACGGAACCGCCACGCGTGACGTAGTCTTTCAGGATCAGGGAGCCGACGCGGATGTTGGCGACGGGGTTCAGGGCTGCTTGCACGCCGCCCATTTCCTGGAAGCGCTCATGGTGCACTTTCGACATGACCTGCATCAAGCCTTGTGCGCCGACGGGGCTTTCCGCGAACGGGTTCAAGCCCGATTCGATGGCCATCACGGCCAGGATCAGCAGCGGGTCCAGCTTGATTTCGCGGGCCGTCAGGTAAGCCGTCGACACAAGCATATTGGTCGCGTCATTGGCCACGCGGTAGCGCTTGGAGAGCCAGTTGGTGACCCATTGCTGCTGCTTTTGCGTGCCCAGCAAGGCTTTTTCTTCCTTGCTCAGCGGCGCCTCGTTGGCGGCGGCCGTTTGCACGGACGCAGGCGCTTCCATCAGTGCCGACAGGGCCGGCGCTTCAACGGCTTGCGCTTCTGCCATCGGCAGCGGGAACAGGCTGTGCGTCAATTGCTTGCCCAGGTCCGGGCGGAACATCAGCAGGGCGATCAGTGCCAGGGCGGAAATGCCGAAGACTGTCAGTGTGTGTTGCGCCGTAGTCAGTACGCCACGGGCCGAAATGGCTTGTGCGCGGGCGCGCAAACGCGCCAACGCTGGCTGACCAGCCACGGTTGAAGCAGGTAATGCTGCTTCAGTGCTACGATGAGTCATAGAGTTCCCCGAAATGTCGCGTCAACAGGCAGTCCCTCCGCGGTTTCGCGGTGTTGTGGGTACTGCCAATGCCGTGCATCAGAAATATCATCGTTTCCGCCGCGTATGGATGCGTGCGAGAAACGCCGTCATTGCTTGCTTGAGCTGATCGGTCCCGTTTTTGGTATTGGATCAGTCGCAATACAACTTTTACCGGGGGTAAGGCAGACGCCTTTTGAAAACACTCCTTAAAATGTCATGTGGAGCCCCGACTCCGTGAATGAAAGAGAAACGCTAAAATCAAGCTCTGGGCCGGCGTGCTCTTTCAAGTTGGGCGAATTGTAGAAGCCGTTTTATATCAAGTCAATACTAACGAATCGTTTCTTTATTACTTTTATGTCTTACTTTTTGTCTTGCATTGTGCCAAAAGCCAATAAAATCAATTACTTGGCATAGATCCTTCAGCAACGGCGTCCGACGTCAAAAAAAATTAAAAACACATGAAATATTCAGATTTACGAGATTTTATTTCTCAACTGCAACAAATGGGTGAACTTAAGCCCATTTCGACCCCCATTTCACCGATTTTGGAGATGACGGAAGTTTGCGACCGCACCTTGCGCGTAGGCGGACCGGCCTTGCTGTTCAACAATCCGACGGGATACGACATGCCGGTGCTGGGCAATCTGTTCGGTACCACGCGCCGCGTGGCGCTGGGCATGGGGGCGGAAGATGTCAGCGAGTTGCGCAAGATCGGCCATGTGCTGGCGCGCCTGAAGGAACCGGAGCCGCCGAAGGATTTCAAGGATCTGCTGGGTCTCGGTTCGCTGGTGAAATCCGTGTGGGACATGTCGCCGAAAGAGTTGCGCGGCGCGAAGTGCCAGGAAATCGTCTGGGAAGGCAATGACGTCGACCTGGCGCGCCTGCCGATCCAGCATTGCTGGCCCGGCGATATCGCCCCCCTGATCACCTGGGGCCTGGTGATCACCAAGGGCCCGAACAAGAAGCGGCAAAACCTGGGCATCTACCGCCAGCAAGTGCTGGGACGTAATAAGGTCATCATGCGCTGGCTGGCGCACCGTGGCGGGGCGCTGGACTTCCGCGAGCATGCGATTCAAAGCAAGGGCAAGCCGTATCCGATCGCCGTCGCGCTGGGTGCCGATCCCGCTACTATATTAGGGGCCGTCACGCCCGTGCCGGACAGCCTGTCCGAATACCAGTTCGCGGGCTTGCTGCGCGGCAGCCGCACGGAGCTGGTGAAAGCCATCGGCAGCGAGCTGCGCGTGCCCGCCTCGGCTGAAATCGTGCTCGAAGGCCATATCTACCCGGACGAAAACCATCCGAGCGGCTATGAGCACGCGCTGGAAGGGCCGTATGGCGACCACACGGGCTACTATAATGAGCAGGACAGTTTCCCCGTGTTTACCATTGACCGCATCACCATGCGCCGCGACCCGATTTACCACTCCACGTATACCGGCAAACCGCCGGACGAGCCGGCCGTGCTGGGCCTGGCCCTGAACGAAGTGTTTGTGCCGCTGTTGCAAAAGCAGTTCAGCGAAATCACGGATTTCTATCTGCCGCCCGAAGGCTGCAGCTACCGCATGGCCGTGGTGCAGATCAAGAAGCAGTACGCGGGCCACGCCAAGCGCGTGATGTTCGGCGTGTGGAGCTTCTTGCGCCAGTTCATGTATACCAAGTTCATCGTGGTGGTCGACGAAGACGTGAATATCCGCGACTGGAAAGAGGTCATCTGGGCCATCACCACGCGGGTCGATCCCATCCGCGACACCACCCTGGTCGACAACACGCCGATCGATTACCTGGACTTCGCCTCGCCGGTCAGTGGTCTTGGCAGCAAGATGGGCATCGACGCGACGAATAAATGGCCGGGTGAAACGACGCGCGAGTGGGGTACGACGATCGCCATGACGCCGGAAGTGAAGGCCAAGGTGGATGGCATCTGGCAGGAACTGGGCTTGTAGAGCGGCTGGGGTCAGACCCTCAACACCGCTAACACCAAGGTCATTGCCAACTCGACCGGGGGTCTGACCCCGGATTTCAGCTTGCTTCCCCAATCTTGCGCAGGTCGGTTATAATTATCCCCGGCGGGCCCCTGCGCATCGTGGCATGGCTAACCTGGTCAGGTCGGGAACGAAGCAGCCACGGCTATTAACCATGAGTGCCGCAGATCAGGCTCGCCTCCTTCGGGAATGTTTTATCAGGATCACCAATCAAGCTGCCATGGGCAGCTTTTTTGCTTTTACGGCCACATTTTCTTGCCGACCCGCAGCATTGCCGGGCTTGCCGTGTTTTCCCTGTTTCTACGTGGCCATGTTATACAATTGCTGCTTTGCCGCGTTTGCCAAGTTTGACCTGGCCCGGCCATGAGGCTTGCGCCCGCCGCGCAGGATCACCCGCAAAATCGCATGGTAAAATCTCAGCATGTCCTATCAAGTCCTCGCCCGTAAATACCGCCCCAAGAATTTCGAGACGCTCGTCGGCCAGGAGCACGTCGTGCGCGCGCTCACGCATGCCTTGCACAGCGGCCGATTGCATCACGCCTACCTGTTCACGGGCACGCGCGGCGTCGGCAAGACGACCCTGTCGCGTATCCTGGCCAAGTCGCTCAATTGCATCGGCCCCGATGGCACGGGCGGCATTACGGCCCAGCCTTGCGGCGTGTGCGAAGCGTGCACGGCAATCGATGCGGGACGCTTTGTCGACTATATAGAGATGGATGCGGCGTCGAACCGCGGCGTCGATGAAATGGCGCAGCTGCTGGAACAAGCGGTCTACGCGCCAAGCAATGCGCGCTTCAAGGTCTATATGATCGATGAAGTGCACATGCTGACGAACCATGCGTTCAATTCCATGCTGAAAACGCTGGAAGAACCGCCCGAGCACGTCAAGTTCATCCTGGCCACGACGGATCCGCAAAAGATTCCCGTGACCGTGCTGTCGCGCTGCCTGCAGTTCAACCTCAAGCAGATGCCACCCGGCCACATCATCAGCCACCTGGACAATATCCTGGGGCAGGAGGGCATTGCCTTCGAACACCCGGCCTTGCGCCTGCTGGCTCAGGGCGCCCACGGTTCCATGCGCGACGCGCTGTCGCTGACGGACCAGGCCATCGCCTACGCGGCCGGCGAAGTCACCCTCGATGCCGTGCAAGGCATGCTGGGCGCGCTCGACCAGTCCTACCTGGTGCGCCTGCTCGACGCGCTGGCGCAGCAGGATGGCGCGGATCTGCTGGCCGTGGCCGACGAGATGGCTTCGCGCAGCCTGTCCTACAACGGCGCCCTGCAGGATCTGGGCACCTTGCTGCACCGCATTGCGCTGGCGCAAACCGTGCCAGCCGCCTTGCCGCAGGATTTGCCTGAATACGCGGACATCGTGCGTTTGGCTGGCGCGTTTGACGCGGAAGAAGTGCAGCTGTTTTACCAGATCGCCGTGCATGGCCGCAACGAGCTGGGCCTGGCGCCCGACGAATACGCGGGCTTTACCATGACCTTGCTGCGCATGCTGGCCTTTCGGCCCGGCATAGGCGGCGCCGACGGCGTACCGGCGGCGGCACCAGCCGCTGCAACGGGCAACCGTCCCGCTGCCGTGGCCGCCGCGCGCGCCGCGGCAGGGGCATCCGTTCCGGCAGCCCGCGCCGCCACGAACAGCGTGGCCAGCCATGCAGCCGTGACACCGCCCGCCGTTGTTGCCGCCGCTGCCGCCAGCATGGCGCGCAGCGAAGCGCCGCCGCCACGCGCACCGACACCAGCCGCTGCACCGGCGCCAGCACCAGCGGCGGCGCCAGCGGCTGCTCCTGCTCCAGCTGCGGCCGTCCCTGCAGCATCGGGCGCGCCGATCAGTTCCGCCCGCGCCGCCATCAATGCGGCGCTGGAAGCGGCCCGCGCCGCCTCGAAAGGCCGTCCGGGCAGCGCGCCGTCGGCACCGTCGTCGGCGCCCAAGCCGGCCGCGCCGGCACCGGCGCCTGTCGCCGCGGCACCCGCCCCGGCGGCAGCGGTCCAGGCAGCTCCGCCACCGCCTGCCGCCGAGAAAGCGCCTGCGCCGTGGGACGACGCGCCACCCGTGACCGTGATGGAAGCACCGGTGGCCGCTGCTGCGCCCGTGCAGCAGGCGCGTCCTGCCGCCCCGCCGCCGCAGGCGCAGCCGGATGACGACCTGCCGCCGTGGGTCACCGAATTTTCCGACGACAGTGCTTCGGCTGCCGTGTCGGCGCCAGCCGCACAGAGCAACGAGCAAGCCGCCGTCGTCATGCCGCAGCGTGCCGCCAAGCAAGCCGCGCCCAGCGGGCCGTATGTGATCACGCCCGTGCCGGGCCTGGACTGGGACGGCAACTGGCCGGCCGTCGCCGCCGTGCTGCCCTTGCGCGGCATAGCCCAGCAGCTGGCCGTGCAGGCCGAGCTGATCGAATGCCTGCACGACGGTCACAGCACCACGTTCCGCCTGCGCGTGCCGATCGACACGTGGCGCAGTCCGGTCAACGTGGAAAAACTGGCGGCCGTGCTCACCGAGCGCTTCGGCCGCAAGGTCAATGTCGATACGGAACTGGGCGCCGTCTGGTATACGGCCAGCGCGGAAGCGCAGGCGCACCGCGAGGCGTGCCAGCTGCAAGCGGAAGAAACCATCGCAAGCGATCCCTTCGTGCTCGACATGAAGCGTGCATTCGACGCTTTTGTCGTGCCGGGAACGATTACCCCTGCACCGGCCGGCTCCGCCGCGCCGACCCTGCATTGATGATTAACACACTCACAAACTGAATTGAACGGAGCATTCTCATGATGAAAAATCAACTGGCTGGCCTGATGAAGCAGGCGCAAGCAATGCAAGACAACATGAAAAAGGCCCAGGAACAACTGGCGCTGGTGGAAGTGGAAGGCCAGTCCGGCGCCGGCCTCGTGAAAATCGTCATGACGTGCAAGAACGACGTCAAGCGCGTTTCCATCGACCCGTCGCTGCTGGCTGACGACAAGGACATGCTGGAAGACCTGGTGGCCGCCGCCTTCAACGACGCCGTGCGCAAGGCGGAAGCGACGTCCGCGGAAAAAATGGCAGGCTTGACTGGCGGCATGAACTTGCCAGCCGGCTTCAAAATGCCATTCTGATGCCATACCGCATGCGCTCGATCCATGGCACGGGGCAGGGTTGATCCATGTCCAAGTCGCTTGAATTTCTGACCGAGGCGCTGCGGCGCCTGCCCGGCGTCGGCCCCAAGTCGGCGCAGCGGATGGCATTTCATTTGTTGCAGCACGATAGGGAAGGCGCGGCCATGCTGTCGCGCGCCCTGTTCCAGGCCGTCGATGCCGTGCATCACTGCGGCCTGTGCAATACCTTTACCGAACACGAAGTGTGCGAGACCTGTCTCGACGAAGAGCGCGACAAGCGCTTGCTGTGCGTGGTGGAAACGCCCGCCGACCAGCTGATGATCGAGCAAACGCTCACCTACAAGGGCCTGTATTTCGTGCTCATGGGGAGACTCTCTCCGCTGGACGGCATCGGCCCGAAAGATATCCACCTCGAAAAATTGCTGAGCCGCGCCAACGACGGCGTGGTCGGCGAAGTGGTGCTGGCCACCAATTTCACGAATGAAGGCGAAGCGACCGCCCATTACATCAGCGAAATGCTGAAGGCGCGGGGCCTGCGCGTGAGCCGCTTGGCCCGCGGCGTGCCCGTGGGCGGCGAACTGGAATACGTCGACGCGGGCACGATTGCCCGCGCGATGCTCGACCGCAGGGCAACCTGAGCACAACATGACAGAATCCTCCGCGAACGCTGGTCCCTTGACGGGCATCAAAGTCCTTGAACTGGGCACCCTGATCGCGGGGCCGTTCTGTGCCCGCATGCTGGCCGAATTCGGCGCCGACGTGATCAAGATCGAGTCGCCCGATGGCGGCGACCCCATCCGTACCTGGCGCGTGCTGAAGGATGGCACGTCCTTGTGGTGGTCGGTGCAGGCGCGCAACAAGAAAAGTCTGACACTGAACCTGAAGTCACCGGAAGGCCGGGCCATCGCCCGCCAGTTGGCCCTGGAAGCGGACATCATCATCGAGAACTACCGCCCCGGCGTGCTGGAAAAGTGGGACCTCGGCTATGAGCAGCTCAAGCAGATCAAACCCTCCCTCATCATGGTGCGCCTGTCCGGCTTTGGGCAGACGGGCCCGATGAAGGATTTGCCCGGCTTCGGCGCCATCGGCGAATCCATGGGCGGCTTGCGCTATGTGTCCGGCTTTGCCGACCGTCCGCCGGTGCGCGTGGGCGTGTCGATTGGCGACTCGGTGGCGGCCCTGCACGGCGTGATCGGCGCCATGATGGCCTTGCGCCACCGCGACGTGACGGGTGGTGCGGTTGCCGGCGAAGGCCAGATGGTCGACGTGGCCCTGTACGAGTCCGTCTTCAACCTGATGGAATCGCTGGTGCCCGAGTACGATCAGGCAGGCGTGGTGCGCGAGCGCACGGGCGGTTCGCTGCCCGGCATCGTACCCTCGAATACCTACACGACGGGTGACGGCGAAAACATCGTCATTGCAGGCAACGGCGACGCCATCTTCAAGCGCCTGATGCTGGCCATGGGCCGCATCGACATGGCGGGCGACCCGCAGCTGGCGCGCAACGACGGCCGGGTGGCGCGCACGCAGGAAATCGACGACGCCATCGGCGCCTGGTGCGCCACGCACACGATAGACAGCGCGCTGGCCGTGCTGAAGGCGGCCGACGTGCCGTCCGGGAAAATTTACTCCGTGCGCGACATGATGAGCGATCCGCAATTTCTCGCCCGCGATATGTTTGAACAACACCATTTCGCTGACGGCACGCCCGTCAAATTGCCCGCCATCAGCCCGAAACTGTCTGCCACGCCGGGCAAGACCCAGTGGTTGGGGCCCACCCTGGGACAGCACAACGACGAAGTGCTGGCGTCGCTGGGCTATGATGCGGCCGCCATCGCGCGGCTCAAGACCGATGGCGTGGTGTAAGCCACGCTCCTGCCGACTTATTTGATACCGATCATGCCTCAACTGTTCCGTAGCGTGCGCGCCGCGCTTGCCCTGGCGTCCGCCGCCATCGTCCTTTCCGCCTGCGCCAGCTTCCCCCTCGACGCGCCGATTGCCGGCCTGCGGCTGATCGGCGAACAGCGCATCGCGCTCAAGCAGGCGTTCGAGGGCACCACGGTGGGCGGCTTGTCCGGCATCGATTACGATGCGGCCAACAATAGCTGGGTGATGGAAAGCGATGACCGTTCGGAAATCAATCCGGCTCGTTTCTACCGCGCCGCTCTCCACTATGACAGCAAGGCGTTTACGGGTGTGAGCCTGGCCAGCGTGCATTTCTTTACCCAACCCGATGGCAGCCGCTACCCGAACCTGGCGCATGCAAAATTGGACCAGGGTGATCAGGTGCCCGACATCGAAACCATCCGCGTTGATCCGCAGGACGGCAGCCTGTGGTACGGCAGCGAAGGCAACCGCAAGGTGGGCTTGCATCCTTTCGTGCGCCACGCGGATAGCGATGGAAAATTTCTGGCCACCTTGCCCACACCTGCCATGTTCAAGGTCTCGAAGGAAGAAATTGGCTCGCGCAACAACATGAGCTTTGAAGCGCTGTCGTTTTCCTCGGATGGCAAGAGCTTGTGGCTAGGCATGGAAGCGGCCTTGTACCAGGATGGCCCGCTGGCCACGCCCGATCACGGCTCCGTGGTGCGCATCACGCGTTTGGACCGCGCGGGCAAGGTACTGCGCCAGTACGCGTATGTTATCGAGCCGGTGCCGTCGCGGCCCGCGCCTGGGCGCGAAGCGGACAATGGCGTGTCGGAAATCCTCGCCGTGAACGATCACCAACTGCTGGTGGTGGAGCGGGCCGGCGTGGAACACGCCGATGGCGTGTATACGAATCACGTGCGTATCTACGCGATGGAAACGGATGGCGCCACCGATATCCAGGCTATCCCGGCGCTGGCGGGCGCCAGCTATGTGCCTGCGCGCAAGCGCCTGTTGCTGGACCTGGAAAAGATCGGCCTTGAAAGAGTCGACAATATCGAAGGCATCAGCTGGGGGCCGCGCCTGGAAAACGGCCGCCGCAGCCTGGTGATGATCTCCGACGATAATTTCAACGCCCAGCAAGTCACGCAAATCCTTGCCTTCGAAGTGCTCTAGTTTCCAGGCTGACCAGTTGCCCCGTCTGCCTGGCCAGCATGGCCGTGATTGTGTCGTGCGGTGAAGGGTGGCCCAGGAAATAGCCTTGCGCCATGTCGCAGCCGTATTCTTCCAGCATCAGTAGTTGCTCGTCCGTTTCCACGCCCTCGGCCACCACCACCATTTTCAAGCCATGCGCCATGGCGATGATGGCGCGCGTGATGGCCGCGTTTTCCGTATCCTGCGGCAAGCCGGCGATAAAACTCTTGTCGATTTTCAAGGCCCGCACGTCGAAGCGTTTCAGGTAGTTCATCGACGAGTAGCCCGTGCCGAAGTCGTCGATGGACAGGTACACGCCGATGCTGCGCAATTGCTCCAGGGTCACCATGGTGGCGCGCGCATCGTCCATCAATGTCCCTTCCGTCAATTCCAGTTCCAGCAGGCGCGCGTCCAGGCCCGTGTCGGCAAGGGCCGAGAGCACGATCTGCATCAGGTTTTCATCCTTGAATTGCTTGGCCGACAGGTTGACGGCCATGCGGATGGCCCGTCCGCCATCGCTTTGCCAGGCCTTGGCCTGGTTGCACGCCGTGCGCAGCACCCATTCGCCGATGGGCACGATCAGCCCCGTCTCTTCGGCCAGCGGGATGAATTCCGTGGGCGAAATGATGCCCCGCTCGGGGTGGCGCCAGCGTACCAGCGCTTCCACGCCGACGATCTGCGTGCTGGGCACGTCGATCTGCGGCTGGTACAGCAGGTACAGTTCGTTGTTCTGCAAGGCTTTCCTCAAGCCCACTTCCATCTTGACGTGGCTCATGATTTCCATCGTCAGCGAAGAGCTGTACAGCTTGGCGTTGTTCTTGCCGCAGTTCTTCGCGTGATACATGGCCGTGTCCGCATATTTGAGCAGCGAGTTGCAGTCCTCGCCATCTTCCGGATACAGCGAGATGCCGATGCTGGCCGTCACAAAAATTTCGTGTCCCTCGATCATGAAAGGCCGGCGCATGGCTTCCTTGACCCTGTGCGCCACGTTGAGCGCATCTTCAACCCGTTCCAGGTCAGGGATCAAGATCGTGAATTCGTCGCCGCCCAGGCGCGCCAGGTTGCTGCCGCCGGAGGCGGCTTCAAACTCGTGTTCGGCGCGCAGTACCAGGTCGCTGGGGCGGATGGTTTCGCGCAGGCGCTCGGACACCACCTTGAGCAAATGGTCGCCCACGTCGTGGCCCAGGGTGTCGTTGATGCGCTTGAAGGCATCGAGGTCCATGAACAGCACGGCGAATTTCTTGTCGTGCTCTTTCGAGCGCAGCAGTTCGCGTTCCAGGGTTTCCAGGAACGCTTGCCGGTTGGGGATGCCCGTCAGGCTGTCGCAGTAGGCCAGGCGGCGGATCTGTTCTTCCGTGCGCTTGCGCTCGCTGATGTCGCGCACCAGGCCCAGCACTTCATCGGCCCCCGTGGCCACCAGGCGCGCCTCGAAATGGCGCGTGCTGTCTTCGTGCGTGAGTGTGTAGTCGACCGAGCCGATATGCTGCGTGGCCAGCACGGTGTGCGCCTTGTCGAGCAGGCGCGCGGCGATTTCGGGTGGCAGCACGTCGCGGATATGGCTGCCCACGCAGTCGCTGAGGGAAAAACCGGCGCTGGCGTCGTGCCCCTGTTCGTAGTCGAGATAAAAGCCTTCGCGGTTCAGGCGAAAGAAGGTGTCGGGGATGGCGGCCAGCACGGCGCGGTTGTGTGCGTCGGCGATGCGCAAACGGGCGATGGCGTCGCTGGCGCGCAGCACATACAGTGCGCGGTGGCCCAGGATGGGCCAGTTGATGGGCTTGGAAATGAAATCCGTGGCGCCCACCTCGTAGGCGCGCGTGACCGCTTCCAGCTCGTCGTCGCCCGTCACCATGATGATGGGCACCGTGCCGCCCACTTCCTGATGGCGGATTTCGCGGCACACGGCAAAGCCGTCCATGGCCGGCATGTCGACGTCGAGCATGACCAGGTCCGGGCCGCTGTGCTTGTAGCTGGCCAAGGCCTGCACGCCGTCTTCTGCCTCGATCACGTCCAGGCCCACTTGCGTGAGCATTTGCCGCATCAGCAATCGCATTACGGGATCGTCGTCGGCCACCAGCACCAGGCCGCGGGAAAGGGAGAGGGGCGCTGTCATGTCAGTGTTCCTTCACGAGGATGGCGTTCAGCGATTCGCGTACGGCCTGGAAGGCTTGTTGCATCTGCAGCAGCAGGGGAGCTGCGCCCTCGGTGCTGCCGGCGCGGCCCAGTTTTTCCATTTCCTTGCACAGCTGCGCCAGGCCATCGGCGCCCACGTTGGCGCTGCCCGACTTGAGACTGTGCGCCACCTTGCGCAGCGCTTCCGCATCCGCGCCGGCAATCGCTACGCGCATGGCCGCCAGTTGGCGCGGCGTTTCGCTGGTGAAAGCGAGGATGACCCGTTCGAGCAGCGCATCGCCATCGGCGCGCGACAGGGCACGGATATTTTCCAGCGCCTGCCGGTTCAGCGGCTGGCCCGCTGGGGGGGCGGGCGCCGGCGGCGGCACCTCCGGCGATGCCTCCTGCAGTTCGCTGTGGTGCACGCTGGCCGCGCGCGGCAGGGTGATCCAGCGCGCGATCGTATGGCCCAGGTCTTGCTGCGTGAATGGTTTGCTCAGGTAATCGTCCATGCCGGCCGCCAGGCATGCTTCGCGGTCGCCCTGCAGCGCATTGGCCGTGATGGCGACGATGGGCAGCACGCGCGCATGGCCGCACTGCTGTTCGTGGCGGCGGATTTCCGCCGTGGCGGCAAAGCCATCCATCACGGGCATCTGGCAATCCATCAGGATCAAATCGAAATCCTCGGCCTGCGCCGCCTGCAAGGCTTCTTCGCCGTTGCGCGCGCAGACCACGTCCAGGCCCAGGCTGTCGAGCATGGCCAGCGCCACTTCCACGTTGACGGGATTGTCCTCGGCCAGCAGCACGCGGCGGCGCTGGCGCCGGCCCACTTGCCGCGTTGCGTGCGGCGGATGGATGCGCAGGCTGTCGCTGGCGCGCGGCGGCGTGACGATGCAATCGAACAGGTCGCATTCGCGGGCTGGCTTGATCAGCTGGAAGGCCACGCCGGCCTCGCGCCGCTGCACGGGGTCGGCCGCCGCCTGTTCCGTGCTCAGCAGCAGTAATTTGAGGTCGGCCAGCAGCGGATCGCTCTTGATGGTGGCGGCCAGGGCCAGGCCGCTGGTGCGCGGCAATTCCATGTCGAGCATGGCCACGCCATACGGCGTGCCCGCCTGGGCGGCCGCGCGCAGCTTGCCCAGGCAGTCGCTGGCCGTGCCGGCGCTGTCGCTGACGATGTGCCAGCTGGCCAGTTGCCGCTCCAGCACGGCGCGCGTGGCGGGTGTGTGGTCGACGATCAAGGCGCGTAACCCTCGCGTGGTTTTCAAGTTGAAGGACGGGTCATCGCTGTCGACCCGCCGCTTATCGAAATTTACTTCGAACCAGAAGATCGATCCTTGCGTTAAAGCATTATCGACGCCGATAGTGCCGCCCATCAGCTCCACCAGCTGTTTCGAGATCGTCAGTCCCAGGCCCGTGCCGCCGTGCTTGCGCGTGGTCGAGCCGTCCGCCTGGGAGAACGATTCGAAGATGCGCGTCTGCGCCTCGTTTGATACGCCGATGCCCGTGTCGTGCACCTCGAAGCGCAAGCCCACGCTGGGCGCATCCTCGCTGCACACTGCCACTTTCACGGTGACCTTGCCCGTTTCCGTGAACTTGATCGCATTGCCCAGCAGATTGACGATGATCTGGCGCAAACGGTTGGGGTCGCCGCAGATGGCGATGGGGATGTCGTAGGCAATATCGAATTCCAGGCTGATATTTTTCGCTTCCGCCTGCGGCGCGAACACATGTTCTATATCGTCGAGCAGCTCGCGGAAATTGAAGCGGATGTATTCCACGCTCAGCTTGCCTGCCTCGATCTTGGAAAAGTCGAGAATGTCGTTGATGATCACCAGCAAATTCTGTCCCGAGCGCTGCACCATGCTCGTGTAGTGGCGTTGCTGCGGGCTCAAAGGACTGGCCAGCAGCAGCTCCGTCATGCCCAGCACGCCATTCATGGGAGTGCGGATTTCATGGCTCATGGTGGCGAGGAAGGCGCTTTTCGCCTGGCTGGCTGCCTCGGCCGCATCCTTGGCCTTTTCCAGCTGCGCCGTGCGCACGCCCACCTGGCGCTCGAGCTGGTCGCGGTAATTGGCCAGGGTGCTGTCGCGGCTGTCGATCTGCGCCAGCATGTCGTTGAAACTGTCGATCAGCACACCCAGTTCGTCGCTGCGCTGGTGCGCGATGCGGTGGCTGTAGATCTGGCTGCTCGACACTTTTTGCGCCGTATCGATCAGCTTGGTGATCGGTTCGGCGATCACGCTTTTAAAGCGCCGCGCGAGGAAGACGGCGATCAGGAAGGACAGCACGGTGGCGCCGCCGATGGCGCCCACATGGTGGCCGATGTCGCGCCACATGTGGTTCAGGTCGGCCTCGATCAGCACGGCGCCGATGGTCTGTTGTGGCTCGCCTGGCCGGTAGACGGGACGGTACAAGCGCATGGCCGGCGACAGGGTCGTCCCCGCGCCTTGCGTGACGGGCTGCACGGCCATGTCGGCCAGCAGGGCCGGGTCCATGTCTTCCGGCGCCGCCAGGCCGTCCGCATGCTGCGGCGCGCGGTACAGGGCGAACAGGCGCCCGCCCCGGTCGAACAGGGCCGCCTGGGCCACCTCGTCGCGCGCGGCCAGCGCGGCCAGCACCTGTTCCGCCTGCGGCTGTGCCGATTTCCCCACCAGCAAGGGCGGCGCGCTGGCCGCACCGATCACCCCCGCCAGGGACAGCAATTGCTTGCCTTCATCATTCTTGTGGCTGAGCACGGACGTCAGCGCAAACGCCACGAACACCAGCAGCAGCGCGCAGCCCGACGACAGCACCGAAATCATGGTCAGCTTCTGGCTGATGCTGGAGCGTTGGAAATTGAACATGGTTGCGGCGCTCCTCCGGTCGGCCAGTTGACTGTTTTTTAATGCCTATTGGAAAAATATAGACGCGAAGACACACCCCGATGTTGATGTGGGTCTAAGGGAAGAGAGGGGAGGGGAACTTACGGAGAGGTAAAACAACGCAACAATGAGGTCAGACCCGGTGGGTCTGACCTCAGCATTTACGCTAACAACAACCACCACGTTTTCCAGCGCCACCGTAGCGGGCTTCCTGCCGTTCGCGGAAGAACTCTTCATACGTCATCATCGGCTCGCCGGGATGGGTCACTTCCCGGTGCGCCACGTAGGTGTCGTACTCGGGCAAGCCGCACATGAGTCGCATGCTTTGCCCCAGATACCGTCCAGCCTTGATGATTTCGTCTATCATCATTGCACCGTGGGCATGGCCTGGAACGGCGTTTCCTTGGTGCTTGGACGGCTGTCGGCGCGCGCCTTCAGGATGGTGCGGATGCCGAAGAACAGCACGCTGATCACGACGATGACGAAGAAGGCGGCCAGGCCCGCGTCGAGGTAGTCGTTGAAGATGATCTGCTGCATCTGCGCCACCGATTTGGCCGGCGCCAGCAGGGTGCCTTCATCGAGTGCCGCCGAATATTTCTTGGCATGCGCCAGGAAACCGACGCGCGGATTGGCGTCGAAAATCTTTTGCCAGCCGGCCGTCAGGGTGCACAACAGCAGCCAGATGGTCGGCGTGATGGTCACCCACGCATACTGGCCCTTTTTCATTTTGAACAGCACGCAGGTGCCGAGGATCAGCGCAATCGCCGCCAGCATCTGGTTGGCGATGCCGAACAGCGGCCACAAGGTGTTGATGCCGCCCAATGGGTCGACCACGCCCTGGTACAGGAAGTAGCCCCAGGCCGCCACACAAAGGCCCGTGGCCAGCAGGTTGGCGATGACGTTTTCCGTCTGTTTCAGCGCTGGCACGAAGCTGCCCAGCAAGTCTTGCAGCATGAAGCGGCCGGCACGCGTGCCCGCATCGACGGCCGTCAGGATGAACAGCGCTTCGAACAGGATCGCGAAGTGATACCAGAAGGCCATCATGGCCTTGCCGCCGATGGCGCCGGAGAGAATCTGCGCCATGCCGACCGCCAGGGTCGGTGCGCCACCGGCGCGCGAGATGATGCTGTGCTCGCCAACATCCTTGGCCGTCTGCGTCAGCATTTCCGGTGTCACGTAGAAGCCCCATTGCGAGATCGCCTGTGCGGCGGACTCGGCCGTGGTGCCGATCAGGGCGGCCGGGCTGTTCATGGCGAAATAGATGCCTGGCTCGATGGTCGAGGCGGCTACCAGGGCCATGATGGCGACGAACGATTCCATCAGCATGGCGCCATAGCCGATGAAGCGGGCGTGGCTTTCGTTTTCAATCATCTTCGGCGTGGTGCCCGAGGAAATCAGCGCGTGGAAGCCGGAGACGGCGCCGCAGGCAATCGTAATGAACAGGAAGGGGAACAGATTGCCCGACCAGACGGGGCCGGAGCCGTCGATGAACTTGGTCATGGCCGGCATTTTCAGGTAGGGCGCGACGACGATGATGCCGATGGCCAGGCCCAGGATGGTGCCGATTTTCAAGAAAGTCGACAGGTAGTCGCGCGGCGCCAGCAGCAGCCACACGGGCAGGACGGAAGCGATGAAGCCGTAGCCGATCAGCATCCACGTCAATTCCGTGCCCGTGAACGTGAACATCGGGCCCAGCACCGCGTGTTCCTGCACGTACTGGCCGCCGATGATGGCCAGCATCAGCAAGACAAAGCCGATGATGGAGATTTCGCCGATGCGGCCCACGCGGATGAAGCGCGAGTACACGCCCATGAACAGGGCGATGGGAATCGTCGCCATCACGGTGAAGCTGCCCCATGGGGAACCGGTCAGCGCCTTGACGACGATCAAGGCCAGCACTGCCAGGATGATGACCATGATCATGAAGCAGCCGAGCAAGGCGATCATGCCGGGAATTTCGCCTAGTTCAGCCTTGATCAGGTCGCCCAAGGAGCGGCCATCGCGGCGCATGGAAATGAACAGCACGATGAAATCCTGCACGGCGCCGGCAAATACGACACCCGCCAGTATCCACAGCATGCCGGGCAAATAGCCCATCTGCGCGGCCAGCACGGGGCCGACCAGGGGGCCGGCGCCGGCAATCGCCGCGAAATGGTGGCCGAACAGCACATATTTGTTGGTCGGCACGTGGTCGAGGCCATCGTTGTGCTTGAAGGCGGGCGTCATGCGGCGTGCGTCCAGGCCCAGCACCTTGTCGGCGATGAACAGGCTGTAGAAACGGTAGGCGATCAGGTAGACGCAGACGGCGGCGATGACGATCCAGATCGCGCTGATCGGTTCGCCACGTTGCAGGGCGACAACGCCCAGGGACCCGGCGCCTGCCAGCGCAAGCGCTGCCCAGCCGAGCTGTTTGAAAATGCGGTTCATGCTTCCTCCAGAGATTTGACGGGCGCTGTGCCGTGCGATGATGTGTGCTGCCGAGCCTGGTCGTCGCCAGTTTGGGTGTTACTTTTTGGTGTATCTGCAGCTTATGGCGAGTATTCAGGAATCGTATAATTGCCGCAAGCGCACGACTACGCAGTAACGCTCAGTATTACTACGCAGAGCTATCGCGGCGCCGCGACGTAAAATCACGCATTCCCACCAGCATCGACGCCGCCGGAGCGCCAGGCCATGAAACTCAGACAGAAAGTCATCTTCCTGGCCCTCACGCCGCTCATACTCGCCCTGTGCGCCATCGCATTTGCCGTGCGGCACCAGGCCATTACCCTGGCCGAGCAGCAGCGCGCCACCATCCAGCAAGCGTATTTGGCCAGCAAGGAAGCCGAACTCAAGCATTACGTGACCCTGGCCAGCCATTCCATCGCTTCCCTGTACCAGTCGGGACGCAAGGATGACGCGACGCAAGAGGAGGCCAAGCGCATCCTGTCCGCCCTCAGCTATGGCGACGATGGCTATTTCTTCATCTATGATTTGCAGGGCAAGTCGCTGATGCATCCGCGCCAGCCCGAACTGGTGGGGCAGAATCTGTGGGAGTTGCGCGATGCGGAAGGAAATCTGACCATCCAGCGCCTGATGCAGCGGGCGAAGAGCGGCGGCGGCTTCGAACGTTACAACTGGATCAAGCCGTCGACGAACAAGTCCGCACCCAAGCTTGGCTATGTGATTTTGATGCCGGAGTGGGGCTGGATGATGGGCACGGGCATTTACATGGATGACGTGGACCAGGCGCTGGCCAAGGTCGACGCCCAGCAGTCGCGCAATATCCGCTCGACCATGGAACTGATCGCCGCCATCGCCATCCTCGGCTCCCTGCTGGTGGCCGCCTGCGGCCTGGTGCTGAACCTGCGCGAATTGCGCGTGGCCGACGCCAAGCTGAAAGTGCTGGCGCAGCGGGTCGTCGAATCGCAGGAAGAAGAGCGGGCGCGCCTGTCGCGCGACTTGCATGACGGCATCAGCCAGTGGCTGGTGTCGATCAAGCTGCAGATCGAGGCGGGTATCGCGCGCCTGGGCGGCAATGCCGAGCAAAAAGAAAAGGCGCCAGCTACTTTCGAGCGGGCCGCCGAGCAACTGAACAAGGTGCTGGGCGAGGTGCGGCGCATTTCGCACAACCTGCGCCCGGCCATCCTTGACGACCTGGGCCTGGCCGCCGCGCTCGACCACCTCGTGCATGAGTTTAACGACAGCAGCAGCGCGCAAGCCAGTTTCACGGCCAGCCCGGTGGCGGCGGGCGAGGGCTTGCCCGACATGGTGAATACCGTGCTGTTCCGCATCGCCCAGGAAGCGCTGACCAATTGCGAGCGCCATGCCCACGCCAGCGGCGTGGAAGTGAGCCTGCACGAGGCGGGCAAGGCGGTCGAATTGCGCATCCAGGATAATGGCGGCGGCTTCGATTTCGACGGCATCGCCCTGCATCCGCAGCGCGGCATCGGCTTGCGCAACATGACGGAACGCATGGAAGCCATCGGCGGCAGCCTGCACATCACCTCGTCTCCGGCCGGCACCCTGGTGCTGGCGCGACTCGGCCTTCCTCCCCACACACTGATAAATACACAGACATGACCGAAAAGATCAACATCCTGCTGGTGGACGACCATCCCCTCGTGCGCGACGGCTTGCGCGCGCGCCTGGAAGCGGTGGCGCATTTCGACGTGGTGGCCGAGGCGGGCGGCGCCGACGAAGCCCTGGCCCAGGCGCGCGCGCACCAGGTGGATCTCGTGCTGATGGATATCAATATGCGCGGCACGAATGGGATTGAAGCAACCGCGTTGTTCAAGCAGGCGTTTCCAGAGATTGCCGTGCTGATACTGTCCATGCACGACAAGCTCGAATACGTGTCGCAAGCCATCGCCGCGGGCGCGCGCGGCTATGTGCTCAAGGATGCTCCAGGGAAAGATATCGTCTTCGCCATCGAGACGGTGATGTCCGGCGGCATCTATTACAGCGCGGCCCTGGCGCGGCAACTGTCGCGCCCGCAAGTCCACGATTCCTTCCTCACCACGCGCGAGCAGCAGGTGCTGCAGCACATCGCGGCGGGCCAGTCGAACAAGCAGATCGCCCGCGCGCTCGACCTGAGCGTGCGCACGGTGGAAACGCACCGCCTGAACATCAAGCGCAAGCTGGGCATCGAAGGGCAGGCTGAATTGATCAAATACGCGGTCGAGCACGCGCATGGCGGCAGCGCCTGACAAGGCGTGCGCGGCGCCGTGTCTTTGTCAAACCCGCATGACAAGCGGGTCTCCCGGGGGAATGTTTTTTTTGAACATTTATTGCCAAAATTAAACTGTTTCCTGGGTGAGATTCGGATAGAATGATTCTTGCTGTCGAAATGGCATCCTTGTCGGGCCAGGGTTGCCAAGGCTGGTCAGTTTATTTACTATGGCGCCCTACCCACACTGAGATACCGATGTCAGCGTCTGAATCAAACCTGTTTCCGTTGGTAGGATTACAAGCAGTTGCCAATGCTCATAACGAGTGGGTCGCTGTCACCTTGCAAGTACCGCAGGCCTCGACGGCGCCGTTGCTGGCGGTGCTGGCCGCTGCCGATGCGTATGCCTTCCTGGCGCCGCTCGACTGCATCATTCCCCTGGCCGACCCGCATGGCGTGGACGAGGCCGTGCTGGCGCAACTGGCGCCGCAACGCACCATCTTCCGTTTGCCGGCTCATCTTGCCGGCGACAAGCAGATCCAGAAAAAATGCCGGCAATGGCGCGACGCCGGCTACCGTATCCTTCTCGATGGCGCGGATGCCGGTCCCGTGGCGGCGGCGCAGGTCGACGCGCGCGCGCTGAGCTTTGACGCGGCCGGGGCACGCCCGGCCCTGCATCAGCTGCTGCCCTTGCCGGGGCCGCACCTGGCCTACAACATCGTCGACGCCGGGCAGTTTGCCGCATTGCAAGAACTCGGCGTGAGCTGGTTTGCCGGCGATTACGCCTTGCACCATGCGCGCCAGCAAAGCGAGCCGGAAGACGCCACGTCGCGGCGCCGCCTGCTGGCGCTGCTGGGTTTGCTTGCCCGCGATGCCGACGCGAACGAGCTGGAAGTGCCGCTCAAGCAAGACCCATCGCTCAGCTATCATTTGTTAAAACTGGTCAATTCAGCCGCCTTCGGTTTCACGGCGCCGATTACCAGCTTCAGCCAGGCCATCACCTTGCTGGGCCGGCGCCAGCTGCAGCGCTGGCTGCAACTGCTGTTGTACGCGCGCCAGCAAGATGACGGCAAGATCCACGCACTGCTGCCGCTGGCGGCCGTACGCGCGGCGCAGATGGAAGCGCTGTGCCAGTTGCGCGGCGGTGACCGCGACGCGCAAGACCTGGCCTTCATGGCGGGCGTGTTTTCCCTGCTCGACGTCTTGCTGGGCATGCCGATGGCAGACATCATCGCCACCTTGAACCTGGCGCCCGAAGTCAGCGCCGCCTTGCTCGAACGCAATGGCGAGCTGGGTACCTTGCTGGCGCTGGTCGAAAGCACCACGCCGGCGTCCGACGGTTTGCGCCGCGCCGGCATCGATGGAGAAACTTATTGGCGCAGCCTGCTGCAGGCCTACCAATGGGCCATCCAGGTCAGCCGGAACTTCTAGCATGACCCTGCTTCCGGTGTCGGATTTTCTTGGTAACAGCGCCGCCCTGTGCGATGCCGTCGTGCGTTTGCGCGGCCCCGCGCTGGTAGCTGAGCTGGGCCGTATCGCCAGCGCCGTGATGGCCAGCCCGCATGGCCAGTTCCTGCCCGCGGCCAGCGCCGATGGCGCCACGTCAACTGCGCCGCCCGCGCCATTTCCCCTCGATACGCCAGCTTTGCTGCAGGAAATCAATTTTGACGGCCACTGCTTCGGCCATTACAGCGTGGCGGGACGCAGTCTGTACAGCGACGCCGACCGCCGCCACCTGGCCAGTCTGGCATCGTTGACGGCGGGCGTCTTGCAAGTGCATTCGCTGGCGCAACGCTCGACCCATGCCTACGCGCAAGTCGAAGCCTTGCTGGCGCAGCAGACCCAAATCCTCGACCAGTTGCACGAATCCGTGCTGACGATGGACTTGACGGGCTACATCACGAGCTGGAACAAGGGCGCCGAGCGCCTGTTCGGCTACACTTCGGTGGAAGCCGTAGGGCGCAACATCCTGTTCCTGTACGACGACGAAGACACGGGTTTCCACGATGCCTTTCTGGAACAGGGAGGACGGCTAATGGAGGTGCGCCGCCGAAAGAAGTCAGGCGAGATCTTCTGGGCCAGCCTGTCCTTGTCACCGCTGCAAGACCTGGACGACAAGCCCATCGGACTCATCGCCTACCTGACGGACATTACGGAACGCAAGCTGGCCGAAGAGCGCTTGCACCACCTGGCGTATTACGACCCGCTGACCAGCCTGCCCAATCGGACCTTGTTGGCCAAGTTGGTTGACCAGGCCCTGAGCGTGGCGCAGCGCAGCAAGATGCTCGGCTGCGTGCTGTTCATCGACCTGAACCGTTTTAAACTGATCAACGACACCCTGGGCCGGCGCATAGGCGACGAATTGCTACGGCAAGTCTCGCTGCGTTTCCGCCATGCCTTGCGCGACCAGGACCTGGTGGCGCGCCTGGGCGGCGACGAGTTCGCCGTCGGCCTGTTCGACATCGGTCAGCATTTCGAGGCCAGCATGGTGGCGCAAAAGCTGCTCGCTTCCCTGGTGGAACCGTTTTTGATCGAAGGTCATGACTTGCGCGTGGGCGCCAGCATCGGCATCAGCGTCTATCCGCAAGACGGGCAGGACGCGGAAACCCTGCTGCGCCTGGCCGACATCGCCATGTACCGCGCCAAGCAGGACAGCGGCGGCGAAGCGGAAAGCGTGGCCTTCTATAGTCAGGACATGAACCTGGGCATGCAGGCACGCATGCGCCTGGAAACAGGCTTGCGCCAGGCCCTGTCGGAACAGCAACTGCTGCTGCATTACCAGCCGAAATACGCGCTGGGCAGCGGCCGCATCATCGGCGCCGAAGCGCTGGTGCGCTGGCACCACCCGCAGCACGGCATGATCCCGCCCGCCGAATTCATCCCCCTGGCCGAATCGACGGGCCTGGTGGTGCAAGTGGGCGAATGGGTCCTGGAAGCGGCCTGCGCCCAGGCGCAAGCGTGGAAACTGGCCGGTCTACCGCCGATCCGCCTGGCCGTCAACGTGTCCGCGCGCGAATTCACGGCAGCCCTGCCCGCCAGGGTGGCGGCGACCCTGGCCCGCTACGGCCTGGAAGCGGCCTGGCTGGAACTGGAAATCACGGAAAGCACCTTGATGCACAACATCGAGCGCGTGATCGGCATCATGGACCGCATCACGGCGCTGGGCGTGGCCCTGTCGCTGGACGATTTCGGCACCGGCTACTCAAGCTTGTCCTATTTAAAACGCTTCCCCATCGACACCTTAAAGATCGACCGTTCTTTCACCACCGGCATCCCGACAGACGCCAGCGACTGCGCCATCGCCAGCACCATCATCAGCATCGCCCAGCAGCTGCACCACAAGGTGATCGCTGAAGGCGTGGAAACGGCGGAGCAACTGGCCTTCCTGAAGAGCTCAGGCTGTGACGAAGTGCAGGGTTACTTGTTCTCGCGGCCGTTGCCGGCGGGAGAGTTCGAGAAGGCGCTGCGGGAAAACTGGGGCCTGTAGTCCAGGCGTGCAAGCTCTTCCTGAAAGTAGAAAGGCCCGTGACGGTTCTAGCCATTGGTAAGCCACCGACCTTTATGTATAATGCTGCCATCAGGAAGCGTGGCCGAGTGGTTGAAGGCACTAGTCTTGAAAACTAGCGACGGGTTAAACTGTTCGTGAGTTCGAATCTCACCGCTTCCGCCAAAAATATGAGAATAAGCCCTTAATTATCAAGGGCTTATTTTTTTTATGCTGTCGCCTGCAAAATCCCTGATGTAAAACTTCAGTTTCAACTTGGCGACAATTTGCGGAAATGGTTTCCGCAACTCGCCGCTACCGGGTAGGGCGGACAGCCTGGCCAATGCGCCTGTAGACCTTCTCTGTGATGAATTTTTCACCACGCCCTAGCAAAGTGCTCGCGCGGAGGGGAGGGGGCGATGCCAGCGGCCGCGCCAAAAAAATACCCGCAAAATATGCGGGTATTTCTGAATGCACAATATTGATTAAGCTGCTATCTTTTCGTGATGCTTATCCTGGGCTTTCACGCGCTTTGATGCACGCGGAGCTGCTGCGGTTGGCTCCGCGCAACTATCACTCTTCACTTTGCTAACCTCACGGGCTGCTTTTTCATTGGCATACTGAATAGCCATTTTTTTCAGTTCTGCCTCTGCAAACCGCTTCAACGCATCACGCATCAGTGGCTGATAACCCAGTTTGTTAACTTGGGCGATGACCTTAAACTCCTCGATCAACTCCTTTGGCAGACGAATCGAAATCATCTGCATACCCAAGGCATCATCGATCAGCTGGGCCGAATTGGCGGGGGCCAGAACAGCGTGAGCTGAGTCAGACCCCAGTTCGCCATTTTCCCATGCTTCAGCAGTACCGATGATTTTATCCGTTTTCATGAACCTCTCCTTTGTTTGCTATTTAATAACGCCATCTCAGCGTTCAATCGGGTGGCTACCCCTAAGAATTTTTTTCCTCATAGATTGCAATATCTTTCGCGCCCGCATCATATGCGGACTTTATATGAATATTTCCATCTTTCAGTACAAATATTACTTTTAGCGTCCGGCACTGATTTGTTTGTGAAATAAACCACCACGTAGCTGGATCCGTTCGATGATCTTCCCGATCATCTTCAATGCTAATTCCTTCTTGGTTGAAGAAGCATTGTTGTATTTCATTTTCCGAAACGTTGTGCTTTACATCAAGCTTCACTCGGATAGCTGTTGATATTATCAGCGGCGGCATTTTTCACCTCGGTGTCTGTGGCTGTGTATATACACACATTAACGTCATTGGTGATTAAATGCAACAAAATGTATGATTTTTTACTAATTTTTACGCTTGTGTTGGGTACATACTCGTTCTGAAGGAAAGCCAGCTAGTATATACACATACTACGCTACATTCCAGCATTTTGCAGAATAGGTGTGCTCTCCCGCGCGCGGGAGAGCTTCATCTTGCCACCGAAGTGATCGTCATTCCGGCCGTGCGAGGAATACTATGGTGCAGATCTGGTTTGAGTTAGAGACGCCGCTCAGCACCGTTATCGGGTGGGGCGAACAGCCTGGCCAATGCGCCGATAGACCTTTTCCGTGATGACTTTTTCACTATGCCCCAGCAGGGAGCTGGCGGCGCCCAGGTCGGCAATGTCGCTGGCGGAGCGCGCGCGGATATCGCGGAACTGGAAGGCCTTGATGCGGCTGGCCAGCTCCTCGTCGCCAGCTTTTAGCGCCAGTTCCGCTGCAGATTTCCGGGCGCCATCGAAGCGCAGGCGCAAATGCCACTTCTTAACCTGGCAACCATTCGGCAGCGCGACGATGAAGGTGGTGCGCGGCCGGTGCGGGCGCGCGTGGATGCGCTCGATGACCTTCGCCAGCTCGGACTTGATGCCGTCGTGCTCGAGCACGATGCGCAGCAGCTTGTTGCTCTTGCCTTGGCGCACCTGCAACGCCCCATCCTTCAAATCGCCGTCGCGCATCTTGAGCACGTCCGCAGGCCGCTGACCGGTCAGGTAGTTCAGGTCCATGGCGTCCTGCAGCTCTTCACAGCCAGCGTTTCGCACCGCATCCCACACGGCTTTGTCGGCATAGAAGTCGCGCGGCACCTCCTTATTTTTGCGCACGCCCCGGCATGGGTTCTCGCGCTTGGTGTAGCCCCATTCCCGCGCCATATTGAACACATGCGACAGCAACGCGATTTCGCGGTTGGCGCGCACCTTGGCGCTGCGCGCGTCGCGGTAGCGGGCAATGTCCTGCGGCGTGATGGCATCGATGGGCGCGTTGTCGAAGACCGGGCGCAGCTGGCTCAACGAGCTTGAGTTCTCGCGTTGCGTGCTTGGCGCTTTGCCGGGCAGTATGTCCCGGACGTATTGCGCAAACACATACTCCATCAGCGTGGCGTCGGTCGGGACAGGCTTGCACTCGTATTCTGCCCACAGGCGCTTGGCCTCGACCAGATCCGTGCCCAGCGGGTATTCCTTCCTGTTCCCGGCATCGTCCCGGCCGTTGTAGTAGTAGCCGGTCCATGTATCGCCGGACTTGAGCTTGCGCACGCGCCGCAGCATGCGGGGCGGCAGTTTGTAGCCAGTGCTCTTAGGTCGCATAGTTCTCTTTCTATTAACGTACTTTGGACAGGTCTGGCGCCCAGGCCGGCGTGCTCACCAGGCTGGCGGGATTGATGCCGCTCAAGCGCAGCCTGGCGTACAGCCGCCCGATGATGGGCGCGCCGGCGCGGTTCTTGATGAAGGTCCAGCCGTTTTGCTGCAGCCATTTGATCTGATCCACTTTCCGGCAGCAGCCTGAAATGGTTTCCAGTTCTTCAGCAGTCAGGGTTTCGGACTGGATCGAATTGTCAAAAAGATTATTCATTGGGCTGGGCTTTCGTTGTGGCAGGGTGGCATGCCTTGCTTTTGCTCGTCGCCAAGGCGAACGCTTCGGCCTCCGTGTATTGAGGGACTTCGGCGCCAGGTTTACGGTAGTCACGCAGTCTGCAGAATTCTTTGTACTGATCCATTTTTTATGCCCCCTCTAGTCTGTGCAACCGCAATCGGTCAGTGCATCATCGAACGGGAACAATTCACCGTGATTCATCGCCATGTCATACATTGCCTGATAGCTGGGCCGGTCCTTGCGGAACCAGCCGCCAGCACCAGATCCGGACGCCTGGGCGTTCTTTTCCTGCTGTATCCACCACAGGGCGCGGCTGGGCTTTTCCCGGATCAGGGATAGAACCTGGTTGCCGCCTTTCAGGAAGCACAGATCGCAGTTGCCGTGCATCGTCTTGCCGCTCATATTCGGCAGGCCCAGGTCAAAATCTTGTGCTGCCCAAAATGCGCTGACGTCAGCCACGGTCAGGCCGGCCGCCGCCAAGGGCGCTTCTTTTACTTCGTGCTTGCCGTAGTCCTGCGTCGACAGCCTCGCCACGCGCACGGGCTCGTCTGCACGCATGCCGATAAACGTGGTCCACTCGACCAGGCCTATCGACTTCAAATAGCGCTGCATTGGGCGTACCTTGAGTTCCGCCGTGCAAAAGCGCGCCACAGGGTTCGGCAGGAATTTCTTTTCGTCGTGCAGATCGGCGAACGGCTCGCCGCGGCGGCTGGCCGTTGCAAAGTCCACGATGGCAAATTCCTTGCCACGCGCTTCATTGCGAGGACGGTTTTCTATCCAGACGATGGGAACGCCCCAGCGCTCGCCGCAGTCGCGCACGAATTCAAGGGTCGCTTCCTCTTCCTTGCCGGTGTTGGCGAAGCACACCACCACGTCAGCCGGCAGTGTGCCGCCATAGGCCTGAATCGTCATCCACAGCATCATGCCGCTGGTGCGGCCGCCGCTGAACGAAATGACGCCCGGGCCGTCGAACAGGAATGGGTTGTTCATGCGGGCACCATGCAGCGTCGCGCCAGGGAGACCAGCCAATGCGCCAGCTCGGGCGGCGTGTGTTCGCGTTCTGCCTTGCCACATTCCGGCCGCCAGCCTGGATCGCCTTTCCGGCGCCGCTCGCCGGCGCGGTTGCGGCCAGATGGGGCGATCACATGCGAGGCGTCACCCAGGACGATGGGTATGGCCGGTATTTGAGCCGGCGCACAGCCGACGATGTACAGCAAGGTGGCCTTTTCGGCGCGGTGGCCAAACGAGCTTTGGAAAATCGGCAACGTCCAGCCGCCAAATTTGTCCCGCTCGCCGATCGCCGGCAAGCCGCAGTGTGGCCAGAGGGTAGAGCGCTTCGGGTGCTCGAGCACGCCGCCGAACTTGCGCACCTGGGCGACGGCCCACACCGCGAGTTCCTTTTCGTCCGGGCGCGGCTTGGCCAGATGGCGCAGCGTGCCCCAGGAGCGGCAAGGCGGATGCGCGACCACCGGCACGCCACCCGGCCAGGCTCGGGCGTCGCGCTCCGCGTCCCAGGCGTCCACCGCCGGCATGGTTTTGTAGATCGAATTGGCGCGCACGAACAGGGCCGCCACGGCCGGTAATGTGCGTTCCGCTGTCATGCTGGGCACCCGACAGGCGCGGCTGCTTTCTTGACCGCCTCGATGGCGGCCAGCGGTACGGCCCGGAACATGCCCGGCCACTGGTGGTCCAGCTCCACCCACGCATGCAGCTCGCCATTGCCCACGTCGCGGCGCAGGTCGTTGACGGTGCCGGCCTGATAGCCTTCATCGGTATCGAATGTCACGCGGTCGCCCAGGGCGATTTGCCGCGGCGAATTGGTCAGGGTGTTCAGCATTGCGGTACTCCTTTCAATTTGGCAGAAACGCCGCATACGCCGTAGCGGTCGATGGCGTCCAGAATCACGTCGCCGCAACAAGCGGCAATCGCGGCATAGTCAAAGCGTTCGGTTTGCGTGCGAACGATCACGGCATAGATGCTCATGTGCCATTTCCTTCTTGGGGTGGGGTGTCGGGAACGATCAGCCGGGGCCACGGGCAGGCGTTGACGGCCGCCCAGGCGGCAATCAGGGCTGTTTTTGCCTCGTCAGACAGGTCAGGCACGGGCGCCGCCAGCGGCGTGGCCGGGGCAGGGCGGTCGGGGTGCGTACAGTTATTTACACGAGTCCGAGGAACGGCAACCCCAACAGCCACCCCGCGCGCGCCTGTGGCATGTACCGGCGTCCACGTATGGCGTACGGACTTAAAGACCACGCCAATCAAGTCGCTGCAGCGCACGCCGTAGGGCGTGATGCGTTGCGTTTCGCCGTAGCGGCCGATGACGGTTTTTTCGTCCTTGGCCAGGGTGACGACCAATTCCTTGCGCGGCACCAGGGCGCCGCCTTGGGCGCGCAGGTATTCGGCCCAGCAGGCGCGCTTTTCGCCGTCGATCTTTTGCACGGCGTCCCAGGCGCGGCGCATGGCGGCCGGGGCTTCGTTGAGCATGCTTTCCTCGATGCGGCGCAGTTCGCGCCACACGGTGATGGGCGCGCCGCCCCATTGCTGGAATTGGCGGATGCCCCAGCACGCTGCCCAAGACTCGACGCGCGCCGATGGCGTCAGCTCGACATCGCCTTCGGTGTCAGCCGTGACGACGTAGCCTTCTTTGGTCTTGTGCTCGGCCACGCCATCGATGTTCTTGGCCACGTACTTGGCGATGTAGCCGGCGGCGCTGCCCTTGGCCCAGTCGATGCGTTTCACGTCCAGGCGGCGCGCGAAGGCGCCCGGTTCGCCACGGTCCACGCGCCAGGCGTAGCGCTTCATGATGCGGATGGCGCGGCCCGCCACGTCCTGCAGGTGGGCCGTCTTGTATTTCGCGGTCGGGCGCACGAACAGCAGCAGATGCCAATGCGGGCAGCCGTCGTGGTGCGGCTCGGCGATGCGGAAGCCGTACAGGCCGATGCCACGGCGCGCCAGCGCGGAGCGGCACAGCGACGTCATCTTGCCCAGGTAGGCATTCGCCTCGCGCGGCGTGGAGCCGTCGAACTTGTCGTTGGGCTTGCCGCTGTGCTGCATGGCGTGGAAGCGCGATGGGCACGTCCACGTGATGAAAATGCCCTGGTCGCCACACTCGCGGGCGATCTGCTCGAAGCCGTTGATGCGCAGCATCAGCTCGCCCCGGCGGATGGCCTTGTTGGCCGTCGTTTTCTCTGCCAGCTCGGCGATGCTGAATTGCTGGCCGTTCTCGTTCTGCACCAGGGTGGCGGCCAGCGCTGCCGCATTGCGGCGGTTCTGCGCCAGGCGCGACAGCACGGCGTCGTTGCTGGCGTAGGGTTCGCCGCGATAGTTCACGTAGCCCAGGCGGATATTGCCAGCTTCAAAGGCGCGCTTGACGCGCTTGCGCAACTGACGGCGCCACCAGCGGGCGTCCACCAGGCGGGCGATGGTGTCGGCCTGCTCGTCGAACTCGGGCAGCTTGATGCCGTAAGAGGTGCATTCGTCCGCCATGATCTGCAGGGCGTGCGCTTGCGACGTTGCCGACCAGAGCGCCTTGACCACTCCAGCCGCCGCACGCTCGGCGGTGGCCACGATGTCGGCATCGCTTTGCGACAGATCGACGCCGGCCGGCACGTACTGGTCGGCGAACTCGCGCACAAAGCTGGTGGCGACGGACTCATAGACTTTGTACCAGGACGACCAGGCCATTTTTGCCATGGCCGCCGTGATGACGCGGTTGCGCCACTTGAACGGGATACGGGCCAGCTCGGGCGCGAACTGGGCGGATCGCAAAAAAGCTTCGTGACGCTGCGGGGCCGGCAGCAGAATTTGTTTAGATTGCATTCAACAGTCTTTCGTACACACGGATAGCGGCAGAGGTGGCAGCGCGCAGCTCGATGCGCTCTTCCTCGGTAAATGAATGGATGGGTGATTCCCAGCGGTCGGCGTCCATGCCTGCGGCGATCAACACGGAGCGCCGCGCGCCGCGTGGCGACAATCCCCACGCCTGGGCCATGAAGGGCGCCAGGTTGCGCGGCTTGATGCTGCGTAGTTGCGCCTTGGCTTCGGCGATAGCGGCCAGCGCATGCCCGGCGCCTGGTGGCGTCGGCATGTCCTTGTCGCGCGCTGCCAAAATCTCGGCGGCAGGCTGGAAGGACAGGTGGTTGTCGATAAGAGACGCCGGCATGGTTCAGTCCTTGATGAAGCCGATGGCCCGCAGCACGCCGGGGGCAATGACGATCAGGAGCGACAGCAGCCAGACGCCGCAGGTTTTGGCCAGGCGCAGCATCAGCGTGTTCCTTCCTTGGCAAAGTACTTGGCCCAGTAAGTCAGCGTGCGAGACGAACTGGTGCATTGCACGACGCCCGATTCGCTGGCGAACATGTAACGCAGCTCGATAGGCAGCCCGCCGACCAGGGCACGCTGATTGTCCGACAAGAAGAAGCCGCCATGCTGCAGCGCCTGCAGATCGCTCGCGATGAAGGTGAGATTGGCCGCGCCGTAGGTGTGATAGGTCTTGACGATTTCACGGAGGTATTCGGAAAGCTTACCGATACTGGCACTCGTTCCAGCGTGGGCTTGCAGCAGAAAGCAGGTCGGCGCCACCGGCACGACGCATTTTTGCAGGGCCGGGCGGGGCGTAGCCGGCGCCGGGGAAAGGTTTGCATGACTGGTGGCGTGCAGCGTGATTTCCATTGGTTTCCTTATTTTTGGTTGAACGAATCCCGCACGCTCAAAAGGGAGCGCTGCAGGGCACAGCAAAAGAGGGGAGTTACAGCGGCCGGGCTACGGCGGCGCGAGGATCGGGATAGTCATCAGCAGCCCGCAGTCAGGTCGAGGGCCAGCTGGCTGGTGGCCGCCGCGCGCGCATGCTGGGACATCGGGATGCGGATATCCGGCTTGGGCATGGTGGACAGCGAGAGGGTGCGCAGTACTTCCAGGCCTGCCACGAAGGAGTGCCCGCATTCGGGGTTCTGGCACATGTAGGTGATTTCCTTGAACATGGCGGACATCGTGCGGCTTTTGACGGCGCGGACGGTGTTTTCGCAATGCGGGCAGGGCAGGCCGATGACTCTCATTTCAGCTTTCTTTCCACTTGGTACAGGGCGCGACCGCGACCTGTCATGTTTTTTGACTGTATGCGTAAGCGCGACTTGACGAGCCATTCCGCCGCCTGATCGATACTTGCCAGCCCCTGGCGCTGGCGCACGAGTTCCAGCACCGCGCGCTCTTCGTCATTGAGGTTAATTTGATGGTCTGGCATTTTCTGTAACTTTAGAGTTGCTCAAAAGTGACTCGGTTTAAACGCTGCGACGCTGTACGCTGTCGATAGTGGCGTCATCCAAGGCGATCACAGCCAGGGCTTCACGCATCACGATCTGGCGCACCAGCACCGCAAGCTCTTCGCCTTGGTAGTTGGCGATCGAGGAAACGAGCTGGTGCTCGTAATCGTCCAGGCGCAGCATGACGCGGTGGCTGCGGATACGTTTTGCATCGGGGTACATGACGTGGTCCTTAGTGAATGGATTTGGAAGCGAGTTCACGCTTGTAATCGGCGAGGCCGCGCAGGATCAGGAAACGTAGAAACCAGGCACGGGAGCGCTCAAGTTTCTCTGCGTAGCCTTCGACTTCGTCTACCTCGTCAGACGTCAGGCGAACGCCTAGAGGCTTAGTCGTGACGCCCTTGGCCGTGCGCCTCGCTATGGATACGTTTTTCATAATGTTATGATCTGTAATCGCTATGGTATGGCATAACTATGGCTCTCAAATGAGAGCATTGTAAAGAAAAATTTGCGCACAAATGAGATCAATTGGTGAAATACTAAAAGAAGAGCGTCAACGGCTGGGCATGAATCAAGAGGATTTTGCTGCCGTCGGCGGGCTGAAGCGACGCGCACAAACGCTGTATGAGCAAGACGAGCGTGCCCCGGATGCGCTTTACTTACGAGCGTTGGCTGGGATCGGGGTCGATGTCCACTACATACTTACAGGTGAGAGATTGCAATCAGCCGTTACCTCGGATGAGCGAGAATTGTTGGACGGCTATCGAAGTATGGACGTTCGCGGGAAAGCAGGCGTACTTGGGATGATTGGCGGCATGCGCTCGCCAACGCCCCCGTCACAACAAGCGGGGAGTGCCGCACACGTTGAAACCCACGGCAAGATTGGGCAAAATTTCGTGGGCAATATCATTGGGCCGCAAACTTTTAATGTGAGCGGGAACGGGCGGAAAAAGGAAAAATAGTAAAAGAACCACTGCCCTTCTTATGCAGATTATAAATGCTACTTGTTTTCTTTGCATGGATGTATGCGAAAGCACAAATCCAAATTCTAAAAAATACAGTTATATGAATAAAAAAACAATTCTTGGGGTGGTTGGAGTTATTGTGTTAGGCGCGCTAGGTTCAGCACTTTGGGATTTCTCAAAGCCAGTACTGTCTACGTTCATTGCTTCAATTGCGAATTTATCAACGCTGGGGTTTGAATCACTTCGCGATGGCTTTTATGAAAAAGCTGCGCGTTCATTAGGACGCCCGGTTGGGATTGGATACGCTATAACGTTCATTCTTTCTTTGTTTGCACTCTTTTCGGCAGCGATCTTTCATGTACTCTCACTATCTGAAAAATCTAAAATGACTATGGCTGCAAAGAGCTACATGATGATGTGTTTTATGATGGCATTTATTGCTTTCGCCCAATTGTCGCAGCGCACTTATGTAATGCAACTTGCAAATTATTATGAACTTTTGGAAGTTAGGGCGTCGCCATTTATGTCTGATTTAGAAATAAAGAGAACTCGCGCTCTATTTTCCCAAGTCCAGACAAAAAAAGATTTCTTGATCGTCACTGAAATACTTTCAAAAAAACTTCGCGTAGCTGGAGAAATACTGCCGAAAGCACCATGAATTTATCGACATCACCATTCCAGCTGACTCTTAATAGCATTATTAAATAAACGTTTGGGTGCTATTGCGGTGAGTGCAGGGCTGGCATTCGGTCACGACCTCACTCTTGGTGTCCAAACTCACAGTAAACTGTGCTGTACTAATTATTGATACGGCACGCCTAACTATGCTGCGTATGCGTATTGACGCTGCACTCATGCAGAGACTTCAGCTTGAAGATTCGCATAGATGGGCCTGTCTCGGAATTGCGAACTTTACCCTGAAACCCTCGAACCTAGTAAGTGTTATTTATCGCCATTCGAAGATTTTGGTCGTTTAAATAGTTGTCATAATAGTAATTTTAGATCTTTTAAGTTCATATTTTAAGAATGGATAATTAGTGATGCGTTTCCAAATAAATGAAGTGCAAGCCGATGGTGATTGGGTGCCGCTAACAGACCATCGTGTATCAGATAGCCTTGAAAATATATTTACACTAATAGTCGGCCAGAATGCGGTTGGAAAAAGTAGACTGCTTAGGAAGATTGTCAGTAATTACATTTTCCCACAAGTGAGTCGTATTAAATCATCTATAATTCCAATGCATTATTATAATAATTGGTACCCTAAAGTAATAAATAAAGAAAATAAAAATTGGAATTACGAAAATTATTTTGAGATAGGTGATAATCCACCATCATTCAATCCATATTTATATGGAGGCCATAATTTTGATTTAGATGAGGTAAGGGTTTCATCATATTCAATATCATTACCAAGTACTGTAATTGCAGTATCCACTGGACGTCACGATAGATTTCCATCAGCGGCTAATGTCAAAGACAAAGAATTGATGGCGGAATATCGCTATATAGGTACTGATCAGTTTTCAAAGAATAGTATTTCATCAAGTCTAATATCATTACTCGAAGGACTTTTGCAAGGCAGACAAAATCTCCATAAGCTCAGCGATATATTTGAGTATCTTGGTTTTGCACCTTACTTAGATGTAAAATTATCTCTTGATAAAAAGCAATACTCGAAACTTAAAGATGAAGAGCGTCGTGAGTTACATAATGAATCTAATCAACCTCTACTAGATTTTTTAATGGGGGAAGGTTCTCGATTTCATAATAATTATTTGCCAGGGGGGGATTTTTTGATCAATTAAAAACTCGTTCAAAAACCCACATAGAACTTGATTTCTGGGATCACTCACTTGGCATGAAACATCATACAATTTTTGAGTTAATTCCATTTCTCAAATTTGGATTAATAAGAATATCTGATATTACTTTAATTTCTTTGCGCAATAAAGCTCGATTACGATTAAGCCAGGCAAGTTCCGGTCAGCAATGCATGCTGACAATTATGCTGGGTATCGCAGGAGCGATAAAGAATGGAGCACTTATATGTATTGATGAACCAGAAATTAGCTTGCATCCACAATGGCAAACGAACTTGGTCAAGCAGTTGCAAGAAGTTTTTTCCAATTTTAGTGGTTGTCATTTTGTAATTGCCACTCATTCACCTCAGATTGTATCAGGACTTACAAGTGCAAATGGATATGTTTTAAATTTAGAAGAAAAGAAACTTTATCACTCAATTGAATATGCAAAGCGATCTGCAGATTTTCAGTTGGCACAAGTTTTCCATACCCCGGGTCAAAATAACGAGTACCTTTTACGGATCACACTCTTATTGCTAACAAAGCTCGCACGGCGCGAAGACCTTAATCACGAAGACCAACAGTACATAAAAATGCTTGTGGCTGTTCGTAAAAATATGAGCGATGCAGATCCGGTTTATCATCTTATCGGTCAAGTGGAGGCGCTGTCTTAAGATGAAGCCAATTAATTTTGATGGAGTAGATGCGAATTATGTTGGGTCGTACAATGGTATTGACCACGAGATTTGGAATCATACAAAAGGCCCTATTGTTGCTCTGAGACATTCGATTCGAGCACATTATTTAATTGAGCAGAAATTTAGGTGTGCATATTGCCGAATGGGAAAAAAAGAAAGTCATGGCTTAAGTTGGGACGTAGAGCACATTATCCCGAAATCTACTCATCCAAAATATTTATTTGAACCTGAAAACCTTGCGTTAGCTTGTAAAGAGTGTAATTTGAGTAAATTGAATAAAGGGGTTCTGGTAAAAAATATAGCGGATAATGCTGAATACCCTCGCGTGCCTGGCGCATTCACTATCATTCATCCACACTATGATACATACTCAGATCATATAGAAATTGCTGTTCTTGCCCAGAAGGTTTCACATCGACCAAAAAATAGGGGGAAGGGGAAGGAGACATTCATTATTTGTGATCTTGTTAGATTTTCATATGCGTTTGCTGAATGGGAAGATTTCAACTATGCAATTGTCAAAGAGTTCAGTGATTACATTAAACGCTGCCCGGGTGATGCAACTAAAGATGATATTGTGAGATTTATGAGCACGTTAAATTTTACTGTCGAAACCGACTTTTAATTTAGCATTATAGTTAATCTAAATGCCAGCGTCCGTAAATGGAGGCACACGATGCTTAGGATAATTCTTAATGCATCCGGGTTTTTCCTGCTTTTGGAAGGCCCCTTGCGGACTGATGTGTTGAAGAAGTCGAGCGGCTCCAATTTCGGGAGGCCCCAGACCTCCAAACAGTCGGTGATCGTTCAATGGCGGCGGTTCTGGCCAGTCAAGGCTGGCAGAATTTCTATCTAAATATCAACGTACCCGCGTTTTTCAACACAATTGGACAACAGCGGACGTTGAGCGAACGTCAAAGAGGTGCGTTCAAGTTGTTTCTATGCTATTTACTGCTTTCGGGAGTTCCCTAGACTCTTCGCTATTTTCATGAATGATCTCGCGCAGTTCCGTGATTTGCTGCCAAGCCAGCTTCGCCGCTCGCTTGGCAGCCTGCTTGCTCTTGTAAATATGCTCCAGCGTCTTGAGCGTGCCCGTGGCACCAGCCTGCTCTTGCCCCGCCTTTTTCTTCTTCGCCGCCACGTCCTTCCACTTTGCCACCACGCCCGTGATGCCTTCGTCCGGGTCTTTCTCGTCCTCGCGCTCGGCCTCGACCGCTTCCGTCTTGGTTTCAAACTCCACGCGCGTGGTAAAGCCGTTGCCGCCCAGGCTGTGCGTGACCTTGACCGATAGCCAGTCGGTGGCGTCGATCTCGGGCTTGAAGCCTTGCACTGTCACAGGCGATTGGGGGAACACGGCCGGGTTGCCTAGGGCCAGATTCATTTCAAAGGTGGCCAAGCCGCGCAGGATGCGCTGCCATTCGGCGACGGCCGCCGCGCGTGCGTCCGTTTCGTTGGCGAAGGTGGTGCGCAGGCGCTTGCTGTTGCCGGGCACGCCGGCCACCACGCTGCGGCGGCGCGCGTAGCGCTCGTCGTGCCAGAAGGCGCGCACGCCCGTGTAGGCGTCGCTTTCGGCGCTGTGGTAGCGGTGGCCGTCGCCCAGGGCGCGCATGATGGGGATGACGGGCAGCGCCTTGCCGCTGGCAGTGCGGCTCTGGTTGATGGGGATGAAGAGCAAAGTGTCGTTCTTGACGGTGGCCACCGCGTCGTATTTCCTGCCCAGCCGGCGCAGGAAGGCCGCATCGCTTTCGTGGGTCTGGTCGATGTGCTCGATGGCCGTGTCGCGCAGGCGCGCCGACACGCCCGACGCCAGCTCGTTGCGAAAAGCAATCGCTTCGATGATGGCTCCCAGGGTGGTCTTGTGAAAGCTGTGTTCCTGCTGCTGCTTGAAGGTGTCGATCAGGTTGGCCGACCTGGCGCGCAGGGTGATGGTGTCGGGCGCGCCGCTGTGCTCCACCTCGTCCACGGTGAACTTGCCCATATCCACCAGGCCCGACGCTTGCCAGCCCAGCGCCAGGGCGATCTGCGCGCCGCGCGGCGGCAGGGCCAGCTTGCCGTCGCTGTCATCGAGCGAAATATCGAGCTGGTCGCTCTCGTCGCCACGGCACAGGGTCAAGGTCAGGTTGACTAGCCGCGGTGAGACGATGGCCGTCAAATCCTTGTCCTCAATGCTGACCTTGAAGGCGGGGATATGCTCGCTCATTTGAACTTGTCCGCCGCGCTTCCGATGGCGCCGCTGATGCTGCCGCCGATCTTGTCTTTCATGTCGCTGACCACGCCGCCGTATTTCGAAGTGATGCCGCCGACCACATTGCCGACCACGCTGCCTACGGCACTCTTTGCCGCGCCGGCGATGCTGCTGGTCATGCCGTCGATACTGAGCATGTTTTTCAGGTCACCGATGTCGCCCAGGCCGACCATGGCCAGCACGCCGTCGTCGTCGCGCTTGAGCGCAATCGAGAACTCGACGCGGCGCGCGCCGCCGCTGCCGTCCAGGATGGTGCGCCCCTCCGTCATGCTGGTGATGCGATAGGAGCCGAGAATGCGGCCCGTGCCCTGGATCAAAATCCACGATTTACCGGTGTCGGCCATCATGCGCAGGGCATCGAGCGAGTACAGGGAGCCGGTCAGTTCCGGTGCCACCCAGCCCGACAGGGTAATCGTGTCGTCGCCGGGCCCCACGTACTGGTGCGCGTCGCGCAGGCCCACGCGCGCCGTGCTGGCGTGCTTCCATTCCGTTTGCCGCCGCAGTTCGTGATAGGCCAGCGTTGGCAGGCTGAAGACGAACATTCCTAAAATCATCATCATGGTGGTTATTCCTTCTTAATCGTGGTCGCGCAGGGACGAGCGGATGCGCGCCGCTTTTTCACGGTCGCGCTGTTCTAACGCCGCGCTCACTGCGCGGGCGATGGCCTGCGGATCGGAACCGGCTTGCGCCTGGATCGTGATTTCGATCTTGTCGCCCTGGATGGTCATGCCGGCGCCGAACCCGCCCTGGGACAGCGGCGCGCGCGTGTCGAAGGCGCTGGCCGGCAGGGCGGTGGCCGTGCCGATGGCAATGCCGGCGCCCAGTTGCGTCAGGCGCTGCGCCAGGCCCGATACCTTGGCAATCGGCGCGCCCTCGCTGCGGTCCAGACCCACGGCCAGGCCCTGCATGGTGTAGTCGCCGAGCTGGGCAAAGACGCGGCTTGGGCTGTGGATACCCAGTTTTTCCTTGAACCAGGCAATGGTGCTGGAATCGGCATTGCTGATGGCGTCCTTGACGGTGCCCATGGAACCGGTGATGCCGTTGACCAGACCACGCAGGATGTTGGCGCCGAACTCGGTGAACTGGGCCGGCAGCTTGATGCCGAACCAGCTCATGACGCCCGCGAACGCCTGGTAAAACACGCCGACGGGTGACCAGTTGATAATCAGAGCCGTGATGCTGCCCATGCCGCCGGCACAGACCGTGCGCAGGCGTGACCAGATATCGGCAAAGAAGGCGGCGATAGGTTGCCAGGATGCGGTGATGCGCTGCAGGATGCTGGCGCCGAAGTCGGTGAACTTGGCCGGCAGCGCAATGCCGAACCAGCCGAGCACGCCCGCGAAGGCGCGATAGAACAGGCCCAGCGGTGACCAATTGGCGATCAGGTTGCTGACGCCGCCGATGCCGCCGGCAAACGCGGTCTTGACATGCGACCAGATGCCGCTGAAAAACGCCTTGATTGGCTCCCAATATTTGTAGATCAGGTAAGCGGCGCCTGCAATGGCTGCAATGGCCAAGATGACCCAGCCTACCGGCGTTGTCAGTAGGGCTATACCAAACCCCAGCGCGGCCCGGCCGGCCCACATGAAGGCCCCGCCCAGGCCGCGCATGATGGGTGTGAGCACGCCGCCCGTCACGCCCATCTTGGCGAACATGACGTGCAGCATGGCGTACGGGCCGATCAGGGCGGCAATACCCAGCATCAGCGGGCCGAGCACCAGTAGCAGGCCGGCCAGCACGGCGAAGCCGGCGATCATGACCTTGGCCACGGTCGGGTTGCGTTCCATGAAGGCATTCAGGCGCGTAATGGCGCTGATCGCCATTTCCAGCCCCTGCGCGTACAGCGGCAGGATTTTTTCGCCCATGGTGAGTTTCAGGTTGGCCAGCTTGGCCGTCGCTTCCAGTTCGGCGCCGCCGGCCTGCTGCTTGCCCAGGTCATAAATCTGCTCGATGTCATACGCGCCTGCGTTCAGCTTGGCATTCTTGTGCATCTGGATGCGCTGCCGGAACATGTCCAGAAACTGATTACCGGCCGTGCGGTTTGAAAACAAACTGCCGATGGTGTCCTCAATTTGCTTGGGATCCGTAATGCCCTTTTTTTCCAGTTGTGGCAACAGCACCTGCTCCAGCCACTCAAATTGGCTGCGTCGGAAAATGTCACTGCCCAGCAGGGCACCGGGGCCAAGGGTGGCAGATTGCGCAACCGTGTCGTGCTTGACCTGACCACGATCTTTAATCAGACCCAGTCTTTCCATGTTGCTGACGGCGCGCTTGGTGGTGCGCCCCTGATACAAGTTCGTATAGCCAGACATCAGGGCCGTGCCGGCGCGGTGGCCGCCGACTTCCTGCACCAGCGGTTCCATCTGGTAATAGAACTGCTTGTCGTCCATGATCTTGGCGGCGATACCGCCCGTCTTGATGAAGTTCAGCCATTCGGTCGGTCCCACGCGCCCGCCCGTGGCGGTGATGACCTTTTGCATCATGTTTGCCTGCGAGTGGAATTTTTCCGAACTGGCCGTGCCGCCGCGTTGCTCGATGACCTTGAGCAAGTCCATGAAGATGCGCTCGTTCTCTTCGCCCGACTCGGCGCCGAAGAATGCCTTGTTGGCAAACTTCATCTTGGCCAGGGTGGGCGCGACCATTTCCGCATGGTGCAGGTCGCCAAAGATCGACATCGCGTCGCGCACCAGTTCCAGGTTTTCATTCTGGCTGGTACCGTAGGTCTTCATGTTCTTGGCAAAGTCGATTGCCTGCTGGCTGGTTTTCGGCCCCAAGCCCAAGGCATTGACGCGGGCCTTTTCCAGCTGGTAATGCTTCGCCTCGTGCAGACCTTTGGCGATGGGCATGGCCATGACCGCGCCGGCCGCTGTCGCGCCAGCGCCCGCCATGGCAATGCTGCCCGCTTTGCTGCGCAGCTTGTCGGCATGCTGGGTGGCGTTGGTGACGCGCTGCTGCTTGGCGGCGGAGGCGGCCAGGCGTCTTTGTTGCGAGGCCAGTTCAACGTTCGTCAACTGGATACTGTTTTTTAACCATTCCTGGGCCTTGCCCAACTGGCGCGTGTCGATGCCGGCGTCTTTCAGGCTGGTGCGCAGGACGCGGAATTGCTGGCTCTGTTCTCGGCCTTTCAGCGTCAAGGCCTGCGTGACCTTCGTCGCCGCCTTCAAATCACGCGTCATGGCGCGTGTAGGAGACTCGGTCTGTTTTATGCTTGCGGCCAGCTCTTTTACTTTTTTTTGAGCTTCTTTCAACTCAACCCCCGTTGTTCGAATACCGCTATGTAGTTCGCGGAATTTCCCAAGGTTCCTTTGCTGTGTGTTCAGGTCGCGCAAGCGGTCGCTGGTCGCCTTCAGCGCCTTGGCCGTATCGCTGGAGCCGCCCATGATTTTTTTCAGCGGGCCGGTAATCTTGTCCAGTGCCGCAAATATCACCTGTAATTTCAAATCCCGACCAGCCATCTATTCCGCTCCGCTTCGTTGCCTGGCGCGTTCGCGCCAGGCCATCAGTTCATCAATCGTAAAGCCGTCCATCGCTGCCGGCGTCCAGTGAAAGACGCCGGCAATGTCGGCCATGGCACCGAAAGGCGATCTACTTTGCTCGCCAAAAAACCGGCAACCTCGACGCCCACGGCCAGCAGGTCGGCCGGGTCCATGTTGGCGATGTCGTGCGCCGTCAAGGTTGGCTCGGTGATGCGCGGCAGCACGATCTGCAGGGCCGACACGTTCAGGTTGGCCAGCTCGATCAGGGAAATTCCGCGCAGCGCGCCCGCCTTGGGCTTGCGCACGGTCAGCGAGGTGATGAGGCTGTCGCCGCGCTTGATCGGTTCGTCCAGTTCGATGACAGCTTGGTTTTGGGTATCGTTGTGCATGCTGTGTTCCTTATGGTGGGGTGGTCAGTAAAAAAGGGGATTACAGGCCGATGGCCTTGCGGATGGCTGCATTCGTGTCGCCGCCGCCGAAATTCTCGGTGCCGCTCATGAAGTCCAATTCGATGACGGTGGCGCCGTCGATCAGCAGCTTGTAATAGCTGCAAACCATGGTGTATTTGTGGGTGGTGTCGTCGCCCATCTTGGCGCCGCCCATATCGATTTCCTTGTAACGGCCGCGCACGACGACCTCGACGGCGGCCACCGTGCCGTCATCGTCTTCCTGGTAGGCGCCGGCAAAGCGCAGTTGCACGGCGCCGTGCGTGTGCGCGCCGTACTGTTTCAGGGCTTCGGCGATCAGGCCGCCGCCGCTCCATTCCAGCGACAGCGCCTCGTTGCCGAAGTCCACGGACACGGGGCCGCTCATGCCGCCTGCGCGGTACTCTTCCATCTTGCGGCTCAGTTTCGGCAAGGTGACTTCGGGCACCATGCCCATGAAGGACACGCCGTTCTGGAACAGGTTGAAGTTTTTCAGTTTGCGGGGCAGGCCCATAATTTCTCCAGTATTTCAATGTGCCCGCGCTGGCGCGGGCTGGGTGGTGATGGTGACTACGCGGCGATGCGCGAGGCGAAGTCGGCCAGATAGCGGTCGGTGATGCGCTGCTGGAACTTCAGGTTTTCCAGCGGCGGCACGGGCGTGTAGTCGTAGTCGATGGCCAGCTTGCCGTCTTTCAGCCCGGCCTTGTCGTTGTACTGCTCGTCATACCAGGCATGGCCATCGATGATGTAGCCCTGCAGTTTCAAGTCGCGGAACTTGGCATTGATGCTTTCCAGCAGGTCGCGCACCAGCGACGGATGCAAGGGCAGATCGACATAGGCAAAATGCGCCTCGGCGATGGTGTCCGCCAGCACCTGGGCCGTGCGCGTGTAGCTTTCGAAATAGAAGAAGCCGCCCGGCGCCTCGCAGGTGCGCGAACCCCAGAAGCGGTAGCCGCCCATGTTAATCAGGGTAGTCACTTCCTTGGCGTTGAGCACGCCGGCATCGGTGGCTGGGTCTTGCAAGTCGAAAAACACATCCTTGGTGATGCCGGTCGGGCCGTTGACGACCACGTTGGACAGCGTCTTGTGCCAGCCCGTTTCCTCGTCAATCTTGGCGCGCAGGCCCATGGCGTAAGCGACGGCGGAAATGCTGGCCTCTTCGTCGGTGGCGGTATTCCAGTTCACGAAGTCTGGCCAGATCATCATCACTTCGCGCTGGCCGAACTGGCCGCGATAGGTGGTGGCCGTCGCGACGGTGGCGCAGCCATAGGCGGACGCATACACGAAGGCGCGCAGGCGCTGCGCCACGCTGGCCAGGGCATTGGTGACGGCCTGGGTGTCCAGCCCCGGCGCGCCCAGGATGCGCGGTTTCACTCCCAGCTTGCTTTGCGCGGCCAGCAGCGCCTGGACGCCCAGGTATTTGCCATCGGGCGAGACGCCGCCCACGGCGTTGCTGGTGGTTTCCGCTTCCGTCTCGCCCTGGGCCACGCGCACCACGACCGTCAGGGGCTTTGTCTGCGCGGCGATGGCCTGCAGGCTGCGGTACAAGGTGCCCGTCTTGCCGGCCTTGCCCATGGCGGCCAGCACGTTGGTGACGAGCACGGGCGTGTCGAGCGGGAAGGCCGCCGGGTCGGCATCGTCGGCCGTGGCGATCAGGCCCAGCACGGCGGTGGACACGGTACGGATCGGGCGCGAACCCTCGTTGATTTCAATGACGCGCACGCCATGGTGGTAGTCGGTGGCCATGTTGCTCTCCTGGTAAGTGGTAAATGTCGGGGGTGTTACTGGGTGTTGCCTGCATCATCGAAGGCGCGCCGGGCCTCTTGCGGCAAGGCGTCGGCGATGCGCTGGAATTCGGCGCTGACGGCCGCTTGCAGGGCGTCCATATCCTGTGCGGCGGCGACCGTCGCGCAGATGGTGATATCGAGCAGGCAGGTGCGCGCCGTGACGATGGCTTGCGCGGTTGCCGCGTCGCCGCTGGCCATGGCGGCAAAGCCGATACCGGCCAGGCGGTTGAGGATGCCGTCACGGCGCGCGCGAACGGTATTGAGGTAGACGGCGCACACCTGGCCATAGGGAATGGCAGGGGCCGCCGTGATGCGCAGCGTCCCTTTGACAAACTTGAACGATCCGCCGGATGCGCGGACGGTGTGGGCGGCCAGGTGGTCCGCCTCGGATACCTCAAACACGTCGGACGGGATGTCCTGGTACTCGATGTTGACGGGGTAAAAAAAACCTGTGCTCGGTGAATATCTGACGGGCATGATTAGTTTCCAATCGCAAAATAGGACGGGGTGATGCCAGCCGAAAGCGCATTCCCGTTGTAGGTGAACAGCCGACAGCCCGTTTTTGTCTTCATACCGGCGTTGATGTTGCTGGGCAGACTGGACCCGCTTCCACCTTGCCCTTCATATCCAGGGAAGACGTGAAAACACGCGTTCGGAAACGGAATAGGGAAGATCACGTCGACATAGCCAGATTCCGGTGTCTGCGCGCCGCCGCCCCATTGCAGGATCATGCCGCCGGGTTGTTTCTGGTAGCCGCTCGAAGACAACATTGCCGCAAAGTCGGCATTGCGCCACAGCTCGGCGGTCGATTCGATGACTTGCCATACTTTTGGCCCGGTCGCCATGAGGGTGAGAAATTGCCCTGGCTTGATCGTGATGTTCGGCACACTGCCGACATCAAATCCAATGTTCACGCCTGGCGCGGCAAGAATGGTGCCGGTATTGAAGAGTCCGAAGAACTTGACGCACTTGCCGGAATTGTGGGGAATGCCAAGCGATACCGGGTCGGGAATGGTGATGGCCTTGCCCGGATAAGGGAAGTACAGGGCGCAGCCCATATCCTCGGCGGTGAGTGGGCGGCTTTCAACGACGTCGGCGTAACGCACCATGTTTCCTTGCGCGCGCTGCACAAAATCGGTGTTGGCCAGCTTGCTCGACGCGTCAAACTTCGCCGGTGCCCCGATCTCCTTCATGCTGTATTGCGGATGCGGGTCGGCAGCAGCTTGGTGCTTGGCCAGTTGCTGGTCGCAATAGGCGCGCGCGCTGGTGTCTTGCTGATCGACATAAGCGACCTTGGCCAGCAGCGGATGCGGGTCGGCAGCAGTCTGGTGCTTGGCCAGTTGCTGATCGCCATAGCTGCGCGCGCTGGTGTCCTGTTGATCGACGTAAGCGACCTTCGCCAGCAGCGGATGCGGATCGGCGGCGCCCTGGTGCTTGGCCAGTTGCTGGTCGCCATAGGCGCGTGCGCTGGTGTCTTGCTGATCGACATAGGCGACCTTGGCCAGCAGCGGGTGCGGGTCGGCGGCGGCCAGGTGCTTGGCCAGTTGCGCGTCACTGTAGGCGCGCACGATGATGTCCTGCTCATCGACATACTTGCGCGTGGCCAGGATGACAGATGGGTCGATTTTCAGTTCGATGGCGGCCGTGCTGGCGACGATCAGCACGATGCGCACCACTTGCGTGCGCCCGCTGCCCTCGGCCATCAGGGGCTTGTAGCTGGGCGGGCAGTTGGCCACCGCGCACAGGTCGCCGGCTTCGTCGTAGATACCGATTTCGCGTATCCACCAGCCGCCCACATCCTCGGGCAGCACCTGCTCGACGATGATCTGGCTGGCGTTGGCCGGGTCGATGCTCAGCTGGTTCAGGCCGGCGCGGCGCACTTCGCGCACCAGCGCCTTTTGCGTGCGCACGGGCATGGGCAGATTGCCGTTGCCGTCGCCCACGGCCAGGCTTTTCAGTTTCAGGGTTTGGCCCAGGGCGATGGCGTTGGCCAGCTTGGCCTCGCCCACTTCGGTGAGAATGGCGAAATATGTGCTCATGGATAGATGGTCAGGGTGTCGATGGTATGGGATGCGCCGGCCTGCAATAGCGTGCCGCGCACTTCGATGGTTTCCGCGATCCAGGGATACACGGTCATGCTGTCGCCGTGGTACGCACAAGCGCCCGCGTAGACGTTGCCACGGCTTTCCAGATAAATGGCCAGGCCCGTCAAATGGCGGCTGACGGGTTTGGCGTCGGCGATCAGGCGTTCCATTTCCAGAAACATGGCGTCCGTGATGCCCGTGTCCAGCACGCCCACGTCGAGGCGGAAGGTGCCCGGCACGCCCGGTGGCGTGGTTTGCCACCATTCGGTAATGCGGATCAGGTAGCCCAGGGACTCGACCACGCGGCGCACGGCGGCAATCGTGCCCTTGTGCTTGTGGATGAAGTAGGCCGCCTTGATCGCGCCGCGCTTGATCGACTCGGGCCAGGCATCATCCCAGCGGTCGACGGAACAGGCCCAGGCCAGAAACGGCAGCAGATTGACCGGGCAGCGGTCGGCGTTCCACAGGTCGCGCAGCGGCACGGGCACGTTGACCAGCTCGGCGCAGGCCACGGCAATGGCGCGCTCCAGCTTCGTGGTATTGGGCGGCAGGGTGGGCACGATCCTATTCATCGAGCACCACGACATTGAGCTTGATGGCCGTGCAGCGCGCGGCCTGGGTGGCGTTCAGTTCGATATCCGCTGCCGGGCTGGTCAAGACGACCTTGCGCACGCCTTCGACGTGCACGGCGGCGCTGCAGGCGGACCGGTAGATGCTGTGCCCCAGCGGGCGGCGCGGCTGCGATACGCGCACGGCGTTGGCCCGCGCGGCGTCCAGCAGGATCGGCACTTCCGGGCCGACGCCGATAAACAAGGTGGCTTCGATCTGGTAGTCGATGACCTGGGCGGCTTGCACGCTCAAGCGGTCGCCCAGGGGGCGCACGTCCTCGGCGTTGAGCGCGCGCGCCACCGTGGCCAGCAGCGCGGCGTCGGCGATGCCTGTGTCGTTGTTGGCCAGCACAGTGACGATGACGTGCGCCGGCGCGGGGCTGGTGGCGCTTGCGTCCTTGACGCGGCCGTCGCTGCTGCGGGCGTGGAATTCATACGACGCTTTCGGGCCGGCCACGGACAGGCCATCCGGCGCTTCCTGGATGCGCAGGCGGTAGGCGTCGTTGTCTTCCATGACGGCGGCCACGGGCGGCAGGGCGTTGGGATTGGCCGGCGTGATGACCAGGCGCGCCACGTTGACGTTGGCGCCCAGTTGATCAAGGTCGCCGTCGAGGGCGAACGCCAGCATGACGGCCTTGCCGGCCTCGTTGACGCGGTTGCGCAGGATGGTTTCTTGATAGCTGTTCTCTTCCAGCAGCTTGGCGGCCGGTTCCGATTCCAGCTCCAGCAGGGCCGTGACGGCCGCGCGCTCGGCTTCCGGCAGCAGGCGCACCAGGTGCGCTTTACGGTTGGCGAGGATGGCTTCGAAGTCGAGCACCTCGACCACGCTGGGCGCGGGCAATTGGGTCAGGTCGATGGGCGTGCTCATACGGCGCTCCCTTGCTTGACGGGCACGGACAGGGTGATGCCCTGGCCATTCGCCGTGCCATCGAGCAGCAGGGCGATGGCGCCGTCCGTGTCGCGCGTGAGCTGTACGCTGGACAGTTGCAAACGCGGTTCCCAGCGGCGCAGGGCAAAGGCGGTGGCGGCGTAGATGCGCAACTGCGTGGCGCTGTTCAGGGGCTGGTCGATCAGCTCGGGCACTTCGGAGCCATAGCGGCGGCGCCGGATGCGCGAGCCGATGGGCGTCGTAATAATGTCGGTGACGGACTGGCACAGGTGGCCCAGGCCCGTCAGGCTGCGCCCGGTGGCGGCGTGCATGCCCATCATGGCAGCGGCCCGCCCGATTGGTCTTCACCTTGCTTGACGCCGCTGTGCGGATGCTTGAGCAAGCTGATGGCGCTAGCCAGCACGTCCTCGCTGGCTTTGATCGTCCCTTGCACGGCCATGGCCACGCCGCCGGCGGCGCCGGCCTTGGCGTTCACGCCGCCGTTCAGCGCGGTGGCGCCTTCCACGGTGGCCGATTGCTTGACGATCAGGTTTTTCATGACGGTCAGGTCGCCCGTGCAGATGGTGCTGGGCGCGTTCGATGTCACCTTGTCGGCGGTGATGGTGGCGGTGCCGCCGGGAAGCGTCGCCGTCAGGGCATGGGCAGCGTGGTCGTACTGCACCACGGCGCCGTCAGGGTAGTGCGTGGTGTGGATGGTGGGATTGGATTCTGGCGTGTCAAATTCCTGCGAGTACAGCGCCGGCACGATGATGCCGCGCGTCAGGTCGCCGCCCGGGGAAAAGACGATCACTTGTTCGCCGACCGTGGGCGCCGACCAGGTGCGCGTGCTGCCGGCGCGCCGTGTGGCCCAGTTCAGCCATTCCGTGGTGAGGGTTGGCCCGAGCTGCACGCGCGCCTTGGCCCCTTTCACCTCGGCGATGGTGCCCAGGCGGATCAGGTTTTGCAGCAAGCGGAGGAGGTCGGACAGGTCGGCGTTCATGCAGTGCATGTTGCCGAAGTCCGCGTGCGGATGCACGCGGGGGCGGGTTGATAAGTGGCTTAGCGACTTTGGTGTAGCATAAATCTATTTAATTTAATCAGTTTGTGGAAATCCAAAGCCTCGAGATATTTTGAATGTGGATCCGTCGCTAAAAACGGCTTTTGCTGAAAATAATACTTTTGCATCGCCAATATCGGATTCATCTTCTCTTCTTATTTTTAGAAGTAAGACGAATGTGCGAGACTTTCCACTTTCAACTGATTCATTAATTATTTGTGGAAGAATGAAAGGTTTGAATTCCGATGCGGAAAGTAAGGTGGAAAGTTGGCTGCGGTTATTTGTTTTTCCCTCGGTGAACGAATATTGGGAGGTTAGATTGTTTTTTACTTGGATTTTATCATTGATAATTTCTAAGAGTTGTGGCAACGTATCTTTTTCAATTTTCACTAAAGTTGCGGTTCGTCCTCCGCGATTTGTAACAATAATTGGTAGCATAACTAGAATTTCCTTTTTGCTTCTCACCCCTTCTAAGTCGATTCGTAAAGCAGATTCAGATTCAAAATGTAAATCAGGGAGGTTTTGAATGACTTGATCTCGGGCATATAAGAATGAACCAATGCTCGAAAGAAAGGCTAATGCGGCTATGGCTTCTGCCCAACCAAATTTTGCTTCAAATTTAAATATAGATGACATGATTTTTATATGATGTGGATGCTGAAATATTTCGTTTCTTGAGAGATGATTTTCTAATGCGGTGAGATAGAAATTTTAAGATAAGATTTATGCATAATATTAGACGTCGAAATATTAATTCATTATTGTCTAATTTTTATCTTGCTTAGTATAACTTAGGGCGCTAGAAGATGCTTCAATAAACTGTTCCGCACTGACATTTGGTTAGACTGAGACATCCCCAGTAGGATACGTGCTGGATACTTGAATGTACGCCCTCCTTTCTGTACCAGATCTTGCTGACCAAACTGATGCACACGCGCCACACGTGCCACCCAGCCAAAGAACCCGACCTCGATCTGGTCGCCCGTCGCTTTTAATTTCAGGTGCTTGGCGGTACGGATCTTGGCGAACATCGCCGCCTTCTGCCGCTTGATGCGCCCGTTCTTCCCCTTGAATTCCTTGCGCCGCTTGCGCGCCGGATAGGCCGCGCCGTCCGGCCCCTGCTGCGCCTTGATGCGCTGCGCCTGGTTGCGGCGCAAGTCGATGGCCACCTTGTGATTGATGGCGCGGCGCTGGGCCGGCTGTAGCTTGGCCAACAGGGCGCCGGCCCAGGCTTCCAGCGCGTGCAGGTCGTCGCTCATGGCGTCGCCTCGGGCGTGCGCCACTCGGCCAGCAGGGTGTCGCCGTCATATAGCTTCCAGAACTCGTCCGCATAGGCGGGCATGTGCTGTATCTCGGCCAGGTGCTTGATATCCAGGCGGCCCGCCTCGCCGGTCTTGACGGCCACGCGCTCGGTCAGGTCCAGCTTGATGGAAATGTCGACCGTTTCATGGTTATTAAAATCCACCTCGAAGGCGATGCCATGCTTGCGCGTTTCCTCGTTGGCCATCAGGTCGAGCTGGTGGACTTTCAGCCAGGCGATCAGGGCCACCATGATGGCATCGGCGTCGCCGGCGTAGTCGGTGACGATCAGGTTGAGCTTGAAGCGGTATTCGAAGGAGAAGGAGGCGGTGGCCGACGCCACCACGTTGCCTTCGTCGGCGAAGACTAGCAGGCGGTCGGGGTCGCGCTGCAGGTCGGGGATGGCGGCGGCCAAGTGCTGGCGCAGGCTATTCGGTTTGTACATGGTAGGTGTCTCGTACTAGATTGTAGGCGTCAATGCAGGCGTTCAGCTGGCGGGTGGCGTCGTCGCCGTCGCTGGCAATGGCGTTAAGAGCTGCCGCAGTCGCTGGGTCAAGTTCGGCGCGCGTTTGGTGCCGATGGCTTGCGGCAGCGGTGGAATCTGCAGTTGCGGCGCACTGACCGCTGGCGACGGGGATTGACAGGCGCACAGCGCCGCTGCGCACATCATTGTTAAAACGGTCACGCTCGGTTTTCGCATGGGTTTGTTCCTGGGTGAGGTGGTCGGCGCGCTGCGCCAGGGCGGCGCCGGCGGCGCGCTCCAGCGTCAGCACGCGGGCGGTGGCCTGGGCCAGCGCGGTGGCGGCGGTGCTCTTGTCGGTGGCCGCCGCCCGCTGCAGAGTGGCGATGCTGGCATCTTTGCGCCAATCCTGCGCCGTCCAGCCGACCAGGGCGCCGCACAGCAGGCAGGCGGTCAGCGGGCGCCAGGTGGTCGCGGTCACATGGCCACCCGTTCCTTGATCCAGCCGAACAGAAAACGGCGCTGGCTCTTGTTGGCCTCGGTAATTTCCAGGTAGCGCGCCGCCTGCAGGCCGTTCAGGGCGCGCAGCAGCACGGCGGCGCCATCCTGGCCGCGCCATGTCAGGAAGGACGCAAGGGCGCCCAGCGATTGCGCGCCCAGGCGGCCGTCGACGAACAGGGCGGCGTAGCGCCCGCCCGTGTCATTGAAACCGTTCAGCCAGCGCTGTAGGAACTCGGCCGCGCGGTGCGGCCCCATGTTGACGCCCGTGTCGATCACTTCGGCGCCGATGCCGGTATGCAGGGCCAGCACCTGGTCGAACTTCGGCTCCGTGATGTAGCGGGCCGTGTAGATGGCGCGCGCCACCGTCACGGGCAAATCTCGCATCGGTCCCGTGTAGCCGTTGGCGCGCGCCACGGCCACGGTGATGCCGTAATTGGTTTCGCCGCCCGCATCAAGAGGGTCATTCACATAGCCGCCTTCGGCGCGCAGGATGGCGTCGATGACGCGCGCGATCAGTGGATTATCGGTGGTGGCCATTAATGCTCCTTCGCGTCTTTGACCAGCTCGGCGATGTCCTTGTCGCTGCGGCGCTGGAACCACAGGGCCACGGCGCGCGATACCCACCAGCCGGGCGCGCCGACGATCAAGTCGATGGCGGAAGCGTTGACCATGGCGCCGATGGCCGGGAGCTGGGCGCACAGCAGTTGGTACACGGTGCCGCCCAGCAGGCACGAGAAGACGCCGGCGCAGGCCAGGCGGGCGACAAACTCGCCCTTGTTGAAGGTGCCGTCGCTGTTTAGTGGCGGCAGCACGATGTACAGCATGGCCGCGCCGACCATGCCCAGCGCCGCCTTGAAGCCGTACAGTTTGACCAGTGTGGCGAAACCACCAAACGATTCTGCGGACATTGCTTGATACTCCGAGGTGAGGGGTGAGAGATTTTTCATGAGGGTAAAAAGGTGGATTGCTGCGTTAATCCCATAGCTGCACAAGATCGGCTGCGGCCTGGCCCGTGCTGGCCGCCGGCTCTGGCAGGGTGACGACCAGGCCGGCAGGCAGCACGGCGCCGTGGCGCGCCAGCGCGGGATTCATTTCCAGGGTTTGCTCGACGTATCCCGCGCCGTCGCCCAGGTAGCGCCACACCAGGGCGTCTACCGTGTCGTGCTGCTGCGTGCGTACCTGCATCAGATCAGCTCCACGGTGAGGTGCGTGCGGCCGACCATATCGGCAATTGCCCATTGCGCATTGCGCCGTTGCGCACCGGGCGCCTCGTCCAGCCATTCCATGCTTTTCTTGTCGCTAACGGACGTGGCCGTGCTGTCGTAGTCGCGGTAACGCTCGATCAGATCCGCTTTCGCTGTGCTGTAGACGGCGCGCCGGTACTGCGCCAGCAAGCGGGATTCGCGGTTGATGCGCGTGGCCGGCACGTCCACCAGGGCGGCGATACCTGCGGCGGCGTGCTTGCCTTGCCAGTCGGCCAGCTCGCGGTTGACCTGCAGGATGGCATCGACCACGGCTTGCACCAGACGCGCGTCGGTGACGGTGCCGTCCAGGCGCATGGCGTCGCGCATTTCAGCCAGGGCAATATCGGGAAACCAGCCATCGTTCTCGATGATGCCAGGGGCAGGCGCCGGTGCCGCCGGCGTGCTGCCGGGCGGGATGGACGGGGGCAGGGCCATGAAGGACATACGGGGTACTTTCAAAAATGGGCGGTGGACGGGGTTCATCAGGCCGATGGTTCAGCCAGAATCCCCCCGTGCCGCCGTGCTGCGGGGGATGCTCTTTACGTGGAACCGGCCGCGCGCTTGAGGCGCCGTTCCAGCTTTTCCATATCTTTCTTGACGCCGCAGGACTCGGACAGGGCGCGCGCGCGTTTCAACTGGCCCATGGCCGTTTCCGCCTGCGCCACCAGCGCCGGGGCGATGTCGGCTTCGTCGGCCTGATCCAGCACGGCGATCATGGCCAGGCCAATGGCCTTGTGCAGCTTGGCGCGCGCCTGGTCGGGCGCGTCGCTGGCGGCCGTCAGTTCTTCGACGGCGCCCAGCACCTGGGCCGCATGCTGCGGATCGCTGGCCAGCTTGCCGTGCAAATAGCCTTCGGCGAACTCGTCCAGCATCAGGGTGGCGATGTCACGGCTGTAGGTGTCGGGCAGCGTGAACTTGTGTTCCAGTGCATAGGCGGCCATGACCAGGGCGCGCTCGTATTCGCCCGTGTCGATGTGCCACACCAGCAAGGTGGAGAAGACGTCATCCTGCGCGCCCTTGCCGCCGGCCAGTACGCCGTCGATCCACGGCGCGTAATCCGGCAGCAAGGTGGCCTTGACCTCGATCTTGCGTTCGACGGACTGGATGGACTTCAGGCGGCGCCGGTCGTCGGTCAGCTTGTAGAGCATCATTTCGTAGGCCGTGCCGGTGGTCACGCCTTGCGGCGCGGCGGCGCCGGCCGTGCGCTCGGCCAGCATGCGCGCGCGGTGGCGCAGGGCGGGGGACTGGTTCGCCATCATTTGTTTTTCAACTCGATGTTTTCCACCAGCGCGGCCAGGCCCAGGTCTTCGATCACGTAGGCGTCGTTCGACGACTCGTAGTTTTCGATGCGGTCGCGCTTGGGCACGTCCTCGACGCGGCGGCGGCGCGCGCCTTCCTGGAAGTAGATCGACAGATTGTCGAAGCGCGTAATCAGGATCGCGTTATCCGGGAAGAAGGGCACGCGCGCGGCCGGCAAGCCGCCGATGCGTTTCTGGCTGATGATGATGTCGGCCGCCAGCGTTTCCGTGGGCGCCTGCTTGGTGTTGACCAGCGGGAAATACTTGTCGTTCAACAGCTTGCGCCCGACGATGGCCACCAGATTGGTGTCTTCCTGATACCACGGGTCCAGCAGGTTGACGGCATCGGTGACGGCCGCGTCGAGGTTGGCATAGTCGGCGCCGTCCACGTCGCCGATGACGACCTTGCCCGGCATGCCGCTGGCCACCAGGCCCAGGACGCGCTCGGGCGCCAGCTCGCGCAGGTGCTGCAGCCAGCCTTTATTCACGTCCTGCAGCAGCGGATTGGCGTCCAGATCGGTGTCGGCCATGGCCTTCACGCCATTGAAACCGATGACGATGCGGTCCAGCGCCTGGCGCGTCAAAATGGCATTGGCCACGCGCGACTGGAAGTCGGCGAACTTGGCCCAGGCGTCCAGCTTGGCATAGTTCAAATGCGTGTCGAAGTTGGTCTGTTCGCAGCGGTACTTGGTGCCGTCCAGGGTGGACAGGTCGCGCGTCTTGCGTTCCTTGTCCTTGGTGTTGGTGCGGCCGGCAATCGGGCCGGACACGCCCAGGCCCAGCTTTTCGCCTTCCTGCTCGCTCACGCCGATGATGTTGACCTTCGACAGGAACTCGCTCGATTCCTGCATCTTCGTTTCCAGCTTTTGCTGCACGCTGGGCGTGACGCTGAAGGTCTTGGCCACGTTGTCCGTGTCGTTCAGTTGGCCCAGGCGGGTTTCATATTGGCCAAAGACCTGGCGCGTTTGCTTTTTCATAAATCAGTGCTCCGTTGTTGAATGGGGTGTTGGTGGATGGCGCGCACTTAAAACTCGGTCTGCACGGCGCCGTCGTTGCCGGTGGCGGCAGGGCGGCGCGGGCCGTTGCCGGGCGCTTCGTCCATCTGCGCCTTGAAGGTGGCCAGCTCGTCCTGCGTGGACTTCAAGGCTGTTTCGGTTTTCTCCAGGCGCGCCAAGGTGCCCGTGTAGTTGTCGTTGACGGTGACGACGTGGCCGGCCAGCTCCTGCACGGCTTCGCTGATGTCGGCGAACTGCGCCGCGTCGGTGCCGGATTTATTGGAAAAGCGCGACAGCAGGTTTTTCACGGCGTCGGCCAGCTTGGCGCCCTGCGGCTCGTCAAATTCCAGCGTCACCTCGACGGCCGAAGTGAACAGGTTGGCGCTTTGCTGCTTGCGGCTGGCGGAAAATTTCAGCGCCTCGGTGCCCAGGCTGGCCGGGCTGTCGGTGACGCCCAGGCCGACCAGGTAGGGCCGCGACGAGTCGGCAAAGTCGGGCTGGATTTCCAGGCTGGTGTACAGCTTTTGTTTCGCCTTGTTGATGGCCATCAGTTCCGGCGTCGGTTCGATCTGCGCGAACAGGGCCAGTTTCTTGCCGTTGTCGGTGTCCACTTCCTCGGCTTTCACGGCGATCACGTCGCCGTAGGCCTTGAACTGGCTGTCGGGCAGGATGCCCCGGATATGCTCCAGCCAGATGCGCGCGCCGTAGGTTTTCGGGTTGTAGGTGGCGGCGATCTGCTCGATGGTGGCGCGGTCGATGTTGCGGCCGTCCGTGGTGGCGCCTTCGGTGGCGACGCGGAAGAATTTCGATGGTTTGGGCGATGGTTTGGACATGGTGGGCGTTCTCGGTTGATCGGATAACGCCATGGTCAACGTCTTGGCGCCGCGATTCAATGCGGTGCGGGTTGCTATGGGCCATAGCGACTTCTGCCTTTCCCCGCTCCGCGCGCGCGCGGCCTACGCTGGCGGCATGCTGACAATCGAGAAAACAAGCGAACAAACCACCGACGAGAAAATCGCCGAACTGGCCGTGCCCGAATCCGAGCCGCGCCGTGCCGCGCGCGCCCTGTACTGGAAGGGCTGGCGTATTTCGTCCATCGCCCGCCACCTGGGACTCAAGCGCAGCACCATCAACAGCTGGAAGCTGCGCGACGAATGGGACAAGGCCCAGGCCATCGAGCACGTCGAGGCAGCGGCCGAGCTGCGCCTGGTGAAGCTGATCGAAAAAGAGGTCAAGAGCGGCAGCGACTACAAGGAAATCGATCTGCTGATGCGCGCTATCGTGCAGGCGGCGCGCGTGCGCCGCTACGAGCAGCCGGGCGGCAACGAGGTGGATCTCAATCCCAAGCTGGCAAACCGCAATGCCGGCCCGAAGAAAAAGCCGACCCGCAACGATTTCAGCGAAGAGCAGAAAATCCAACTGCTCGACGCCTTCCAGGATTCGCTGTTCGACTATCAAAAGGTTTGGTATCGCAACGGCGACCAGCGCACGCGCGCCATTCTCAAAAGCCGCCAGATCGGTGCCACATGGTACTTCGCCCGCGAGGCGCTGGCCGATGCGATGGAAACCGGGCGCAACCAGATTTTCCTGTCCGCTTCCAAGAGCCAGGCGCACGTCTTCAAGCAATACATTGTGCAATTCGCGCGCGAGGCGGCCGGCATCGAGCTGACGGGCGACCCCATCGTGCTGCCGAACGGCGCGCACCTGTACTTCCTGGGCACGAATGCGCGCACGGCGCAGGGCTACCACGGCAATTTCTACTTCGATGAATTTTTCTGGACACAGAATTTCCAGGAACTCAACAAGGTGGCCTCGGGCATGGCCATCCACAAGAAATGGCGCAAGACGTATTTTTCAACGCCATCCTCGACCACACACCAGGCCTACCCGTTCTGGACGGGCGAGCTGTTCAACAAGCGCCGCGCCAAGGCGGACCAGGTCAACATCGACGTGAGCCACGCCCGCTTGTCGTCGGGCTACACGGGCGAGGACAAAATCTGGCGCCAGATCGTCACCATCCTGGACGCCGAGCGCGGCGGCTGCAACCTGTTCGACATCGACGAGCTGCGCAACTTCGAATACAGCCCGGACCAGTTCGATAACCTGCTGATGTGCAATTTTATTGACGACTCGGCCTCGGTCTTCCCGCTGGCCGAGCTGCAGCGCTGCATGGTCGATTCCTGGGTGGAGTGGGACGACTACAAGCCGTTGCTGGGCCTGCGTCCGTTCGGCAACCGGCCCGTGTGGATCGGCTACGACCCGGCCTTGAACGGCGACAGCGCCGGCTGCGTCGTGCTGGCGCCGCCCATGACGGCCGGCGGCAAGTTCCGCATCTTGGAGCGCCACCAGTGGCGCGGACAGGATTTCAAGGATCACGCCGAAGCGATCCGCCAGATGACCCAGCGCTACAACGTCGAATACATCGGCATTGACACGACCGGCATGGGCATTGGCGTGTTTCCCATCGTGCGCCAGTTCTTCCCGGCCGCCACGGCGATCAACTATTCGCCCGAAGTCAAAACCCGCATGGTCTTGAAGGCGAAAAACATCATCAGCCGTGCGCGCCTGGAATTTGACGCCGGCTGGACGGACATCGCGCAATCGTTCATGGCCATCCGCAAGACCCTCACCCCCAGCGGGCGCAACGTCACCTACGTGGCGGGGCGCACCGATGAAACCGGTCACGCCGATCTGGCGTGGGCCTGCATGCACGCCCTCGATCATGAGCCATTCGAAGGCACCACTGACAACCACCAATCTTTCATGGAGATTTATTCTTGAGAAAAGCACGACACATGCGCGCGCGCGGCCAGCAGGCCCAAGGCGCGCCATCACCAGCGGCCACGGCGCCGGCCGCCGCCGGCATCGAGGCGTTTTCCTTCGGCGACCCGACGCCCGTGCTTGAGCACGCCGACATTCTCGACTGCTTTGAGTGCTGGAAGAACGGCCACTGGTATGAGCCGCCCGTCAACCTGGCCGGCCTGGCCAAGTCCTTTAATGCGGGCGTGCACCACAGTAGCGCGATCCACTTCAAGGCCAACGTGCTGGCGTCCACCCTGATTCCCAGCAAATACCTATCGCGTGACGCCTTCAAGCGCATGGCCCTGGACTTCCTGACGTTTGGCAACGCCTACCTGGAAGACCGGCCCAGCCGCAGCGGCAAGGCGCTGGCGTACCAGCATGCGCTGGCCAAGTACATGCGGCGTGGCGTCGATCTGGATACCTACTTTTTCGTGAACGGCTACCAGGCCGTGCATGAATTCGACAAGGGCCGCGTGTTCCACCTGATGGAACCGGACGTGAACCAGGAGCTGTATGGCGTGCCGCAGTACCTGAGCGCGCTGCAATCGGCCTGGCTCAACGAGGCGGCCACCCTGTTCCGCCGCAAGTATTACAAGAATGGCTCGCACGCCGGTTTCGTGTTTTACATGACGGACGCCGCCGCCAACACCCAAGACGTGGACAACCTGCGCCAGGCCATGCGCGACAGCAAGGGCCCGGGCAACTTCCGTAACCTGTTCATGTACGCGCCGAACGGCAAGAAGGACGGCATCCAGATTCTGCCCGTGTCGGACGTGGCCGCCAAGGACGAGTTTTTCAATATCAAGAGCGTCACGCGCGATGACCAACTGGCCGCGCACCGCGTGCCGCCGCAGCTCATGGGCATCCTGCCGAACAATGCCGGCGGCTTCGGCGCCGTGGAACCGGCCGCGCGCGTCTTCGCGCGTAACGAGCTGGTGCCGTTGCAGGCACAGTTCATGGCGATCAACGAGTGGGCCGGCGTGGAAGTGGTGCGCTTCGCCCCGTATGACCTGGCCACAGGCGGGGAGGGCTTGCAATGAGCGACCATATCGACAACACGGACAAGATCATCTTCGCCGAGGTGGCGCGCGGCTTGGCCGCCGTGCGGCGCCGGCCAGGCCTGGTGGCGCATGGCTGCTGCCATTACTGCGACGAGGCGCTGGCGCCCGCGCTGCAGTTCTGTGGCGTGGACTGCCGCGACGACTACGACAAGGAGCAGGCGGCGATGATCCGCGCCGGCCGCCCAGGATGACCGCCACGCCGCGATAGCCTGCAGGGTAGGGACGCGACAGCCCAGCCGCGCCAAAGCGCCCCAGCCACCGCACAAGCCGCCCACGAGGCGGCTTTTTCACGTCCCGCCGATTGATGTTGCTCTTGAAGCAAGAAAAAGGCCGGTTTCGGCCCGGCGCGCGCAGTTGTCCCCCCTCCACACCTGCCCGCTATATAGGGGTCTTTTGACTCAAATTTGCGCCATAGCCGAAGGCGCATGAGGACTGGCGCGGCGGGGCGAAGAGGGATCATGCGATTTGACGCATTTTGACGCAGTTTGAGCGGTTTTTCGTGCAGGTGGTGCGGCGACGTGGGAACGGTGTTGTTTTCGCGCTGCGCCGTGTCCTGGCGCGGTTTTGGCCCATGTATTGGCGTCTGCATTCTGAGCATCATTCATCTTCACTCCACCGCATCATTGCCGGGTATTGCGGCCTCAAGAACTCTTGATATACTGTATGTATATACAGTATTTTACTTAGGTGTCACGATGATTGTTAAAATGTTAAAGATGCGCCTTGCTGGTGTAGAGGTGCCCAAGCGACGGCTGAATGATCGTTACAACTTGGCACGGCCCGGAACGTTGGAGGTCGTTGAAACGACAGACCAGGGCTTACACCGTCTGGTAAGGCTGGCCCGCTTCACTTACGGAGAGAGTGGAAAATACGTTGACACACTGTTCGATGTCAATTTGCTCTGGTATCGGGATGGGCGCATGGTGTTATCAGGGTTTGAACGCAGCAAAGTGGATATGCAATTTTGCGACTATGCGCAGTCCTGGCTGTGTTTTGTCGGTACGGAGCCGCCGCCAATGCCGGGAGGCAGGTAGAATAAATTGCATGTGCGCCGACTATACCCCCAGCCGTAGCGATCAAATCGAACAGCATTTTGCTGTCCGCTCCCCTCAATTTGACCTGCCGCCGGAAGCCTGGCCTGGCTACATGGCGCCGATTATTCGCGCGTCGCACGAGGTGCCCGGTGAACTGGAAGTCGCGCCGGCATGTTTCGGGATGGTTCCCCACTGGGCCGATATGAAGCTGGCGCGCCAGACCTACAACGCCCGCACCGAAACTGTGGCGCAGAAGCCGTCCTTCCGCAATGCCTGGAAGCGCAAACAGTTCTGCATTATCTCTGCCGATAACTTTTTTGAACCCTGCTACGAAACAGGGAAGCCGATGGCATGCCAGCCGCCATCACCGGTATTTGGGAATTCCGGCCGCAAGATTTGCTGCTGTCGTTCTCGATGCTGACGATAAACGCCGATGGCCACCCGCTCATGCAGCGCTTCCACAAGCCTGACGATGAAAAGCGGATGGTGATGCTCCTCGACCCGGACCAGTATCAAGGCTGGCTCGAGAGTGTAACCCTTTGATTTTCCTACTCGCTCTGTGGGGGAGGGGATGGGGTTCGAACCCAGGACAACGGGAATCACAATCTTGGGCCCAGGTAGCAGAAGACTGCTTCTAAAGTGTTTCAGGCGTATTTTCGATGATTCTATTTTTTGTCAATTCGATGATATACAGTGCGTGTGCTGCATCAAATCCATATTTTTTCATCAACCTCGTTTTTAAACCATTAGTAGACATGCCGCCTTGAAGAAAGGTGACACTCATATTAATAGCATCGGAATATAGCCCTTGTTCAAGTACCGATACTGGCGTCGCTACGAAGCTATTTTTTCTCGCGTTATCAGCCTGGTCGATTGTTAGATTCTCTCTTTCTTCCAGCTTGCGGACCCGGCCAAGCATGCTGCGAGTAGTATCCAAAATTTCATTCAAAATTTCCTTGTCGTCTCTCGGTGTAACAACGGTGACAGGAGGATTTTCGTTAATAATTTTTTCAAATTCAGCATTAAACTGAGGCCAATAGGTGTCGAAAACACGTTTTAAAACAGATAGCTCCAGATTGTTTGCGCTTAAAGCATTGTTTAATGTTGCGACCAAACTCCACATGCTTTCGTAATTTGCGAAAGTATGATTGAACTGAGAAAGCGGAGGTTGAAGATCAGCAGTTTCTAGATCGACAAGGAAAGTGCAAACCCGACTGTTGGCGAGTCCTTTTGCCAAAGCTCCAGCCTCAAAAAGAATCCATGGAGCATCTTTGTTTTCAGCTGTCAGGCAGATGATACCCACAGAAGTGTCTTTTAGTTCGTTATTAATTTCTGAGAACCACAAGGCGCCACGCTCTATTCCTTTCGACGAAATCCATGGTTGTGCGGCTTGAATGACACATTTTATCCAGTCATGCAGAAGCTCGGCAGTAAGCTTGCTACGTTGTCCTGACCAGCTCATGAACACTTTCATATGTCATCCTTAAAATAATAGTGTGCTCAGTCTATCTTATGTTGTTGTGTAGAAAGTAAATTTTTCGAATATTTTAGCGTAGCATTAGGCGTAACTTTAGTTATCTGATTAAATTTCTCATAGCTAAAAGGACTGCTGCATCAGTAGTGCGTGTCTCGGGCGGCTACGTCGCTACTTCACAAGAGTCAGGTGAGGACGGCCTGCCGGTCTAACATTCGTTCCAAATTGTATCTTTGCTCTATTGACCAAGGCGGACAATTTTTCAAGATACTCACTTGAAAGGTCTTCGACACTTCGCCCCTCGAGAGCTGGGAATTTTTCTTGTGGCATATCAGCGAAAGTTTGCTTTACGGTCCCAATGCTTGAAGGTAGCGTGACGTAATACTTCTCTTTTGAGCCATCAGGAAGTTCAACCTCCCATCCTGTGCCGCCGATCTGATCTCCAACGAAAAACGCCACGGCGTTACGTGGTTTTGGAAATTTTTTTATATCCTCAGTACTGAACGCGCTTATGTGAGCCGAAGTGCTAACGTTCAATTTTCCTTGCTTTAGAATTTCGTTGCGGAGATTAAGAAAATACTTCATCAGAGAGTCAGCCTTCATTACTTCCTGCTCAGCCGAATACCACTCGTCAAACCCCTCTGCTTTGGAACTAAGATTCTGGAGCGTAAATGTAACCGAACGGCCAAAAACGATTAGATTGCGCAATCCGCTCATGCGTCGCGTGCGATCTGTTGAAAGCATATCGTCCAGACCTAACTGTGCAGTTGCAAGGATATCGTCCGTCCTCGAGAGAATTTCATCGACCATCGTAAACCTTTGATAGAAAGAAAAAAGCCGCACTAGGCGGCGGCTTCATGCTGCCATTATGTTGTTATTACTGTGCATGATCAGCCAAAAAACACCGCAATAAAATGGCAGCTATCTATTGCCAACTAATTGATTTTAAAGAATTTTATGGTGTGGGCGGAGGGTATCGAAACCCCATCCTAATGTATTCCGGAATTTTGATTGTTTCGGCTAGTTGGGTCGATGCCTTACTTGTCTGAATACACAAAAAAATGAACGAAATTATTACCATCAAGATAAGATTGTCGAGCTTGGTAGTAGAGTCGGCTATTCGATGCAGTTTTCAAGAATTCCACTGGATCTATCGTTACACTACCAAGTTCATTTTGAAAACCTGTGAAAGTGAACTTGACGTTACTTGCCTCTCCAGACGTTTCGACGCGTTGAGGTTCGCCATGTACAGGTGGGGTAAACACCACTGTGCATGCCAAATGCGCCTCAGGGGTAGACAACGTAAATTTAGCTTCTTTTCCATCGCGCACGATGAATGATTGCGAAAAGACAATTTTTTTTCCATCAACAGTGACCAATTTTTGCTCCCGAAAAATTTTATCGAAAAAATTTTAAAAACACCCAAAGGGGATTTTGCTCAGCAGTACAAGTGTTATCTTTGGGGTGATTAAGAAAAAAACAAGTGACAAAAGTAGAAAAAAGCTCAATTGTTGGTGTAAATGTCATATGCTTGCATATTGCTCAAGGGAAATATATTGCTGCTTCATTAAAACGTGATCTGTATTGGTGCCATCGCGCACCGGGCGCAGGTATACCACGATTTTTTTGTGCCGATGCCCATCTGTAGGTATTTTAGTAGGTACGGTAGTTGAACTGTCCACAAATTCCTCATGAAACCTGATTATTCGTATTACACCGCTCCGCCAGAAATAAAGAAACCGCCTTCGGGCGGTTTTTTATTGCCTGGCGGAAGCGAGCAGGGCGGCGCCATGCGTGTGAGATTCGAAGGGCTGGGCCTATACCGGCCCAGCCCGCCCTGAATCCTCCACCTGCTGCCGCTACGCGGCAGCCTCGCGCGCCAAGGGCGAGCGTTCGTGGATCTCATTAGGTTCTCGGCTGAGCATGCTTTACGACGCAAATGCCTCAGCCGGTGTTCAAATGGCAGACCTGATCGCATGATGCACAGCACTCAACGCATCAGTCTGTGTCTGAATGGCGGACCTGCCCCTCGTTTCCCTGCCCCTCGCTTCCTAGCATCCAACTCTTCTGGCCACGGCGTCATATTTTCTGCCCAGCCGGCGCAGGAAGACCGCATCGCTTTCGTGGGGTCTGGTCAACTAATTTTTCTTAGCAATTCTATTGGTAAGGAAATCGTGCACCGCCTCCATGAACAAAATAGGAGAATCTTTGTACACCTCGTGCCCTGCATAAGGAATGTTCAAGAAGGCAGACCCTTTTATTTGATCTTGCAGTTCAGCGGCGCACTTTAACGAACAAATATGATCTTCGTCGCCACGCACCAGCAAAGTTTGTGCCGTGATCTGTTCGATGAGATTGCCAGGGTAAGCGCTGTGGGTAGTATTTGTCCAGAGCGATACAACCGATTTGATCAATGCATTAAAGTCCGGCTCTGGATTGTTATTTCTGTAGTATAAGACCGCCTCGGGGAACTTTGTTTCCCAGAAATCAGCTGTCACGCCACTTAGCATGGGAAGGGCCGGGTCGTCCGGCTCCATTTGACTTTGAGCCGCCACCGCAACAAGCCCATTAATTCGCGAAGGGGTTTCAGCTGCCATGCGCAAGGCAGTGATACCACCATCACTAAAGCCAAGTATGGAAAAACAATCGATGTTCAAGTGCGCGACAATAGCTTCGGCATCTGCTTGATATTGTTTATAGGTCAAGCGAGATTTTCCGAGCGTTGACTTGCCATGCCCCCGAAAATCAATGCCAATCAATTTAAATTCACTTGCAAGTTGAGCGACAATGCCATTGAAGTCAGTGAGGTTGCCTAAGCCGCCATGCAGTAACAGCAATGGACTCCCAATCGGGTTGCCTATGATTTCAAAGTATATTTCAGCATCACCAACTGACAAGTACTGACCTGATGAATGAGTAAAAACAGCCATGGTGAATTTAGCCCTTTACATTTTAGTTTTGATTCGCCGATCATACATCGGTTGACTGTCAGTTTTTGTCAGTATCCGGTCCAAGGCGCGCGTTCATAGTTCTCATTTAGTTCTCGGCTGAGCATGCTTTTACGACGCAAATGCGTCAGCCCGTGTTCAAATGGCAGACCTGATCGCATGATGCACAGCACCCAACGCATCAGTCTGTGTCTGAATGGCGGACCTGACCCTCGCTTCCTCGCTTCCCGGCGGTGTGATGCCATCATCTGGCAAATCAATGCCAAGCTCAAGCCGGTGCTGGCTTTACGCTTACAATTAATCACATGCCAGTGAGTGATCTGGGAAGTGACTCAACTTGAATTTTTTCAATTCTTGTGTGACCGACTCTACAAGGCGTTGGGGATCTAATAAGGTCTTGATTTCACGTTCCCAGCCTGTAGCTCCCCCTACATGTTGGGTTACACCTTCCGGCCATCCCTGCAAGATGAGTTTGTAATACTCAATACGCTCGGCGACACTTGCCTCCTTCTTGCACCAAGCCAGTAGCAAGACATTGTCGGTCATGGCTTGTATCGGAAAGTTATGCGCACTTGCTACAGTATTTTGATACAGGGAGTCCAGCGTTGTGCAGGAAAGTGTGTCGAGAAATGCAGTAGGGCACTGCAATCGAAACGGTTCAACTAGTTCATCGAACTTGCTTGAGTGGCGCAAGGGACTTATTGATTCATCTACACCTTTACCATTTAATAAAGGACTCGTTGTGGCCAGCGAAACCACAGGAAACGGCGTCATCAGTGAGTGCGTGTGGAACACGGGAACATAATGTTCCTCGCCATACACGGGTTTTAGATAAATGCCAGTCAGCAGAGGGCCGTTACGCTTCAATAAGTGAAGTGGCTTATATATGTCATACGCGCCAATCGCTTCTTTCCAGTCTTGAGTAATCGACTTCTTTTCTGTAGCCGTCATCTTTTTCATAAGGTGTCTCAAGGTATATCGCTGTCTGCGAGGATGGTGTTGTCGAGAGCTTATCATTGTTGGTCTCCGATTGTACGCTGGCCCGCTACGCCGCTACCCCTTCCTTCCGCACTTTCTGCCACTCCACGTTTGACACTTTTGCCTCCCGTGTGATCGAGAGATGCGAATTGAAGCATTTTGAGGAATTTTTTGTGCGACTGGTGCAATGGCATGCAAATGTTGGTATTTGCACACTGGGGGAGGTATTGCAGTCTCTTGGTACATGCATTAATCAATACCGGCTAGCCGCCGAGCGAGTCCGCCTCGGACCGGTTTTTCTAAGTGTCTGATAGGTTCTTAAAGGTGGACTTTACAACTTCGCCTGGCGCGAAAAGCGCAAAGCTTTCGATAGCAAGATCTCCACCGTATAGCCAGCATCAGTTTCATGTACAAGCCAGAGCACTCCATTTTTTTCAATCACCCACGCATCGACAATCAAAGTATCGAATGGTTTAGCTATATCCTTTATGTCGATTTTTACCCGGCCTGCGCGTTCATCTATTGTTCTTAAAACTCTGTTAGTTCGACGCGTAAACTCGATGAAATAGGTGGAAATTATTATATTGTCCACAATAGTTCCTATCCAATTATCAATATCGTTGCCACATGATCAATTCCCTTGAAAAGAATGAAGAGAAATAATAAATTCCATATGGAAATAAATAATTGCAATGGAAACAAATATTTTACATGTCAAGTTGTATTTGACATCACATGGAATTTTAATATGGAAACATATTTAAGAAATTGGATCAAGCCTGCTCCGATAGAAATTTAATATGGAACTTAAAATAAATTTCCTTATTGAAATATCTGTTTTTAAAATGCTATAGTTAATTGTGCTTCACACAACAGTATGTCGGCCGTGGCTCTCTTTATGATAGCAAAATAATTCGTGGAATTAATTTCTTCTCGGAATGTATTGATTCAAATCAACTTAAAGGACGCACGTCTGCATAAATGAGTTGTGCCTGCTAATCTTGAAATTCAATTTCTACCAAAAGTGGGACTAGATTAGTGATAGATAGTAATGACAATTTCTTGGTGGGAAAATTTCTCTGTAGCGACAATCTGATATTTGAGAAACTCTATATAAAATACCGATCAAAGGTAAAACATATCGTCGCGCTAATTCTTTGTGACTCGCATGATATTGAAGATGTTATTCAAATTGTTTTCATGGAAGCATTTCAAGAAATTATGCCATCTTGGGGTGACTTGAATTTTCCTTCTTGGTTATTTGTCATTGCCGCCGATAGCGCAAAAAAATTTCATGACGAAAAATATGGGGGAAATATACGGTTTCTCGACACCATGGAATTGTATAAGGAATCATATGAAATAAATAACATAAATTATTTAGATGATCCCGAAGAGCAATATATTGCTGTGCAGACCAATCTGAAAATTGAACGTGTATTTATGGCCTTGCCCGCCACGTTGCGGCTAACTTTTTGTCTTCGCGAAATAGAATGCTTGAGTTACGAAGAAATATCTAAGAAAATAGCTCGCCCGATAGGCACGGTACGCAGCCGTATCTATAGGGCACGCGAAGAAATGTGGAGGGAAATAAATAAATCGAGCTGACAACGCGGAGGATATCGACATGGCGCCAGAACAAAGAAATTCGTGTCCCGACCTTAGATGTCCCCCAGAGGAAACCACATGTTAATCACTTCAAATACAGTAGTGGATCACGAAGTCTCCACTTCACATACAAGAAGCGATATTCTGACTGCTCAGAAAATAGATGTGGGAATCATCTTTCAAGCGATGCTCGGTACAATTAGTGCAGCAGAGTATCTTAGGAGGAGCGGGGTTCCGTTGGAGATAGCCCTCCGCGTACTCACCATTTCCCATAGAAAGATCCCGACGCCCCCCCAAATGATAGGTGATCCAAAGCTGCCCCAGGTGACGATCAATGCCCAATCGGCATAAAATATTGGTGCCATCGCGCATGGAGTGCAGCAATGCAAAGATTTTTTGCACGGATATTTGCATGTAGGTAGCTCAGCAGGTACGGTTGTTACGTGGCGCTTGTAAGCCGCATACACTATAGCTATTTGCATTACACGCAGGGCGCCTTCGTGCCCTGCGTGTAATGGGCGACCGGCCCTAAAAGATGGATAAGCATTGTGGTCGATGCAATCGCCCAAGGCTGAAAAAATTCTTGAAGCGTTAAATTTTCTCTAATTTCGCGGTATGTTGACAAAAAAAACAGTGCCGCTCACGTCGTCTGAAGTTACCGTGATATCGCCGCCATGTGCAACCGCGATTTGTTTAGCGATGAATAAGCCTAAGCCAAGGCTTGAGCGTGGCCTTTCGTTTCCTAACTGTTCAGGTAATTGCACTAATGCATCGAACAATGTTGGCAACACATTTTCTGGAATTCTCGGGCCTTCATTACGTACTTTGAAGAGGATGCTATCTTTCTCGCCGACAATTTCGACAATGATCGATTTGCTAGGGGTGCCATACTGGGCCGCATTATTTGCTAAATTAGCTAATAATTGTTGAAGTCGCGGTTTATCGAAAGAGCCCGTTAAACTTCCGTGTACATGAAGTTCGAACACAGAACACGGGTGGGCGGCGTTGGCTTCCTCGATAGCGCTTTGAATAATTTCACGGACGTCACACATGCTACGTTCTATCGGTATGCCATCACCCAATTGCATGCGTGCAAAGGTTAGTAGATCGTTAACCATGACACTCATCGTTGCAGCGCTCCGCCCCACTCGCTGACCCATGCGTTGAACTTGTTCATCAAATATGCCCTCTCGTGAGAGAAAGGTTCCTGCCAAAGAAGTAATAGCTAACGGTCCACGCAAGTCGTGTCCTAAGATGGCGAGGAAGATATCGCGTGTTTGATTTACTTTGTCTGAGTAGGCCACTGCAGCTTCGGCAAGAGACTGATCTATTGCTGCATTGAAACGCATAACGTCCTGCGCACTTTCTGCTGATACTTCGACAAGGACTTTACCCCAAAGTTCCAACACGCTTGCTCGTAACGCTCTGTACTCGGCAATAAGTTGCCGGAGAGTAAATCCACTCGCATAACGTAACCTACCGTGTATTTCTGATGCACTTTCCTGTTTTGTGGAAACGACGTTCAAGCCCTGAGATTTTGCTTTTGCTTCCTCCTGACTCTCGATCTTTTGTATGTCCTTGGCAATGAATTGTAATATCTGCCTGGCGTGATCTCGCAGCTCACGAGGAGACATCTTGTCGGCAACTGCACCAAAGGTGGTAGCAAATTCTTCCCATTCAACAAGAATTTGCTCCATGTTGTCGGTGATAAAGTTTGAGATCTTCATAGTAGGCGGGGCGAAAAGAGGAGAAAAGAGCGCAGCAATTTAATTTTTTTACGATACTCTTGCAACTATGTAGGATATACCAAATCCTCATCTGGAAGCGCTCTGAAGAACTCAAATGGCGTTTCTTAATCTTCATCGAGTTGCCTTAAATTGGGCGCCTCGGTTGCTTGGGGTACTGAAGGATATTGTCTTATTTTCATTGTTGGGATGAAAGCATATATAGTCATGCAATGATGGCCAGCCAGGCCTGCTCCGCCCGAACTCGTGCTGCTGCGTCATTTCGCTCCGGGCGAAGGTGATGGCGCGGACAATCGCTGAGGACGACAATTGATCCATTAGACGTAGGCATAATTGCGCCTAACGATCGAAACCTCATTTTTGATGAGCAATTTCGATTGTAGGTAGCATCATAGGTAGCGTTGTTTTGCTATCTTTCAGAATCGGCATAAATCTTATATGCGCGCGGCGCCCAGCCCGCCCCGAATCCTTTACCTGCTGCCCCTACGCGGCAGCCTCGCGCGCCAAGGGCACGCGTTCGTGGTTCTCATTAGGTTCTCGGCTAAGCATGCTTTTACGGCGCAAATGCTTCAGCCTGTGTTCAAATGGCAGACCTGATCGCATGACGCACAGCACCCAACGTATCAGTCCGTGTCTGAATGGCGGACCTGACTCGCGTCGCGCGCCAGAGCGCCCTAGCCATCGCACAGGCCGCCCACGAGGCGGCTTTTTCACGCCCCGATGATTAATGTTGCCGCAGATGCAATAAAAAAGCCCATTTCGGCCCGGCGCGCGCAGCTGTCCCTCTCCTCACCTGCCCCTTATATAGGGGTCTATTAATTTGAATTTGCGCCATGGCCGAAGGCGCATGAGGACTGGTGCGGCGGGGCGAAGAGGGGGCATGCGGATTAAGGCACTTTGAGCGGGTTATTGCGAGTGTTCGCGCAGAAAATTACGCTGCAATGCGTTATCGATATGTTCTTCTTCCCGACGTCAGCAGCAGTGCAATCTTCTGTTCGGTCTCCTCATGGCGTTTAATTCCTACGCAATTAGTAGGGCATTTCTCAGGTTTGCTCAGTTTTAAAAATCATCCAAGTGTTAAATTTCCATTAAGAAACCTTAATACGTTTTTAATCATCGATATTACTAAAAATTTATGTAAGTGCGCAGCAAAACGCTGTTTTCTTCAAGTACTTATTTCGCATTTTTACATGTTTTATACACCTGATTTTGCAGAAGGTGGTTTGCTGGAGCGTTCATGAGAGCATTAATTAACAACTTTTTTTCTTGCCTGGCAAGCAGATTGGCGTATGCCGGATTGCTGCTCGCTGCCTTGCTGGTTGCGAGTGCTGCGCAGGCTGCAATGCCTGCGGCTGTCAGCACGCCTACAGATACTGCTTTGCCGACCTTTGTAGTGGGCAAGCAACTGAGCTTGGCTGTCAGCGGGACGGAGGTGGTACTGGCGCCAGAGTCGTTAAGCAGCGGCAAGATATACACGCCCTACAACGCCACCATCAGTGCCACCGGCGGCACCGCGCCGTATACCTTTGTGCTTTTGGGTAGTTTGCCGTGGGGAATGAATTTTAATAGTGTCACTGGCGTGATTAGCGGAACTCCCGATAACAGTGGAACGTTTAGCCTGAGTATCCTCGCCACTGACGCCAATGGCATAGGCGGCGCGCGCGCTTATAGCCTGGTGATCGGTGCCGGGGCGCCAGTCGCAAATTTTGGCAGTACGACGGTAGCCCCCAATAGCAGTGACAATCCGGTGTTGCTAAACATAACTGGTGGTATCGCCACCAGCGTCGCCGTTGCAAGCGCTCCCAGCTATGGCACGGCGACGGCTAACGGCACCAGTATCACGTATACCCCAACGGCAGGCTATTCCGGGGCGGATAGCTTTACATACACCGCAACGAATGCCGAGGGCACTTCCGGTCCGGGGTTGATCAGGATCACTGTCAGTGCGCCGGCGCCAGTACTGGTCCTGGCGCCAGCGTCGCTGGGCAGTTTCGCGATAGGCGTGCCCTACAATACAACAATTACTGCCACAGGCGGCACCGCGCCCTATACCTTTAGCCGCACTGGCTCATTGCCGACGGGGATCACGTTCAATACTGCCACTGGCGTGCTTCGTGGCACGCCCACCGTTACTGGCCCGTTCAACGCAACCATCCATGCTACCGATGCCAAAGGCGTGCGTGGTTCGCGCACCTATAGCTTCGAGGTCGGCGCTCAGGCGCCAGTCGCCAATGCAGTGGGTGCGACGGTCGCTGCCAATAGCGGCGCCAATCCTATTCCGCTCGATCTGACTGGAGGCATCGCCACCAGCGTGGCTGTCGCCAGCGCCGCCGGCCATGGCACTGCCACGGCCAGCGGCACCAGCATCACCTACACCCCGACGGCTGGCTACTCAGGCCCGGACAGCTTCAGCTACACGGCGACGAATGACGGCGGCACGTCCAGCGCGGCGACGGTGACGATCGCAGTCAGCGTACCGCAGCTGGTCCTGGCGCCGGCGTCGATGGGCAATGGCATGGCAAGCTCTCCTTACAATGTGACCATGAGCGCCACCGGTGGTACGGCGCCATACAGTTTTGCCGTGATCGGGGCGCTGCCTGTGGGCTTGCGCCTGAATGCCAGTACTGGCGTGTTGTCGGGAACGATAAACCAGAGCGGCAGCTTCACCTTCAGCATCCAGGTCACGGACAGCAGCACGGGCGTGGGAGCGCCATTTAGCGCGAGCAGCAGCTATACCCTGGTCGTCGCCGTGCCTACGCTGACGCTCACGCCGTCCAGCCTGGCCGGCATTCGCGCCGGCAACGCCTACAGCCAGCAGTTCACGGCTGGCGGCGGCATCGCGCCATATGTATATTCCCTGAGCAGCGGCACCTTGCCAAGCGGCCTGGTGCTCGATGCGGCGACCGGCGTCGTCAGCGGCACGCCGACGGTGGCGGGCAGTTACAACTTTACCTTGCAGGCCACGGACGCGCACCTGTTCACGGTGCAGCAAGCATTGACCCTGCAGGTGAACCAGGCGCCGCCACCGATTGCCAATGAAACGGCGACCACCTCAGCCAACCAGGATGTGAGCCTGACCATCGCTTCCACGGATGGCAGCCCGATTACGGATGTGACCATCGTCACGCCGCCGCAGCACGGGCGCGTCACTGTAGTGTCGACTGGTGCGTCGGCGCGCATGGCGCGCGCCGTGGGGGCGAGTTTCAAGGTGACGTACGTGCCGAATGCCGACTACTTCGGTCCTGACGCCTTCAGCTATACGGCGACGGGCCCGGGCGGCACGTCTGCGCCGGCCACGGTCAGCCTGACGGTGGCGCCGCAGCCGGTGCCGGTGCCTGTCGCCAAGACGGCGACGGTACTGGCCGGCACGCCGGTGACCCTGCATGTGACGGAAGGCGCCACCGGCGGGCCGTTCACGGCAGTGGCGATTACCACGCAGCCCGCCAGCGGCACGGCGACGGTCAGCGGCATGGACATCGTCTACACGCCAGGCATCAATACCAGCGGCGACATCAGCATCGGCTACACCGTGTCGAACGCGTTCGGCACCTCGGCGCCGGTGAAAGCGAGCATCAGTGTCAATCCGATGCCGCAGGTGGTCAGCCAGAGCGCCACGGTGGTGGCCGGCTTGACGGTGACGGTCGACCTGACGGCGGGCGCCACGGGCGGCCCGTTCACGGCAGCGAATGTGCTCAGCGTGGCGCCGGCGGAGGCGGGCAAGGCGGTGGTGCGCGACGTGGGCACGGCCGGCAAGCCATCGTACCAGCTGAGCTTTGCGGCGTCGGGCAAGTTTGCCGGCGCGGCCGTCGTCAGCTACACGCTGAGCAATGCCTATGCCACCTCGAAGCCGGGCGTGGTCAACGTGACCGTGACGGCGCGCCGCGACCCGTCGGTCGATCCGGAAGTGATCGGCCTGCAGGCCGCGCAAGCCGATGCGGCGCGGCGTTTCGCCAGCGCGCAGCTGTCGAACTTCACGCAGCGCCTGGAAAGCCTGCATGGCGACGGCTGGGGACGTTCCAGCTTTGGCCTGAGCCTGACGCCGCCGAACGACAGCGGCAACCCGACGGCGGCGCTGGCGCGCTGGCAGGAGCAGGAAGCGGACCGCGTGTTTGGCACGGCCGTGAAACCGTTCATGCGCAAGGCGGCCTTGCGCCAGCATGATGGCGGTTTCAGCAGTGACAAGACGGGCGGTGCGGATGTCAGGCAGGCCACGAATGGCTTGCCGGACATGCCGCAGAAACCGGACACGCAGAAGCAGGCCTTGTCGCTGTGGCTGGGTGGTGCGGTCGACTTCGGTCAGCACTATGTGAATGGCCGCGACACAGGCTTCCGTTTCCGCACCAATGGCGTGAGCGTGGGCGGCGATTACCGCCTCAGCGACCTGGCCACCTTGGGCGTGGGCGCCGGTTTCAGCCATGACCGCAGCGACGTGGGCCAGAACGGCAGCCGCAGCACGGCCGACAGCGCCGTGGCGGCCGTGTATGGCAGCCTGCGTCCAAGCAAGGGCGTCTTCCTCGATGGCGTGCTCGGCTACGGCACCTTGCAATACGACGCGTCGCGTTACCTGAGTGACGGCAGCGGTTTCGCCACCGGTGAGCGCGACGGCAAGCAGGTGTTTGGCGCGGTGGTGGGCGGCATCGAGATGCGCCAGGAAACCTGGATGTGGTCGCCATATGGCCGCGTGGAACTGATGTCGGCCAAGCTCGATCCGTACACGGAGAAGGCGGCAGGCATCAATGCCCTGAGCTACTTCAAGCAAACCGTGCGTTCGCGCATCGGCGCGCTGGGCGTACGGGCCGAGGGCATCTATGTGGGTGGCCTGGGCACGTGGTTCCCGCGTGCGCGGCTCGAGTACCGCCACCAGTTCCAGGGCGCCGATGATGCGCGTCTGGCATATGCCGACCTGGTGGCGGACGGCCCCGTGTACGTGATCCGCACGGTGCCGCAGCAGACGGGCAACTGGGCGGCGGGGCTGGGCGCTAAGCTGCTGCTGTCGAATGGCATGACCATCACGCTGGATTACAACAGCAATCTGAACATCGATAGCGGACGTACCCAGTCGGTGATGTTTGGTGTGGAAGTGCCGTTGAAATAGCAATTCTAAAGAACTCAGTGGTGGAGGTGGCCGGAATCGAATCCACCTCGCCAAGTGGTCCAGGCGCTATAAACTTTTGCTACGGTTATGGTGTTCGTATGTAGCAGCCCTGAATGATGTGCTGGACCAAGGTTTGCGGCGCCTGGTCAAGATAGTCATCTTATATATCCACCCACCAGTTGAGTAGGGTTTCATCATTGTCATCATCGAGGTTGGCGTAGATATTGGCGAAGTACCATTCCACGCCCGTCGCTTCGCGGAAGGCGTCGAAGGGACCTTTGACGTTGTAGATGCCGTGGTGTCCCGGCACGCTGAAGGTCAGACTACCCTCATATTGGCCGTCCATGGTGCCGCCAAGCTGCTGTTTTACGTCGCGCTCAAGCTGGTCGACGGCGGACTGGTTCACGGCGTCGGCGTCGTAGATCTGGATGCAGAAATTGCCGCCGCGCTTCAATACTTCGGCGGGGGCGAGCGGGTCGGCGATGCTGACGATGTCGCCGCGCGCCAGGTTCAGGGTCAGGCCGGGCGAGGCCAGCAGTTCGTAGACGTGCTCGTCAATCTGCCGTGCCGGCAGCGTTTCATACGTGGGGCCGTCGGTGTCTTCGTCTGCCAGCACGCGGATGTGTGGCATGCCTTTACAATTGATGTCTTCCATTAACTCTCTCTTATTGTCGGCTTGCTGTAGTGCGGGTCGCGCCCGGTAGGTGGATATGGCAATATTGTACAGGCCGCATGAAGAGCGACAATTTCTTTCCACCTGTCGCATTCACTCATCCTGAAGTTTTATCAAACCGCCCACTCCAAGGAATGCAAATGTTAACAAAGCTGGCAAAAGCGCTGGGACTTAAGCAGCCGAACGGCTCGGATGCTGAGCAAGATATCCGAATCATGGCATTGAAAGGAAAATGTGCCGGCGACACTTATTACCACGATATGGATCAGTCGGTTTTTGACAGCGCTATGGAAGGCGACGAGGAGGAATATTTTTATCACTTCTATGCTCGGCAGAGAACGATAGGTATTCAAGCGTTCAAAAAAGAAGTGGAAAACGACCTCTCGACACTGTCTGGATGTCAGCTTCATGCCATCGCTCAGCATCAAAATTATCATAATGGTATATGGCTTCTGACACGGATCGTAGCGCAAGCAAAGTGCGAATTTGCCACAGCGCTGGGCATCTACTGGGCCAATCAGCCGAGCGATCACTATGCGCGATACGGGACACTCGATCTTGCCTGCGAGAATACCAATGCCCTATCCCATGCGAATGCCGTGTTGCTTAATGAGATCGAACACAAGACAAGGCTAGGAACATTTGCACAGAGCCTTCCCGTTCCCGACGTTGCTTGTTTCCTGGATCGCCAGCCAGACTATTCCGTGAAGCCGTTGATCAATATTCCAGTTGAACTCCGCGTACAGTTGTGAAGAGCAGAGCTTGTGCGATAGGAATTTACGCGGAGGGATGGCCCGGCCCGAATCCTGAAAATAGCTGTCAACTAAGCCAGCTTCTACGACGTCCAGCGCATCAGTTCGTGTACAAATGGCAAGCCTGACCATTGCACCCGCATGGCCCTCGCGCCCGCACTGTGCTTTCTGTTTTGGGTTCTGAAAAATTCCTCCATGTGTACCTTGTTTGCCTGGAAGTACTGTGTAAAAATACAGTGTCAACATTCAAAAAGGACACCTCATGATCAAAGGAAGTTGCTGCTGTGGTTCAGTAAAGTTTGAATTGGCATCGCCCCCAAGCATGATGGGCATGTGTCACTGTTCTCGTTGTCGGAAGGCTGGAGCGAGTGCCTTGGCCTTCGTTGATAAAAATTCATTTACCCTGCTGGAGGGGCGAGAATTTATTCAACGATATGAGCCAGAGCCTCCCTTTAAATATGCAAGAACTTTTTGCAAAAATTGCGGGACTTCTTTAGGGGAAATTGGCTCAGAGAATGATTCGTTTCCAATATCAGTTAACTGCTTGGATGATGACCCTGAGGTAAGAATACAATTTCATGTTTATGTTGGCTCCAAGCCTGCATGGTATGAAATTTGTGATAATGCAAAACAGTTTCAAGAAAGCCCAACATAGTAAAAAAAGCCGGTCACTGACTGGCTTTTTTATCGCACATACAGTGCTACTGCTCAGATGTTGGGTCTGCCCCCAGAGTTATTGCCCTTTATTGACAGGTACAAACACTTCCCACTTATTTTTCGTCGTGGGCTTTACGGTCCTGGCGCAACTCACAGCAACATTCGGTCCAGACAGGCCATGGCTCTTCGGAACCCATTTCACACGCAAAGATACTGCGCATTTCGCAACCAGAATCTTCCGGTTCGGCTCCAATACCTGCCACCTTGTTCCATTTTTGGAATTCTCTGCTGCCATGAACTTGACTGCAGCATCCCTTATTTCAAACAAACCATGTATGTCACCGCGTGTCCGATCCTCATCAAGTGTGGTGGCGAATGCCGATGAGACGCCAGCAGCAAGAAAAAGGGCGGCGACAAAGGAGCGATACATGCGTTTATTCAATCGTAACGGTGCCAACATATTTACAATCCTTGCCAAGTCTGTTTAGTATCAGATAGAGATATGGAAGGTTCCACATTTCCAGTGTGTATATTGTCACACAAGCCAGCGCCAGCTTGTTCGCTTGCTGGCAGTGTTGCTGCTCTCAGCCTGACTCTCCCGCCATACCCTTGCGAATGCCGGAAGGGCAAAATTCCTTCGTCTACGCTGGAGGTTCCAGGCATTTGAATGAGCGTCAGGTGCGTGGTGGGGATGGGAACAGCCCTCATCCCCCGCAACTGTCATACTATGAAATGCATATGCCGACATGAGCAATGTTTGCAGAGACAAGCTGCGCCCAAGCGCGATCACTTTCCACGTTTCAACCCATGAAAAACATCACCGTAGAATATCTTCACAACTTCCCCCTTGATCCGGTCGATGTCGTCCGTGTCTTCGATCAATCCGGAATCAAGCGCCCGACCGATAATCTTCCGAGAATCGCGCGCATGTTCGCCGCGCCTTGCCTTTTGCTGTCGGCTTGGGTGGAAGGCGAGCTGGTGGGGTTGGCCCGGTCGCTCACCGATTATGCCTACTGCTGCTACCTGTCGGATCTGGCCGTCAACAAGCAGTACCAGGGCCTGGGTATCGGCAAGGAACTTGTCAAGCGCACCCAGGCCATCATCGGCGACGAAGTATCCTTGATATTGCTTTCCGCCCCGGACGCCATGTCCTATTATCCGACGCTTGGTTTTGAACCTGCCGGCAATGCCTACGTCATCCGGCGCAAATATTAAGCGACCGCTTCCAGGAACTTCTGCGCCCTATGAAACCTGTCTACACCCTCGCCGAAGCTTTGGCAAAAGACCCTAGTCGCGTCGCCAAAACCCAAGCCCTCACCCTCGACAGTTCCAGGCCTCACATGGGTTTGAAAGGCAGTCACGGCCTGTTCGCCTCCGTAGCCTGGTGGGAAAGCATCGAGGCCAAGCGCCTCCAGACGCAAACCTTGACGGGCATCATCGAACGAACGTATTTCGCGGGCCAGGACAGCCGCCGTGGCGATCAGGTCAACAGCGTTACCTTGCGCCTGGCGGACGGTTCCACAGTCGACGAGAGCATCTACACGAACCGCAGGCAGGACATCGAGCTGTTCGTTCCTGGCGCCACGGTGACGATGGTTTATGCGCTGGACGAACTCAAGGTGCAAGCTGCGGCGGACGGTGGTGTCAACTACGCGCGGACTGTGCTGGAAGTCGCCATAGTCGTCAGGAAAGATCAAGAGTAGGGCATGGTGCCGTGCCGATGTTCTACTATCTGCACAATCTTGACCCCGGACAAATTTCCCACCGAAATTCGTTTGACCGCCATCCGCGCCAGGTCTAGAGTCAACCAGGAACCCTCAACGGACCACGATCGCCTCCCATGGCCAAGCCTTTTCCCCTCAACCCCAAGAACCCCGAACGCATCTGCTGGGGCTGCGACAAGTATTGTCCGCCGGATGCCATGCGCTGCGGGAATGGTTCCGAGCGCACGCAGCATCCGATCGAGCTGTTTGGCGAAGGCTGGAATGACTGGGGGCTGGCGGCGGCCGACAAGGCCGATAAGGAAGAGGACGAGAACCAGCCTTGACGGCAAGCGTTCCACGCGGCGCGCCGCTACAATCTCTTCATCGCCCATTTGTCCGAGCTGAGGAGTCACCATGCAAGAAACCCTGTCCCGCTGGCTGGAAAGCAGCGCTGGCGATGTCCGTTTCGTCGAGCACCCGCCCGTGCACACCATCGATGAAGCGCTGATTCACGTGCCGGCCATGCCCGGCCTGATGGTGAAAAACCTGTTCGTGCGCGACGAGAAGGGCCGGCGGCATTTTCTCGTCATCGTACCTTTCGACAAGCGCATCGACCTGGCGGCGCTGGGGCGTTTATTGCCAGTCAGTAAGCTGAGCATGGCCTCGCCCGAGCGCCTGCTGGAGCACCTGGGCATTACGCCCGGCTCCGTCAGCCTGTTTGCGTTGATACACGACAGCGCGCAGGCGGTGGAACTGGTGCTGGACCAGGCCGTATGGGAAGCCGATTCTGTGCAAGCCCATCCGCTGCGCAACACGGCCACGGTGGCGCTGCCGCATGCCACCCTGGTCCGTTTCCTCACGCATACGGGACACGTGCCCCGCATTCTGAACGTGCCGGCGGCGAGCTGATAGCGTCATTTCAATGCCCGGCCACGGGCGCGCCGCTGCGCCGTCCCGGCCGGAAACCGTGTGCGCGGGCTGACCCGGCGATGATAAAAGCCAGCAGCAGCAAGCCCAGCATGGCCCACGGGAAGGCGCCCACGCCCCAGGTTTCCAGCAAGGCGCCGCCCACCACGCCCGCGGCCGCAATGGCCCCATTCCACGCCACCACATTCATCGACAAGGCCACGTCGGCGCCGCTGCCGGCCGTGTCGGCCAGCGCCGTTTGCAGCAGGGTGGCCGCGCCGCCGAAGCTCAGGCCCCAGACGGCCATGCCCAGGTAGATGACGGCGGGGAGGTGCGACGCGACGCCCAGCACGACGGCCGTTCCGGCGAACATGGCCAGACTGACCAGCACGGTGGCGCGCAAGTGGCGTTCGACCAGCTTGCCCGTGATCCAGATGCCGGCCATGGCCGCGGCGCCGAAGACGAGCAGGACCAGGTCGACTCGTTCCGTCAATCCGGCCGGCGCCACGAACGGGGCGATGTAGGTGTAGAGAATGTTGTGCGCCAGCATCCAGGCGATGACGACGGTCAGCACGGGGCGCACGCCCGGCGTCGTGAAGACGCGGCGCAGGGGCATGCGCTCATGGGCGGACTGGCCCGGGTAGTCCGGCACCTTCGCCAGCACCCAGGCGATCAGGATCAATGTCAGACCGGAAATGATCCAGAACGCGGTGCGCCAGCCTACCAGCGAGCCGAGTAAAGTACCCAGCGGCACACCCAGGGATAGTGCGACGGGCGCGCCCACCATGGCCAGTGCCAGGGCGCGGCCTTGCTGGTTGGGCGCCACCATGCGCCGCGCGTAGCCGGCCAGCAAGCTCCACGCCAGTCCGGCCGCCATGCCGGCAAAGAAGCGGGCCGCCAGGGTCAGCCAGTAGTGCGACGACAGCGCCGTGATGGTATTGAACACGAGAAAGCCGATGATGGTGAGCAGCAGTACGTTGCGGCGGCGCCAGCCGCGCGTGGCGATGGTGAGCGGAATGGCCGCCAGCAGGGAGCCAAGTGCATAGGCAGTGACCATTTGCCCGGCCAGCGCGGCGCTGATGCCGAGTCCTGCGCTGATCTGCGGCAACAAGCCGGCGGGCAAGGTTTCCGTGACGATGCAAATAAAACCCGTCATGGCCAGGGCCAGCAGGCCGGCGACGGGGAGGCGGTCGGCCAGCGCAGGGCTGGTGCCGGTGGTGAGCGTAGCGTGATTCAAAGCTGAATATCCTTGGAAATGTGACGAGTCGGCCGGGCGCAGGAGTGCCCCAGACCGCCGTCGCGGTACATATATATCGATCGGTATAAATATAGGCGATGGCGCGCCGCGTTGTCAACGACTTCTGTATCGAGTAGTATGTAAGTAGCCTATAAGTAGATGAGAAGGAGCGAGCAATGGCGCAAATGGGACGGCCGCGCACGTTTGACCGGCAGGCAGCGGTCGAGCAGGCCATGTTTTTATTCTGGCAGCAGGGATATGAATCGACGTCCTTGAGCCAGCTCAAGGCGAGCCTGGGCGGCGGCATTTCCGCGCCCAGCTTTTATGCCGCGTTCGGCTCGAAGGAAGCGCTGTTCCGCGAAGCGGCGCAATGCTATCTGGATACGTATGCGCGCGTGACGGAGTGCCTGTGGGACGATGGCCTGGCGCCGCGCGCGGCCGTCGAGCTGGCCTTGCGCCAGTCGGCGGCGATGCAGTCCGATGCGGGGCATCCGCCCGGTTGCATGGTGGCGCTCGGCTGCATGAGCGCGCCGACGGCCGAACATGCGGCCGTGGCCGCGCCGCTCACACAATCGCGTGCCCGCACGCGCGCCGGCTTCGTGCGCTGCGTCGAGCGGGGCATGGTCAGCGGAGAGTTATCCGCGCAGATGGACGGGCAGGCACTGGCGGCCGTCTTCGACAGTTTTTTGTCGGGCGTGGCTATCCAGGCGCGCGATGGCGTTGGCTACGTCGTGTTTGACGCGGCCATTACGCAGATACTGCGCGTGTGGGACGCCAGCCGCGTGCCTGGCTAGACGCTAGGCGGTAAAGCGAAACTCCAGCACGTCATCGCCATACTTGTCTGTCTCGCCCGTCGCCGTCCAGCCCAGGTAGCGATAAAAACCGTAGGAGCGCGAGGCGGGGTCGCTGGAGCAGCCCAGGAACAGCCGTGCATGGCCCAGCGCGCGCAGTTCCGTCATGACCAATTCCAGCAAGGTCTTGCCGATACCGAGGCCTTCGAATTCCGGCAGCAGCGCCAGGACGACGATTTCGCCCGTGTCGCGCTCGCCAAAGCAGTAGCCGACCAGCTGGCCGTCGTGATGGCAGACCTGGCCAGGCAGGCTGCCCGAGCGCATCATCTCGGCCCAAGAGTCGGCCGTGATGCCCACTTCCGCCAGGCGTTCCGCGGGAATGGCGTTTTGCCGTGTCTTGCCGCGCAATGCGATGAAGGCGTGGGTGTCTTCCGCCTTGGCGGCATGGAAAGTAATCGATGCTGGATGTGTCGTCATGTGTTGTATGTATTCGATGGTGTCGGATCAATGGTAAGTAGAACTTGGATAAAGCTCATTCCCAGGGTTTGCGCATGATGTGCGCATGGCGCTGCCAGTCATAGGTTTTGGTGTTCTCGATTGCCTGCTGGCCGGGATTGCCGCTATCGATGATTTCATCCTTGACGAGGATCAAGTCATTTTTTTCATTCAAGCGATATTCCCGATAGCGCTCGCAATCCTGTTCACGCCGGGCGGTGGCGATTAATTTGTCAGCCCGCCAGGCATAGCTGTCTTCATAAAAACATTGCGCCGCGCAGCCGCAATTGGCGATGCCGCCTTCGATTCCTTGATCGGCTATGCTGATGTCCAGATTCGGAATCGCTGATAAGGGCTTATTGAAACTGTATTGTTTCGCCGACGCATCCCACAGCCACACATCGGAACAGCGGATACGCCCCTGGCTTTCCGTGTAGCCGGTGACCCACAGGTCGGCATGGCCGTCGAAATTCATGTCCAGCAGCAGCGCGTGCAAATTGCCCGTGCCGCTGCTGCTGCAACTGCCAGGTATCCACTGCTTCCCGATTTTCAGCTGGTAGGTCTGTTTTTCATCGTGATTCGCATAACGGATATCGGCGGCTTGCCGCACTTTGCCTGTCGCGGCTTTGTCCAGGTGCAGTGTGCCGCCATAAGCCGAGGTGGAAATCAGGGATAAAAGCAGCCATAAAGACAAGACAGTCAGTTTCATGGAGATATTCTTGGGCAGGCATATTTTCGCAACGTCCAGATTGAATCGTGCGGTGAATGATCATAACGCATGATTTGGGCAATGCGCCACACCGTTCCCTATCGTACATTCTGTGCGGAACAGTGCTGTGTACAATGCCCAAAAATCCCCGAATAAGGAATCTTCATGACATCCTCTCCCGAATCCTTGAATGAAGCGGGCATCCTCGCTTATAACGACGGTCATCACGCCGAGGCGTTCAAACAATTCGACGCGGCAGCACGCACCGGCGATCCGGCTGGCCAGCATTTATTGGCCAGCCTGTATTACCAGGGCCATGGCGTGACGCAAGACTTGCTGAAAGCGGTAGAGCTGTTCACGGCCGCGGCGCAAGCGGGCTTTCCGCCGTCGCTGGCCAACCTGGCCCTGATGTATGCGAGTGGCGATGGCGTCGCGCAAGATATGGCGCAATCGCTCGCGTATGGGCGCCAGGCGGCCGAGGCGGGCGATGGCCAGTCGCAATTCAACCTGGCGCAGGCGTACCGCAAGGGTATTGATGTTCCACAAGACTATGCCGAGGCGGCGTTCTGGTACAAGCAGGCGGCCGAGGCCGGTTCCCTGTCGGCACAGAATGAATATGGCTTGCTGTACGCGCAAGGGCAGGGCGTGGAGCTCGATTACGTGCAGGCGTATGCGTGGATCGCCATGCCGGCCGAGGCGGGCAGCGCCCAATCGATCAAGAACCGCGACCAGTTGCTGGAAATTCTCACGCCGTCACAGCAGCAGGCAGCGCGCGCGCTGGCGGCCGAATATGCGGCGCAGTATGGCGTCAATCCCCACTAATGGGTTGTTGGTGGAATTTCGCCGGCAGCTTGGTCAGCACGCCGGCCGCGTCGAGTTCATAGCTGTCGAAATCGCGCGCCAAAAACAGGTCACCCGAGTAATGCAGCCGGGCTTCCGCTTCCAGCTCGGCCATGCCGTCCGCATTGTGGTAGCGGGCGCTGAAGTGGGTGAGGATCAGATTCGGCAAGCAGACCGCTTCGGCAAACTGCGCCACGCGCTGCACGGAACTGTGCGTGGGGCCGGGCCCCACTTTCTGCAGCATCGCTTCCGTGTAAGTGGCTTCATGCACTAGCAATTGCGCACCGTGACAGGCATCGGCCAGCAACGCTGGCGTGTCGTTGTCGCCGCCGATCACTACCGTGGCGCGCTGCGTCTCCACCTGGCGGAAAGTGGCGGCGCGCAAGATCGTGCCATCGTCGAGGATCGCATCCTGGCCCGCCTGCAAGAGTCCCCACGCGGGGCCGGGCGGCGCGCCGGCCGCCTGCAAGGCGGCCTTGTCCAGCTTCCATCTGCTCGTTTCCAGCGCAAAACGGTAGCCCACGCTGGGCGCGCGGTGCGACAGCGCATGGCGAGAGATAGCCAGGCCCGCTGCTTCATGCACGACTGGTGCGCTGTCCACGTCGATGTGGATCAGCGGATACGTCAAAAATAGTTCCGTGTGCAGCAAGGTGGCGTCGATCCAGGCCTTGATGGGGGCTGGGGCGATCAGCAGCAAGGGCTTCTTGCGCCCCGTCATCGAGGCGCTGGCCAGCAAGCCCGGCAGACCATAGCTGTGGTCGCCATGCACGTGGGTGATGCAGATGCCCACCAGGTCGTGCACGGACAGGGGCAGGCGCTGTAGCCGGTGCTGCGTGGCTTCGCCGCAATCGATCATCCACCAGTCACGGTTGTGCGTGGTTTGCAGGGCCAGCGACGTGACGTTGCGGTGGCGCGTGGGCACGCCGGAAGACGTGCCGAGAAAAGTCAGTTTGAACATGGGCGCATTATGCGGCAAGCCACCGCCGTTGCCAACGCGCCAGCCTTCAGCCTGCCAATGGCGCGCTCAATTTGTCCTTGTAGATGCGGCCGTTCTTCATGATCAGCAGCAGGCTTTCCTCCGGATGCGCGAGGAAATCGAGATTCTTCGTGGGGTCGCCCTCGGCCACCAGCAAGTCGGCCAGCGCGCCCACGGCCAGACGGCCCAAGGCCCCCGGGTACGGCGAGCGCTGGCCGGACAGGGCCAGCAGTTCGCCATTCTGTCCCGTCGCCTGCGCCAGTAAGGTCAGAGGATCGTAAAAGCGCGTGAGTTTGGCCAGTTGGCGGCCCTGGGTGGGCGTGTTTTTCGCGTTGAACAGGATGTCCGTGCCCCAGCCCGTCCTGATGCCGTACTTTTGCGCCAGCGCATACGCCTTCATGGTGCCTTCCGACACAATGGCCTGGCTGGCCTTGCGCGCCGCATCGGGATACACATTCGCATCCGCGTCTTGCAGGAAAGGCTGCAAGCTCCACCATGTGCCCGTGTCACGCATCATGCGCACAGATTCGTCGTCGGCCAGCTGACCATGCTCGATGCTGCTCACGCCTGCGCGGATGGCCCGCTGTATGCCTTTCGGCGTGTAGACGTGGGTCATCACATAGGTGCCCCAGTCCGCGGCCGCTTCCACGCCGGCGCGCAGTTCGCGTTCCGAATACTGCGTGCTGTCGAGCGGGTCGTACATGGACGCGACGCCGCCGCCCGCCATCATCTTGATTTGCGTCGCGCCCAGCATCAGTTGCTCGCGCACGCGGCGCAGCACTTCCGCCTCGCCATCGGCGATCATGGCCATGCCCGCCGTTTCAGCCATGCCCAACGGAGCATTGGCCGCACGCGGGATGTCCGAACGCAGGCGGAAGTCGCCATGGCCCGAGGTTTGCGAAATCATGGCACCCGACGGAAAGATGCGCGGACCGTCGACGATACCTTCATCGATGGCGCGTTTTAATGCAAAGGGGGGGCCGCCAGGATCGCGCACCGAGGTAAAGCCCCGCAGCAAGGTGCGCTGTGCTTCCTGCGCCGCCACCAGGTACAGATAGCCGACATCGGACGTCATGGCCGTCACCTGGTTGATGGCGGCCAGCATGCTGTGCCAGTGGGCGTCGATCAGGCCCGGCATCACCAGCTTGCCCTGGCAATCGATCACTTGCGCGCCTTCCACCTTCTCGCCGGCCGGCAGCAGGGCCGTAATGGTCGGGCCCGTCACCAGCACGTGGATGCCGGAACGGGGCGCCTTGCCCGTGCCATCGAACAGGCGCAGATTGGTCAGCAGCAAGGGGCGTTCGGAGGTCTTGGGTTGCTGGGCGATGGCCTTGCTGGTGGACAGGCCGATGAAGGGCGCCAGCATGGCGGCCGCGCCGCCGAGAAAGTGCCGGCGCCGCATGTCCGCCATCACCCGCTGGTGCAGGATGGTGAAGACCGTGCCGCCGCAATCGCAGGCGCGCGGTTTCAAGCCACCCGTCTGCCACGTATTCATCAGATGCTGCTCTTGTGCCAGGGCCATCGCGCCGTCCTTTCATCGCTGCCGCGCCAGGAGAGTGGCTGCAGGCAAAGTTAACAATAGGAAACTGTTGCCATTGAAAGCCCGCAGCGGCGGCAAGTCAAGCGTGCACTTGCTTTACAGAAAAAAATGGTCGGCATGCGCTATGATGGCGTCACCAAGACGGACAGGCTGCAGGATTTTTCCACGGCGCAGTCGTCGGCGATCTATTTTGTGCCCGGCATCGATGCCTAGCTGGCCAGGGATACTCGCCGGCGTATCCCGGCCAAGGGGGATCCCGGCAGTTCCCGCTTATTTCTTTATAAGGAGTTTTCCATGCGTATTCGTCCCGCCACATTGCTGTCCGCCCTGATCTTCGGCAGCGTCGTCTTCAGCGCTTCCGCTTCCGCCGTCGGCCTGGGTTTCCTGGCCGATACGCCGATGGCCTACCTGAACAAGTACGACAAGCCCGTCTTCGTGAAAGCCGTCAGCGACGTGCTCAATGACAAGAAAGATGGCGAAACCGTGCAATGGAGTAATGAAGGCTTGCGCAATTCCGTGCGCATCGCCGCCGACATCACGGCCAGCGACACGGAAAAGACGGACGCGCAAACCTGCCGCAAAGTGCAGGTAGGCTTGAGCGCCAAGGGCCAGGAACAGACCCTCAAGCTGAAGGTCTGCAAGGCAGGCACGGCAGCCTGGAAAGTGGCGAAGAGCTGATAGTGTGTGCGTCTTCCTTGCCGGTTCTGCGCCGGCAAGGTGCGACTTTCCTCTAGGTAAGTCTGGCAACGGTTAGAATCACGCTTTACCTTTTCTTTTCTCACCTGCATGCAGCAAAGTCGCCTCCTGTTCTTCCGCCTGGCCGGCCAGTTTCGCCGCTATGGCGCCATCGTTGCCGCCACCTTGCTGGCCGTGGGCGTGGCGTCCGCCACCGATGTGTTGTTAATCCGCCAGTTGCAAAACGTCGTCGACGCCATGCGCGCGACGGCCAGCACGCAGGTCGCGCCCGTGTCCGGCGTGATGGGCATGCTGCAGGGCTGGGTCGACCGTTTCCTGCCGGCACAGGCAGGGCAGGTGGACTTGTGGGTGATCCCCGCTACCATTCTGGGCCTGGCCGTGCTGCGCATGGTGTCCAGTTTTGCCGGGGATTACGGTTCCGTCTGGCTATCGAGCCGGGTGCAGGCGGACCTGCGCGAAAAGATGTTCGCCACCATCATGCGCCTGCCCAGCCGCTTTTTCGATACCACCACCACCAGTTTGACGCAGTCGCGCGTGGCCTTCGACGCCAGCCAGGTGTCGCAGGCGGGCTTGAACGTGCTCAACGTGATGGTGCGCGATTCCGTCGCCACCGTCGGCTACCTGATCCTGCTGTTCAGCATCGACGTGAAACTGGCCCTGTTCTGCATGGCGTCGATGCCCATCGTGGCCATCGTCGTGACCCTGGCGGGACGGCGCATGCGCCACTTGAGCAAGAGTTCGCAGCAAGCCGTGGGCGAGCTGACGTCCGTGCTCGACGAAAGCATAGCCGGCCAGCGCGTGGTGAAAATCTTTGGCGGGCAAGATTATGAACAGGCGCGCTTTGTCGACGTGGTCAAGCGCAACCGCCAGCTGGCCGTCAAGCATGCGGCTACCTCGGCCATGAATTCCGGCTTCATCATGATGCTCGTCGGCATCACCCTGTCGTCCGTGATCTATTTCGCCATGCTGCGCGCACAAAGTGGCGCCATCACGCCGGGAGCCTTCGTTGCCTTCATGGGCGCACTGATGGCCATGCAGTCGCCGATCAAGAACCTGACCAAGATCAATGAACCGCTGCAGCGGGGCTTGGCGGCAGCCGAGTCCGTGTTTGGCTTGATCGACACGCCGCTGGAACCGGACCCGGGCACCATCGCCCCCGCAGCGGTGCAGGGTAATTTGTCCTTGCAAAACGTTCAGTTCCGCTACAACAGCGACGACCCCGATGCGCCCACGGCCTTGAGCAATATCACGCTCGACATCCGCGCCGGCGAGACGGTGGCCCTGGTGGGCGGCTCCGGTGGCGGCAAGACAACCTTGCTGGGCTTGCTGCCGCGCTTCTATGACGTCAGCGGCGGCCAGATTTTGCTCGACGGCGTCGATGTGCGCGATTACGCTCTGCTGGCCCTGCGGCGCCAGTTCGCCCTCGTCAGCCAGGATGTGATTCTGTTCAACGACACGATGGCGGCGAATATCGCGTATGGCGACCCGGCCCCGGATCAGACCCGCATCGAAGCATCGGCGCGCGCCGCCTACGCCCACGACTTCATCATGCAGTTGCCGCAAGGTTATGCCACCCAGGCGGGGCAGAATGGTTCGCGTCTGTCGGGCGGACAACGCCAGCGTCTGGCCATCGCGCGCGCGCTGTACAAGGACGCGCCCATCCTGCTGCTCGATGAAGCGACCAGCGCGCTGGACACGGAGTCGGAGCGACAGGTGCAGGCCGCGCTGGAAGTGCTGATGCGTAACCGCACCACCATCGTCATCGCTCACAGGCTGTCGACCATCGAAAGCGCCGACCGCATCGTCGTCATGCAGGGCGGGCGCCTGGTGGAGTCGGGCAGTCATGCCGCCTTGCTGCAGCAGGGCGGCGCATATGCGCGCCTGCATGCGAGCCAGCTGTCGCCCGTCAAGGACGGCGCGGCTTAGAGCCTTAGAACACGTGAATTTCCTGTAATACCAGCGTGGCGCCCAGCGCCGTGCCTTCCACACGAAACGTGGCGGTGAGATCGGACCATGCGCCATTCAGGGGCAGGGAATGGCGCGCTTCGGCGATCACCATACCGTCGTCCTGGCTTGCAGGGCGTTCGACGCAGCGCGCGTGCGCCGCGCCGCGGGCCTCTGCCGCCGGCGTGACGCGATACACGCTGCCATCCGCATACGGCTCCGGCGAACCATAACCTTCGATCACGGCGCGCAGCAGCGCCGGCGTCCAGCCATAGTAGGCGTCGTGCGCCGTGCGCGCATGGGCGCACGCGTAATCGCCGCGCGCCAGGTCGGCGATCCAGGCATCGATGATGTCCAGTATCTGGGTGTCGCTGGGGGCGGCGGGCAAGTGCATGGATTTCTTTCGTGACAGGGGAAAACGTTGCTTTCCATTATGATGGCGCCCGCACAATAACATTGCAACGGAACACAATGCACACACCACAGACGACGCGCGCGGCACAGGCGGCACTGGCAGCCCTGCTGGGCATGGCCCTGGCCTTGCCGCTGGCGGCACAGGAACAGCCAGCGGGGTCAACGCCAACGTCAACACTACAGGAGGAAGACCACACCATGTATTTGGATATAAATTTCATGCCCAGCAACCAACGTCGCGCCGCGTACGCGCTGCGCACGCCGCCCGTGCGCGACGAGGCGCTGGGCGCCTGGCATGTAAGGCTCGAGTTTCCCGACACGCCGGGCGTGCTGGCCTTTGAAACCTATGCCACCGACCTGGACTTGAGCCAGGTCAAGTTCGTGCGTTTTCGCAAGTATTACTACGAGAATGGCCAACTGCTGCGCGACACCTACTTCAATGCCCAGGGCGAGGAGCTGCTCGGCGGCTGCGTGTACTTCGAGAATGGCCAGGTCAAGCAGCGGGTGACAGCGTTGCCGAACGGGCGCGACAGCATCTCGGAAACGTATCACGAGAATGGCCAGCTGGCGTACAAGACGCTGTATCACGACGACGAGATGGCCGATGGCGAGCATGTGTCCTACGACGCGAATGGTGCCGTCAGCAACCGCTCGTATCGACGCAATGGCAAGATGGATGGCGTGCAGGAATCGTTTTATGCGGATGGCAAGGTGCACCTACGGGGACAGTTCGTCGATGGCAAGCAAGAGGGTGAGTTTGTCCGGTATGCCCAGGATGGCAGCGTGCTGGCCAGGACCGTGTGGGTGCACGACCAGCCCGACGGCTGGTCGTTTGAAAGCCATGACAATGGCGTCGTGTCGAACAAGACGCTGTACCGGAAAGGTGCCGTGCTCAGCTTGCAAACGTGGGGTCCGAACGGCCGGCCCATCTTTGCGTGGCAGAAAGACGCACAGGGGCGCGACCACGGCGATACGACGGATTGGCATGCCAACGGCGTGCGCGCCAGCGTGACCCCGTTTGTCCACGGCCAGCGCCACGGCTTGTTGCAGACCTGGTACAGCGATGGCAGCCTGCAGCAGATCGTGCCGTACGAACACGGCAAGAAGCACGGCATCGAGCGCCGCTGGGACAAGGCCGGCAAGCTGGTGCTGGAACAGACATGGCAGGATGGACAGCCGGTGGCGGCCAAATAGGGGGATCAGCATGCGGTATGGACAGAGAATGCGCGTGGCGTTACTGGTGGCGGTGCTTGCCCTGCCGCTGGCGGCGCAGGCGCAGGCTCCAGCTGGTACGTCGTTCTATGAAAATGGCCAGCTCAAGCAAAAGGTGACCCTGCTGCCAAACGGACGCGACCGCATCGCCGAGACTTACCATGAGAATGGCCAGTTGATGAACCGCATCCGCTACCACGGCAAGCAGATGGCCGATGGCGCATATGTGTCCTACGGCCCGAACGGTAAAGTGAGCAGCCGCTCGCACCTAATGGGCGGCAAGATGCACGGCGTGCAGGAAATATTTTATGCGGATGGCCAGTTGTTCCAGCGCAGTCGTTTTATCCATGACAAGCTGGATGGCGAGTTTGTTACCTATGCGCAGGATGGCAGCTTGCGCGCCCGCACGGTCTGGGTGGCTGGCGAGCCCGATGGCTGGTCGTTTGAAAGCCACGACAATGGCCAGCTGGCGCAAAAGGCGCTGTACCGCAAGGGCAAGTTGCTCCGCATGCAGAAATGGAACAGCAACGGCAAGCCGTCGATCGCCTGGCGGCAGGATGCGCAAGGGCGCGAACAGGGCGATGTGACGGAATGGTATGACAGCGGCGCGCGCGCCAAGGTCACTCCCATGCTTGACGGCCAGCGCCATGGCTTGCAGCAACTCTGGTACGGCGACGGCAGCTTGCAGCAGCTCGTGCCCTATGAACACGGCAAGAAGCAGGGCATCGAGCGCCACTGGGACCCGGCCGGCAAGCTGCTGCTGGAGCAGGCTTGGCAAGCTGGAGAACCAGTTTCCATGCGCTAGGAGTCACTCGCCTTTGCAGGTATCATGCAGGGATTCCGGCCCGCCAGCAGGCGCGAAGCCGGCAGGATAACTGGAGGCAATGGTGGTGGAAGCGGAAGTTTCGGCGTTGGCCAGGGCGCAAGGCATGGCTTTGCAAAACATGCGCGTCGTCATGCGCGCGGCGCAGCGCCACTCGGCGCAGATCGAGAAGCAATGTGGCGTGTCGGGCGCGCAATTATGGGTGATGCAGGAATTGCTGGAGCGCCCAGGCCTGCGCATGGGCGAGCTGGCCGGCAAGATGTCCATCCACCAGACGACGGCCAGCAACCTGGTCGAAGCGCTGGTAAAAAAAACCTATGTGCGCAAGGCACGCGACCAGCCCGACCAGCGTGTGGTGACCCTGACCCTGACGGCGGAAGGGCAGGCCGTGATCGCCGGCGCGCCGCAGCCGGCGCGCGGTTTGCTGCCTAGTGCGCTGAGCCAGCTCGATGCCGACAGCCTGGCGCACCTGAACCAGGGCTTGAACGCCTTGCTGGCCGTCGTCGCCCCCGATGACAGGCAGGCGGGCATGCAACCGTTTCCGTTTACGATGTAGTTTCCCGGCCCACCTTCGGCAACCGTTGCAGCTGCAGCTGCGCCAGCGCCCCGTACAGCGGTTCACTGAGCACGCGCGAGACCGTGCTGGCTACCACGGCGCACGCCATCAGGCTGAGTACCATGCCGTGGCCGTCGACCATTTCCATGACAATAATAAAAGCCGTCAGCGGCGCCTGCGTGGCGGCGGCCAGGAAACCCACCATACCCAGCGCGATCAGGGCGGGCGCGTGCGGATAGTGCAGCAGCACGGCGATATCGTGGCCGATGCCGGCGCCGATGGCCAGGGACGGTGCAAAGATGCCGGCAGGCACGCCCGACCAGACGGTCAGCCACGTCGCCACATATTTGAAGGCAACAAAGGCGGGTGCCACGTCGGAAGAGCCTTCCAGCATGGCGCGCGTGGCCACGGTGCCGCTGCCGAACGTGGCGCCATGGCTGGCGATGCCGATGGCCGCCACCAGCAAACCGCAGACGGCGGCGAACAGCACGGGCCGGCCCTTTCTCCACGCGGACAATTTCCCCAACGGATTGCCGCGGGCGGAGGCCAGCAGCAGCCGCGCAAACAAGCCGCCGGCCACGCCCGCGATCAAGGTCACCAGCAAGCCTGGCAAGGCCAGCGCCAGGCCGATGGGACCGGGGTGGATGATGCCGAAGTGGGTGGCGTTGCCGTGGATCGACACGGCCATCATGCCGGCCAGCACGATGCCGGCCACGATGAGGCCGCTGTTGCGCTGCTCGGGCGAGCGCGACAGTTCTTCGATGGCAAACATGACGCCCGCCAGCGGCGTGTTGAAGGCGGCTGCGATGCCGGCCGCGCCGCCGGCCACCAGCAGGGAATGGGCGCTCACCTGCGAGTGGCGCGGCAGCCAGCGGCGCGCGGCCAGCATCACGCCGGCCGCGATCTGCACGGACGGGCCTTCGCGCCCCAGCGAGAGTCCGCCCAGCAAGCCGCCCGCCGTCAGGACGATTTTCGCGGCACTGAGTTTCAGGGACACGAACAGCGAGCGCTGTTCCGGCGCCACGGCCGGGTCCAGGGTGGCCATCACTTGCGGGATGCCGGAGCCGGCCGCGCCCATGGCGTAGCGGCGCGTCAGCCAGACCAGCAGGGCGGCGCAAACGGGCGTCCACAGCAGAGCAAACCACCAGGCCTTGCCGTTAAAAAAGAGAAACAGGTCCAGCGCTTCCTCCGCCAGCCACGTAAAGCCCACGACGACGAGGCCCGCGATGGCGGCCATGCCGACGACGACGGCGCGCGACCACCACAGGCGCGGGTTGGCAAATTCATGCTTGAAGGCAGAGGGAATATCGTGCAAGTGCTTCATTGCGGCAAGTCCAGGAAGGGGCGCGCAGGGCGTCGGGGAGGCTTGCCATTATAAAGACATATTTGTCCAAATGTTTTTTGTCTGCCTTATTTGTGGGCAATTGACGACAACAGCTTTGCCTCAGCGAGGAAATCGACGAGGGCCCGCACTTTCGGCGCCAGGTGCGGCCCGGACGGCCACAGCAGCCAGCAACTGTGGGCCGGATGATCGGCGATCGCGTATTCCCTCAGCACCTCGACCAGGCTGCCCTCGGCCAGCGCGCCGCGCACATGAAAGTCGGGCAGCCAGGCGATACCCAGGCCTTGCCGCGCGAAGTGCAGGCGCGCTTCCACGTTGTTGCAAATCATCGAAAGCGGCAAGTCCGGCATCGGCGCATCGGCTTGCTGGCGCAATTGCCATAGTTCGACCTTGCCGCTGTGGCGGAAGCGGTAGTGCAGGCAAGCATGCTGTTGCAGTTCAACGGGGTGCTGCGGCGTGCCTTGGCGGGCCAGATAGGCGGGAGAGGCCACGAGGCAGGAGCGGAACTGGCCCAGCTTGCGCGCGGCCAGGCGCGAATCGCGGGGCGCGCCGATGCGGATGACGGCGTCGAAGCCGTCGCCGACGACATCGGCCAGCGCGTCGGAAAAGTCCAGGTCCAGCGCGATGGCGGGGTGCTGCCGGGAAAATTCGGCCAGCGCGGGCAGGAACAGGCCGCCCAATTCCGGCAAGCCCAGGCGCAGGCGTCCGTGCGGCGCCAGCGTGCCCGCCAGTTCCTCCTGCGCCGCTTGCATTTCCGCCAGGATGGTCTCGCTGCGCGCGAGGAAGAGCGTGCCCTCGGCTGTCAGGCTCAGCTGGCGCGTGCTGCGCTGGAACAGGCGCGCGCCCAGGCGCTGCTCCAGCCGGGCCAGGCTCTTGCTGACGGCCGACGGCGAAATGCCGGCCTGGCGCGCGGCGGCGACAAAGCTGCCCGCCTGGGCCAATTGCACGAACAGGGCCACGCCGGAGAGATTATCTGTTTCCTGGTTTTGCATGATTCATGACAGTTTGGTCAGTAGTGAAACGTATTGAAGCATATTTTTCTTTGTCGTGTGGCTGCTTACCATGGGCTTTTATCTGTAGGGGTAGGCAATGAAGATGATCGGTTTCAACAAGGGCAGCGGCATGGACGAGCAAGGGAGCCTGTTCGACACGGCGGGAGAGATGCCCGTGCCCGGCCCGCGCGACGTGCTGGTACAAGTGCGCGCCGTGGGCGTCAACCCGCTCGACACCAAGGTGCGCGCGGGGCGGGTAGAAGTGCCGGAGCGTGTCGTGACCTTGGGCTGGGATGCGGCCGGCATCGTGCACGCCGTCGGCAGCGACGTGACCTCGGTGGCGCCGGGACAGGCTGTGTATTACGCGGGGTCCTTCAACCGCGCGGGCGCCAATGCCGAATATCACCTGGTCGACGAGCGCATCGCCGCGCGCATGCCGGCGACCCTGGATTTTGCGCAGGCGGCCAGCGTGCCGCTGGCGGCGCTGACGGCGTGGCAGTTGCTGTTCGAGCGCTTTGCCATCACGCCCGGCGACAGGCAACCACGGGGCAGCCTGCTGGTGCTGGGCGGCGCGGGCGGCGTCGGGTCGCTGCTGATCCAGCTGGCGCGCCAGTTGACGGGCTTGACGGTGATCGCCACGGCTTCGCGCGGCGACAGCATGGAGTGGTGCCGCGCCATGGGCGCCCATCACGTGATCGACCATCGCCAGCCTTTGCCAGCGCAGGTGGCGGCATTGAAAGTGGCGCCGGTGCGCCACATCGCGGCACTGTCGCACACGGCGCAGCACTTTGCAGAATTGGTGGAACTCATCGCGCCGCACGGCAAGCTGGCTGTCATCGACGACCACGAGGCTTTTGACGCGGCGCCGCTGAAGGGGAAAAGTGTTTCCTTGCACTGGGAAATGGTATTTACGCGGCCTTTGTACGCTACCGACGACATGATCGAACAGCAGCGCATTTTGCAGCGCGTGGCGGGCCTGCTGGACGAGGGCGTGCTGCGCCATACGCTGCGCCAGCGTTTGTCGCCGATGGATGCGGCCTCCCTGCGGCGCGCCCATGCGCTGCTGGAGCGGGGCGGGCAGCCGGGGAAAATCGTCGTCAGCGATTGAATCTGGCTTACACGAACAGCTCGTGCCGTGCGCTCTGGCTGATGGCGATGGTGGCCGGGTGGCTCAGGCGGCGTTCCGTGGTGATTGCGTAGACCTGCTCGACCAGGCTGTCGACCCGGCCCAGCGCCACCACGGCGTACTGTTCGCAGACCTGGGGCGCGATGACGGTGGGCGCGAAGAACAGGCCCGCGCCGGACTGGCCGAAGGCCTTCATCATGGCGCTGTCGTCAAACTCGCCGACGATGCGCGGGTGCAGATGATTGTCGCCGAGCCACTGCAGCAAGCGCCCGTAAATGGCGAAGTCTTCACCGGGCAGCAGCAGCGGCGCGCCATCCAGGCATTGCGGGAAGCCCCCGGTCAGGGTGGCGGCCAGGGCTGGCGTGCCGAACAGGGTCATGCCGCTTTCGCCCAGTAAATGGTTAAAACCGCGCACGCTCAAATGGGCCGGCATGGGGCGGTCCGCCATGATCAGGTCCAGCCGGTGCACTGCCAGGTCCGCCAGCAGGCTGGCCAGCCGTCCCTCGCGGCAAATGATGCGCAGCGGTTCGGCCAGGCCCAGCGCGGGCGCGACCAGGCGGCAAGCGATCAGTTTTGACACGGAATCGGCACAGCCGACGCGGAAAGTCGTCGTCGTGGTGCGCGACTGGTCGCGCACGATTTCCAGCAATTCATCGCCCGTGCTGAAAATGCTTTCGGCATGGCTGAGGATGCGCCGGCCCGTGTCCGTCAATTCCAGCTGGCGTCCGCTGCGGCGGAACAGTTCCACGCCCAGGGTGTCGGCAAATTCGCTGAGCTGCCCGGAAATCGATTGCGGCGTCAGGTGCAGCTGCTCGGCCGCGCGCGCGATGCTGCCCGTCTTGGCCACCATCCAGAAATAGCGCAAGTGCTTGAAGTTGAGTGTCGACATGGTCTTCCCGGAAATTAATACATCGAATTTTTCGATGTATTCGTAAATTATATTCGATTTGTTCGATGTTTATATTCAGACTATGATGGCTGCTCAATTCATGAAGGAGAGCGCCATGGGCATCAGGATAGAGACAGACAGTTGCGGAGGCCACCGATGAACGGCCTGGAAAGTATTGCGACGGCACCCATGTGGGCCGGCTTCATCGCCTTTGTCCTGGTGATGCTGGCGCTGGACCTGTTCGTCTTCGGCGGCAACAAGGCGCACAAGGTCAGTGTCAAGGAAGCGGCGACGTGGTCGCTCGTGTGGGTCAGCCTGGCCCTGCTGTTCAACGGCGGCCTGTGGTGGTATCTGAACGGCACGGCCGGTCCCGAGATCGCCAACCAGAAGGCGCTGGAATTTTTCTCCGGCTACCTGATCGAGAAAGCATTGTCGGTCGATAACGTGTTCGTCTTCCTGCTGATCTTCAGCGCCTTCCAGGTGCCGATCCAGTACCAGCGCCGCGTGTTGATTTATGGCGTACTGGGCGCGATCGTCATGCGTGCCGTGATGATCATGGCCGGCGCATGGGTGGTGAGCGAGTTCAGCTGGGTGCTGTACCTGTTCGGCGCCTTCCTGTTAATTACCGGCATGCGCATGCTGGTGGCGGCAGACGCGGAACCGGACGTGGCGAACAACCCCGTGCTGCGCTTTGCCCGCCGTCACTTGCGGGTGGCCGATGGCGACCACGGTGAGCGTTTCTTCGTGGCAAAGGGCGGTTTGCGCTATGTCACGCCGCTGTTCCTCGTGCTGATCCTGATCGAGGTGACGGACCTGGTGTTCGCGGTCGATTCGATCCCGGCGATTTTCGCCATCACGACGGACCCGTTCATCGTCTTCACGTCGAACCTGTTCGCCATCATGGGATTGCGGGCCCTGTACTTCCTGCTGGTGGATGTGGCTGACCGCTTCCACATGCTCAAGTATGGCCTGGCGATGGTGCTGGTGTTCATCGGCGCCAAGATGCTGATCATGCCGTGGTACCACGTGCCGGTGGAAGCGTCGTTGCTGGTGGTGGCGGTCCTGATCGTGTCGAGTTGCGTGGCGAGCGTGTTCATCACCCGCAGCGACAAGAAATAAACAGCAGTACGGCGCGCCCCGCAGGGCGGTGGCGCGCTTTTTAAACTAACAATGGAAGAGAAACTATGCGTACGTATGAAATGAACAGTCCCCAGGCAGCGGGACGTATCCTGGCGCTGATGATGGTGGTCGACGGCAACCTGGCCAGCGCCGAGTTGCAAGCCATGCACCGCAGCAAGATCCTCGAGCATATCGACTTGGCGCCGGCCGCCTTTCAGCAACTGCTGCAAGACTTGTGCGACGACATGCTGACGTCGACCGTGCATGGCGCCGTGCAACTGGCCAATGGCGTGATCGACAGCCTGCTCGATGAAATCGATGATCCGGACCTGCGCCGCAAGCTGTTGCAAGCCATGTGGAAGATCGCCGATGCGGACGACTGGCTGGCCGATGGCGAAGCGGTGTTGCTGGCCCGTGCCAGCGCGGCGTGGTCGGCGGAAACGAACTTCCGCGCGCATGCCGCCTGATGCAAATCAAGCCGCCTTGTGCCCCATGGCAATGACGGCGGCGCCGGCCAGGGCCAGGCCCACGCCGGCGATGTCCGTCCAGGCGGGCGTGATGCCGTCTACCAGCCATAGCCATCCCAGAGCCGTGGCGATGTAGATGGCGCCATACGTGGCGTACACCCTGCCGCTGGCGGCCGGATGCAGGGTCAGCAGCCACACGAAGATCAAGAGGCTGATAGCGGCCGGCAACAGCAGCCAGGCGCTGCCCTTGTTGCTCAGCCACAGCATGGGCAGGTAGCAGCCCAGCAGTTCGGCCACGGCCGTGACGGTAAACAGCCCGAAAGTGCGGGCAAGACTGGTCCATTCGATGGCGTCGTTCATTGCATTCCTGTGATGTGGTCAAGACGCCATTCTAGCTGCCAGGCTGCCGGCCCTGCTATGATCGGGACCGGACCCCGGAGGAAAAAAATGACGACGACCCCAGCGCCGCGCGCCTTGCTGCAAGCCATGTTCCACGCCGCCATCGCAGCGGCCCAGCCATCGCACTGCATACCGCACCATCTGCCACCCGCACCCAAGGGGCGTTTGATCGTCATCGGCGCTGGCAAGGCGTCGGCGGCCATGGCGCAGGCCGTGGAACAGCACTGGCCCGGGCCGCTGTCGGGCCTCGTGGTGACGCGCTACGGCTATGCCGTGCCGTGCGAACGCATCGAGATCGTCGAAGCGTCGCACCCCGTGCCGGATGAGGCTGGCATGCAGGCGGCGCAGCGCATGCTCCAACTGGTGGGCAATTTGCAGGCCGACGATACGGTGCTGTGTCTGATTTCGGGCGGCGGCTCCTCCCTGCTCGCCTTGCCCCTGGACGGCATCAGTCTGGAAGACAAGCAAGCCTTAAACCGCGCGCTGCTGGCGTCGGGCGCCACCATCGGCGAAATGAATTGCGTGCGCCGTCATTTGTCCGCCATCAAGGGCGGCAGGCTGGCGGCCGCCTGCCATCCGGCGCAAGTCGTGACCCTGGCCATTTCCGACGTGCCTGGCGACAAGCTGGGCGACATCGCCTCCGGCCCCACGGTGGGCGACGCCACCACGTGCGAGGACGCGCTGGCCATCGTGCGGCGCTATGGTATGAACTTGCCGGACAGCATACGAGCAACCTTGGAAAGCGGGCGCGGCGAATCCGTGAAACCCGATGATCCACGCCTGGCGCGCACGCAGACGACCCTGATCGGCACGCCGCAGATGGCGCTCGAAGCGGCAGCCAGCGTGGCGCGCGCGGCCGGCGTCACGCCGTATATATTAGGTGACAGCCTGGAAGGCGAGGCGCGCGACGTGGGCAAGGTGATGGCTGGCATCGCGCTGCAAACGGCGGTGCGGGGCCAGCCGTTTCCCGCCCCGTGCGTGCTGTTGTCGGGTGGCGAAACGACCGTCACCGTGCGTGGCAACGGTCGCGGCGGGCGCAACGTGGAATTCCTGCTGGCGCTGGGCATCGCGCTGGACGGATACGAGGGCATACACGCGCTGGCCGGTGACACGGACGGCGTCGACGGCCAGGAAGACATCGCCGGCGCGTATCTGGCACCGGACACTCTGCAGCGTGCCTGGGCGCTGGGCATCAAGCCCCGCGACAGCCTGGACAACAACGATGGTCACGGCTTCTTCCAGGCGCTGGGAGATAGTGTGATCACTGGCCCGACCTTGACCAACGTCAATGATTTCCGGGCCATCCTGATTACCTGATTACTGGAAATTTTCCAGCACGATTTTCCCTTTTGCTGTGTTGCTTTCCAGTAGGGCATGCGCGCGTATCAGGTTTTGCGCGTTGATCGTGCCGAAGCGCTCGGTCAGGGTCGTCTTGATGATGCCCGCGTCCACCAGCTGCGCCAGTTCGTCCAGCAATGCATGCTGTTTGACCATGTCTGCCGTCTGGAACAGCGAACGGGTAAACATCAGTTCCCAGTGCAGGGATACGCTCTTGCCCTTGAACTTGCGCACGTCGATGTGCTCGGGGTCGTCGATCAGGGCAAATTTTCCCTGCGGCGCGATCAGTTCCACGATTTGCTCGAAATGCTTGTCGGTCTGGTTCAGGCTGATCACATAGTCGACGGGCGGCAAGCCCAGGCGCGTGATCTCCTGTGCCAGCGGCAGGCTGTGGTCGATCACGTGGTGGGCGCCCAGTTCCTTGACCCAGGCTGCCGTTTCCGCGCGCGACGCCGTGCCGATGACGGTGACGCCCGTCAATTGCCGCGCCAGTTGCACCAGCACGGAACCGACGCCGCCGGCCGCGCCGATCACCAGCAGGGACTTGCCCGTTTGAGTCTTGTCGCGGCTGAGCTGCAGGCGGTCGAACAGCAGTTCCCAGGCCGTGATCGCCGTCAGGGGCAGGGCGGCGGCCGGAGCGAAATCGAGGCTGGCGGGCATGTGGCCGACGATGCGCTCGTCGACCAGCTGGAATTCGCTATTGCTGCCGGGGCGATTGATGGCGCCCGCGTACCAGACCCTGTCTCCCACCTGGAACAGGGTCGCGTCGGGGCCGACGGCTGTGACGACGCCTGCCGCATCCCAGCCCAGCACTTCCGGCTGGCCTTCTTTCGGCGCGCGGTTCTTGCGCACCTTGGTGTCGACGGGATTGACGGAAATGGCCTTGACGGCGACGAGCAGGTCGCGCCCCGTGGCGACGGGCGTGGGCAGTTCGATGTCGAGCAGGGCGTCGGCATCCGTGATGGGCAGGCTGTGGTGGTAGGCGATGGCTTTCATATGCTTCCTCGTTGAGTGGATACCGTATGATGGTGGCAATGCCTGCCCGGAAACAGGGGGCGCGTACCGAAACACTTTCAAAGGAATGCTGAAAATTGCTGCGACTCGATGACTTGCAGGTATTTGTGCGCACGGCCGACCGGGGCAGTTTGTCGGCGGCCGCGCGCGAGATCGGCATTTCGCCCGCGCTGGCCAGCGCCGCCGTCAAGCGCCTGGAAGGGGAATTGGGCTTGCGCCTGCTGGCCCGCACGACGCGTTCCCTGAGTCTGACGCCCGAAGGCACGCAATACCTCGAGCACGCGCGCGAAGCCTTGCGCCTGCTGCGCGCAGGCCACGATGCGCTGCTGGCCGGCAAGGACAGTTTCGGCGGAACCTTGAAAATTGCCATGCCGTCCGACCTGGGCCGCAACCTGATGCTGGGCTGGCTGGACGAATTCCAGTCGCGTCATCCGAAGCTGCACTACCAGCTCAGCGTCAGCGACCGGGTGGCCGACATGGTGCGCCAGCAAGTCGACGTGGCCATCCGCTATGGCCAGCAAGATGATTCGAGCATGATCGCCATGCCGATTGCGCCCGCCAACGACCGGGTGCTGGTGGCGTCGCCCGCTTACCTGCGCGAATACGGCCCCCTGCTGGCGCTGGAAGACTTGTCGCAGCGTAATTGCCTGCGCTTCGCGCTAGAAGACGGCTTGCATGACCGCTGGACCTTTTACCGCTTGCCGCAGCGCGAACAAGTGACGATTCCCGTCAGCGGCAACCGTAGCGCCGACGATGCCGAGCTGGTGCGGCGCTGGGCCGTGGCGGGGCTGGGCATTGCCTACAAATCGCGGCTCGATGTGGCTGGCGACCTGGCCGCCGGCCGCCTGCAAGCACTGTTACCCGAGGTGGCGGGCGAGGCTACGCCCTTGCACCTGGTCTGCACGCACCGCGCGCAGGTGACGCCGCTGGTGCTGCAACTGCGCGATTTCCTGCGCGAGAAGTGTGCGGAGTTGTTGAAACAGCATGATTGAGCGCAGATTGCGCCTTCGCGAGGTGTCCGCCGCTGATCTCGATATCATCGATTTTTTAAAATCACATCACTCATGTATTGATTCAAATCGCGAAAATCCTTCACCCGCCAGGCGTATGGCGCGATCTTGACGCCATTCTCTTTCAAAGTCTTTGGAATCAAATCGCCATTGGGACGAAGTATGACCGAGGATACAATCACGCCGGGATAATCTTTCAGACGTTTTTTGAATGTGGCGGTTGTCAGATCCGGTGTCGCAGGATTGCTTTTATTCGCCAATGGCCCTGTGCCTTTGATCTCTGCTCCGTGGCACACGGCACATCTCTGTACATACAGAGTCTTCCCATTCAGATTATCCGCGAAGGATGCGGACGTTTGAAGGAGCGATAACATTCCGAGTGCCGCGGTGAATAATATTTTCATTTTATTTTTAATGTGGATTGTTGTATGGATAATGCATGGGGCGAGAGAAAATCCATAGCTGCGTTTGCAATACGTCATGCTCTCGATAATATTTTATCCGAGATTGTTTATTCCTAATGTACTCGCGCCCGTGAGAGGCCGGCTGGCGAACAACCATGATTGATTACAACTCGTTGCAAATGGCAATCATGCGCAGGTCAACCTGGGCGTACTCTCAAGCATTCTGCATGAAACTGCTTGAAGGACCGCCATGACCCCGAACCGATTATTGCCGACGACCTTGATTTCCCTGCTCTTGCTGGCCGGCTGCGGCGCAACCGGACCTGCCGTCCAGGCCGATCATCGCGCGCAGACCAGTCCCGCGCAGGATATCGCCATGCTGGAACGGGTCAGCTGGGGTGTGAATGGGGGCAGCGTGCGCCAGGTGCAGGCGCAAGGCTGGAACGCTTACCTGCAGGCGCAGTTGCATCCAGGCAAAGCCAATCTGCCGCCCGCCGTCCAGGCGCAGATCGACGCCATGACGATCAGCCAGGTGCCGCTCGATCAACTCGTCATGTCCGTGGAGCAAAAGCGCAAGGAGTCGGCCGGCGTCATGGACGACATGGCGAAGCAGCAGGCGCAAAAGGATTACCAGCAAGAACTCAACCGCCTGGCGCGCGAGGCGGCCACGCGCTCGCTGTTGCTGGACGTGTATTCGCCGAACCAGTTGCAGCAGCAACTGAGCTGGTTTTGGCTCAACCATTTCAGTGTGCACCAGGGCAAGCACAACTTGCGCGCCATGGTGGGCGATTACGAGGCGAACGCCATCGCGCCACATGCCCTGGGGAAATTTCGCGACTTGCTGGGCGCCACCGTCCACCATCCGGCCATGCTGCGCTACCTGGACAATGAAGCCAACGCTGCCAAGCGCATCAATGAAAACTATGCGCGCGAGCTGATGGAACTGCACACCCTGGGCGTCAACGGCGGCTACAGCCAGACAGATGTGCAGGAGCTGGCGCGCATCCTGACGGGCGTGGGCGTGAACCTGGGACCGGACACGCCGAAGGTCAAGCCGGCGCTGCAATCACAGTACGTGCGCCGGGGCTTGTTCGAATTCAATCCGAACCGCCACGATTACGGCGATAAACAATTCCTCGGGCAAACGGTGAAGGGCCGGGGATTGGCCGAGCTTGATGAAGCGCTCGATCGCCTCAGCCGCAGTCCCGCCACCGCGCATTTCGTCAGCGGCAAACTGGCCCAGTATTTCGTGGGAGATAACCCTCCCGAAGCGCTGGTGGCGCGCATGGCGGCCACCTTCCAGCACAGCGACGGAATGATCGCCGACGTGCTGCAGACCATGTTCAGCAGCCCCGAGTTCCGGCAATCGCTGGGCAAGAAATTCAAGGATCCCATGCATTATGTGGTGTCGGCCGTGCGCCTCAGCTATGACGACAAGCCCATCCTGAATGCAGGCCCCATGCTGAACTGGCTTTCGCGCATGGGCCAGCCCCTGTACGGACGCCAGACACCGGACGGCTATCCACTGACGGACGCTTCCTGGGCCAGCCCCGGCCAGATGACAACGCGCTTCGATATCGCCCGCACCATCGGCTCGGGCAGCGCCGGCCTGTTCAAGACGGAGGGCCCGCAGCCGCAGGAAAAGGTGGCGTTCCCGCAACTGGCCAGCGCCCTGTATTACCAGTCGCTGCAGCCAACCTTAAGTCCGGCGACGCGCCAAGCCCTGGATCAGGCGTCCTCGCCGCAGGAGTGGAACACCTTTCTTTTGTCTTCGCCAGAAATGATGCACCGCTAAAGGAATCGCCATGAATCGTCGTGACTTGTTGAAAGCCCTGGCCGCCGCGCCCTTGTTGTCCCATGCGGGCAGTCTGCTGGCCGCACCGGCCACGGACGCGAAGTTGCTGTTCGTCTTCTTGCGCGGCGGCTATGACGCGAACAACTTGCTGGTGCCTGTCGGCAGTGATTTTTACTATGCGGCGCGGCCGAATATCGCCATCGCGAAACCCGGTGCAGAAAACGGCGCTCTGGCCTTGACCGCCGACTGGGCCTTGCATCCGGCCTTGCGCGAGACCATCTACCCGATGTTCGCCGGCGGCGAGGCGGCCTTTATTCCGTTTGCCGGTACGACGGATTTGACGCGCAGCCATTTTGAAACGCAGGACAGCATCGAGCTGGGGCAGGAACTCGGCGGACGCCGCGATTTCCGCTCGGGCTTTTTGAACCGGCTGGCGCAAAGTCTCAATAGCAGCAACCACGCCATTTCCTTCACGGACCAGCTGCCGCTGATCTTCCAGGGCGGCGTGCAAGTGCCGAACATGGCGCTGCGCTCCGTGGGCAAGTCGGGCATTGATGCGCGTCAAAGCCAGGTCATCGCGGCCATGTACCGGGGTACGCCCTTGCAGCAACCCGTCAGCGCGGGCTTTGCCGTGCGCGATGATGTGACGAAGGAATTGACTGGAGAGATGCAGGCAGCCAACCGCAATGCCATCAGTACCAAGGGCTTTGAGCTGGAGGCGCAGCGCATCGCCCGCTTGATGAAGGATAAATACAACCTCGGTTTCGTCGACGTGGGCGGCTGGGATACGCATGTGGGGCAGGGCGGCGCCAACGGCTACCTGGCGGGGCGTTTTGACGAGCTGGGGCGGGGCCTGGCCGCGTTTTCGCAGGAAATGGGCAGCGCCTGGCGCAATACCGTCGTGGTGGTAGTCAGTGAATTTGGCCGCACCTTCCGCGAAAACGGCAACCGCGGCACGGACCACGGCCACGGCAGCGTGTTCTGGGTGCTGGGCGGCGGCATCAAGGGGAAACAAGTGGCGGGCGAGCAAGTGGCGATTTCGCAGGCGAACCTGTTCCAGAACCGCGACATGCCCGTGCTCAATGAATACCGGGCCGTGCTGGGCGGCTTGCTGCGCCGCACGTTCGGTTTGACGCCGGCGCAACTCGATCACGTGTTTGCCGGCGTCAAACCGGTGGAGCTGGGCCTCGTGTAAATCGGAATGCCGCCGTGTTACGCTACGCCTGCGCAACTGGCGCGTAACTAAGCTCCGTCCCTGTCCCCGGTGCGGGGCACGAATGGAGTGGTATGAGCGATACCCAGCGCGACATTGTCAGCGCAGGCTTTTCCCTGGCCTTGATCGCCGTGACGGCCTTCGTCATGCAGCGTTTCTTTTTGCCGCTCGTGTGGGCCGGCATCCTGTGCGTGGCCACCTGGCCCTTGTATCTGCGCGTGCGCGCGGCGCTGGGCCAGCGCACCATCATCGCGGCAGCCGCGCTGACCCTGGCGTTTGCCTGCATCTTCATCATTCCCGTGCTGTTCGGCGTGGCGCAGGCGGCGCGCGAAGTGCCCGTGCTGGCCAATTTCATCGTCCATGCGAATACCGATGGCTTGCCCGTGCCGGACTGGGTGGCGCACATTCCCCTGGCCGGCAGCGCCATCGGCGACTGGTGGCTGGCCACCCTGAGCCAGCCCCACGGCCTCGGCCACTTCTTTGCGGGCAGCGCCGTCGGCGGCTTTCATTCCGCGCGCGACATGCTCAAGGTGCTGGGTGCGGACGTGTTCCACCGCCTGGTCGACTTCGGCCTGGCGTTTTTATGCCTGTTTTTCTTTTACAAGGATGGCGAAGCGTTGACGCGCCAGATCACGGCCGTCGGCAGCCATTTCCTGCGCCCCGAACGGTGGGGCCGCTATGCGCAAAAGATCCCCACGGCCATCCGCGCAACTGTCAACGGACTCGTGCTGGTGGGCCTGGCTGAAGGCGTGCTGATCGGTATTGCCTACGCCATCGCCGGCTTGCCGTCGCCAGCCCTGTGGGCGTTCGCCACGGGCATTTTGGCCATCATCCCCTTTGGTGCGCCGCTCGCTTACCTGTGCGCGGCCGCCTTGCTGGTTTTCCAGGGCAATGTGGGCGCCGCCATCGGCGTGGCCGTGTGGGGCACCCTGGTGCTGTTCGTAGCTGACCACTTCGTGCGCCCTGGCATGATCGGCAACGCCACCCGTTTGCCTTTCCTGGCCGTGCTGTTCGGTATTCTGGGCGGCGTGGAAACCCTGGGCCTCGTGGGCCTGTTCATCGGCCCCGTCGTGATGGTGCTGTTCGTAACGCTGTGGTATGAAGCGAATGTGTCTGGCAGCGTACCGCCTGCCAACGCACTTGCCGACGCAGCTGCTGAGACACCTGCCAGCCCGGCCGCGCCGGAACGCACACAGTAGTGAGGGGTCGGCCAGCGCTGTTGCCGCTGGCCGGTACTGTCGCGTTCCTGGCAGAGCCGGGCGAGCTGACTTTACAACAGGGTGCGAGCACCTTGTTTTAAAGTCATTCTTAATGCGCCTTGGATAGAATAAGCAACCAACGGCGCATCAGCAGCACTTCAACATAGCCCGGCTCGATGCCCGTACCGCACTCGATCAAGGGATTGACGGTGTAGTAGCGCTTGCGGAAGTCGCGGCAAACGAGGATTTCGCGCTTGCCCATGCGGACGAGGAAAGAGCTTGGGGCGTATTCCAGGCCGAACCGTGAGCCAAAACCGCTATTCAATGTTGCCATGACAATTCCTTTGAGGGAGATGTGTTGAACGAGTCATCAGAATAGCATAACTACTGTATGAAAACACAGCTACTGTATGAATAAACAGTATTTTTTTGCTGGTGTGGTTTTTTTGATCATTGCCAGGAATATGACGGAGAAATGAGTTTGCAAGAGAAAAATGACATGGGCATGACCACGGGCTGGACCACGAAACTGCGCCGCTTCGTCGAGGCGCGCCTGTCGCCCGAGGGCGAGCTGGGCCTGCACATGACGGTGGGCGTGGCCCTGATGCTGGTGGCCATCGTGGTTTTCCACGAGATCGCCGAAGCCGTCATGGGCATGCAGCAAATTACCGTGATCGACTTGCAGGTGGCGCAGTGGTTCAACCAGCATGCCGTGCCGTGGATCACCAGTTGCCTGCTGGTCGTTACGCATATGCATGGCGTGATCGGTGCCATCACCCTGGCCATCCTGCTGGGCTGGTATTTGCACCGCAAGGGCGCCACTTACTGGCTGTTTACCCTGCTCATCACCATGCCGGGCGTCATGTTTTTGAACCTGCTGCTAAAGTACATTTTTGTCCGCGCGCGGCCCAGTTTTGATGCACCCATCCTGCAGACGGCCTTGAGCACGTACAGCTTTCCCAGTGGCCATACGGCCACCTCGACGGCCCTGTACGGCTTGCTGGCCGCCTACCTGATTTGCCAGACGGCGCCGGGCGCCTGGGGCAAGCGCATCGCCATCGCGCTGGGCGCTTTCCTGATGGCGTCACTCGTGGGTTTCAGCCGCATTTACCTGGGCGCGCATTACCTGAGCGATGTGCTGGCGGCCATGGCGGAAAGCTATGGCTGGCTGGCCATCTGCATCGCCGGCGTGTCGGCCCTGCGCCGCCGCCGGCATATTCGGCAAACCAACTAAGGGGAAACGATCCTGAGCAAGATTGCAGTCATCATCAATGGGGGCGCCGGTTGCGGCTACGCGCCTGACTGGGCGCAGCAGCTTGAAGCGAAATTCGCCGCCGTGGGACTCGATGCCGCCATCACGCTGGCCGCCAGCGGCGCCGAGATGATCGCCACGGCCGAGCAAGCCCTGCGCGATGGCGCGCCCATCGTCGTGGCCGGTGGCGGCGACGGCACCATCAATGCCGTCGCGTCCGTCGTTGTCGACAGCGGCACGCCGTTTGGTGTCTTGCCGTTGGGCACCCTGAACCATTTCGCCAAGGATTTGAATATCCCGCTCGACCTCGATGCGGCGATTGCCAATGTGGCGCAGGGCGTGCCGCACCAGGTCGACGTGGGGGAAGTCAATGGCCGCATCTTCCTGAACAATTCCAGCCTGGGCCTGTATCCGGACATCGTGCGCGACCGCGAAAAGCAGCAGCGCCGGCTGGGACGGGGCAAGTGGCTGGCCTTCAGCTGGGCGCTGCTGGCCGCGTTGCGTCGCTATCCCTTCCTTAGCGTGCAATTGAAACTCAATGACGCCGTGCATGCGCGGCGCACGCCGTTTGTGTTCATTGGCAACAATGAATACTTGATGGAAGGCTTGAATATCGGCGAGCGCGAGCGGCTCGATGGCGGTCAGTTGAGCCTGTACGTGGCGCAGCGTCCGGGCCGTTTGGGCTTGTTTAAGCTGGCCTTGCACGCACTGTTCGGCAAGTTGTCGCAGGCTAAGGATTTCGACGTGTTGACGGCCACCGACCTGGAGATTGCCACGAAACACCGCCGCCTGCGCGTGGCCACCGATGGCGAAGTGACCGTCATGAATACGCCGCTGCAGTACCGCATCCGCACGGCCGCGCTGGCGGTGCTGGTGCCTGCACCGGCACCATCTGGGGAGTAAGGCCATGCGTACCATCGTGCATTTGTCCGACTTGCATTTTGGCAGGGTCGACGCGGACCTGCTGGCACCCTTGCGCGCGCTGGTCGAGCGCCTGGAACCGGACGTGGTGGTGGTCTCGGGCGACCTCACGCAGCGCGCCCGCAGCGCCCAGTTCCAGCAGGCGCGCCACTTTCTCGACAGCTTGCCGGGGCCGCAGATCGTGGTGCCGGGCAACCATGACGTGCCGCTGTACAACGTTTTTTCCCGCTTTTTGACGCCGCTGGTGAAATACCGGCGCCATGTGACGGACGATTTGTCGCCCGAATATGTGGATGAGGAAATCGCCGTGCTGGGCATCAATACGGCCCGCTCCCTGACCTTCAAGGATGGCCGCATCAGCCACGAGCAGATCGATTTTCTGCGTGAACGCCTGGGCAGTTTGCCGCCAGGCTTGACGCGCATCATCGTCACGCATCATCCATTTGACTTGCCCGAGCACTTCGATGAAGACGATCTGGTCGACCGCGCGCCGCAGGCGCTGCAAATGTTTTCCGAATGCGGCGTGGATTTATTGCTGGCCGGCCATCTGCATGCGAGCGTGGCCGGCAACACGGCCGAGCGCTACAAGATCGCCGGCTACGCGGCCCTGATGGTACAGGCGGGCACGGCCACGTCCACGCGGGGCAGGGGCGAATCCAACTCCTTCAATGTGCTGCGCGTGGAGAACAGCTGCATCCGGGTCGAGCGCTACAGCTGGAATGAAGACAGCGCCGACTTCGAAAAGGTCAGCACGGAAGCGTTCGAGCGCCAGGGCGGGGTGTGGGCCAGCTTGCGGCCGCTGTGAGGCGCGGGCATCGCGCTTGATAGTGTTTCATTAAAGATGGCGTGCCGCATCCATGCGGTCATGCAAAATGCGGACGATGGCAATGCCATAGTTCGTGATGCGAAAATAGATCATGTGGCGTCCGACTTGACGGCGCCGGTAGCCTGGCCGGATCTGCTCGCATGCTGGTGCGGTCTCGGGCGCGCGCGCCAGGTCATCAAAGGCCGCCGTCATGCTGTCAATATAATGACTGGCCTGCTGAACGCCCCACCGCTGCGACGTATAAGCCCAGATCGCCTCAAGATCATGCTCGGCGGCGGGCGTCAGCCGGTATTCAGCCATGCGCTGCCAGCATCCTCTGCTTGAATGCCTTGGCGTCGAAGGGCTGGGGTTCGCCGCTTGCCTCGCCTTCCACCAGTGCCGCGCGGATCACATCGAGTTCGGTGCTGCGTTCCTGTTCACGCCGGATCAGGTCGCGGATGTATTCGCTATCGTTGGTATAGCGCCCCGCGTCAATTTGCGCCTTGATCCAATCGTCTTGCTGGTTCGTCAAGGTAATGGTCTTGCGCACGGTTCCCATGGTAATCAACTCCAGAGATGAGTAGTACGACGATCATCATACTATTGGTGCAATATAGTGCATATCCGTGCAGATATCCAGTCATTGCGATGCGCTTACAGCCAGTAATTCATGAAGCGCGCCGCCCATTCCTTCACGCGGTCCGAGATGGGCCGCGTTTCCCATTTTGCCCTGGTGATTTCTTCCGAGTCGCGCAAGTCTTCCTGGAAGGCATTTTCCATTTCGCGGCCGAAGCTGTCCCCCAGCACGATCACGTTCAGCTCGCTGTTATGCAGGAAGCTGCGCATGTCGATGTTGGTCGAGCCTACGGTCGACCAGGCGCCGTCGATGACGGCCGTCTTGGCGTGCAGCACGGCCAGTTTCAAATGGAAGATGCGGACGCCGCCGGCCAGCAGCTGGTCGTACAGGGCGTGGCCCGCATGGAACACGAGGCCGCTGTCGGACACGCCGGGCAACACTACGGTCACGTCCACGCCCCGCTTGGCGGCCGCGATCAAGGCGTCGACCGTCTGCTGGTCGGGCACGAAATAGGCGGACGTGATGTGGATGGATTTCTTGGCTTCCTGGATGGCCAGGATGTAAGCCTTGTAGATTTCAAAGCCGCCGTCCGGCTCGCTGGCCACCACGCGCACCAGCTTGTCGCCCACTTCCGACAGGGGCGGGAAATAATTGGCATCCGGCAAGTCGGCCTGGTCTTGCTGGGCCCAGGTGCGGATGAACAGCCACTGAAAAGCGGCCACGGCCGGGCCTTCCACTTTCACATGGGTATCGCGCCAGCCCACGTCCTTCTTGTCGGTGGGTTTCGATTTCGAACGGAACAGCGAGCTTTTCGCATAGGTATCGCTGATATTGACGCCGCCCGTAAACGCCGTCTTACCGTCGACGATCAGCACCTTGCGGTGGTCGCGGTTGTTGATCTTCCAGTCGTCGCCCTTGAGCTTGGCAGGATTGACGGGGTTGAAGGCCACCAGGTGCACGCCGGCCGCACGCATGCGGTCAAAGAAGGCTTGCGGCACGCCGATGGTGCCCACGCTGTCGTAGATGACGTTGACCGTTACGCCCGATTGCTGCTTTTCGATGAGCATGTCGGCAAACTTCAGGCCCAGCGGGTCCTGGTCGAAGATATACGTTTCCAGGTTGATGCTGCTCTTCGCTTCACTGATGGCCTGCAGCATGGCGGCCATGGTTTGCGGGCCGTCAAACAGCAGGGTTACCTTGTTGCCCTTGATTAAAGGCACGCCCGTGGCCGCCTCTTCCAGCGCGGCCTGGGTTTTCAGATCCATGCCGGACTTGGCCCAGCGCTTGTTGAGCAGGGCGGCCCGGCTGTTGACGTTCAGTAAGGCGCCCTTGCCCGTGATCACATTGGGCTTGGCCACCGGGGCCAATGTGGTATTGAGATTCTTGACATTGGGCAGCGAGGCGCATGCAGCCAGGGTCCAGCACAGCAGTATGGCGGTGAGGCAGGGTTGCATGCGACTAGCGGTCATTTTTGAGCCTTGGTGGTGGGTGACAGGTTTGCCGACTCATCGGCCAGTGCCAGTGGTGGCGGGTTTTTCGAGCCGAAGAAGAAGACGATGGGCGACCTCAGGAAGCGCTTGCCCAGAATCTTCAACAATTGCATGCCGTGCTTGAAGCGCACCTGGCGCGAACGCAGCGCCACCCAGAGGGCCAAGCCAAAGCTGACCAGCAGGTTGGCCGTGCCGATGGCGAAGATGCCCGACAGCGACTTGACGGCCAGTTGCCAGCTCATGTTGTGGTCCAGGCCCACCAGGGCCGTCGCGAAGTTGGCGGCCGAGAAGGTGATGTGGCGGATATCGATGGGCAAGCCGATAAGGAAACCCAGGGTGCCGATGGAACCGAGCAGGATACCGAAATAGAAGTTACCCATCAGTCCGCCCAGGTTGTTTTCCAAATACAGGCCCAGCCGCTGCAGCCGCTCCTGGCCGATCACTTTGCTCAGGCCGCGCAATTGCGCGATGCGCTGCGCCCAGCGCGTGTACAGGGCCTGATTGTCATAGTAGCCCGAAATCAGGCCAGCCACGAACAGGCACACGCCGGCGATCATGGCATAGAAGATGGCGGGGGTGCCGATAGGGTCGATATCGTGCAGCAAATGCATGGCCTTCTCGGGCGTCACCAGGTTGTGCCCGGTAATCGCCTTGTAGCCCAGCGCGATCAGCCAGGCCGTGGGGATGGCTGTCGCCAGGTTGCCCAGCACGGCCATGTTTTGCGTGCGGAAGACCTTGTTGATCAGTTCCGCCATGCTGTCGAGGTCGATATTCCGGCCATCCTTGCTGTGCAGGCCGGCGGCGATGCGCGAGGCCGTCATGGCCGGCTGCTTGGTGGCCACCGTGAAGTGCAGCAAGTGGATGAACATGAAGCCGATCGAGTAATTCATGCTGAACATGAAGGCTTCCACCAGCGGCGCCGAGCGCAGGTACGACATCAGGATCTTGAACAGGGCCATGAAGCCGATGATCACGCCCGCGCCTGCGGATGAGAGGAACATGGCGCCCATCTCGCGCCGGCTTTCCGCGATGTAGTGTTCGCCCGTGCGGCTGGCGTTTTCCGTCACATTGCGTGCCAGCAAGTTGATATTGTCGGAAAACAGGTCGCTGACCTTGTACTTGTGGTTATGCGCGCGTATCAGTTCCAGCGCCAGTGCGACGGCGCCCGCGCGGCGGCGGCTGACGGGCTGCGGGTGCAGCAAGTCTTGCGTGGCGTCCACCGTGATGGCGGCGATATCCACGTTCGCCGAGCTGGGCAGTTCGCCGCTCGTGTCGACCAGGAACAGCAGCTTGCGCAGGCGGTCGATGCTTTGCGCCAGCGCCACCAATAAATACGTGAGGGGAATGCTGGTGCCCTGGTACAACGCTTTCTTGCGGATCTTGGCGATGACGGCGTCGCACTGGTCCAGCATCACCAGCAAGTGGCGCGCATCTTCGATGTGCTCGATGTCGCCTTGCAGCAAATTCGTGTAGGCGTCCAGATAGGCGTTCACTTCCGTGTTCTGCACCATGAACGGCGACTGGAACACTTCGATTTCACTGTGGAAACGCGTCAGTTCCGGTTCCAGGCCCATCGCGCAGACGCGGTAGGACAGGGTGCGGATGGCGTCGAGCATGCCAGGAAGCATGATATTGCCGTCGCCGACGGCCAGTTCGATATCGTCGCTGGTGAGCACGTCGAACAGTTCCAGCCAGTCCGTGGCGGGCACGTTGCTGATCCACAAATAATCGGTTTTCAGGTACAGCACCTGGTCGAGCGCGTCGTTCAGGTATTCGTCGCCCAGGGCGGGCGGCAGCATGCGGTAGGCGATGCGGCGTTTCAATTCCGTGAAAAAACCGCTGTTCGACAGCACGCCGATGTCCGTGTACAAGCTGGCGTGGCGGCGCGCGGCCAGCACGCGCAGCACGTATTCGTGCAGGGCGCGCGCTTGCGCGGGGTTACCTTTGAGAAGCTGGCGCAGGGTGCGCACGTTGGCAATCGCGGTAGCGCTGTCGTGGGAGCGCTTGGGACGCAGTGAGTTGAATAATTCCACCAGCAAGTCGATATTGCTGGAGTTCGGGTCAATGCGTTCGAGGATAGCTAGCATGCAGAAAAAACGGGCGAACCGCTGTCGGTAAAACCAGTAGTGTACCGCCTGCATCAAATCGCGCAACGTTCGCCACCGAACATTGCGTTACGACAGGGCCTGCATTGAACGCCATTTTGCCGCAAGTGCCTAATCATGGTCACGCTTGCGTGTTGTCAGTGCGCGACTCTTTCCCGAGGGGTAAGCTGACGTTTCTGTTGTATAACGCACGGATGGCTGGACAAAAAGCGGGGATAAGGTAACACTAAGATCAGACACACAGCGCATGTCCTGATCAATACCGGGAAGTTTCAATTCACGTCACCGAGATATTTGTCATGAAGACCTCGTATTTTGCGCTTGCTGTGATAGGGATGGGGCCATTTGCGCTGGGCGCAGCGGCCCAGGCTGCCGATGGCGCGGGCAGTGCCGCATCCAGTAACGTTGCCGTGTACGGCGTGCTCGACGCGGGCATCGTTGCCGAACGGGGCTGTGCCGCCAATTGCGCCGGCACCAAGGTGTCCGGCGGTGTCGCGTCCGGCTCGCGCCTGGGGCTGCAGGGCCGCGAGGCGCTGGGCAATGAGGTGTCCGCCGTGTTTACGCTGGAAGCGGGCGTGCAGAACGACACGGGCCAGTCCGAAGAAGGCCGGCTGTTCGGCCGCCAGGCCTACGTGGGCCTCGACAGCCGCCTGGGCGCGCTGACCCTGGGGCGCCAGTACAATCTGCAATACCTGACCCTGACCGACGTGGCCGACCCGTTCAAGGGCGGCATGGCCGGCAGCGCCAGCAACCTTGCCGGCTACAGCGTGAAACGCTACGACAATACCGTCAAATACGCGACGCCCGCCTTGCGCGGCGTGTCCGCCAGCGCCATCTACAGCTTTGGCGAGTCGCCGTACAGCAACGCCAACAACCGCGCCTATGGCGCTACCCTCGGCTATTCGGCCGGCGCCGTGAATGTCAGCGTGTCGCACCAGCGCAAGAACAACTTCATCCTGGCCAGCGGTACTTTGCCCGCCATCGACATGTCGTCGCGCAACACCCTGATCGCGGCGAATATCGACCTGAAAGTGGCCACCGCCTTTGCCGCCGTTGGCGTGAACAAGGGCTATGGCAGCTCGCCGTGGGACCCGAACAATGCGTACGGCTCACTGGCGCTGTCGATGTCGTCCTCGGACAGCCGCGATACCTTGCTGGGCGTTTCCGTGCCCGTGGGCGGCTTCAAGCTGCTGGCCTCCTGGGTGCACAAGGATGACCGCGACCTGGCCAACCGCGACGCCACCCAGGCGGCCGTCGGCCTCACGTATTCCTTGTCAAAGCGCAGCGATTTCTACGCGGCCTACGCGAAGATCCACAACAAGAACGGCGCCCGCTACACGGTAGGCAATGCCAGCGACGCGGGACGCGGCGACGCAGCTTTTAATCTGGGCTTCCGTCACGGCTTCTGAGCCGTCGCCGTTGACGGGGCAGGGCACGTTGCCCCCAGCCACTTGCCGTTGCTCGTCACATTCACCTGTTCCGGCGTGCCGCGCGCGCTGGTCGTCACGGCCAGTTGCATGCTGAATGCCTGGTCGCCCGAAAACAGTACCTTGCCTTCACCGCTAGATTTCGGGTTCGCGCAGCTAAATGACACCTGCATGCCGCCCGCGATGTCTCTGTTCTTCGATGTGCAATCGCCGGGCTGGCCCGTGGGAATCTGCTTGCGCGCCGCCATCTCCGGCGTCACGCACGCCTTCACGCGCACGGCGCCGTCGGCGCCCACGGTGGGCATGGCCATGCCGCGGCTGGCAGCCATGCTTTCCAGTTGCTTGCGTTGATCAGGGGGAAGATTGCCCAGTTGCTGCAGCACCATGGACATGGCGTTGTCGGTGGCGGCGTCCGGCGACGCCATCGTGCTGTCGACTTGCCACAGGCCAGGCTTGATGGTGGTGGTCTGGGCGTTGGCCTGGGCGCCAAGGGCGGCGCAAGCCAGCAGGGTCAGGCGTAGCAGGGATGGTTTCATCGTGGGGTCTCCGGTATGGGCAGACCCCAGCATACGGCATGGCAAGCGTGGCACGCTTGCCATTGTGTTACAAACTGTGATCGGGCTCGATGCGGCGCACGTCCACGCAGGCGATGCGGCGCTCGTCCGCCTCGACGATTTCATAGCGCAAATCATCGAGTTCCAGCACTTCGCCCACGGCCGGCATGTTTTCAAAGTGCGCCAGCAGGAAGCCGGCCAGCGAGTTGTACTCGCCGTCTTCGCTGACCAGGGTTTCCGTCTCGAACACCTGTTCCAGATAATGCAGGTCCGTCGCGCCGTCGATGCGCCAGTGGCCGGGGCCCAGCACTTCCACGTCGGGCTGCTCGTCCTCGTCGGGGAATTCGCCGGCGATGGCTTCGAGGATGTCGATTGGCGTGAGCACGCCTTGCACGGTGCCGAACTCGTCGACCACCAGCACCAGCTGGCCGCGCGAGCGCTTCAGGGTTTCCATGGCTTTCAGCACGCCGGCCGCTTCCGGCACGACGACGGCTTCGCGCATGCTGTCCGGGTCGATCTTGCCGCGCGACACCAGGTCCTCGATGAGGTCCTTGCTGCGCGCGATGCCGACCACGTTGTCCAGGTCATCATTACAGACAGGAATCATGCTGTGCGGCGTTTCGCGCAGCAGTTGCAGCATCTTCTCGCTGCTGTCGTTCAGGTTAACCCACGAGACGTCGCCGCGCGGCGTCATCACGGAGCGGATCGAGCGTTCGGCCAGGGTCAGCACGCCGCTGACCATGTTGCGCTCTTCCACGCCGAAGGCGGACGGGTCGAGCGCTTCCTTGACTTCGTGCTCTTCGACGGCTTCGCGGCCCTTGCGCCCGCCCAGCAGACTCAGGACGGCTTGCGCCGTGCGGTCGCGCAGCGGCGCGTTCGACTGCAGCTTGAGGAAGTTGCGGCGCGCCAGCTGATTGAAAAATTCGATGACGATCGAGAAACCGATAGCGGCGTACAAATATCCTTTCGGAATGTGGAAGCCCAGGCCCTCGGCCACCAGCGACAGGCCGATCATCAACAAGAAGCTCAGGCACAGCACGACAACCGTGGGGTGGGCGTTGACGAAGCGCGTCAGCACTTTTGACGCGAGCATCATGACGACGATGGAAATGACGACGGCCGCCATCATCACGTACAAGTTGTCCACCATGCCGACGGCCGTGATGACGGCGTCGAGCGAAAAGACGGCGTCGAGCACGACGATCTGCGCCACCACGAGGCCGAAGCCGGCGTAGACTTTCGGGCCTGTCTGGGCGTGCGTGACGCCTTCGAGGCGTTCGTGCAGCTCGGTGGTGGCCTTGAACAGCAGGAACAGGCCGCCGATCAGCAGGATCAGGTCGCGTCCTGAAAACGAGAATGTCCATAGGGAAAACAATGGCGTGGTCAGCGTGACCAGCCAGGAAATCAGGGAAAGCAGGCCCAGGCGCATGACGAGTGCCAGGGTCAGGCCCAGCACGCGCGCCTTGTCGCGCTGGTGCGGCGGCAGTTTTTCGGCCAGGATGGCGATGAAGATCAGGTTGTCGATACCCAGTACGATTTCCAGTACGACCAGCGTCAGCAGGCCGACCCAGATTGTCGGGTCAAATAACCATTCCATGTGTGTAACCTTGTAAAGTCGATCAGTGTAAAGCGTACCTGGCGGCTAAAGCCCCAGGCGCGTGGGTGCTGCATGCATGTGTTCAGAGGCGGACGCGCGGCGGCCGGGTGGCCAGCCGCACGTCCGCTTCGGCAAGTGCGCCCGGTCCCGCTTGCCAAATGATGGCGCAAAACGGCGCGGCCTGGCGCGAGGTCGGGTACAGCGTGATGGGGTCGTTGTCGCATTCTTCGCTATCGCAGCTGTCGCCAGGCAGGCCCGCATGGAAGCTGGCGTCGGCACAATCGATGCTGAAGGCGGGCGTGGCTGTTGTGCCGGCCGCGATTGCATGCTGGAATGGGGAAGGGCTGGCGTAGGCCATGCTGGCGAACGCCTGGGGTAATGCGATGAAAACAAAAAGGCAGAGCAGGACGAGAGCTCGTCTCATATACAGGCAGATAGTTCTGGAACCATGGAGTATAACACGGGCACATAACAGCTCGATGACAGGACTTGCGTAAGTGATAAGCATGACGTAAATTGTGAGAGCAATAATTTCCCTGGGCGGCGAAGAGGCAGCGCGGGCCTATGGCAATGTTTGCGTTTGTATCGCATTGCGCTTGCGTATCTTTCGCCTGTGCATCTTTAAACGTAGTGTTACCAGGACTCCGACTTGAAACCCATTACCGCCCTCCTGCTTGCCGCCGGCATCCTTTCGCCGTCGTTCATCCTGGCCGCCACCCCGGTAGACGCCGCGCCGACCCAGAAAACCGGCAAGGCTGCACCGAACCGCGGCGCCGCCGTCAAAGTCACGTCCGTCGAAGGCATCACCGAATATCGCCTGGCCAATGGCTTGCGCGTGCTGCTGTTTCCCGATGCCAGCAAGCCGACCCTGACCACCAACATCGTCTACCTGGTCGGCTCGCGCCATGAAAACTATGGCGAAACAGGCATGGCCCACTTGCTCGAGCACTTGCTGTTCAAGCCCAGCGCCAACTTCGGCGTCAAGAAGGGCACGAAAACCCCGGTCGAGATCCTGAACTCGACGGGCGCCCAGTTCAACGGCACCACCTGGTACGACCGTACCAATTACTACGCTACCTTCCCCGCCAACGACGACAACCTGCGCCAGATGCTGGCCATGGAAGCGGACCGCATGGTGAACGCCGCCATCGACCAGAACGACCTGTGGAATCCGAAGACGCAGAAGGGCGAAATGACCGTGGTGCGCAACGAGTTCGAGATGGGCGAGAGCGACCCGATCGGCGTGACGAGCGAGCGCATCCAGGCCATCGCCTACGATTGGCACAACTATGGCAAGTCGACCATCGGCGCCCGCTCCGACATCGAGCAAGTGAATATTCCCCGCTTGCGCGCGTTTTACCATAAATATTATCAACCAGATAACGCTGTACTGATGGTGGCGGGCCGCTTCGACGAAGCCAAGGTCTTGAAACAGATCAATGATCTGTTCGGCAAGATTCCGAAACCTACGCGCGTGATCGAACCGACCTATACGGCCGAACCCGTGCAGGATGGCGAGCGCGCCGTGACGGTGCGCCGCAGCGGCGGCACGCAGTTCGTTGGCGCCGGCTATCACGTGGCGCCGTCCGGCAACCCGGACGCCGTCGCCATCGAGGTGCTGGGCCACGTGCTGACGGACGCGCCGGCCGGCCGCCTGCACAAGGCGCTGGTGGAAACCAAGCTGGCCAGCAAGATCGAATACAACTCCGTGAGCAATCTGGAGCCGGGCTACAACCTGTTTGGCGCGCTAGTGCCCGTCGATGGCAACCTCGATGCGGCGCAAGCGGCCATGCTGAAAGTGCTGGAAGAGCTGAAATCGCAGCCCATCACGGATGCGGAAGTGGCGCGCGTGAAACAGCAGCTGAACAAGCAGGTGGAACTGATCACCTCGAACACGGCGCGCATGACGATCGCCTTGACGGAGTCCTTGGCGGCCGGCGACTGGCGTTTGTTCTTCCTGCAGCGCGACCAGCTCGACAAATTGACGACGGCGCAGGTGCAGGCGGCGGCCGAGAAATACCTGAAGAGCTCGAACCGCACCCTGGGCCGTTTCATTCCCACCGATGCGCCGGACCGCACCGTCGTGCCGGCCTACGCCGACGTGGCGCCGCAACTGGCCGGCTACACGGGCCGCGCCGTCGTGGCGCAGGGCGAAGCGTTCGACCCCAGCCCCGACAATATCGAGGCGCGCACCACGCGCTTCACTTTGCCGAACGGCTTGAAGGGCGCCTTGCTGCCGAAGAAAACCAAGGGCAGCACGGTCAGCGTCGTGCTGAAATTGCAGATCGGCAGCGAAGAGAGCTTGCGCGGCAAGTCGTTTGTTGGCAGCTACACGGCCAATCTGCTGTCGCGCGGCACGGATAAACTGTCGCGCCAGGAAGTGAAGGACAAGTTCGACCAGCTGGGCATGCAAGTGGCCATCACGGGCGGCGCCGAGGGCGTCACCGCCATGCTGACGGGCAAGCGCGAGAACTTGCCGGCCGCCATGGACTTGCTGGCGCAAGTGCTGCAAAAGCCGGCCCTGAACGAAACGGAATTCCTGGAATTGCAGCGCGAGCGCGTGGGCCGCGCGGAGCAGGAATTGCCTGAACCGCAACCGCTTGCCGTGAATGCCTTCCGCCGCCTGCTCGACGCCACGCCGGAAGGCCATGTGCGCCACGTGGCCACCTTGCCGGCCGAACTGGCGCAATGGAAAGCCATCCAGGTAGCTGATGTGAAAGCCTTCCATGGCGCCTACTATGGCGCTGCCAACGCGACTTTCGCTGCCGTGGGCGACTTCGACCCGGCTGCCCTGAAGGCGCAAGTGGCCAGCCTGTACGGCAGCTGGAAGGCGCAGCAGCCATATGTGCGCATTCTTGATGCCGTCAAGCCTGTCAGCGGCGAGAAAGTCACGCTGGAAACGCCGGACAAGGCGAACAGCGTGCTGTTCGCCATCCAGCCAATTCCCCTCAAGGATGACGCCGCCAGCTATCCGGCCTTGCTGATCGCCAATCACATGCTCGGTGGCGGCGCCTTGCGCAGCCGCCTGGCCGACCGCATCCGCCAGAAGGAAGGCCTGTCGTACGGCGTCGGCTCGCAAGTGACGGTGCCGTCGCGCGAACCGGCCGGTTACTGGATGGCGTATGCCATCAGCGCGCCGCAAAACACGGTCAAGGTGGAAGCTGCCCTGCGCGAGGAAATCGCCAAGGTGCTGGCCGACGGCTTTACGCAAGAGGAATTGGCCGAGGCGAAGAAAGGCTGGCTGCAATCGGAAGAAGTGGGCCGCACGCAGGATGCGGGCCTGGCGCGAGAACTGGCCGGCTACCTGGCGCAAGACCGCACCATGGCTTACGACAAGGACCTGGAAGCGAAAGTGGCGGCCTTGACCCTGGCGCAAGTGAACCAGAGCCTGCGCGAGTACCTGAAACCATCGGCCGTCTCGGTGGTGGTGGCGGGCGACTTTGCCAAGGTGGCGAAAGAGGGCGAAAGCGGCGCCAAGGCAACGACGTCGGAATAAGCCGTTTTACATAGAAAAAACCCGCCGGCAAGTGACCTTGCCGGCGGGTTTTTTATTGATGCTGTCAACTTAGCGTGGCGCCATTTCGGCTACATAAATTTCCACGCGGCGATTGCGTGCGCGTCCCGAGGTATCTGTATTCGAGGCGATCGGCTCGCGGGCGCCGCGGCCTTCCGTGACGACGCGGGTCGGCGAGACGCCGCGCATGGACAGGTAGTCGCGCGTGTGGGCCGCGCGTTCCACCGACAGCGGTTCGTTGATGGATGCGCTGCCCGTGCTGTCCGTATGGCCGATGATGCTGACCGTGGTGTTCTGGTTTTCGTTCAGGGTGGCGGCAAAGCGGTCGAGGATGGGGCGGAAGTTGCCCTTGATGTCGGCGCGGTTGGTGTCGAAGGAAATATCGCTTGGAATTTCCATTTTCAGGCGGTTATCGGCCGTCTGAGACACTTGCACACCAGTACCCTGTGTGGCTTGTTCCATCGCGCGCTTCTGGTTTTCCATGCGGTTAGACCAGATATTGCCGATCACGGCGCCAGCAGCCGCACCGATCAGGGCGCCGCCGGCCGTGCGGCCGCTGCTGCCGCCACCGGTGGTGCCGCCGATCAAGGCGCCCAGGCCAGCGCCGACGCCGGCGCCCGTGGCCGTGCCGCGTTGTGTCGCGGACATGTCCGCGCAGCCGCTAGCGGCCAGTGCGATGACCAGCATGCCGATCAGGGATTTGGCGCCAGGGCCTTTTTTGAATGTTTCTTTCATGGATTTTCTCCTTGTTTTGTTATTGGGACATACCCAAGACTACCCGTACACGTTACTGCAAAATGACGCTGCTTACCAGTGGGCGCACACTGTACGCACAAGACGGCAAAAGGCGGCGCCCGTTTGCACGCGCGCCGCTCTTGTCAGGCCAGACTAATGGCCTGGGCTATAAACCGCGCCCGCTGATCAGGCGCAGCAGGATCATGATGACGGCGACCACCAGCAGGATGTGGATGAAGCCGCCAACAGTATAGGAAGTTACCAGGCCCAGCAGCCAAAGAATAATGAGTACGACGGCGATTGTATACAGCATGATATGTCCTCCGAGAGTAATGTGTGGATGACGGCGACTGCCTTGCCCTTGCAGGCGCTGGCGCGTGGCGCCGCCATCGGTTCTTGTCATTGCGCGGCGACTGGGTCGCTGAACGCTGATGCCATGACTAAGTGTCTACGTTGTTTCCCCTGTGTTCTGTACGCTGTCGTACACAAGGCTCAACTATCGGGGGCGATCGGCGTGTTCATCGGCCATGCCTGGCACCCACGCCAGCATACCGGCCATGCCGACGGCGCCCGCCAGGCAGCTGACCATGCCGCCCGTGAGCAACAGCATGACGCCAAATACGGGGCCGCCCGCTTCCGGCGCCAGATCCAGCGCGCAGAAGCCCAGCGCGGTGGCCAGCAAGCCGCCGCCAATAAAGCCGAGCCAGATCCTGTTGCTGCTTGCCTTGTCGCTATCCATGGTTACTCCCTGATGACACTGCGTTGAACTTTCCTGAGTGCATCATCTCGCGCGACGGCAAGCTCATCTGTACGCCAACGAACATTGCTAAAAAGAAAACGCCCGGACAGGCCGGGCGTGTGTTTGATTTGCCACGTTGGCGGGCGGCACGCTGGCCGCCAACCGCTTAGCCCATGGCGCGCAAGCCGCCGTTGACGACGCGTACGCGGTCGCCCTGGCGCCAGTTCGGTGCGGCGCTCTGGTGCACGGTGCGCGTCTTGCCGTTATCGAGGCGCACGACGATGTTGTAGCTGCGCGTGGCGCGCACGCTGCCTTCGATCTGGTTGCCGGCCACGGCGCCGCCAACGGCGCCCAGCACGGTGGCCAGCTGCCTGCCGTGACCACCACCGACCTGGTTGCCCAGCAAGCCGCCGACGACGGCGCCGCCAGCCGCGCCCACGCCGCTGCCTTCGGCGCGCGTATTGACTTCATGGATGGCTTCGATCACGCCGCAATTGCCGCACACCTGTGGCGCAGGGGCTGCCGCGTATTGTTGCTGTGGTTGCTGTGGTTGCTGCTGTGGCTGCGGCTGGCGCACGGGCTGTTGCTGCTGTTGCTGTTGCTGCTGTGGCGGCAGGGCGGCCAAAGGCTGCGCACCAGCCGGCGGCTGGTTCGCCTGCAGGCTGGCCAGCTGTTCGGCCGAGGTGCTGGCCGCCAGTGGCTGGCTATCGCCCTGGGACGAAGGCAGCCAGCCCATCAGGGCTGCCGTGCCTACGCCGCAAAACAGCAGGACGGCGACGGCGGCGGCAAGCACCAGCGGATGGAGGGATTTGGTGGTGGTAGTCATGGAAAGCTCCTTGGTTTTTATAAATAATGAAATGGGTAGTGCGTGTTATCCGTGCATGCAGCCAGTGTGCTGCGCCGCTTGCTCCGCTTCCGTGCGTCACCGTACATACAGGGCCCGTACTGCCCCGTAGGCTAAGTAAAAATTATGTCGAGTTGTAACGACACCAAGGAAAAGCAATGCCACCAACGACTGCCAGCATGACCCTGTCCCGCGACGCAGGCCGATCCGGCCTGGGCACGCCCGTGGGCGCGCTTGACGCCGGCAACCGCTTGCTGGCCAGCCTGCCCGAGCACGACTTGCGGCACCTGACGGCGCTGTTCGATACCGTCACGGTCGAGGTGGGCGAGGTGCTGTACGAACCGGGCCAGCCTATCGGCCACATCTATTTCCCCGGCGACTGCCTGATCTCGCTGCTGGCCGTGGCGGAAGGCCGGATGACCCTGGAAGTGGGTTCTGTCGGCCGCGAAGGTGTCCTGGGCGCTTCCGTCGCGCTGGGCCACGACCTGGCGCAAGTGCGTGCCGTGGTGCAACGTTCCGGCACGGCCAGCCGTATCGCGCGGGCCGAGTTCTGCGCCGAGTTCGCCCAGCTCGAGTCCCTGCAGCGCCTGCTGTACCGCTACACGGACACTCTGCTGGCGCAAGCCATCCAGATTGCCGTGTGCAGCCGCTTCCACGTGCTCGAGGCGCGCCTGGCCCGTTCGCTGCTGATCACGCGCGACCGTTTGCAATCCGAAAAATTTCACCTGACGCATGAATTCCTTGCTCACACCCTCGGTGTGCGGCGGGTTGGCGTGACCAAGGCGGCCAGCGCGCTGCAACAGCAAAAACTCATCACCTACAGCCGCGGCAATATCGAGATCCTCGATTCGGCGGGGCTGGAAGCCGTTTCCTGCCGCTGCTACGAGCTGGTCAAGGATAGCGGCGCCATCGGCATGGCCAACGTCTTCGTCTGATCATCCTTCTTGCTTTTATCCTTATGCCGCAGACGCAAAAAAGCGGGGCGGGCGCCTGGGCACCCACCCCGCTTTTTTGATCAACGATTACTTCGGCTTGACCTGGTTACCGATCACGCCGCCGACGGCAGCGCCGCCGACTGCGCCGATGGCGCTGCCGCCCGTCAGCACGGAGCCGGCTACGGCGCCGACACCAGCGCCGATGGCCGTGTTTTTATCCTGGCCGGACATGTTGGCGCAAGCCGTCAGGCTCAACAGCAGGGCGGCAACAGATGTGGTAGCGGCGATTTTTTTAATGATTTGCATGGTAGTTCTCCTATGAATTCGGACCTCGTGGCGCCGGCATGGTATGGGCCGGTGGGACTTCATATCGCCACGTCTTGGGTGTTTCAGGCACGATTACAGAATAGAATTGTGACAAGGCTGGGTCTGTTCGGCAACGCACATAGGCGTGTAACAATTGTAATCGTGCACAGATGCCCTATCCTGCCGGATTGTTCAGCGGTTTTTGCGCGGTGTCTTGCCCGGTTTCGGCGCCACCGGTTTCACGCGCGCCTGGGCCAGCAGTGCCGCGCATTCGCTGTCCTCGACGGGGCCGGTATTCACCAGTGGCAGCAGCGCCGCCACGGGCGCCACCACGGCCAGCGCCAGTGCGCCACCGGCGCGCAGGGCCAGCACGCCCTTGTCGACGCTCACGTCGGGCTTGCTGAAGGTGCCATGTACATACAGGGGCGAGCGCAGCGAAAAGATGCGCAAGCCCTTGCTATCCGGCCGCAGGGTCAGGTCCAGCCGTTCATCGGCCAGGTTCACCGTGCCATCGATATTCAGGACGGCGTCATCCGTGTCGACGATGAACTGGCGCGTGCGCATCAACCCCTTGGTGACGGTGAAGTCGGCGGCCATGCAGTTCAGCTTGACCTGCTTGTCGCCCGCCAGTTTGGCCAGCACCACACTGCCGATATTCAAGCCCATTTCTTCGAGTAACAGCTTGCTGATGCTGCCCCGGTTGATCAGCGCGCGCACTTCGCCGTTCGAGCTGCCCAGCAGGGTGGCGACGGAATTGCCCGTGGCCGACAGCGACGCGTCGCCATTGATTTCGCCCACGCTCGCTTGCAGGGCCGGCAGGCGGGGGAACAGTTGCTGGATGTGCAGATGGCGGGCGCTGGCCTTGAGTTCGGCGGCGATGCCGTTGGCGATGACCTTGCCGCTGCCATCGAGCTTGATCTGCGACGTCAAGGTGCCGCCCGCCACGTTGAAGTTGAGCGGCGTCAAGGACAGCACGCCGTCCGTCAGCACTACATGCGTGTCGAGTTTGCTGATCGGCAACTCGGCGTCGCGCGTGATCTTGTCGGCCGTGTAGCGCACGTCGGCGTCCAGGCTGGTCCAGCGTTCCGTCTTGAAGGTTTCCACCGGCAGCACGCGGCCGACTGGCTGCGTCGACGGCACGCCCCGTTCCTTCTTGCTGGCGCTGGAATCGGCGCCCACCAGCGGACCCAGGTCGGAAAACTGCAGCAGGCGCGAGTGGACTTCACCCGTCAGGCGCTTGCGCGGCGTGCTGGCGGAAAAGGCCAGCTTGCCTTCGACATCGCTGGATCCCACCTTGCCGCTGAACTTGTCGTACACCCATTCGCCGCCGCGGGGCGCCAGGGTGCCCGTCAAATGGCCTTCCGTGCTGAAGTGCGGCGTTTCCGGCAGCAACACGCCCGTCAATGGATACAGGCGCGCCATGCTGGGTCCGGATATTTTCAGGCGCACGTCGAGCGCGGCCAGGTCTGCCGGGCGCGTCAGGGTGCCTTCGATGGCCACGCTGCTGCCGCTCGCGCGCATGTCGGCCTGGATGGGGAAGGGCGTGCCTTGCCGCTGCAGCGACAGCACGCCGCCCGCCTTGCCGCCACCGTTGACGGTTTCGCCGTGGTAAGTGCCGGACAGTTTCCACGCGATGCCGTAGCGCGCATCGTCTGCGATGGTGTCGACATCGGCGCGCATCGCCGTTTTGGTGACGCCATCATCGAGCGTCACGGTGCCCTTGCTGAAGACCACGCTTTGCAGTTCCAACTGCCACGGCGATGGCTGTTCCTGCTTGTCGAAAGTCCAGTTATTTTTGCCATCCTTGCTGCGTAACAAGTGCACCTGCGGCGTGTCGAAGCGCAATTGCGGGATGATGATTTTCTTGTCCAGCAGGGCCAGCGGGTTGAGCGAGAACGCCAGCTGGCTCACGCTGGCCAGCTGCGCCTCGCCATCCGTGTCCGCCATGGCGCGCGGGTTGCCCAAGCGCACGTCCTTTGCCTGCAGGTGCGGCCAGGGCAGATAGTCGCGCCAGGTTTTTTGCCCCGCAGTAGTTGGCTGCTGCCACGTCAGCACCAGGTCGCCCGCAATGGCAAACGGCCGCCCCAGCGCTTCGCTGGCGCGCGCATTGAGCCAGGGCTTGGCGCGGTTCCAATCCATGTTCAGCAGGACGAGCGAGGCGGTGACGGGCAGGGCGATCAGCACGGCGGTGCTGGCGAGGGCGATTTTCTGACGGCGGGTAAGGGACATGGTGCGTGGCATAGGTGAGGTAAGAAGCATTTCTTTCTGGACAGATACCCGATGCTACAGGAATCGCTCCAAAGCCGGGGGCGTTTCAGGTTTTGCTGGCGCGCACGTGCGCTGGCGCACGTTGCCCATGCAAGCATTGTCGATTTCTTACTCTATGTGCGGCACCGAACGGATATGCAGGGAGCCGGAGCCTATAACGTCATACATCAAACGCAGTTCCTGATTCCAGATGCTCCGACATCACCCCCTCACGCTTAACATTCTCCAGGAGAAGAAAAATGACAAACCGAGATTTCAAGATTTCCCCGCTGGCCGCTTTCGCCGCATGTGCCACCGCCATCGTACTGATGACGGGCTGCTCCAGCCTGAAAACGCCTGCCACGGCCGACGTCGCCGTATCGCGCGCCGCCGTCGATAACGCTGCCAGCGCCGGCGCGGCCGACCTGGCTCCCGATGAAATGCGTTCGGCCCGCGAAAAAATGCGCATGGCCAACCAGGCCTTGAAAGACCGCGACTACAAGACGGCACGCGACCTGGCCGACCAGGCGCAAGCCGATGCCAAGCTGGCGCAAAGCAAGGCCAACTCGGCCAAGGCCACCAGCGCCGCCGATGAAATCAACGAGAACATCCGCGTCATGCGTGAAGAGCTCGACCGTGCCAACCAGCAAGCTCCAAAACAATAACTAACAACAATAACCAGGACCTCATCATGAAAAAAACTACCTACACGACCCTTCCCGGCCTGCTGGCCATGGCCGCTTTTGTCGCTGCCTGCAGCTCCGCACCAACCACCACCAGCCTGCTCGACCAGACGCGCGGCGACTACATGGCGGCGCAATCGAACCCGATCGTGTCGACCTATGCACCACGTGAATTCCGCGAAGCGAGTGCTGCGCTGGAAGCGGCGAACGCGGCTGCCACGCGCCAGGAAGATAGTGAAAAGGTCGACAAGCTGGCCTACCTGGCCAAGCAAAAGATAGCCACGGCGCAAGAAGTCGCCAAGCAGAAAGCAGCTGAGGCCGATATCGCCAACGCCGGCAAGCAGCGCGACCAGTTGCGCCTTGATGCGCGCACGCAGCAGGCTGACCAGGCCACGGCCCGCGCCCAGGCGGCGCAGGCCGATGCGGAAGCAGCCAAGGCCCAGGCGCAATCGGCCGAAGCATCGGCGCGTGACGCCACCGCCCGCGCCGCCGCGCTGGAAGTGCAGCTGGCCGACCTGGCCGCCAAGAAAACCGAACGCGGCATGGTGATCACCCTGGGCGACGTGCTGTTTGGCACGGACAAGGCGAACCTGACGGCCGATGGCGCCAATACGGCGCGCAAGCTGGCCGACGTGTTGAAAAACAACCCGCAACGCACCGTGCTGATCGAAGGCTTTACGGATAGCACGGGCGGTTCCGCGCATAACCTGGAACTGTCGCAACGTCGCGCCGAGTCCGTGCGCAATGCGCTGCTGGAGCAAGGCATCAGCCGTGACCGTATCGCCACGAAAGGCTATGGCGCCGCCTATCCGGCCGCCGGTAATGACAGCGCGGCGAATCGCCAGCTGAATCGCCGGGTGGAAATCGTCTTGTCCGAGGACAACACGGCCATTCCCGCCCGCCGCTAAGCTGCGTCAGTTGACGCGGCAGTAGAAAGGCAGCACCGGCCGCACCTTGGCCGGTGGATACCCATGCAAGACTTGAAAGGAAACATCATGACCCAAACATCTGTTGAGATTCCAGCTGGCATCGACACGGCCGCCATCCGCGCTGCCGCCATGAACCTGGACGACGGCGCCGTGACGGCCGGCTATCAAGGCGACCGCCAGGAATTAATTACCCTGTTGAATGGGGCGCTGGCCACCGAACTGGTGTGTATTGCGCGCTATAAACGCCATTACTACACCGTGAGCGGACGCGATAATGGCAGCATCAAGGCCGAGTTCCTCGAGCATGCGCAGCAGGAGCAGGAACACGCGGACTGGCTGGCTGAACGCATCGTGCAATTGAATGGCAAGCCGGATTTTAATCCTGCAACATTGCTTGCGCGTAGTCATGCCGAGTATGATGACTCCGAAGACGTGCAGAGCATGGTGCGTGCCAATCTGATCGCGGAACGGATAGCGATCGAGTCGTATCGCCAGATGATCGTGAAAATTGGCGACAAAGATCCGACCACACGCCATTTGTTGATCAAAATCATGGCTGTCGAGGAAGAGCACGCCGATGATATGCGCGATCTAATGGAATAGTGTTTTTGAGTAAAGTAGGTATAGTAACCACATTCATCCACAGCTAAGGAGCTAAACCATGTTGGAAAACAATATCACCACCGTCAATAACGATGTCAAAACCCTGGTCAAAGATGCGCAAGCCCTGTTCAGCGCCGCTGCCGCCCTGACCGGCGAAAAAGCCGATGAAGTGCGCATCAAGGGCATGAAAACCCTGGACGCCGCCCTGGCCAAAGCGCAAGAAGCGCAAGCATCGGCCATCGTTGCCACCAAACAGATGGCTGCTCAGGCTGACGGTTATGTCAAGGAAAACCCATGGCGCACGGTGGCCGTCGCCGCTGGCGTCGGCGTGCTGGTTGGCTTCATCCTGGGCCGCAAGTAATCCACTGTCAGGAGCGATATGGACAAGTCTGCTTCGTCTCACCAGGGGCCGGGATTGATCGGCTCGGTCGCCGGCCTGGCCAAAAACGCCGTCGGACTGATGTTGTCGCGGCTGGAACTGGCCACCATCGAACTGTCGGAAGTGCGCAATCACATGCTGCAGCTGATTGTCATTTTCGCGTTGGCGACGGTGGCGGGCTTGTTCGCCATCGCTTACGGCAGCGTGCTGATCGTCTTCCTGGCGTGGGATAGCCTGGGCTGGAAGATCCTGGCGATCATGACGGTCGTGTTCGTACTGCTGGCCATCGCCCTGGTCATGTATGCGCGTGCCATGCTGCGTCAAGGAAAGCTGTCCATGCCGGCCACCATGGCGGAATTAAAGGCTGACCGCGACATGCTGATGTAAGCTGCCTTACGAGGAGAATTCATGTCGGACAACGACAAACTGGCGGCGCAAGCCGCCCGCAAGCGCCTGCTGATCGCCCAGGGTGAAATGTACCGCGTGGGCATCGTGCATGCGCGCGCCAACGTGGGTTATGCACTGCGCCCCGAGTCGATGCTGCAGGGCGTGGTGGAAACGGCGGTCGGCTTTGCCGGCCACCGCGTCGAATCCCTGCTGGCGCCGGGCGGCATGCGTTTGCAAGGCGCCATGCCCTACGTGCTGACGGCGCTATCGTTTATCGGACGCAAGAAGCTGGTCAAGCCGGCCCTGGTCCTCGTGGCCGTGGCCGCCGTCGCCGCCAGCTGGCTGCGCCGCAAGCGCTGAACGCCAGCCGTGTTGCACAGAAACGCCGTCATCGACGGCGTTTTTTTTTGCCCGTACCCACCGTCCGGCGCATACGGACGCAATCCCTTACAATGATTCACGCCGCATTCCGCGCGGCGGACAGAGGGGCCATCTTGATGACGAATTCGAAGACACCGATCAATCAGTTAAATCCGTCGCGCCTGCGCATCGTGCTGGTGCTGCAAGGCGGCGGCGCATTGGGCGCTTACCAGGCTGGTGTTTACCAAGCGCTGCACGAACATGGCCTGGCGCCCGACTGGGTAGTGGGCACCTCGATTGGCGCCATCAATGCCGCCATTCTGGCCGGCAACAAGCACGAGGACCGGCTTGTGCGGTTGAAACAGTTCTGGCAGCGCGTGGCGCACCGCGACAGCATTGACATGAACCTGGTATCGGACCAGCAGCGCCGCTCGAACATCTGGCTTGCCACGCTCGATACGGTGCTGCGCGGCGTGCCCGGCTTCTTCAAGCCGCGCGCCTTCAGCCTGTTTTCTGCCGGAATCGCCGTCAAGCCGGAAGAAGCCAGCTTTTATGACACCGGCGAGCTGGCCAGCACCCTTGAAGAACTGGTCGATTTCGATTACCTGAATCAGCCTGGCGGCATGCGCCTGACGGTCAACGCCCTGCGTGTCAAATGCGGCAGCCTCACCAGTTTCGACAGCCAGCAGCAGTCCGTGACGGCAAACCATATCCGCGCCAGCGGCGCCTTGCCGCCCGGCTTTGCCGGCGTGCGCGTCGAAGGCGATTTATATTGGGATGGCGGCCTGTACTCGAACACCCCGCTGGAAACCGTGCTCGACGACACGCCCCACGTCGACACCCTGGTCTTCATGGTCGACTTGTGGAGCTCGGAAGGGCCGGAACCGACCACCCTGGATGAAGTGCAGACGCGGCAAAAGGACGTCACTTTCGCATCGCGCTCGAAGCGGCATATCGAAGATTACGTCAATACGCATACCTTGCAGCACAAATTGCGCGAACTCTACGCCAAGCTGCCCGACGACGCACATAACCGGCAGCAGACGGAAGAACTGGTAGCGCTGGGCTGCGACAGCACCATGCACATCGTGCGCCTGCCGTATGCGGGGCGCGACTGGCACATGGCGGCCAAGGATATCAATTTCTCCAGGGGCTCCATCGAGTGGCGCTGGGAGCAGGGCTACCAGGACGCCTTGCGCGCGATCAAGGCGGCCGGCTGGCTGGCCTTTGTCACGGAAGACACGCCGCTCGTGGTGCACGAGTTACCGCCCTACGAGCGCGACGCCGCTTAGTGACGTCTGTCAAAACCTGCTGCGCGTCGGTATAGGCGGCCTGCGATGCTCACCGTACTAGAGTACGGTTGCGCTTCTTAGCCACCTCTCCCTTCCGCTCGCGACGGTTTTGTCAGGTGTTGCAATTTTGTCCGGCGTCGCACCAGCACGGCGCATCACTGAGAATGCGCCGCTACGCGCAGTTTTTCCGCGTTTGCCATGTCTTGCCGGTAAGTTTCTTGCGCGTCCTTCAGGCAGGTGGCGCGCCCGGCGGAGGGTTCCGAACGGCAGGCTTTTTTGGCCTCAGCCAGGGCGGCGGCGATTTCCTTGCGCAGGGTGCGCAGCTGGGCTTGCGCCGTGCTGTCTTCCTGGTACCAGCGTTGCGGGTCGCCCGGCTGCGGCGTGGCCGTCTGGGCCAGTGCCAGTGGCGCCAGGCTGAAGGCAAACAGGGTGGCCAAGAGTGCGTTGTGGATAGTCATGATATTTCCTTCTTGAAATAAAAAAGGCGCCGAAGCGCCTTTTTTTACAACCTGCCCGTCAGTAATAGCAGGATCAGTATCACGACGACCAGGCCGGCGATGCCGCTGGGGCCGTAACCCCAGTTGCGGCTATGCGGCCAGGTAGGCAGGACGCCGACCAGGGCCAGGATCAAGATGATCAGAATGATGGTGCCCATGGCAACTCCTTGTTATCGTACGACGCATGCGGGATGGCGGATGCCTGCTGGCAAGCTCCGCCGAAAATTAATAGCGGTAGACGCGGCCATCAACGACGCGCACGCGGTTGCCTGGGCGCAAGTCATTCGCGTCGTCCTGCACCACGGTGCGGTATTCGCCGTTGTCGAGGCGCACGCTGATCTGGTAGGCCTGCGCTTGCTGCCTGCGGCCTTCCACCTGGTTGCCAACGACACCGCCGGCAACGGCGCCCGCTACGGTGGCGGCCGTGCGTCCGCCGCCCGAGCCGATGGTATTGCCCAGCAAGGCGCCGGCGATGCCGCCGACCACGGCGCCGGCGCCGCTGGTTTGTCCGCCACCCTGCACGATCTGGATGGAGTCGACGGTGCCGTACATGGCGGATTCAGGCTGGTTGGCCGGGTAGTACTGTTGTGACTGGGAAGGGCCGGTAGCGCAACCGCTGAGTACGGCGGTGGCGGCGAGCATCAGTGCAGCCAAGGTGGCGTTGGTTTTCATTTTATTCTCCTGACGGTGAGGGTGTAGTGCCATCTTAGTCATGCCCCTGTTTCCGGTCTGTACGCTGCCGCACGTACTTATTTAGTGTCGAAATGGTATTTTTCCCCTGGAGAGATCGAGCAAAACGTTGTTATTTCTCCTTGTCTGTCTCCTGCTTTCAAAATAAATTGCTTGTGTACGGCAGCGTACAGAAGAGAGGCGGCGATCCACGTAAAACGTTAGTCATGCCAAGCAGACATGCTTGTCACCACCAGGGAGAAATACATGATCAAGAATAAGCTTTTCACCGCCGTCGTCGTCAGCCTGGCGTGCGCCGCCTGGGGCGGCCAGGCAGTGGCCGCCACGCCGGAAGCGAAAGCAGCCTACAAGGCGGCCAATGAACAGGCGGGCCTGAATTACAAGCTGGCGCATGCCGAATGCGAAAAAATCACGGGCAACCCGAAGGATGTCTGCATCGCCGAAGCGAAGGCCGTGCGCGCCTACGATGAAGCGGTGGCCCAGGCGCAATACACGAATACCCTGCGTGCCTACACCAAGGCGCGCATCAAGATTGCCGATGCCAACTACGACGTCGACGTGACGCGCTGCAATGCGCTGACGGGCAACGACAAGGATGTCTGCGTCAAGCTGGCCAAGTCCACCAAGGTGGCGGCCCTGGCTGATGCCAAGGCGGACAAGAAAGTCATCGAAGCGCGCAGCGATGCGCGTGAAGCAAAAAGAAAAGCCGAGTACAAGGTCGCGACAGAAAAATGCGATGCATTAGCCGGCGCAGCCAAGGATGACTGTATCAAGGCTGCAAAAACCCAGTTCGGTTACTGAGCTCCCTCCGGCGCGCAGTCACCAAACTGGTATAAGAAGCTCATTGTGAGCACATTGATTGACCACTCCTAAGGAAAAAACCATGAAATTCACTAAATCTATCGCTACTGGCCTTTTCGTCGCTTCCCTGTTCGCCGTTGCAGGTTGCGCTTCGACCCCAACCAAGGAAGGCACGGGCGAGTACATCGACGACGCGGCCATCACCACCAAAGTGAAAGCCAGCATCTTCAATGAGCCTACCCTGAAATCGACGGAAATCAACGTTGAAACCTTCAAGGGCGTGGTTCAGCTGAGCGGCTTCGTGGCCCAGCCTGCCGATGCCGCCAAAGCGGGCGAAGTTGCCCGTGGCGTCAAGGGCGTGAAATCGGTGAAAAACGACATCCGCGTCAAGTAATGGCCTGACCTGCCGCAGCGGCCAGCTCCACGGCTGGCCCTGCGGCCCTCCACCGACCGTCGCGGGAATCCCATGCATATCCAGCCTACAGATACCCCGCCCGAGCCGGTGGCGGCTGCCTCCACCGAGCCTGCCGGGCCACCTCCCGGCGCGCCCGTGGAGCATCCGGATTCATCCCTGCGTTTGCCGCTGCATGTCCATGCGCGTGGCATGGCGCTGGGCATCATCGCCACCGTCAGCTTCATTTATGCGCTGCAGTGGGCACAGAAATTCCTCATTCCCGTCATTTTCGGCATTTTCATTGCCTACACCCTCAATCCCGTCGTCGCCTGGCTGGAAAAGCTGCGCCTGCCGCGCGCCATCGCCGCCACGGCCGTCACGGTCCTGATCCTGTTCGGCTCCATCGTCGTGGTCGAGCGCGTGCAGGGTGAATTTGAATCCATCGTTGAAGAATTGCCGGCCGCCACACATAAATTCTCGCGCCTGATCGCCGCCAATACAGGCGGCAAGAACAGCACTTTCCAGAAAATGCAGGCCGTGGCCAATGAAATCGAGCAAGTGGCCGCCGGCGCCGAAGCGCGCCGCAACAACCGCCGTGCCGCCGCCGCCGAGGCGCCCAACTTCAAGATCATGGACTGGGTCTGGGCCGGTTCGCTGGGCCTGGTGGGCTTCCTCAGCCAGGCCACCATGGTCATCTTCCTCGTGTTTTTCCTGCTGCTGTCAGGCGACACCTTCAAGCGCAAGCTCGTCAAGCTGACGGGACCATCGCTGAGCCGCAAGAAGGTCACCGTGCACATCCTGGAAGACATCAATACCTCGATCCAGAACTATATGTTCATGCTGCTCGTCACGAATGGCTTGCTGGCGGTCCTGATGTGGATCGCCCTGCGCGTGATCGGCCTGGAAAACGCGGGCGCCTGGGCCATCGTGGCCGGCTTGCTGCACATCATGCCGTATTTCGGCCCCTTGCTCATCACCATCGCCACGGGCCTGGTTGCCTTTTTACAGTTCGAATCGCTGGAAATGGTCTTGCTGGTGACGGGCACGTCGATGGCCATCGCCACCTTGGTGGGCACTTTTGTCACGACCTGGATGACGGGGCGCATCGCCCGCATGAATCCCACGGCCGTGTTCATCAGCCTGCTGTTCTGGGGCTGGCTGTGGGGCGTCTGGGGCTTGCTGCTGGGCGTGCCCATCATCGTCATGGTGAAGGTGGTGGCCGAGCGCGTGCAGGGCATGGAAGTGGTGGCCGAGCTGCTGGGTGAATAGCTTGCGGCAGTGCCAACGGCGTCCGCGGGCGCCGTTGTTGCGTGTGCTACAGACAATCAGGATTGGTGGCGTTTCAGAATCTTGACTTGCACATCGCCGTCTTCCGTCTTCGGCATGTGCTTCATGCTGCCCAACTGCAGGGCGAACTGGCGCGTGAATTCGGCGCCCAGGAAGAAGATTTGCGCCGAGTAATACACCCAGAGCAGCAGAGCCACCAAGGATCCGGCCGCGCCATAGCTGCTGGCTACGCCGCTATTGCCGATATATACGCCAATAGCATATTTCCCCAGTGAAAACATGAAGGCCGTGCCCACGGCGCCGATCAGCACGTCGCGCCAGGACAGGCGCACGCGCGGCAGCATTTTATAGATGACGGCAAACAGGCTGGCGATGACGGCGAAGCCGATCAGGTTCGACAGGATGGTAAACAGCACGGCCGTGTCTTTCCACACGCCTTCCCAGAAGTTGGCGAGGATGGCCATGGCCGCGTTCACCACCAGCGACACCATCAGCAGGAAGGCCAGTACCAGCACCAGGCCGAAGGACAGCAAACGCGTGCGCAGCATATCCCAGGCGCCCGCTTCCTTCAGCGGTGGCACTTGCCAAATTTCATCGAGACTGGCTTTCAGTTCGGCAAACACGCTGGTGGCGCCAAACAGCAGCAGGGCGCTGGCGATGAGGGTGGCAATGCGCCCCTGTTCATGGTTCTTTGCGCCGGCCAGCACCAGCTGGATGGCTTCGGCACCCTGCGTACCCAGCAAGCCCTGCAATTGCCCCATCAGCTCGCCGCGCGCAGCGGCCGGGCCATAGAAAAAGCCGGCGATGGCGATCACCAGCACGAGGATGGGGGCGATGGAAAACAGGGTGTAATAGGCGAGGGCGGCGCCCTTGCTCGAGGCGCGGTGTTCCAGCCATTCGGTGACGGAACAGACGATGACACTGCGCATCTGCTTGCTGAACGGCGCCAGGCCGGCCAGTTTGGGATAGCGGGTAGAAAAATTCATGGTGACTTTCAATGAAAAAAAGGGGCCGCAGCCCCTTTTTTAACTAGTGGCGTACCACTTGGTCATGCTTACTGTACGCGGCGTTCGATGGTAATTTGCTCCACTTCAACGCGGCGGTTTGGTTCCAGGCACTTGATCAGGTCGGCACGCTTCTTGTTATCGCAGGTGACGACAGGATTGGTGGAGCCCTTGCCTTCGGCCGTCAGGCGGTTGGCGGCGACACCGTGGGCGACCAGGTATTCCTTGACTGCATCAGCGCGCTGCTGCGACAGTTTCACGTTGTACTTGGGCGAACCGATGCGGTCGGCATAACCACTGATGACGACGTTGTTGACGTCCGGCGCTGCGTTCAGCACGCGGGCGATTTCGTCGAGCTTGGTCTGTGTCGGACCCAGCTTGGCGCTGTCGAACGCGAACAGTTCCGTTGCCGCCATCGTCACTTTTTCAAAGCGTGCTGGCGGTGGCGGCGGCGGTGGCGGCACGACCACGACGACTTCTTCACGCACTGGCGGCGGTGGCGGTGGTGGTGGCGGTGCAGGTGGTTTGTCGAACGCGAAGTTCAGGCCGACGGTGACGTAGTAGTTATTGGCCTTGCTGCTCGGGTCGAACGTATTGCCACGCAGGAAGCCGTGCACATTGCGTACGTCAGCCTGGAACGACAATTGATCGGTGATCGTGGACTGGAAGCCCAGACCGACGCTGGCGTAAGGCGAGCTCTTCTTGCGTTCGCCGAAAGCGAAGCTGGTGTCCTTGTCGCGCTGCATGCCGGCACCGACCAGCAGGAAGGGGCGGAAGGCTTTGCGCGAGAACATGTACAGACCATCTACGCCCAGCGTATTTTGCTGGTAACGCTGTTGGCCATCTTTGGAGCGGGCATACGTGGTGCCCAACTGGATATCCCAATCCTGGGAAACGGGTTTACCGAAACGCAAGCCTGCGCCATAGCCGGTTTTATCCGTAGCGAAGTCGGAATCTGGCTTGAGTGCGTTGAGGCTAGGTTGAATGTACCAGGAGGGGTTGATTTCCTGGGCCTGTGCGCCGAGGGCGGAGCACAGTACTGCGGCGGCAACGGCGATTTTTTTTAGATTATTCACAAGTAACTCCCAACGTTGATAAGAGATTTTCTCTATTGCATCAATGCGACAACTGCCAGACATGCTATTGCTAGAGGTAGACAACAATTCCAGGTGCGCTTTCTTGCGATAAATGCACTGCTGTTGGACTAGAGAATACGGTTACAGGTTCACGTGGTCGGTGCGTTAGCGCACAAAGCATTGTTGTATATCTATGGTGTTGCAGATTCACGACAAAGACTTCGGTATTGAAAAAAACTAATTCGCCTCCGAAAATTTTTGCAATCACGGCGACTTCCTGGCGCCGCGACCAGAGGCAATCGTACGACTTGTTACCCGCGTGCCACTGTATATTAGCAACAATGATGAGCTTGATAACAAATATTACATTGATGTTGTATTCATGCCGCATTCTGTTGTCTTACCGGGCTTCTCTCGGGCAACTTTCGTGCGCCGCAGCCAGCTCCGCCACTTTTCATCAAGGAGTCACCCGTGCCTGATCACCCCCGTGTTGTTTCTTCCCCGCTGTCTGGCAAACTGGGCCCGCTATATCTGCTGCTGTCGCTGGGCCTGGCTATGCCGGCCTGGGCCGATAGCGGCGTGTCCCTGTTTTCACCGAGCGGCACGGTCAAGGCCGTGCGCCAGGTGCGGGCCCAGTTTGCCACGCCGATGGTGCCGTTTGGCGACATGGGCTTGCCGGCGCCGTTTGCCATCGATTGTGGCAAGGCCGAGCCGGCCGTCGTGGCGGGCGCGGGACGCTGGGCTGACGAGCGCAACTGGAACTACGATTTCGAGCGCGATTTGCCGGCCGGCGTGGCGTGTAGCTTTACCTTGAAAGCGGGGCTGAAGGACCAGGCGGGCCAGCCCTTGCAGGGGGCAGCGTCGTACCGTTTCAGCACGGGCGGGCCGGCCATCGTCGAGGCCGTACCGTATGACGGCCAGCCGTATATCGATGAAAACCAGATCTTCGTGCTGGGCCTCGACGCCGCGCCGAACGCAGCCAGCGTGGCCGCCAACGCGTATTGCCGCGCCGATGGCATCAATGAAAAGATTCCCGTGCGGCAGCTTGTGGGCAAGGAACTGGAGCAGGTCTTGACCTTGCGCAAGAGCTTTCTTGACCGCTACCTGACCGTGTATTTCAAGAAGCGGGGCGTCGTATGGAAAGTGGGCATGCCCGTTGCCAGCAAGGGCGCACCGCCGCTGCCTGTCACCGTGCTGCAATGCAAGCGCAGCTTCCCTGCCAACGCCAAGGTGTCGCTGGTGTGGGGTGCAGGCATCGCCAGCGCCAGCGGCATCGCCACGGACAAGGCGCAAACCCTGCAGTTCAAGACGCGCCCCGACTTCACGGCCAAGTTCAGCTGCGAGCGCAGCAATCCGAAGGAGCAGTGCATTCCCTTCCTGCCCATGCGCGTGCAGTTTTCCGCGCCTGTGAGCGCGGCGCAGGTGCGCGCCATGACCTTGAAGGGCGGCGGCAAGACGTATGCGCCGACGATTTCAAAAGAGGAAGAAAAGGCCGAATTCCTGTATGGCGCCACGTTCAATGGCCCCTTCCCCGTGCAAGCCAGTTTCGTGCTGAATCTGCCGCCGAAGCTGACGGATGATGCGGGCCGCGCCTTGCTCAATCGCGCGCGCTTCCCCATGACGGTGCGCACGGGGGAACAGCCACCGCTGCTGAAGTTCCCGGCCCCGTTCGGCATCATCGAAGCCAAGGGCGACGGCTTGCTGCCCGTGACGGTGCGCAATATCGAACCTGTGCTGTCGGGCAAGGAAATCGCCAGGGAATCGGCACCGGCATCGGCCGCCACGGGCGCCACCTTGCGCGTGCCAGACAATGACGACAAGTTCATCATCGAGTGGATGCAGCGCCTGGCCGGCAATGGCGATGGGGGCGAATACTGGCAGCCGTATGCCCAGTATGCGGGCAACATGAGCAAATCCGTGCTGGCCGATGCGGCAGGCACGCGGCCCATCAGCCTGCCCCGTCCGGATGGCAAGAAAACCTTTGAAGTGATCGGTATTCCGCTGCAAAAACCAGGCTTTTATGTGGTCGAGCTGGCCAGCCCCATCCTCGGCAAGGTGCTGCTGGGCAAACCGACCACGGCGTATATTCGCACGGCCGCGCTGGTGACCAACCTGGCGGCGCACTTCAAGCATGGGGCGCAATCGTCGCTCGTGTGGGTGACGTCGCTGGACAAGGGCGCACCTGTTGCGAAAGCGCAAGTGGCCGTGCGTGACTGCGCCGGCAAGTTGCTGTGGCAAGGCGCCACGGGCGCGGATGGCGTGGCGCACATCCCCGGCGAGCTGGCCAATTCCAGCTGCAAGAACAATGGCCGCTACTTTATTAGTGCGCGCAGCGGCGGCGACATGACGTTCACCCTGTCGGACTGGGTGGGCGGCATCGAAGCCTGGCGCTTCAATTTGCCCACGGACGACACGCGCGCCGACAATACCTTGCTGGCAACGGTTTTCGACCGCACCTTGCTGCGCGCCGGCGAAACCGTGCACATGAAGCATTTCATTCGCAAGCACACGGGCGAGGGCATGAGCCTGGTCGACAAGAACAATGGCCCCGGCAGCGCCACCTCCGTTGTCATCACGCACCAGGGCAGCGACCAGAACTACCAGTTGCCCCTGCGCTGGTCGGCCAGCGGCACGGCGGAAAGCGACTGGGCCATTCCCGCCGACGCCAAGCAGGGCGAGTACAGCGTGACGATGGCGGGCCGCCCATCCGGCAGTTTCAGGGTCGAGGCCTTCCGCGTGCCCACCATGAAGGCCGTGCTGCAGGGTCCGAAAGCGCCCGCGGTGCAGGCGAAGCAGGTGGCCCTGGATGCGCAAATCACGTATCTGGCCGGTGGCGCCGCCACCAACGCACCGGTCAAGCTGCGCACGGTGCTGCAAGACAAGAGCGTGACTTTTGCTGATTATCCCGATGTCAGCTTCAGCAATGGCGACGTGAAGGAAGGGCTCGTCAAGCAGGGCACGGGCTACGACGACGATGAAGGCGAGTGGCAGGATGAGGGCAATGGCGGGCGCGCCGGCGCCGGCGCGACGGCCGCGCGCACGCAAAGTTTGACCTTGGACAAGGCGGGTGGCGCGCGCATCGTCATCGACCAGCTGCCGCAACTGTCTTCGCCGCGCGACCTGGTGGCGGAAATGGCTTTCCAGGACGCGAATGGCGAGACGGCCTCGGTCGCCACGCGCGTGCCGCTGTGGCCATCGAATGTCGTGATCGGCATCAAGCCCGACGCCTGGGCCTTGAGCAAGGATGCCTTCAAGTTCACGGTCGCCGTGCTGGGTACCAATGGCAAGCCCGTGGCGAATGCGGCGGTCGCCGTGGATTTCTTCCAGCGCAATAGCTATTCGCACCGCCGGCGTTTGATCGGCGGCTTCTATGCATATGAAAACAGCAGCGAAGTCGTCAAGCTGGGCTCGGCCTGCACTGGCAAGACGGACAACAAAGGCTTGCTGATTTGCGACGTGAAGGCGCCTGCCAGCGGCAATTTGATTCTGCGCGCCCGTACGCAGGATAGTGCGGGCAACGCGGCTGTCGCCAACCGCGAAACCTGGGTGGCCGGCAGCGGCGACTGGTGGTTCAATGCCAGCGACAATGACCGCATCGACGTGCTGCCTGAAAAGAAACGCTATGAACCGGGCCAGGAAGCGAGCTTGCAGGTGCGCATGCCGTTCCGTTCGGGCACGGCGCTGATCACGGTCGAGCGCGAAGGCATCCTCGACACTTATGTGCGCCAGCTCAATGGCCGGGAACCGGTGGTGAATATCCCGGTCAAACCGAACTACGCACCGAATGTGTATGTGTCCGTGTTTGTCGTGCGGGGCAGGGTCGATGGCGTGCAGCCGACGGCGCTGGTGGATCTGGGCAAGCCGGCCTACAAGATGGGCATCGCGCCCCTGAACGTGGGGTGGCAGGCGCATGAGCTGAATGTCATGGTGGTGTCCGACAAGGAAGTATATAAAACGCGCGACAAGGCGGAGGTATCCGTGCGCGTGCGCCGCGCCGACGGCAAGCCGTTGCCGGCTGGCGCCGAAGTGGCGCTGGCGGCCGTCGATACGGGCTTGTTGGAACTGATGCCCAACGATAGCTGGAAATTGCTCGATACGATGATGGCGCAGCGCAGCCTGCAGGTGGAAACGGCGACGGCGCAGATGCAGGTGATCGGCAAGCGCCACTTCGGCCGCAAGGCCTTCCCGGCCGGCGGTGGCGGCGGCAAGGGCGCCAGCCGCGAACTGTTCGACACCCTGCTGTTCTGGAAGGGTACCGTCAAGCTCGACGCCAAGGGTGAAGCCACGGTGCAAGTGCCGCTGAACGATTCGCTGACGGCGTTTCGCATCGTCGCCATTGCCAGCGCCGGCAAGGAATTGTTTGGCACGGGCAGCACGGATATCCGCAGCTCGCAAGACTTGATCCTGATGTCGGGCTTGCCGACACTCGTGCGTGAAAGCGATCAGTTGCGCGCAGGGTTCACTGTGCGCAACACCTCGGCCGCCTCCTTGAGCGTGGACCTCAATGCCAGCGCTGCCGGTAAGGCCTTGCCGCGCCAGAGCTTGACCCTGGCGGCTGGCGAAGCGCGCGAAGTGGGCTGGGATTATCAGGTGCCGCTCGGTGCGGCGAGCATCGTGTGGGATATTAGCGCCAAGGCGGGCAGCGGGCTTGGCAACACCTCCGATAAGCTCAAAATCACGCAAAAGGTAGGCCAGGCCACGCCCGTGCGCACGTACCAGGCCACCTTGCAGCAAATTGACAAGCCGATCAATATGTCCGTGCAGATGCCGGCCGGCGCCTTGCCGGGCCGGGGCGGCATCCAGACCAGCTTTGTTGCCAAGCTGGGCGGCGAGCTGCCCGGCGTGCGCGAGTACATGGCCGCCTACCCCTACACCTGCTTCGAGCAGAACACGTCGAAAGCCATCGCCCTGCAAGACCAGGATGCGTGGAACAAGCTGGCCGCCAGCTTGCCCGCCTACCTGGACAGCGATGGCATGCTGAAATACTTCCCCATCATGGAGCAGGGCAGCGACAGCCTGACGGCGTATGTGTTGTCGGCCACCAGGGAAGCGGGCTATGCGATTCCCGAGCAGACGAAAAACCGCATGGAAGAAGCCTTGACGGCCTTCGTGCAGGGCCGCATCGTACGTCGCTCCGCGCTGGCCACGACCGACCTGGCCGTGCGCAAGCTCGCTGCGCTGGAAGCGCTGTCGCGTTCGAACAAGGTACCGCCCGATGCGCTGGAGAGCTTCAGCATCAGCCCGAACCTGTGGCCCACTTCCGCCGTCATCGACTGGAGCTTGTTGCTGCAACGCACGCCAAGCCTGGCGCGCCGCGATGCGCTGCTGGCCGAGGCGCAGCAGATTTTGCGGTCACGCCTGAACTTCCAGGGCACGACCATGGGCTTCTCCACCGAGCGCAAGGATAACTGGTGGTGGCTGATGGTATCGGGCGACGTCAACGCCAACCGGCTGCTGCTGGCCGTGATGGACAACCCGGCGTGGAAGGACGACATCGGCCGCCTGGTGCGCGGCAGCATGGGGCGCCAGAAGAAGGGACGCTGGGATACCACGGTGGCCAACGCCTGGGGCACCCTGGCCATCGCCAAATTCTCGGCCAAGTTCGAGTCCACGCCCGTGACGGGCGCCAGCGCCGTGAAGCTGGGTGGCGATACGCAAGCGCTCGTGTGGAATGGCGCGGCGAAAGTCGGCCCCGTGCTGCAAGCGTGGCCGAAGGGCACGGATACGCTGGGCCTGGCGCACAGCGGCACGGGTCAGCCATGGGCTACCGTGCAAAGCTTGGCGGCCATCCCGCTCAAGGCGCCTGTGTCCAGCGGCTACACGATCAAGAAAACCATTACGCCAGTGGAACAGAAGACGACAGGCCAGTGGTCGCGCGGCGATGTCTACCGCGTGCGCCTGGACTTGTCCGCGCAGGCGGACATGAGCTGGGTGGTGGTCGACGACCCGATTCCCGCCAGCGCCACGGTGTTGGGCAATGGCTTGGGCCGCGATTCGCAGTTGCTCACGGCCGGCGAAAAATCCACGGGCTGGGTCTGGCCTACCTTCGAGGAACGGGCGTTTGATGCTTTCCGTGCGTATTACGCGTTTGTGCCGAAGGGCAGCTGGAGCGTGGAATACACGGTGCGCCTGAACAACGCAGGCGACTTCAGCCTGCCGGCCACGCGCATCGAAGCCATGTATTCGCCCGAAATGTTTGGCGAGTCGCCAAATGCGAATGTGAAGGTGGGGCAGTGAAACGTCTGGCTTTGATGATGTGTTGCGTGCTGGCTGGTCCGGCATCCGCGCAAGCGGTGCTGACGCCGGCCCAGGTGCAAGCCGCCTACCGCAGCTCGGAAGCGCAACTGCTGGACCGCAGCGGCGCGCCCCTGCAATCGTTGCGCGTGGATATGAAAGTGCGGCGCTTGCCGTGGGTGCCGCTGGCCGACATTTCTCCCGCCGTGCACCAGGCTGTGCTGCTGGCGGAAGACCAGCGCTTCATGCGCCATGGCGGCGTGGATGTGTCCGCGTTGGCCACGGCTGCCTGGGACAATCTGTTTTCGAAAAAGCCCCGGGGCGCCTCGACCATCACCATGCAGCTGGCAGGCCAGCTGGACGCGGACTTGCAGGCGTCCGCGGGCGGACGCAGCCTGCGCCAGAAATGGGACCAGATGCGCGCCGCCCAAGCCATCGAGGATAGCTGGAGCAAGGCGCAGATTTTCGAGGCGTACTTGAACCTGGTGTCGTTCCGCGGCGAGCTGCAAGGCATCGCGTCCGCCTCGTACAGCCTGTTCGGCAAGGCGCCGTCCGGCTTGAATCAGACGGACGGCATCATTTTGGCCAGCCTCGTACGGGCGCCGAACGCGCCGCCGGCCACCGTCACGCGCCGTGCCTGCGCGCTGGCGAAAGAGTGGCGCATGGATAGCAGCTGCCAGCTGATCGGCCAGCGCGTGCAGACGGCCTTGCAGCGTACGGCCCTGTACGCGGACCTGGCCCCCGCGCCGCAAGTGGCGCAGCAACTGCTGAAACAGGCGGGTATGCAGGTCGCCAGCACCCTGGACGGCCCCTTGCAGCGCTTCGCACAGGAAAATCTGCGCCAGCAACTGGCGTCCTTGCGCGAGCGCAATGTCAACGATGGCGCCATCATCGTGCTCGACAACCGCAGCGGAGAGATCCTCGCCTATGTCGGCAATGCGGGCGGCAGCCATGTCGATGGCGTGGCGGCCCTGCGCCAGGCCGGTTCCACCTTGAAACCATTTTTATATGAACTGGCGATCGAACGTCGTTTGATGACGGCCGCCTCCGTCATGGACGACTCGCCGCTGGACGTCGCCACGGCGTCCGGCATGTATGCGCCGCAAAACTACGACCGCAACTTCAAAGGTTACGTCAGCGCCCGCACCAGCCTGGCCAGTTCCCTCAACATTCCCGCAGTGCGCACGGTGCTGTTGACGGGGCAGGACGGCTTCTACAATCGCCTCAAGGACGTGGGCCTGGCTAGCCTGACGGAACCGGCCGAATACTACGGCCCTTCGCTGGCGCTGGGTTCATCCGAAGTGACCCTGCTGGAACTGGCCAACGCCTACCGCGCGCTGGCCAATGGCGGGCTGTACAGCACGGCCAGCCTGCAGCCGGGGCAGGCTGGCAAGGACAGGCGCCGCGTGATGGAACCGGGCGCCGCCTTCATCATCGGTGACATCCTGGCCGACCGCGCCGCGCGCAGCATGACCTTTGGCTTGCGCAACGAACTGGGGACGAACTTCTGGAGCGCCGTCAAGACGGGCACCAGCAAGGACATGCGCGACAACTGGTGCATGGGCTACTCGGAGCGCTACACGGTGGGCGTGTGGGTGGGCAACTTCGATGGCAAGCCCATGTGGGACGTCTCGGGCGTGACGGGCGCCGCGCCCGTGTGGCGCGACGTGATGGATTATCTGCACAAGAACGTGCCCAGCCATGCGCCGAAAGCGCCGCCCGGCGTGCTGCAGCAAATGGTGGCGTATCAGCCCGCGCTGGAAGCGCCGCGCCGCGAATGGTTTATCGCCGGCACGGAAAGCGCCGTCATCGCCGTGCTGGGCGACACCGTGAAGCCTGCCGCTATCGTGTATCCGGCCGAGGACAGCATCCTCGCCATCGACCCCGACATCCCGCCCGCCCTGCAGCGCGTCTTCTTCCAGGCCCAGGGCAGCCATGCCTTGCGCTGGGTACTCGATGGCAAGGACATGGGCGCGGCAGCCGAGAGCATCAGCTGGCGCCCCGTCCCTGGCAAGCATGCGCTGGCCCTCGTCGACGACGCCGGCAAGACGGTGGCCAGGGTGGCGTTCCAGGTGCGGGGCAATGCGCTGGCGCAGCTGAATTAGGCGGAGCGATTTATGCCCTTGGCTAGCTTCTAGCGTAGTGTTGTCAAAAAGTATTTACGGCGCGCTGAGGATGTTCGTCAGCGCGATGCGGTAGGCCGGCTGCACGTCGCCATCCTGGTCCAGCTTGTCCGTCATGATCAGGCCGTAGCCCTGCGCGTACCACACGTATTCACCGCTTTGACCCTTGCTCTTGCCGCCCACGTCATGCAGCTCGAACTTGCAGGCGTCGGGGAAGCGGCGCCCGCCCAGTTCCAGGCGTTCCCAGCCCAGGAAGGTGATGGAAAAATCGCGTTTATCCGTGCGCGTCGAGGTGGTGATCTTGTCGGACAGGCCGGCCAGCGGGTAGTGGGTGCTCGTTTGCGTGTCCGTGAAGCGCACCCGCACTTCCTGGCCGGGGCGCATGTTGGCGGGGATGGCGGACTGCGACGTATAAACGTTCTTGCTGCGCACGGTACCGTCTTCGTTGTAATGGACGTTGCCTGTCAGGAATACCTGGCCGTCGCGGATGTCCTGATAGGACGTGGCCAGCAAGACGCCGCCATCGAGGATCAATTGCGTGCCCTTGAGTTTCTTGCCCTCGAAGGTTTCCTCGACGTTGACTTGCGCGTCGCCATTGTTCTTGCTGAACTTGATGCCCGTCGTCAGTTCCATGCACTCGCCCACCGTGGGCGCGGCCTGTACACTCGCTGCGGCCAGTACGCCTGCCGCCACCATCACTTGCCATGCTGCTTTCATTGTCATCCTAGCTATCTTGCAAAGGCGCGATGATAGCGTGCTTGGAGGCAACGTGGCGCAGCGCTGACACTATTTAGAGGGGGCGATGGGGATGCTGGGCACTGCTGGCGTCGAGGCTGGCGGTGCCGTGGGCTTGCCGCGCCGGCTGCGTTTGTCCGTGCGTGTCTTGCTGGGCTTGCCGTCGTGGATCAGCTTGCCCTTGTTGTCCAGTTTGTCGGACTGGTCCGATTGCTGGCCCGGATCGTTGCGGTTGTTGGTGTGGTTGCCCGTCTGGTTGACATTTGTCGTTGACTGGGCTTGCACCCAGGCGCCGCCCACGGTCATCAGGGTAGCGGCCAGCAAGAGAGCGGCGGTTTTCATGGCAGTGTCCTGTGCAGAGATGAGTAAGAGTTTGCATTCTCACACAGGATGCCGCCGGCACGGGTAGGACGCCGCCTCATGGCTGTGTCGGCTACTTGCTCAGATTAGCGAAATTGTTCCGTCGAGATATCAAATCGCTTGAGCTTGTCGTACAGGGTTTTTTTGGGAATATTCAGGCTGGCCGCCGCATCGATGACGTTGCCATTGTGGCGGCGCAGGGCTTCCTCGATGATGGAAATCTCGAACGTGTCGACTTGCTCGGCCAACGATGCTTCGCGGCAGCCGGCCGGGGTCAGGGTGTCGTCCAGCAAGCCCAGCACGAAGCGGTCGGCCACGTTGTGCAGCTCGCGCACATTGCCGGCCCAGCGCTGCGCCATCAAGGAGGCGATCAGTTCGCCACTGACGAGGGCGGCCGGCTGGCCATATCGCAGGGCCGCCTGCAGCACGAAAAATTCGAACAGCAGCGGGATATCCTCGCGCCGGTTGCGCAGGGCGGGCAGGGTCAGGCTGGCCACGTTCAGGCGGTAATACAGATCGGGACGGAATTTCCCCTGCTCCGCCAATACATTCAAATCTTCCTTGGCGGCGGCGATCACGCGGAAATTCACGGAAATGAGTTTGTTCGATCCCAGGCGTTCCACCTGCCGTTCCTGCAGCACGCGCAGCAGTTTCACTTGCAGGGCCAGCGGCATGCTTTCGATTTCATCGAGGAACAGGGTGCCGCCGTTCGCGTACTCGATCTTGCCGATGCGCTGGCGCTGTGCACCCGTGAATGCCCCTTCCTCGTGGCCGAACAATTCCGACTCGAAGATCGACTCGGGCAGGGCGCCACAGTTGATGGCCACGAACGGGTGGTCGCGCCGCTCGCTGAAGTCGTGCAGGCAGCGCGCGATGAGTTCTTTTCCAGTGCCCGTTTCGCCCAGGATGATGATGTCGGCAGACTTGGGCGCCAGGTTCAGCACCAGCTGGCGCACCTTGGCCATGGCTGCGCTGCGGCCCACGATGCGCGCCTCGATGCCGACCCGTTGCTCAAGCTGGCGGCGCAAGTTCATGTTTTCCAGCACCAGGTGGCGCTTGTCGAGTGCGCGGCGGCACACTTCCACCAGCAGGTCGGCGGAAAACGGCTTTTCGATGAAATCGTAGGCGCCACGGCGCATGGCGCCCACGGCCATCGATACGTCGCCGTGACCGGTGACGAGGATGACGGGCAGACTGGCATCCTGCGCCACGGCGATATCGAGCAGTTTCAAGCCATCCATGCCGGGCAGCTTGATGTCGCTCAATAAAATGCCGGCAAATTCGGGCACCAGGTAGGGCAGCGCTTCCTCGGCCGTGGCGACGGCCGTGACTTGCAATCCTGCCAGTTCCAGCGATTGCCGGGCGCCCTTGCGCACGACGGCATCGTCCTCCACCAGCAGCACTTGCATGCCCTCAAAATTATTCTCGTGCATTCCCTATTCCTTCGTCTCTATCTTATTCTCCCTCGGGGCGCAGCTCAGGGTGATGGTGAATTGTGCGCCGCCCCCTTCCTGCGCGCTGCGGTTGCGCACGGCCAGCGCGCTGCCGGCCGCCCGCAGTATGCCTGCGCTGATCGACAAACCCAAGCCCAGTCCGTGTTCCTTGGTGGTATAGAAGGGATCGAAGATCTTGTCGAGCGAGGCCAGCGGGATGCCGGGGCCATTATCGGTGATATGCAGTACGGCGAGGTCGCCCTCGCGCCGCACCTGGAACCATATCTGCACGGGTTCGCTTTCTGGCACGGCATCCATGGCGTTCGTGATCAGGTTGGTAAACACCTGTTCCAGGCCGATGGCGTTGCACAGCACGGTGATGTCGTCCTCAAGCCAGCTTTCATGCAGGGTCAAACGCTGTGAATGCTTGCGCGTGCGGATTTGCAGCATGGTTTGCGCAAACGCCTGGCGCACGCTGACGGGTTTGCGCGCATCGTCGCTGCGCCGCGCAAAGCCTTTCAATTGCGAGGTGACATAGCCGAGCCGCTTGACGAGGTCGGAAATGGTTGACAGGTTGTCCAGTGCATCGTCGATGCGCCCGCGCGCCAAAAAGACCTTGGCATTGTCGGAAAACGTTTGCAGGGCGGCCAGAGGCTGGTTCAGCTCGTGCGTGACGCCGGCCGCCATCTGGCCGATGGCCGCCAGCTTGCCGCTTTGCACCAGTTCCGCCTGGGCGTAGCGCAAGGTTTGCTCGGCCCGCTCGCGCTCGGCTACTTCCGCCTGCAGGCGGCCATTCGCATGCACGAGGTCGGCCGTGCGCTGCTCGACCTTGATTTCCAGCTGTTCATAGGCGCGCGCCAGGGTTTGTTGCGCATTGAGCTTGTCGGCGATGCGGCGTCGACGCTGGCGCGCATACATCAGGGCCAGCAGCAACAAGGCCCAGCCCAGCGCGGCGGCGATGGCCGCGTTGCGCGCCGCCTCATCGACCTGGTCGAGCTCGGCCAGCACGGTAATTTGCCATTGCAGCGGGCCCAGCGCGCGGTTCACGGCCAGATAGTTCACCTTGTCGGCGCTGCCGGACAGGGCCGGCGTGTCGCCAGCCTGCGGGCGCTCCAGGGTCATCACGCTGGCGCCGTCGGCGAACTGGCGCTGCACCTTGTGCGGCAAAATGGGGAGATTTTCCTGCAGGAACTGGCGCTGCGCGCTGATATCGTTCTTTGCGGCCGGCGACAGCGGCGCCAGGGTCTTGAATTTGAAGGCGGGTGTGGTCGCCAGGATGATCACGCCATTCGCATCCTTGACCCAGATCTGTTCGCCTGCGCCGGGCGTGCGCCACGATTGCTCGATCCAGTCCAGGTTGACCTTGGCGGCGACGATGCCGATGATGCGCCCGTTGCGCTGCACGGGCTGCGAAATGAAATAGCCGGCCTCGAAGGTGGAGAAGCCGATGCCGTAAAAGCGGCCGATGCCGCCCGCGAACGCATCCTTGAAGTAGGGCCGGAAACCATAGTTGACGCCCACATAGGAGCTGCGGTCTTGCCAGTTGCTGGACGCCAGGGTCGTGCCCTTGTCATCGAGCACATAGACGGCAAAGGCGCCCGCGCGGCGGTTCATGTCGACCAGGTAGGCGTTGATCTGCGCGACTTTGTCGGCGCTGGGCTGTTCCAGCAATTGCGCCACGGCATCGCTCTGGGCCACGGCCAGGGGCAGGAATTCGTACTTGTTGAGGGCGCCGCCGATGGACGCAGCATACAGTTCCGCGCGCGAATCGAGCGTGCGGTGCAATTCATCGAGCTGGCGCTGTTTGACCCAGGCATACGAAGCCCACGTCAGCACGACCAGCGAGCCCACGGCCAGCAGGGGGCCGAGCGCGGGTCTCAGGGTCCATTTGCCGAATGCCATGGTGCTCCGTGTATTTGGTTAAGCTTGCGTGTGCCGCAAAGAGGGAATGGTAGTGTACGGCGGGATTCACCCGAGTGGGTGAATCCTGATTTACGATTGACAGGCAAACTTGCAGTGTCTGACAAAACCGTAGCGAGCGGAAGGGAGAGGTGGCCGAGAAGCGCAACCGTACTCTAGTACGGTGAGCATCGCAGGCCGCCTATACCGACGCGCAGTAGGTTTGGTCAGATATCACTAATCAGCAGTACTCGCCATCGTTTCTGCGTTATGGTGCCTTTGCTGCTCTTCCATCACCATCTCGCCCAACATGCGCTTCAGGCGGTTGAACTCGGGGTCGCTCGGGTCGCGCGGGCGGGGCAGGTCGATGGCCACGTCGCGCTTGATGGTGCCGGGACGGTAGGTCATGACGATGGTGCGGTCGGCCAGGTAGATCGATTCCTCGATCGAGTGCGTGACGAACACGATGGTGGTGCCGAAGACTTTCCAGATTTTCAGCAATTCATCTTGCAGGTTGCGTCGCGTCAAGGCGTCCAGTGCGCCGAACGGTTCATCCATCAGCATGATCGGTGAGTCGAGGGCCAGCACACGGGCGATCGCCACGCGCTGGCGCATGCCGCCCGACAAGTCTTTCGGGTAGCGGGTACGGAATTCCGTCAAGCCCAGCATGTTGAGCAGCATGTCAACCCGTTCCTTGATTTCGGCCGGCGTCTTGCCGGCGATTTCCAAGCCGAAAGCGATATTGCTTTCGATGGTCATCCATGGGAACAGCGCGTATTCCTGGAACACCATGCCGCGGTCGGGACCGGGCTCGGTGATCAGCTTGCCGCCAGCGAGGATCTGGCCCGATGTCGGCTGCGAAAAGCCGGCAATGGCGTTGAGCAGGGTCGACTTGCCGCAGCCGGACGGCCCCAGCAGGCAGATGAACTCGCCGCTGGCGATTTCCAGGTTGATATCCTTCAGGGCGATGACGTCTGCGCCGCCCGTGGTGAAGATTTTATTGACTGCGTTGATATTGATCGTGGTCATGGCCGTTCCTCTTAGTGTTCCAGGCCGCGGTGCCACTGCAGCAAATGATTATTCAGGGCATTCATGGCGATATCGATGGCCAGGCCGAACAGGCCGATGGTGAACATGCCAGCGATAATCTTGTCGGACCAGAAGTACTCGCGCGCTTCCAGGATGCGGAAACCGAGGCCGCTGTTGACGGCGATCATCTCCGCCACGATCACGACGATGAAGGCCGTGCCCATGCCGATGCGCGCGCCAGCCAGGATGTAGGGCGTGGCGGCCGGCAAGATAACGCGGCGGAACATCGTCATCTGGCTGGCGCCCAGGTTACGCGCGGCGCGAATATAAATGCCGTCGACCTGGCGTACGCCGGCGATGGTATTCATCAGCACGGGGAAGAAGGAACCGATGCTGATCAGGAAGAAGGCGGGCGGGTTGCCCAGACCGAACCACAGGATCGCCAGCGGAATGTAGGCGATGGGCGGAATCGGGCGCAGTACCTGCACCAGCGGATCGAACAGTTTATAGACGGTCTTGTTGGTACCCATCAGCAGGCCCAGTGGCAAGGCCAGGCCGGCGCCGATGGCGAAGCCGCCCAGCACGCGCGACAGGCTGGCCCAGGCGTCATGCGGCAGTTCGCCGGAGAACATCCACACCAGGTAATTGCCCGCTTCGGGCGTGTACGCTTCCATGGGAATCAGGTATTCATACCACTTCACCACCACGGCCACGGGCGAGGGCAGGATTTGCGGATTGATCCAGCCGAACGTGGACAGCGCCTGCCAGAACAGCAGCACGGCCACGGGCACGGCGGCACCGTGCACGAAGCGTTTCATCATTTGAATATTCATCGTGATACTTTCAGATTGGCGTGGTCTTGGTTAGCGTGGTGCATACGACTTCTTGGCTTTTTCCAGCAGATCCAGCTTGACCCAATCCTGTGCGGCAGGCGGTTTGGCCATGCGGCCCACGCCGAATTTCACCATATAGTCGGTGGTCAGCTGCACGTGGCTTTGCGTGATGTCTTCCGTGAAGATGGCGTTGTCGATGGCATCGCGGTAATCCTCGGTCGTGATCTGGTTCTTGAACATCGATTCGCGCACGTACTTTTCCGCCAGTTTCGGGTCGGCCAAAAACGCCCGGGTGGCGGCGACGAAGCAATCCATGAAGCGCTGGGCCACGGCCGGCTTTTCCTTGTACATCTTTTCCGTCATCACGAGCGCGCGCACGGGCTCGCCCAGCGGCGTGTCATAGGGCTTGATGATGGCCGCGCCGTATTTCTTGTGGATGGCTTGCGTGGAGTACGGCTCGGACTGGCTCATGACGTCGATATCCTTGGTCAGCAGCGCCTGGTTCAAGTCCGGGTAGCCCATGTACAGGATTTGCACGTCCTTGCCCGGCTTGTCGGACCAGGTCAGCTTGGCCTTGGTCAGCTCGGCAAACAGCAGGATTTCCTGCGGGCCGCCGCGCGTGACGCCGACTTTCTTGCCTTTCAGGTCGGCAATACCCTTGATGTTCAGGTCGGGACGCCCGACGATCTGCACGCCGCCCTTGGCGAAGCCGCCCACCAGGTACACGGGCAAGCCCGTGGCGCGGCCCGTGATGGCCGCTTCCAGCGCACTGGCGGACACGTCGATTTCGCCGGCGATCATGGCTGGCACGATGTCGAGGCCTTTGGCGAAGATGCGTTCTTCAATTTTCAAGTCATATTTGGGCGCGATTTCCTTCATGTAGGCGACGGCGCCGTAATGGGCGAATTTCAGGTTGCCCAGGCGTACGGTATCGGCTGCATGGACGGCCAGCGGGAATTGCGCGGCCAGTGCGACGGCCACGGTCAGTGCCTTGGTGTTCAGGAAGGACGAGATGCGGAAGGTGCTTGCCATGCTGTTGTCTCCAAAAGGTAGATGGTTTTATATAGTGGGTCAGGCTGCCGCTCTGATGGCGGTTATGAAAATATAAAAGCATCTTCCGTGCCAGTGGAGCGCATTTTGACCTTTATTGCAAGTGATTGTTTATAAAGGTTTAATTTGAATGTATTGAAAATGGTAAATGGCCATATTCCGCCTTTCCGCACGGCGAGGGGAAAGCATGTGCGGATTGCCGCATTTTTGGCGGGCGGGTTCGATGTCGGCTTGCAGGTTCACTGAAGGTGAACCTAAATGGCGTGGCCGACTCCAATCGTAAAAAAACGCGTTGCAAACAGGCTGGCAACGCGTAACTCCCCCGTGGAGTAGGGATGGCGCCGCGCGGGCGCCTGATTGATCACCGTCCGGCGGCCTCGACTGTAGGCTTTACTTCGGCGCCGTGGCGGGCGGCAGGGCGGGTGCGGTGGCGGGATCGGTCAGCGGCGCAGGCGGCGTCGTGCTGCCAGGCCCCGTTTCCGGCGTGGCTGGCGCGACGGGGGGCGGCATCACTTGTGGGGCGGACGTGGGGTTGGGTGCCGTTTCGGGCAGGGGCGCCTCGGCCGGTTTCTTACAGGCGGACAGGGTGACGAGCAAGGCGGCGGCCAACAGGGCAGGCATTTTCATGATATTTCCTTTGCAAGAGTCGAAGTATCGCGATGCGGGCGGCGGACGCCGCGTGCGAAGCTTGAATTTATTGCAATGGCGCTTCCGCTTCTGTTCGCTATTTCACTTTGCGCCATGAATGGGGGCAGAGTGGGGCGCAGCGTTTTTCTGATGCCAATTCAGATGCTATTTTTAGATGCCATGAGAGAAAGAATTCAGTAGGGCAATATTTTTCACTTTCTTGCTTCTAATGTTCGTTAACGCACAGACCAGTGAGGAGCAGGATGGCATTCTGTGCCCAGACGCTCAGGATTCGTGGTGTTCTGGTATAAAAATTGCCAAGAACTTAACAATCCGGGCTACCGGCAATCGTTAAAAGGAGTATTCAAATGCATGCAATGACTCAGTCTCACGTGAAGAGCGAATTAAAGGCAGCGCACCAGGAACTTCGTAGCCCCGAAAAAGGCTCGCAAATGGTAGAACGCGCAGCACCCATCCCCCCGGAACGCATGAATCCCATTTCCATGGCACCGATCGAGCGCGTGCGTTCGACGTCGGCCACCCTGCGCCGCATTGAAAACATGCAAAAGCTGATCGGCGAATTGTCGCTGCATGAGATGCTGGCCGACGAAATCGCCTGGTTCCTCAAGTTTTCGCCATCGGGCGCCCGCAAATACATCCGCGACCTGCGCGAAGCGGGCGTGATCGAACTGGCACGCTACATCGAAGGCACCGCCACCTACCTGGGCAAGGCAGTGTACCAGCTGACGCCAGACCCTGAGCGCGTGCGCGCCTTCCTGGCCGCCATCGTCCAGCCGAAACGCGAAGGCGCGCCACCGCGCAAGGACCGTCCCGGCCTGCGCGAGCAAAGCATGGCAGGCAGCGGCCGCCACTTCCACATCCTGGCCGATGACACGCATTACGCCATCCGCGTCAACCGCGGTCCCGTAACGCGCGATCCGCTGGTGGCGGCCCTGTTTGGCGCGCCGCAGCAAAAGGCTGCAGAGTAAACAATATTGCGCCTGAGCGGCCGCGTGGCGGCTGGCAGGCGTAATGCTTGTGGTTTTGATTCTCAGATGCATGTTGAAAGCCGGGTGATTCCCCGGCTTTTGGCGTTCAGGCAGGCCGTTTCACGTAGTCGGATTGAAAAGACTGCAAGCATCCCCATGTGGGCTGGACTGCTGCCCGCAACGCGCGGGTTCACTTGAAGGAGCTTGTCCTTGTCTGCCTACGCCATCTCCCTTTGCCCCATTGCCCTCCTTGTCCAGAAGCGGGTCGCCGCATGAACCCGCTGCTGTGGATCGCACTCGTCACGGCCGCCATCGTGTTGTCGCTGTGGTTTCCCCGCTGGCGCTTGAAGCGGGCCCTGGCCAAACCCTTGCCGGCCGAAGGCTTGGCCGTGCTGGAAAAAAATATTCCCGTCTACCGGCATATGCCGGCGCCGCTGCAGGAACAATTGCGCCGTCTCGTCGTGCAATTTCTGTATCAAAAGAAATTTGTCGGCTGCGGCGGACTGGAGATCACGGACGAGATGCGCTACACGATTGCTGGCCAGGCTTGCTTGCTGCTGCTCAATCGCCAGACGCAGGTGTATCCGGAGCTCGACACCATCCTCGTGTATCCCAACGAATTCATCGTCACGCGCGATGAAGTGGGGCCGGGCGGCGTGGTGACGCCATCGGCCAACGGCCTGCTGGGTGAATCCTGGGGCGATGGCCGCGTGGTGCTGGCCTGGGACCACGTGCAGCGCGGGGCGGCCGACTGGACCGATGGTCACAATGTCGTGCTGCATGAATTTGCCCACCAGCTCGACAGCGAATCGGGCGCCGCGAATGGCGCCCCCTACCTGCCCAGCGTGTCGAGCTACCGCAGCTGGGCCACCGTGCTGTCGCGCGACTTTGACAACCTGCGCCGCGACGCCATCTACCAGCAGCAAAGCGTGATGGACCATTACGGCGCCACGAATCCCGCCGAATTCTTCGCCGTGGCCACGGAAACCTTCTTTGAAAAGCCGTATCAGATGGCCGAGCACCACGAAGAGCTGTATGCGCAATTCTTGCAGTACTACAAGGTCGACCCGCGCGACTGGATGGCGCCGCCCGTGGAGCCCGAACACATGGCCTCGCCATTCCCCAACTTTGCCCAGCACTGGTAAGCGGGGACTTTAACCTAGCAGCCGCTGTTTCAGCGCGGGATAGCTGCTGCGCGAGACGGGTATGCCCGTGCTGGTCTGCGTGTCGAGCGCGTATTTGCCGCCCGCCGCGATCTGCAGCCGCTTGAAGCCCAGGCTGTTGACGATGTAGGAGCGGTGCACGCGCAGGAAGTGGGGCGGCAGCAGGGCCATGAGCTTATCGATAGCCAGGTCGTGAAAGCACTGTTCACCGCTGCGCAGCACGATATTGCTGTAGTGGCCATCGGCTTGCACGTGGTCGATCTCGGCCATGGCGATCCATTCCAGCGCTCCCCGTTTCTTGACGGCCAGCGAGGCCGCTTCCGTGTGCCGTCCCGTATAGCGTTGCAGCGCCTTGTGCAGGCGCTCGCGGCTGAAGGGCTTGGCAACGAAGTCGAGCACGCCAAACTCGAAGGCGGTGATCGAGCGTTCCGCGTGGGCCGAGACGATGATGGTCTGGAACGGGGCTTTTTGGGCCAGGCGCAGCAAGTCATAGCCGTCGGCGCCGTGCAGGTGCAAGTCCAGCAGCAGCAAGTCGACCTTGTCCTGGGCCAGGGCGGCCAGGGCTTGCGGCACGTTGTCATGCAGCGCCAGCGCTGTCAGGCGCTCGCCGAAATGCGCGCGCACCTCGCGTTCGAGGCCTTGCGCGATCAGCGGTTCATCTTCCAGTATCAACACGTTCATGGCGCCGCCGGCATGGTAAAGGTGAGGCGCCAGCCCGCTGGCAGTTGTTCGCTGGCATAGTCGCTGACATAGCGGGCATGATCGCCAAACACGGCCTGCAGGCTGGCGCGGATGTACTGTTCGCCCACGCCACTGCCCGCGTGCGGGCGTGTCTCGCCTTCCGGCACGATCAGGGTGAGCACCTGCGTTTGCGCATGTTTTACGATGCGCAGGATAAAGGCCGCGCCGTGGCGGTAGCGGTTGTGGCTGAATGCGTTTTCCAGCGCCGTTAGCAACAGGGCGGGCGGCACGGTGATGCCCGCCGCTTCGCCATCGAGCTGCAGGCGGCACGGTTGCTGCAGCCGGGTGCCCATGATGCTCAGGTAATTTTCGCACAGGGCCAGTTCCTGCGTCAGGGCAATACTGGGTTGCTGGGCAAACTCGTTGAGCATGCGCAACTCGGCGCCCAGCGCCTCGATGAAGGTTTCGGCCGCCTGCGGCGATTGCGCGTTGAGTTCGCTGATCAGGCTCAATGAATTCATCAGGAAATGCGGTTGCATGCTTTTGCGCAAGAGCTGGTTTTCCAGCTGCTGGGCACGCGCCGCCTTGCTGCGTTCGTGCAATAGTTGGGCCAGCAGTTGCGCGCACAGGGGCAGCAGCAAAAAGCACACGACGAGGGCGAAACCGCCTTCGGCAAACTGGCTGCCCGTCAGCAGGAACAGGGCGCACGAGGCCAGCGCGATCATCGTGCCGCTGCGGCTGCCCGGCAGGCGGCGCCACTGGGCGACCAGGTTGAGCGCCAGGCTCGCTGCCAGGCCCGTCAGAAACATCAGCCAGCAGCGCGCGTCGAAATGCGTGGGCAGCGCGCCGGCCAGCGCGATGCACGCCAGCAGCACTGCCGCCGCCAGCGGCCAGCGCGGTAGCCGGTATGCCGTATAAAAATACAGGGGCAGCAAGGCGGAAAACAGCCAGGTCAGGACGCTGACGGCGTACAGGCGCGGCAAATGCAAGGGGTAGGCATAGCCGGTAACGCTGCGCCAGAGTTCCACCACCAGCAGCAGCGCCGCTACCAGGCACAGCGCGGCAAACATGGCCCAGTGCCGCTGCCGCTGGTACAGCACCGTCAAGGCGAGGAAGAGCAGGGCGACGGCGCCCAGCGCCCCGGCCAGCAGCAGCGGCGGCAGCCTGTACCAGGCCAGCGCCGCGCGGTAGTCTTGCCGGTCGACCAGGTACAGCGCATAAAATGGCGACGCCAGGTGCGCCGGCGCCTGCTGCGTCGACAGCAGCAGGCGCAGGTGGTGCTTGCCCTTGGCCAACTGCTGCGGCCTCAGGTGAATGGCGAAATCGATGTCGCCCGCGCGTTCCCCGTTGGCTTGCCCGGCCGGTTGGCCATTGCTGCCGACCAAGACACCATCGAGCCACAGCTCGCTGGCGGCCAGCGCCGACAGCACCAGCAGCTGCGTCGACGACGGCGTGGCGGCCAAGGTGACCTCGCGCTCGACGCACAGCAGCTGGCCCGGCCGGAGCAACTGGTGCAGCGTGGCGGCGGGTGCGGCGCTTGTTGTGCCGCAGGCGCGCCAGCCCGCGTCCAGCGGCAGGCGATCCATGGCGCCGGCGAAACCGGGCAAGACCAGGCAGCAAGCGAGGCAGTACCGCAGCAGGTAGTGGAAGAAGGAGGGCATGGCGGGCATTGTAGCTGTTCATTTGCTACCCTTTTGCAACATTTTCATCCTCTTTGGTGCCGTTCATGCGGGGCAAGTGCATTTCGTGCACCGCCCGCCTGTGGAGCCGTCATCATGCTTATCATGCATCAGCGCCGCGTGGTGGACGCGGCCTCACCAGGGAATGACTGATTATGCAAAGCAGCAAATATTACGGTGTCGCCGGCGCGCTGGCGCTGCCCTGCGGTGTGGCGCAAGCCGGTTCCGCTCCCTCCGCTGTGCTGGCCGCGCGCCTGGCCGACTTCGACGGCTGGGCGGCCCAGCGCATGGGTGCGGAGCGCATCCCGGGCGTGACCGTCGGTTTCAGCCAGGGCGACGTGGAATGGGTAAAAGGCTATGGCTATGCCGACCTGGAAAACCGCGTGCCGGCCACGGCCCGGTCCAGCTACCGGCTGGCGTCCGTCACCAAGCCCATGACGGCGGTGGCCATTCTGCAACTGGTCGAACAGGGTAAGGTCGACCTGGATGCGCCCGTGCAAACCTATGTACCGTACTTCCCCGTCAAAGCGTTTCCCGTGACGGTGCGCCAGTTGCTGGGCCATCTGGGCGGCATCGATGCCTACCGCGACAGCAAGGCGGAGCAGCATTTCAAGGAACACAAGGATACGCGCCATTCCATCGCCGTATTCGAACGGTTCGACCTGATCGCCGAACCGGGCACGCGCTTCCGCTACACCAGCTATGGCTACAACTTGCTGGGCGCCGTCATCGAGGGCGCCTCGGGCGAAAGCTATGGCGGCTACATGCGGCGCCACGTATGGGGGCCGCTGGGCATGGACGCCACCGTCATGGATGACCCGGACGCCGTGATCGCCCATCGCGTGCGCGGCTACCGGCTGGCCGGCAAGGAATGGAAGAATTCGGAATTCGTCGACATCAGCAGCCGCTTTTCGGCCGGCGGCACGCGCGCCAGCGTGCCCGACATGCTGGCGTTCGGCAGGGGTGTCCATGCAGGCAAGATATTGTCGGCGGCCAGCGTGGCCGCCATGGTGCAGCCGATGGCCACGCGCGCGGGCCGCTTGACGAACTATGGCATGGGCTGGGAAATCTTCCCCACGAGCGGGCGCTACGCCATTGCCCACAGCGGCCAGCAGCCGGAAACCGTCACTTATCTGTACAGTTTCCCTTCGCGCAAGCTCACCATTGCCGTCGCCGCCAATCTGGAGCGCGTCAATCCCGAGGCTTTCGTGCAGCGTCTGTTCGAGGTGGTCACGGGCGAACCATGGCAGCTGAACACGTATATCGCCGATGCGGGTGAGCAGCGCGCTTACCAGGTGGCGCAAGGGCTGTTCGAGGAGGGCAGGGCGCACGCCGAGCGCACGAATGAACCCTATGCCGATGCGGCCGCCACGCGCGAGGCATTCCTGCAAATCAACCGGCAAGCGCTGGCGCCCGACGCCAAGGCGGCGCGCGCCTATATCGAAGCGGCCCGCCATCCTGCAAGCGGACGCGTCTTCCTGGCGGCCGGCGCCAGCATGGCCGCAGCGTTGCGCCAGTCGGGCATCGACCTGGACACATACTCGCGTGGCGGCGCGCTGGCGTTTGCACGCGACTATGTTTTATTGTCGCAAGGCGCGGCGGCCGGCACCTTGCCCCGCTTCGATCCTGCCTTCGAGCAAGCCGTCGTGACCCTGGCCGCCAGCTGGGACCGCACGGCCACCATCGCCTGGCCGGCCGCACCTGCACCCGCCTCCGCGTCCGCGTCTATTCCTGCACTCGATAGCCAGCTGCGCACGGCCTTCCGCGGCCAGCGCGCCTACCCCGATTTCGTGCCCGAGTTGCAGGAACTGGCGCAAGCCTCGGCCGCGCGCGGCGAGGCGGAATCGGCGCTGGCGGCCAGCAGCCTGGCCGTGGCACTGTATCCGCTCAGCGACCGCGCACATGCGCTGCAAGGCTTGACCTTGCTGCGTGCCGGCAAGTGGGAACCGGCTCTCGCCGCCTTGCGCCTGGCACAGGCCCGCGATCCGCTGGGTGCGGCCAGTCCAACGGCGTTGAACCTGGAAGCCTACCGTTTGAAAGGCAGCGGGGCCGTCGCGCAAGGCATAGCCGTGCTGCAGGCGGCCGCCAGCCTGCATTCGCGCGACGCGAATTTGCAGGACAGCCTTGCCGAGTTTTATGTGGAGCAAGGTTTGCACGCGCAAGCGGTGGCAGCCTACCGCCAGGCGCTGCAGCTCGACCCCCGCTATCCGGGCGCCGTGGGGGCCAGGGCGGCGATCATTCGCTTCGGTGGCGAGACGAAGGCGCTGGCGCCTTAGGTGAGGCCTTAGATGAATTCTTCATATGCAAGGGTGAAAAGATTCCTTTTTGGAAATAAGAGCGCTGCGGTCTAATGGCGGCATTCATTATCCACCAGAGGAATTCCATGCAGACCCGTCTTCATTTCGCCGCGCTTCTTTTCACCTCCATCGCCTTCACGCAGGTGGCGCAAGCGGACCAGCTGGCCGCCATCAAGGCGAAGGGCGAGCTGGTCTGCGGCACCCTGGGCACGGACGAGCCAAACAGTTTCATCGACGCCAAGTCGCGCCAGCTGGTTGGCTATGAAGTAGATCTGTGCCGCGCCATCGCTCAAGGCCTGGGCGTGAAACCCGTCGTGAAACAACTGGCCGTGGCTGCCCGCATTCCCGAATTGCAGCAGGGCCGCATCGACATCCTGACGGCGTCCTTGACGCACAACAAGGAACGCGAAGCGCTGATCGACTTTTCCCTGTCGACGTTTTACACGGGCCAGCGCGTGCTGGTCAAAAAAAGCAGCAATATCACGACGGTCGCTGGCCTGGCCGGCAAGAAAGTGCTGACCGTCAAGGGCGGCACGCAGGAACCGAATATCCGCAAGGCCGTGCCCGGCGTGGATGTGGTGACGTTCGAGACGGCGGGCCAGGCCTACCTGGGCTTGCAGCAAGGCAAGGGCGTTGGCTATGTCGACGATGAAGTCTCGCTGCTGAACAACTACGCCAAGCTGGGCGCCGCGCAAAAGGATTATCTTGTGCTGCCGCAAAACATCAGCCAGGAAGTGTTTGCCTTCGGCATCCGCAAGGGTGAGACGGGCGTGAAAACAGCCGTCGACAAGGTGCTGCGGAGCCTGGAAAAATCGGGCGAGGCGGAAAAACTGTTCTTCAAATGGTATGGCCCGACGAGCAATGTGAAATTTGAAAAACGCACATTTAAAATTGAATCGGACAAGATCGACGCCTGAACCTCGCCTGACTCTTCCGCATGTTTGATCTGAACTTTTTGCTGGCCGGCGACTACCGCGACTGGTTGCTCTCCGGCCTGCTGTTGTCCATGCAACTGATGGGCATCACCTTGCTCTTGTCCCTGCCGCTGGCGTGCGGCGTGGCCATGCTGCGCCTCGCCCCGTCACGCCTGCTCAATGGGCTGGGCGCCGCGTATGTCGAGCTGATCCGCAACGTGCCCTTGCTGGCCCATTTCCTGTTCTGGTATTTCGGCGCACCCGAATTATTGCCCGACGCGTGGAAGGAGCGCTTGTATGCCGGCAATATCGAAGCCGTCAGCGCCATCACGGCCCTGACTTTATACACGGCCGCCTACATGGCGGAAGACATCCGCAGCGGCATCCGCGCCATTCCTGCTCAGCAATTTGAGGCGGGCCGTGCGCTGGGTTTCAGTTTTCTCGCCACCATGCGCCTGTGCATCGTGCCGCAGGCGCTGCGGCTGGCCGCGCCGCCGCTGCTGTCGCAAACCCTGAACCTGTGGCAAAACACCAGCATCGCCACCGTCATCGGCGTGGCCGAGCTGATGTACCAGACGCAGCGCGTGGAAGCGGCCTCCTTCCGCAGCGTCGATGCTTTTGTCTTCGCCAGTGCGGCTTACCTGGCCGTTTCGCTGGTGATCGCGGGCCTGGCGGCCTTGCTGCAAAGGAAGGTGTCCTGATGCTGGAACTCATCCACGATTACTGGCTGTATTTTCTCGTCGGCCGCTATCCCGAGGGGCCGTTGGGCGGCCTGGCGCTGACGGTGCTGCTGGCCAGTCTGGCACTGGTGCTCAGCTTGCCCTTCGGCTTGCTGCTGGGGCTGGCGCGCCTCAGTCCCTGGCGCCTGCTGCGCTGGCCCGTCGCCGCGCTGATCCACGTGGTGCGGGGCATCCCTTTGCTGCTGGTGATCTTCTGGGCATATTTTTTCCTACCCAGCATCACGGGTCACGAAAGCGGGCAATTCGGCACCATGCTGGCGGCCCTTGTCATTTTCGACGGCATTTACCTGGCCGAGATCGTGCGCGCCGGTGTGCAAGCCGTGCCGCGCGGACAGGTGGAGGCAGCCCGTTCGCTGGGCTTGAACTATGCGGACAGCATGCGCACGGTGGTGCTGCCGCAGGCGCTGCGCCACATGCTGCCCTCGCTGGTGAACCAGTTTGTTTCCACCATCAAGGAAACCTCGCTGGGTACCATCATCGGCCTGGCCGAAGTGTCGTTCATCGCCTCGCAAGTCAATGGCCTGGTGCTGACGAAACCCGTGCAAGTGTATTTCCTGCTGGGCATGACGTATTTTGTCTTGTGTTTCAGCCTGTCGCGCGCCGCCTTCTGGCTCGAGCGGCGCCAGGCGCGTCTCTTGAAAGCGGCTGCATGATTACCTTTGACAACGTCAACAAATACTATGGCGATTATCACGCCTTGAGCGGTATCAACGAGCACGTCGCCAAGGGCGAGGTGCTGGTCGTGTGCGGGCCGTCCGGCTCCGGCAAGTCGACCCTGATCCGTACCATCAACCGCCTGGAGCCTATCGCCTCGGGCCGCATCACGGTGGCGGGCCAGGATATCCATGCGCCGGGACTGGACGTGAATGCCTTCCGCTCGCATATCGGTTTTGTGTTCCAGCAATTCAACCTGTTTCCGCATTTATCGGTGCTGGACAATTGCGCGTTGGCGCCGCAGCGCTTGCGCGGCCTCACCCGGCGCTAGGCGGAAGAGCGGGCGCTGGCCCTGCTGGAAAGGGTGGGGCTGGCGCACAAGGCGCGCGCCATGCCGGCGGCCTTGTCGGGCGGCCAGCAGCAGAGGGTGGCCATCGCCCGCGCGCTGGCCATGCAACCACCGCTGATGCTGTTTGACGAGCCGACCAGCGCCCTGGACCCGGAAATGGTGGGCGAGGTGTTGCAAGTGATGCGCGACCTGGCGCAGGGCGGCATGACGATGGTGTGCGTGACGCACGAGATGGGCTTTGCGCGCGAAGTGGCGGACCGCGTCTGGTTCATGGACCACGGGCAAGTGCTGGAACGGGCCACGCCCGAGGAATTCTTCGCGCGGCCGCAACATGCGCGCGCACAGCAATTCCTGTCCGATATCCGCAGTCCTTTCGGCGTGACCGCATGATTGAGCAAATGAGTGAGCGGCTGTGTGCGCAAGCGAACGGTATCTTGGCGCCGTCCGGCGCACGCTATCCTGGTGGCGCACGGTGCGCCCGCAGCCGACCAGGAGGGCCATATCATGTCACGCATCATCGCAGGTCATTTTCAGTTGCAGGAGCAGATAGACACCGCGCGCGCCGTCCTGAACCAGGCGGGCTTTCCCGATAGCCGCATCAGCGCCTTCTTTGTCAACCAGCCGGGCCAGCACGACTTGCACGCGCTTGGCGGCGACCGCGCTATCTCGCCGGGGGCGAAGGAGACGCCGGAAGGCGTGGTGGAGGGCGTGGCCGTCGGGGCCGCCGTGGGTGCGGGCATCGGCGCGGTCGCCACCCTGGCGACGGGACCGCTGGGCCCGGTGGTGGGGGCGCTGGTGGGCGCCCACGTAGGCTCGCTCTACAGTTTCAATAAAATGAAGGACGCGGGCGAGCCTGAAGCAAATGGCGAGCGGAACGGCGAAAACCGCCGGCTGCCACGGCATCCGGGTATGCTGATCGCCGTCGCCTTGGGCGGCCTCGACGAGCGCGAACGGGCGCTCGAAGCGCTGCACCGGCTCGGCGCCGAGCATATCGAGGAAGCGGAAGGCACGATCGCCAATGGCGACTGGCATGATTTCGACCCGCTCAGTATTCCCGTGCTGGTGGCGTGAATCAGCGCCTCTGTGGCGCAATATGCATAAATGCCGCGCTGCATGAAATTTAGGTATGATACTTGTCAGTATTGGTGATTATTGGTAAACAATGCCGACAGGGATAGTTTCCGCGCGCCCGAAGTGACACTGGACCCAGGTGACTGCCTGTAGTACTTGCCTCGCATGCTAACGAGTATGAATAGGAGGTCGCGTCATGACACAGGCATGGTTCATTCTGACACGGGCCGATGGGCGCGACATCTGCGCGCCCTCGCCGGCACAGCTGGCCGATGCGCTGGCCGAGGTCTACCGTGGTGGCGTCACGCCGGACGGCGGCCACGCCGCCGTCGTGTTGCGCTTCGGCTACGACGATGGCTTGATGTATCAGGTCGAAGTTGCTAGCGGAGGCGAAGTCACTTTCGAGGAATGGTCGGACCGCGATTGCGAAATCGCCCTGGCCAGGCCGCGCCACATGTCGGCCCTGCCGCAGGACGACGCCCTGCAGCTGTGGCAATGGCTGGCGCAGCGCCAGGTGGCGAAGATCCGCAGCCAGCCCTGGCAGGGCGCTTAGCCCGCCGCTTTCAACGGGCTCTAGTGCGCCATCAGCACGGGGATCGTCATGCTCTGCAGAATCGTGCGCGTGACGCCGCCCAGGATGGTTTCGCGCAGGCGCGAATGGCCATACGCCCCCATCACCAGCAAGTCGGCCGACAGGTCGGCGGCCTGCGCCAGCAGCGCTTCGCCGATGTCGCCGCGCCGCACACCACCACCATCGAGCAAATGCAGCCGCGCTTCCACGCCGTGGCGCGCCAGGTATTGCGTCAGCTCGGCGCCCGGCCGTTCGCCGTGCTCGGCGGCATGCACCTGGGCGTCGAAAATAGCCACGTGAACTTGTCCGGCGCGCTGCAGCAGGGGCAGGGCGGCGCTCACGGCGCGGCTCGCTTCCTTGCTGGCGTTCCAGGAAATGAGCACATTGCGCGCGGCTGCCGGCGGCGCCAGCAGGGGCAGGGGCGGCGCATACGGCACGATCAGCACGGGACGGCCCGAATGCAGCAGCACATAGGCGGGAAAGTCGCGCATCACGGACGGCGATTTATCCTTGGCATTGTATTGACTGATGACGACCAGGTCCGCATAGCGGGCCAGCAGGCTGATGCCGCCTGCCGCTTCGTCGTCGAGCACGCGCTGTTCGAACGAGGCGACGCCGGCCGCGCGCACCTGCTGTTCGAAACCGTCGAGAGCGTGCGTCGCCCGTGCCCGCAGGAAGTTCAGATGCAAGCTCAGGTTTGGGTCGGCATCGAGGTCGGGTTGGTTCTGGTACAGCAGGCGCGACACGCCCGTCAGGGCCACGCCCGTCAGGTGGCCGCCGCAAGCCTGGGCGATGCTGGCCGCCGCTTCGATGCGGGCGGCGCGCCCGGCACTGTCGTCGATGTGGAGCAATACGGTCTTGTACGTCATGGCCTGTCCCCTCGCTGTGCAGTAGTGACTATTCTGGCACAGACCGGGGTGCCGGCCGCGCACGACTGCATCAGGCTGAGCACTTGATCTTGCGCAAAGCTGACGATAAAAACTGCTCCTACACTTGATCCTACGCAGAACAACCATAACAAGCGGGGAGAGACAGCAATGAAAGAACAAAAGGTAGCGCTGGTGACGGGCGGCATGGGCGGCCTGGGCACGGCCTTGTGCCGCAGGCTGCATGCGGCTGGCTTTGCCGTCGTGGCGGCGCATACGCCGGGCAATGCACGCGTGGAAGGCTGGCTCGACGAGCAACAGGCGCAGCAGTATTATTTTCATCCGCTGGCCCTCGACGTGGGCGATTTCGATGCCTGCAGCGTAGCCGTGGCAAGCGTGCTGGCGCAGTTCGGCCGCATCGACGTGCTGGTCAACAACGCTGGCATCACACGCGACCAGAGCATGCGCAAGATGGAATTGCCGCACTGGGCCGAGGTCATGCGCACCAATCTCGACAGCCTGTTCAACATGAGCAAGCAGGTGATTGAGCCCATGCTGGCTAACCGCTGGGGCCGCATCATCAACATTTCTTCCGTGAATGGCCAGAAGGGCGCATTTGGCCAATGCAACTACGCGGCCGCCAAGGCGGGCGTGCATGGTTTCAGCAAGGCGCTGGCGCTGGAAGTGGCGCGCCACGGCATTACCGTCAACACGGTTTCGCCAGGCTACCTGCGCACGCAGATGGTGACGGCCGTGCCGGCCGATATCCTGGAAACGAAGATCCTGCCGCAGATTCCCCTGGGCCGCCTGGGCGAGCCGGACGAGGTGGCGGCCCTGGTCGCTTACCTGGCGTCCGACGAGGCGGCGTTCGTCACGGGCGCGAATATCGCCATCAATGGCGGCCAGCACATGAGTTAAGCAGACTGAGTCAAGCAAACTGAGTCAGGCAAGCGTGCAGCTTGCAGCAGGGCAATGGCAGTAGAGGAGACCCGTCCACCCAGCCGGCACGCACGATGTTGGCGAGGGACGACAGGCAACATGGCAGTCACGCTGGAAAACAGGGGGCAGGGCAGCAATGCCTTGCCCTTTGTTGTTGCGCAGCCGTCATGGTATTCAGCGCCGGACTTTTTCCAGCCGCGTCTGGCAATCGATGCACAGGCGCGCTTCGGGACGCGCGTTCAGGCGCGACAGGCCGATGGCTTCGCCGCAGTTGTCGCACAGGCCGTAACTGCCATCGGCAAACTTGGCCAGCGCATGCTTGATGATGGACAGCTGCGCCAGATTGTGCTCGGCCGCTTCGCTGACGAGGGCGTTCAAGGTGCGCACGCTGGCGTTGTCGGCCGGCGAGGCTTCGATTTCATTGAGCAAGGAGGCGCGCGCGTCCGCTTCGGCCGCTTCGTTCCCGATCTGTTCCAGCAGTGCCAGCTTGCGTTGCTCCAGCACGCCCTGCAGGCGCTGCAGCTGGTCTTGCGGCAATCCATTCATGGTTGTCACCCGGTAGAGCTTACTTCCATCATGGTAGTCCAAGATTGGCGACTCTGCTTGCGCTACTACCCGCGCCGCGTTTGACGCGGCGCAGGCAGGCGTGGGCCGTTCTATGCTGGTTCTTTCAGACAGTTGACCATCCAGGCGACGCCGAACTGGTCTTTCAGCATGCCGAAGCGCTTGGCCCAGAACGTTTCTTCCAGCGGCATCTGGACCTTGCCGTCACGCGCCAGCGCCGCGAAGACCCGTTCCGCCTCCTCCGGCGTATCGACGGTCAGGCAGATCGAGCTGCCGCTCATGCCCTTGGCGCCCTCGTCGCAGCCGCCGTCCGAGCCCATCAGCATGGTGGGCCCCAGCTGCACGGAGCCGTGCATGATCTTGTCATACCAGTCTTCCTTGACTTGCTCCTGGGCTGGCGTGCCGCGATACGGCATCAGGCACAGGTCCGTGCCATGCAGGTGCTGGCGGTAATATTCCAGCGCTTGCGCGCAGTTTCCATCGAATTGCAAATACGGTTCGATACGCATGTTGGTCTCCTCTGCTTATCGCCCCGCAGGCACGATTGCCAGGCGGGGACGTCCCAGTATAGGCGCTCGCCGGCCGATTTCAATCAGTCTGGCGCCATCTCTTGCAGCCGCTCACGCACCTTACCGAGGGTGTCGAGGATGCGTTCGGGATTGCCGGCGAGGACGGCGCTGCCCAGGTGCAACAAACTCGTCGCCAAGCTGATCCAGTGCCGCACCTCGTCGTTGCGGGCGATGCGCAGGCGCACCGTGTCGAGCAGGCCGCTGAGCTGGCGCTGCGCCGTTTCCAGGCCCGCCACCGTGTGCCCGGCGGCATCGGCATACAGCTGGTTGGCTTGCTGGCGCAAGGCTACTTCCAGGGCGAAGACGGCTTGCGCCTGGCCGTGGCTGATGCCGTTGGCGCCCTGGCTGGCGCGCTTGCGGATGGCGCGCATGACGGCGCCGTGCAGGGTGACGGCCGCCTGCGACAGACTGTCTGCCAGTTGCTCGACGCGCATGGCGCTGCTGAGAGCCGCCTCGCGGCGTTCGCTGCTGCCGCTCCTGTCTACCGATCCGTCCATCCTGCCTCCGTGGTGGTGAGGGCGGCAGCGAGCTGCGCGTGTTCGCATCCCAGTGCCGCCAGTTGTCGGCGCGCCAGGGTATGGCGCAGGCCTAGCAGGCGATATTCCTCGGTTTTGCTCTGCTGCATGTTTTTCGCCAGCACGGCCAGCAGGCGTTGCTGCGGTGCATCGGCATACGCGATTTCCACGTCGAGCAAGCCGAGCACCATGTCGCGCTCGTTATCGCCGCTTTTGTCGTACAGCGCCAGCAAGCTGTCGAGCGCGCCCAGCAGGACTTGCAGCGGCGCGTCGCCGTCGTGCAGCACTTGCGCCAAGTGCGCCTGCTGGCTGGCCGCGCCGCCCAGGCGCGACAGTTGCTGCAGCAACAAGGTGTAGGCGCTGACATGGCGGTCGTCGATGCCGCTGCCGGGCCAGGCGCGGATGGCGGCGCCGGCGCCGGCCAGTTCGGGCTGCACGTCATACGCATCGGCATCGGCCAGCCGGCCCAGCGCCTGCAGGTACAGGCGCACGGCCTGCGCCAGGCGCGCGACGTCCGCCTGCGCGGCGCGGCGTTGCGCATCGAGCAGGCGTTCGCGCGCGTCTTCGGTGGGCGACAGGTAGGGGCGGGCGCGCCGGTAGCTGTCCACGTGGCGCTGCGACAACTCGCTGAAGGCGGTCACGGCACCGGTGCCGGCGGCCAGCGCGCGCACTTGCGCCAGCTCGGGGCGCGCGGTGGCGCAGCCGCACAGTACGACAGCCAGGAAGAGGCTCAGGTACAGGTGCAGGCCAAGGGCGCGGCGATGGCGGGCGGGCAGGGCAGACACGTCACCTCTCGACAGAAAATACTGTATGGAAAGGTATTGTCGTGCCGGCCTGCGCTGCCCGCCTTGTGCGGGCGCAAGCGCGCTGCGATCAGGCGCCGATTGTGCCCGCTATGCCCGCTGCGGCGGTCAATTGCTCGCGCCAGCCCAGTCCGGCCACGGTGTCGCTGGCGGGACGGTATTCACAGCCGACCCAGCCTGCGTAGCCGATCTGGTCGAGCAGCTTGAACACATGGCGGTAATTGATCTCGCCCGTGCCCGGTTCGTGGCGGCCCGGCGTGTCGGCGATCTGGATGTGGCGGATCAGGGGCAGCAGGGCGCGGATGGTGTTGCTCAGTTCGCCCTCCATGCGCTGCATGTGATAAATGTCGTACTGCAGGAAAATATTGCTGCGCTGGCAGTCGGCGATGATGTCGGCCGCCTGCTGGCTATGGTGCAGAAAATAGCCGGGCATGTCGTAGCGGTTGATCGGTTCGATCAGCACGTTGATGCCATGCGGACGGCAGGCGTCGGCCGCATATTGCAGATTGCCGATCAGGCTTTGCCGCGCCCGCTCCAGGCTCATGCCGGGCGGCACGATGCCGGACATGCAGTGCAGCTGTTTCGCCCCGAGCGCCAGCGCGTAATTGAGCGCCAGTTGCACGTTGCTGCGAAATTCCTCGCCCCGGCGCGGATCGCAGGCGATGCCCCGTTCGCCGTGTTCCCAGTCGCCGGGCGGGAAGTTGAAGACGGCCAGTTGCAGATGGTGGCGTTCCAGCCGCATGGCAATCTGGCGCGCCTCGACGGCATAGGGGAAAAGAAATTCGACGGCATCGAAGCCCGCTTCCCTGGCGGCGGCAAAGCGGTCGAGGAAGGGCAGTTCGGTAAACATCATGCTGAGGTTGGCAGCGAAGTTCGGCATGGCAGTACGCAGTGAGGACGATGGATACTATCCTAGCCCAAATCGGCAATCGGTGGCGTGCATAAAAAAACCGTTCCAGAAGCAAATTCTGGAACGGTTTTTATTCCTGCGATACGCGCTTAACAGCGTGTATTAACGGCCGCGGCCGCCGGAACGGTGGTTTGCTGCCGAACGCGGCGCATTGCCGCTGCGGTTGCCGCCGCCACCGCCGCCCGATGGGCCGGCGCTGCGTGGCTTGGCGCCGCTGCCGCCGGTTTTTACGCGCACCACGGCGCCGGCTGGCGCGCGGCTGTTGTTGCGGTGGCCGCCGGTGCCGCTGCGCAATTGCACAGGCTGGGCGCGGGCGTTCAGGTCTGGCTCGAAGCCTTCGATGACTTCGCGCGGCAGGGTTTGCTTGATCAGCTTTTCGATGTCTTTCAACATTTCGTGCTCATCCACGCAGACCAGCGACACGGCTTCGCCCTTGGCGCCGGCACGGCCCGTGCGGCCGATACGGTGCACATAGTCTTCCGGAATGTTCGGCAAGTCGTAGTTGACGACGTGCGGCAACTGGTCGATATCGATACCGCGCGCGGCGATGTCGGTGGCGACCAGCACTTGCAAGGTGCCATCCTTGAACTCGGACAGCGCGCGCGTGCGCGCCGACTGGCTCTTGTTGCCGTGGATGGCCAGGGCGCCGATGCCGTCCGCACCCAGTTGCTCGACCAGCTTGTTGGCGCCATGCTTGGTGCGCGTAAATACCAGCACTTGCGTCCAGTTGTTCGACTTGATCAGGTAGGACAGCATCGGGTGCTTCTTGTCGCGGTCGACCGGATGGATCTTTTGCTTGATTACTTCCACGGTCGAATTGCGGCGCGCCACCTCGATCATGGCTGGCTTGTTCAGCAAGCCGTCGGCCAGGGCCTTGATCTCTTCCGAGAACGTGGCCGAGAACAGCAGGTTCTGGCGTTTCGGCGGCAGTACGGCCAGCACTTTCTTGATGTCGCGGATGAAACCCATGTCGAGCATGCGGTCGGCTTCGTCGAGGATCAGGATTTCCACTTTCGACAGGTCAACCGTGCCCTGGCCCATATGGTCCAGCAAGCGTCCCGGCGTGGCGACGAGGATGTCGACGCCATGCTTGAGCTGCTTGATTTGCGGGTTGATGCCGACGCCGCCGAAGATCACGGTCGAGTTCAATTTGGTGTACTTGCTGTAGGCGCGCACGCTTTCCTCGACCTGCGCGGCGAGTTCGCGCGTCGGTGCCAGGATCAGGGCGCGGATCGGGCGCGTCGAGGTGTTGCTGGTGATGGATGCGCCATTCGCGTCCGTCGACAGGCGGTGCAGCACGGGCAGGGTGAAGCCGGCCGTCTTGCCGGTACCGGTTTGTGCACCGGCCAGCAAGTCGCCGCCAGCCAGCACGGCGGGAATCGCCTGCGACTGGATGGGGGTCGGCACGGTGTAGCCGTGTTCGGTAACGGCACGTACGATAGCGTCGGACAATCCGAGGGAGGAAAAGGACATGGTAACTTTATTGTGAGATCGGCCTGTCGCCATCGTGGGGCGCCAGTCGCAGGCAATCAGATTAGGGGTCGAAAGACAGCGGCAAGGGGACTGGTCATATGTGCCGCACACGCGAAGTATAACAGCCTGGCAAAAACGCGCCTGTTTTGTTTCAGGTTTGCAATGTCGCAAGTAAAGAAAAGTGATTCAAGGGCGCGCTGCCCGAGGCCTTGCTCGAGGCGGAAACGGCGCTGCTGGCGTCTATGGTCGGCGCCAGCGCGTCCGCTGCAAAGGTGCAATGGCAAGTGTACTGAAACGCCAATGCGACAGGTGTCGCAGATTTGTCTTGCATGCGTGTGACTGTTGTCGCATAATTGTGTCAACAGTCACTAAAAGGAATTTCCATGAGCACGCCCTCCGTCACCGAACTGTCGTTATTGAAAGCCTTGTGGAAAGACCACCCGCTGTCCGCGCGTGAATTGCATGCCAGGGTGGAAGACGAGCTGGGATGGTCATTTTCGTCCACGCGCAAGACGCTCGAGCGCATGCTGGACAAGGGCATGCTGTTGCAGCGCAGCGTGCATGGCGTGCTCGTGTATGAGGCGAACGTGGACAAGGTGGCCACCCTGGCCGCGTTTGCCCACGATTTTGGCCGGCGCGTGATGGAAATCGACAGTCCCTTGCCGGTCAGTATGTTTACGGGCAGCAAACTGGTGGACCAGCAGGAACTGGCGGCGCTGGAGCAACTGCTGCAGGACTGGCCGCTCGAGGGAAAGGAATAAGCGATGCTGCTGTTTTCTCTCACGCTGTTGCAGGCCAGCGCCGCCTGTCTCGTGACCGGCCCGCTGCTGTGGGCAATGCTGAGCCTGGCGCAGCGGCGCTGGCCCGCGCTGGCGGCGCAGCGCAGCGTGTGGCTGGGCGCCCAGCTGGTGCTGGCCGCCGTGTTTGTGCTGCCGCTGCTGCCCGACACGCGGCAGCTGAGCGTGGTGCCCGAGGTGAGCGTGCCCGTTTTCCTGGCCAGCGCAGCGCCCGACGTGCCAAAGGCCATGGCTGCGCCAGCTGCCGGGCTGCCATCCGCTGCTGCGTGGCTGGCCCTGGTGCCACCCGCCTGGGGCCTGATCTATGTGCTGGGCGTCGCTTGCGCGGCCTGGCGCTGGCAGCGTGGCCACGCCATGGTGCGCACCTTGCTGCAGATGGCGCGGCGCCGCCGGCTGCATGGCATGGATGTGCTGGAAGTGGATGCGCCTATCTCGCCGATGCTGGTGGGCGTGTGGCGGCCGCGCTTGCTGTTGCCGGCGCACCTGGCGCAATTTACGCCGGAACAGCAGCAGTTGGTGATCGCCCATGAGCTGACCCATGCACGCCGGCGCGACCCCTTGCTCCTGCTGCTGGCCAGCATGCTGCAGGCGTTGCTGTGGTTCAATCCGGCCGCGCGCTGGCTGGCCGGTCAGCTGGCTTGGGCGCAAGAGCTCGGTTGCGACCGCGAGGTACTGGCCGGCCGCGCCCCGCGCCAGTGCCAGCAATATGCGGCGGCCCTGGTCAAGCAGCTGGGGCTGCAGGCGCAGCCGCTGCCGGGGCTGGCCTTTGGCGGTGGCCGCATGGCCGAGCGCCTGCTGCGCATGCGTGAGGGGCAGCGACGCCCACCCGTGGCCTTGCGGGCGCTGATGGCGCTGCTGCTGTGTGCGATCGGCGCGGCCAGCCTGGCGCTGCAGCCGGCACTGGCGTGGGCCGTGGCAGCCACGCCGGCAGCCACGCTCGCCGCTCCGGCGACGGCGCCAGCTGTCTGGCGCAATCCCCTGGACAGCATGCGTGTGACCGGCTTCTTTGGCGTGGTGCGCCAGTTGACGCCACAAGGCCATAGCGGCATCGATATGGGCGCCAGGCGCGGCACGCCCGTGCATGCGGCGGCCGATGGCATCGCCAGCGTCAGTGTAGATGCGCGCCTTGGCAAGGCCGTGCGCATCGACCATGGCGGCGGCATCGAGTCGCTGTATGCCCATCTCGACCGGGTCACGCTCACGACCGGCATGGCCGTCACGGCAGGGCAGGCCATCGGCACGGTGGGCGCCACCGGTCTGGCGACGGGGCCGCATTTGCATTTCGAGGTGACCCGCGACGGGCGCCTGCAGGATCCGCAACAGTGGCTGGCCGATCTCGATGCCAACTCCACCGCGCGCGCCCTGCGCCTGCGCAAGGAACAATTCGGCCATTAGCGTGAGCTGGCCGCAGGTCGGCTGAGCGCACGAGCGAACAAGCCGACACCACCACAGACCTTTCAGGATTCCCCATGCGATTGAGTATTCTATTGTGCAGCCTTGCGCTGCCGTTGACGGCGCACGTCCGTGCCGAAGACGTCCTCCCTTCCGTGACGGTCAATGCCGGCACAGTGGATCAGCGCCGCAACGACACCGTCGCCGCCATCGTCGTCGGTCACGAGGAATTGATACGCCAGGGCGACCGCGTCCTGGCCGATGCCTTGAAGCGTCTGCCCGGCATCAGCATCGGCGCGCCCGCCGGCCCGGGGCAGGGCGGGCAAATCCAGCTGCGCGGGCTGGGCCAGGGTTATACCCTCGTCATGCTCGACGGCGTGCCCGTGCCGCCCGGTTTTTCGCTCGACTCTCTGGACCCGGAACTGGTCGAGCGCGTGGAAATCATGCGCGCCGCCACGGCGCAATTTTCTGCCCAGGCGATTGCCGGTTCCATCAACATCGTGCTGAAAAAATCGGGCAAGCGGCGCGAGCGCACCTTCAAGCTGGGGGCGTCCGCCAGCCATGGCATGCCCGCCGGCAGCGCCACCGTGCAGTGGGCGGACAAGGACGGGCGCCTGTCTTACGCGCTGGCCGGCACGCTCGCTCACACGGGGCGCCGGGGCTTGCTCGATGAATGGAACCGCGCATACGATGCGGATGGCAGGCCCACGGTGGTGCGCCATATGCCGCTGACGGAGCGCGTGACGAGCGATACCTTCGAGCTGGCGCCCCGTTTGCAATGGGCGCTGGCGGGCGAGGATAGTCTGGCCTGGCAAAGCCTGGTCAACTTGCGCCGCGTGGCCAGCCGCCGCCAGGTGGTGGAAACGGCTTACCTGGGCGGCCATACCGACTATCCGGACAATGACGCCACCTTCAGGCAGGACAGCGGCACCGTGCGCAGCGATCTGCACTGGCTGCGCAAGCTCGGACAGGGGGCCAGCCTCGATATGAAACTGGGCCTCGATGTCAACCACCGCGGCAGCGACTACCTGTTCCAGGGTGTCGGCGCGGCGCCCGGGCCGGCGAATGTGCGCCGGGTCGATGCGGGCGTGGACGAGGTGGGCGTGCAGACCAGCGGCACCTATCGCCGGACGCTGGGCGAGGGCCACGCGCTGGCGGCGGGCTGGGATGCGGGTCACCGGCGGCGCGCGGAGTTTCGCCGCGAGCGCCAGCTGTCGCCGGGCGGGCCGCCTGTGCTGCCGGACGAAGACTATGCGACCACGGTGCGGCGCGTGGCCCTGTTCGCGCAGGATGAATGGGAAGTCTCCGCGCGCTGGTCGCTGTATCTGGGGCTGCGCTGGGAAACCTGGCGTACGGCCAGCGCCACCGGTGGCGCTGGCCCCGTCGACGTGCGCGCGCAAGTGTGGAGCCCCGTGCTGCAAAGCCTGTGGAAGTTCGCTGGCAAGGATCAGCTGCGCCTGGCCGTCACGCGCACCTACAAGGCGCCGCAGATTTTCCAGCTGATCCCGCGCCCCTACCTCAACGACAACGGCAATAGCCCCGCGAATCCCGACAACCAGGGCAACCCGGCGCTGCGCCCGGAACTGGCGTGGGGGCTCGATGCGGCCTATGAGTACTACCTGGGAGGCGGGGCAGAGGGCGCCATGCTGGGCGCCAGCGCCTCGCTGCGGCGCATCGATGACGTGATGCTGGACCGGCTGTACCAGGACAATGGGCGCTGGGTGGCTACGCCCGTCAACCATGGCAGCGCGCAGGTGCGCGGCATCGAACTGGAAGCGAAGTTGCCGTTGACGGCGCTGTTGGCGGGCGCCCCGGCGCTGGACCTGCGGGCAAACGTGGCGCGCAACTGGTCGACGGTGGATGCCGTCGCCGGCCCGGACAACCGCCTCGATGAGCAGTTGCCGTGGAGCGCCAACCTGGGCGCGGATTACCGCCTGGCCAGCAAGCCGTTGACCCTGGGCGGCAATCTGCATTACCAGGGCGGTGGACTGTCGCGCGCATCGAAGCAGCTCCTGGCCTGGCAGGGCGCCCGGCGCGAACTGGATCTGTACGCGTTGTGGAAGTTCAGCGACCAGCTGCGCCTGCGCCTGTCGGGCGCCAATCTGCTGCGGCAGCTTGAGCGCACGCGCAGCCTGTATGCGGATGGCGCCGGCAGCCTGCTGCGCACGGTCGATACGCGCAGCTACCGCACGCTGCGCGTCATGCTCGAAGGCTCCCTGTAGGCTCTTAGTCGTCGATTTCCGCGACGACGTAATCCACGCCCTGCGCATCGAGCCAGGCGCGCAGGGCGGCCAGGCCGTGCCACGGGTCCGGGCGCAGGTGCTGGCAAACATACAGGCCGGCGTCCGTCAGCCTGGCTTCGGTGTCGGGCCTGGCGCTGCCGGGCGGGCGCGGCGCCGGCGCCGCCAACTCTGGCAATTGCGCGAGGTGCTGGCGCTGTTCCTGCGTCAGGCTGGCCGTGATCCTGAATTCAAATCCCATGTTTCCTCCTTGATGTGCGGGTGGCTGTTGCGCTTATTTTGTATCATCGAAAAAATTGCATATAGCTTGGCATTCTTTCCGTTTTTGTTTTCAAAGTATCTCGTCCATACTGCATAGCACTGGCCCGGCACACACAGCGTAACGCAAGGGCAGGAGCAGAAGCACCGTACAACGACATCCCTTTTTATATTCAATTATTTTCACTAAGGAAAACATCATGCCTATCGCCACCGCCCAAGCCGCACAAAAACTGCTGACCCCGAACGATCATACCCTGATCATGATCGACCACCAGTCGCAGATGGCATTTGCCACCCGTTCCATCGACCTGGCCCTGCTGCGCAACAATGCGGCCCTGGTGGCCAAGGCGGCGGCCGAATTCAAGGTGCCGACGATTTTGACGACGGTGGCCGCCAAATCGTTCTCCGGTCCGATCTTCGATGAAATCCAGTCCGTCTTCCCCGAGCAGGCGCCGATCGACCGCACCAGCATGAACACCTGGGAAGATGCGCGCATCGCCGACAAGGTGAATGGCTACGGCAAGGGCAAGATCGTGCTGGCCGGCCTGTGGACCTCCGTCTGCATCGTCGGCCCCGCGCTGTCGGCGCTGGAGCAGGGTTTTGAAGTCTATGTGATTGCCGATGCCAGCGGCGACGTCTCCGATGAAGCCCATGCGATGGCCATGCAGCGCATGATACAGGCGGGCGCGCAGCCGATGACGTCCGTGCAATATTTGCTGGAACTGCAGCGCGACTGGGCCCGCAGCGAGACCTACAACGAGACGGTGGCGACGGCCGTGGCGCACGGCGGCGGCTATGGCCTGGGCCTGATCTACGCCAAATCCATGTTCAACGCCAGCGAAGGCCATTGATTTTTCACTGATGCCCCGGCCGCGCCGCAAGCAGGCGGGGCCGTTTTTTCACCTGATTCGGGAGTTCCCATGCACGCAAACACGATCTTGCTCAATGGCCGTTTCCACACGGTCGACAGGACGCAGCCGCTGGCGTCCGCCGTTGCCATCGCCGATGGCAAATTTCTCGCCGTGGGCGACGTTGAAGACGTGATGCGTCATCGCGGCCCCGCCACGCAGGTAATCGACCTCGATGGCCGCACGGTCATTCCCGGCCTGAACGACTCGCACCTGCACCTGATCCGCGGCGGCTTGAACTACAACCTGGAATTGCGCTGGGAAGGCGTGCCCTCGCTGGCAGACGCCTTGCGCATGTTGAAAGAACAGGCGCTGCGCACGCCGAACCCGCAATGGGTGCGCGTGGTGGGCGGCTGGACGGAATTCCAGTTCGCGGAAAAGCGCATGCCGACCCTCGAGGAAATCAACGCGGCCGCGCCCGATACCCCCGTCTTCATCCTGCACCTGTACGACCGCGCCTTGCTGAACCGCGCCGCCCTGCGCGCCGTCGGCTACGATAAAAATACGCCGAACCCGCCGGGCGGCGAAATCGTGCGCGACGGGGCAGGCAACCCGACCGGCCTGCTGATTGCCCGCCCGAACGCCATGATCTTGTATGCGACCCTGGCGAGAGGCCCGAAGCTGCCGCTGGAATTGCAGGTCAATTCCACGCGCCAGTTCATGCGCGAATTGAACCGCCTCGGCATCACCAGCGCCATCGACGCGGGCGGCGGCTTCCAGAATTATCCCGAGGATTACGCCGTCGTCGACGAGCTGGCGCAAAAAGAGCAGCTGACCATCCGCATCGCCTACAACCTGTTCACGCAAAACAAGGGCTCGGAATTGCAGGACTTCCAGAAGTGGACGGGCATGCTCAAACCGGGCGACGGCACGGATTTCTATCGCCACAACGGCGCCGGCGAAATGCTGGTGTTTTCCGCCGCCGACTTCGAGGATTTCCTCGAGCCGCGCCCGGAGCTGGCGGCTGGTATGGAAGACGAGCTGGAAAAGGTCGTGCGCCATCTGGTCGAGCAGCGCTGGCCGTTCCGCCTGCACGCCACCTATGACGAATCGATCAGCCGCATGCTCGACGTCTTCGAAAAGGTCAACCGCGATACGCCGTTCGGCGGCCTGCACTGGCTGTTCGACCATGCGGAAACTATCAGTCCAAGGAATATCGACAGGGTCAAGGCGCTGGGCGGCGGCCTGGCCATCCAGCACCGCATGGCCTTCCAGGGCGAATATTTTGTCGAGCGTTACGGTGCCGACGCAGCCAAGGCCACGCCGCCCGTGCAGCGCATGCTGGACGCGGGCGTGCCCGTGGGCGGTGGCACGGACGCCACGCGGGTCGCCAGCTACAACCCGTGGACGGCGCTGTACTGGCTGGTATCGGGGCGCACCGTGGGCGGCCTGGCCCTGACGGATGCGGCGGGCAGATTGTCACGCGACACGGCGCTGGAACTGTGGACGGCGGGCAGCGCCTGGTTCTCCAGTGAGCAAGGCAAGAAGGGCCGCATCAGCGAGGGCATGCTGGCCGACCTGAGTGTACTGTCGGCCGATTATTTCACCGTGCCGGAGGAGGCGATCAAGTCCATCGAGTCCGTACTGACCATGGTGGGCGGCAAGATCGTCTACGGCCAGGCGGAATTCACGACACTGGCGCCGCCACCGATTCCCGTGCTGCCCGAGTGGTCGCCCGTGCGCACCGTGCCCGGCCATTACCGGCCCGTGGCCAGGCCGGCGCAAACGCAAGCCATGCTGCCGCACCAGTGCGCGGGCGCCTGCGGCGTGCATGCGCATGCCCACGACCGGGCGCGCAAATCGGCCGTGCCGATTGCCGACTTTTCCGGCTTCTGGGGCACCTTGGGCTGCAGCTGCTTCGCTTTCTAGCAAGCGGCCGGGGCTTACTTGGAAATGCGCAAAATGGCGGAGGCGAGCCGGGTAAAGCAGGGGCTCAGCTCGCTTTCGGTGGCCGCGTAGCAGTACAGGCCCACGGGTTCGGCCGGTTTGCGGCAAGTCGCTTTCGCATCGGGCGCATTGGCCAGGCAGCGCAGCAAGTCTTCGCCGAGTTCGTTGTCCGGTCCTTCCTTGGCTTTCAGCGAGGCGCCCATGCCCAGGGTAAACACGTAAATGCCTTCCTGGCGCGCTTTTGCCGCCATCGCTTCGACCAGGTTGCGCGAGGCGCGGTGCACATTTGTCCATTGCGCCTGCGCCGAGGCGACGGAAGCGGTCACGACGCGGGGCGTGTTGGTGACGATGGGAAATTCGCGCAGCGGGGCGGCGTCATTATTCGCGTTATACCATGCGGGAAGCGCGGTGATCTGCGTGGCGGCGCAATCGCCGTACTGGAGTGAATCGCTCACTTTCATCCTGTACAGGCCGGCCAGCGCCGGGGTTTGCAGTTTCGTGAAGGTGGCCAGCGCGCCCGCCGTCTGGCACCTGTCGCCGGTGTTGGGGAAGTACGAGGAAAAGGCGGCAGGCGAGCCATCGGAAAAAAACACGATGACGCGCAGGCTGGAGCGGTTGGCCTGTGCGATGTCGTTCAACTGTTTGCGTGCCTGGAACATGCCAGCGGATGAATTGGTGCCGCCGACAAAGGTGAATTGATCGATCTTTCCACCTTTCATGGTCATGCTGGCGCGGTCGAAACCGCGCTCGATCTGCCTGATCGGGACATCGATTTGCGCTTCCGAAGCGAAGTGCAGCAAGCCGACCCGGTCGACCGTGGAGTTGAATTTGTTCAGGAAGGACTTGCCCGCCGCCTGCACGGCGTCGGCATTGTTTTCCAGTGAGCGCGACGTATCCATCACCAGCACCATGTCCAGATCCTTGCGGATGGTTTGCGCGCTGGCGGCCACGTTCAGGGTCTTGAAGCCGAGCACGCCCATCAGCGAGACGGGCAGAGAGGCGCTGGCCGAGACGTCGATGGTGACGGTGCCCTTGCTGAACGTGACGTCGACCGGATGCAGGGTCGGCGTCGACAGCAGGAACTGATCAGGATAATTGATGTCAAAAAAATTCTTGGCCGACTGGCGCGCACTGGCCCGCTGTTCCTCTTCCGAACTGCCTGCCGTGACGCCGCGCGCCGCCGCCAGGCTGGCGGCATCGACGGCCGCATTGAGCTTGGCCTTGACGAAGTAGCCGAGGGCCGAATCGACGGCCAGGCCCACCGAGGCGACCAGCACGATGGCCGACAGCGCCACCATGACCAGCACTTGCCCGCCTTGCCGCTTGTGTGGAATGCGCATCAGAATACCGTCATCGAAGTGAGGTTGGGGCCCAGCACGGGCGTCGTGCTATTGCCAAATTTCAATGTGCCGAACAGCATGTCGAAATTGTAGAAAGTTTCCACGGCGTAGATCAGTTCGCCGTCCGCCAGCTGCGTACGCATCAACGGCACCGTGGGCGCATACTCGTCCTTGGCGATACCGGTGCACGTGCCATTGCTCCAGCTGCCGCACTGCCACACCTGGCTGGCGGGCAGGTAGCCGCTGGCCTTCGCGCCGGCATCCCAGCGATACTGTTCCAGCACGATATTGCGCAAGCCGTTCTTCGCCGTGTAGCCCATGATCTTGGTGATATAGATCATGCCGCGCGCCGGCATGTCCAGCGGCGGCGTGCTGGCCGCCAGCGCATTCATGATGTTCTGGCTCGAGCCGCTCAGGTCGGACGTGGAGCGCGAAGCCAGGTTGGCGCCTTCGCGGCTGATGTTGAGCAGGATGGTCTTGGCCTGGATGGCGCGCGACAGGTCGACCACCATGAACAGCAGCAAGGCCAGCAAGGGCAGCACGATGGCAAATTCCACGGCGGCGATGCCGCGCATGGCGCGCGGCGCGGGAGGGTGGATGCGCATCACAGGCCGCCAAAGCTTTCATTGCGCATGGTGGCAGCCACCACGAAATGCGCCTTGCCATCGCGGAACAGGGCCTTGACCATGGGCGTGGCAAACGCCCAGCGGCAATCGACGGAAATGACGACGATATCGCCGGCCTGGCCGAACATGGCGGCGCCGACCGCATCGCTGCCGTTGACGGAGATCACGGGGCCGACCTTGTCATACATGCCCATGGAACTGTCGCGTATTTTTTGCATCACGGCCTGGTAGCGCTGCTGGTTGGCGCTGTCGGGATCGAGGTCTTTGGCTCCCGTGACGGCATAGCGGGCGCCTTCGCGTACCGCGTGCTGCATGGTCATATTGGCAAAATAAGCCATGCTCAATTCGATGATGCCGATTATCAGCAGGAGAAAGACCGGTGTTATCAGGGCCAATTCAAGCAGGGTGGTGCCGCCCTGTCCGCTTTGCTTGCGGAATATGCGGGAATCGGCCTGTTTTAAACGCATGGGAATAATCCGGTTAAGTTCCGCGATGACGAATGTCGGGCGGCTGGCATTGCGCCATTTGACTGGCGATTATTCTATATCGATTTTCAAGGGTGTGGCCGCCATTTAAATTATTACAGGTCAAGATAATCGTAATTAACTGCCTTATTTCAAGTGTGCCGGCCCCGTCCCTACAGGGCCGGGGGTAATATGCGCGGGTATGAAAACAGGCCTGGTGTCAGGATTGTCCTGCGTGCAGGCAAGGACTTGTTTTGCAAGGTGATTCAACAAAAATGCTGCAATGTAAGCAACAGCAGCGGTGGCAGCAGCGATGGCGCGCCCGCGGCGCGCCCGCCCTGGCCGCGCTGCCCATTCATCGGCACACGCCCGCCATGCGGCGACCGCTGGCCTGGGTCACGCACCGCGTTTGCGCGTGCCGGCCCAAGGCCTCTTCCTTTGTGCCCCCATGACTTCTTTCCCCTGCGCGCGACAGCACATGGCGCGCGCGGACGAGGCAGGCAACCCGATTCGGATCAACAACATTCCCCCGATGGGAGTGGGCTTCAAGTAAAGAGGTAAAGCATGTCAACAAAAAATGTCATACGCGTCATGCTGGTGTCGGACCACAAGACCTGGCTGTGGGGCCTGGAGCAGTTGCTCGCCGGCGCCCAGCCGGCGATGCAGGTGGTGGCCAGCTCCACCGAGATCGACGGCGCGCTGCTGCTGGCCCGGACACTGTGTCCCGACGTCATCGTGCTCGACGCCGATCTTGGCTGCGGCGGCGCCTGCGCCATCGATTATCTGCCTGAGCTGCTCGGCAATGGCGTGTCGCGGGCATTGCTGTTCAGCGGCACGCAGGACCAGGCCGCATGCGGGCGCGCCGTGCGCAGTGGCGCGCGCGCGGTGATGGGCAAGGAAACGCCGGTCAAGCAAATGGTCGACGCCATCGCCCGCCTGCATCAAGGCGAATTGTGCCTGGATCCGGCACTGCTCGACAGCATGCTGGGAGTGCTGAACAAGCCGGAAGCGGCGCCCGATCCGGAAGAGCAGCGGATCGCCAGGCTGACGCTGAAGGAGCGCAAGATCGTTGCCATGATGGTGGAAGGAAATGGCGCGCTGAACCGCGCGATAGCCCAGCGCGCTTTTATCTCGGAGCAAACCTTGCGTAATCATCTGACATCGATCTACAGCAAGCTCGATGTCACCAACCGCCTGGAATTATATGTGTACGCCACCCGCAACCGGCTGGCCGAGCCCATACCTGCGGAATGACAGTACATATGTCCTGTTTATGAACAAAAAATTAAGATGGTTTGTACTGCGCATAAAATGACTTTTCTCTGATTCGATTTAATGTTTGTTTATATAAAATACACGCATCAGAAATTGGCAAATAAAAACAGAGAGAATGTTTTTATTTTCAGACTGTATTTTCAGTTTTTATCATGTTTAAAACTTGACCTGAAAGGGAATAATATGAATTTCATTAAAAACTTTATCGCCGAAGAAGATGGCGTGACTGCCATCGAATATGCGTTGATCGCTGCGCTGGTGGCTGCGGCGCTGGTAACGGCTGTCGGCTATTTCACCACCGGCCTCGATGGCGCCTTCAAGGCGATCGGCACCAAGCTGACGGGCGCGGCGATTTAAGGCGCCTGCCCACCGCGCTGCACCCCGACAGGCCGGCTACCCATGCGGACCGGCCTGTCGACCTCCCGCCCAACGATGCGCATGCTGTCATGCGGTCGGCTTGCATCAGGTACACGATGGACCCTCATTCTTTCTGGACGTTCAGCCCCGCCATAGTCTTGTGGGGGCTGCTTGCCGCGGCTGTCTGGCATGACGTGCGCCGCCGGCGCATTCCCAACCGGCTGGTGTTTTCCGGCGCCTTGCTTGGCGTGCTGCTCAACAGCCTGGCGTTGCCCGGGGTGACGCCGGCCGGGCCGTGGCTGGCGCTGGGCGGCCTGGCCGTCGGCCTGGGCTTGCTGCTGCCCATGTATGCGCTGAAGGCGCTGGGCGCGGGCGACGTCAAGCTGATGGCGATGGTGGGGGCCTTTCTTGGTCCGCGCCCCGCCGTGTTTGCCGTACTGTGCAGCCTGCTCGCGGGCGGCGTGCTGGCGCTGGTCGTCGCCCTGTGCCAGGGCACGCTGCGCCAGGCCATGGCCAATGCCCGGCAATTGCTGTTGCAAGGCTGGCTGCGCGCCGCGGCAGGCGAAGTGCCGCAGGTCGGCGCGCCCGCCGCGCCGGGCGGCAACTTGCCGTACGCGATCGCCATTGCCGCCGGCACCGCCATCTGGCTGGCCCTGGCGGCCGGCGGGTATGCGTGATGTGCCCGTCCGGAAACCCATGTTTTACCAAGAGGAAAAATCATGAGAAATAGCCGCGTTGCGATCGTGCTGCTGCTGGCGTTGCTGATGGCGGGGGGCGCCGTGCTGGCGGCGGCGCGCTGGATGTCAGGACAAGGCGCGCCGGCCAGCCAGACGGTGATGGTCGCGCTGGTCGATATCGGTGTGGGCGCGAAGGTGACGCCGGCCATGCTGCGCGGCATGGACTGGCCAGCGGGCGCCATGCCGCCGGGGGCGTTTGGCGAGACCGGCGCGCTCGACGGGCGCATCACGCGCACCGCCGTCAGCAGGGGCGAGCCTGTCCTGGAAAGCAAGCTCGCGCCGCCCGGCGCCACCGGCGGCCTGTCGGCCATCGTGGCTGCCGGCAAGCGCGCCATGACCGTGCGCGTCAATGACGTGGTGGGTGTGGCCGGCTTCGCCCTGCCGGGCAATTTCGTCGACATCCTCGTCCATACGCAGGATGACCGCGCCAGGCCGGCGGGCGGCGGGCCACTGGCCATTTCCAAGATCGTGCTTGAACGCATCCTGGTGCTGGCCGTGGCGCAGGAGTCCGGCCGCGACGACAACAAGCCCAAGGTGGTCAATGCCGTGACCCTGGAGCTGACGCCGGAGCAGGTGGAAAAGCTGGACCTGGCGCGCAGCGTGGGCAGCCTGTCGCTGGTGCTGCGCAATCAGGTCGATCCGGCGCCCGTCAACACGGGCGGCGCCACCAAGGAGTCGTTGCTGGAACTGAAGGCGCCGGCGGCCACGCCGGTGCGCGCGGCGCGGCGCCAGACGACCCCTGCACGTGCTCCTGCGCGCGACAGCATCACCGTCATCAAGGGCATGGATACGAGCGTCCAGCAATTTTAAAAATCAGCAGGCAAGCGAGCAAGGATGATCGATGAACAAATTTCGTAAGCACGCCTCGAGTGCGGGCATGCGCCTGGCCCTGGCGCTGGGCGGCGCGGCGGCAGGCCTGGCCTGGCCGGGCAGCGCCATCGCGGCAGCGCCGGCCAGGCAGGCCGTCATGTCGCCAGTCGCGGCGCCGGCCATGTCGCTGGGCGCCGATATCGCCCGCCTGGGCGCGCCCGTGCGCATCGCCGTGGGCAAGTCCACCTTGCGCAGCCTGAGCCTGCCGGTGTCGCAGATCGCCGTCAATGATCCGCGGGTGGCCGGCGCCAGGATGCTGGGCTCGTCCAGCCAGCTGTTCGTCTGGGGCCTGGCCCCGGGCAGCACCAACCTGATCCTGTGGGACCGGCAGCAGCGCCCCGTGATCGTCGATATTGAAGTCGAGATCGATGTCGAAGGCTTGCAGGCGCAACTGGCCTATGTCTTCCCTGGCGAGCGTGCCGTCAAGGCCGGCGCGGCCGGCGGCAGCATCGTGCTGTCGGGGCAGGTAAGCGACAGCGTCAAGGCCAGCCAGATACTGGAGATGGCGCAAGCCTATGCGCAGCGCGGCGCCGGCGAAGCGGCCGCGCCGGCCGACGGCGCCGCCAGTGCGGCAAGCGGCGTCAAGGTCATCAATATGCTGTCGATCGCGGCGCCGCAACAGGTCATGCTGGAAGTGAAAATCGCCGAAGTGTCGAAGACCCTGGTCGACCAGCTGGGCGCCAGCGTGGGCATCAGCGGCACGCGCGGCAACTGGTCTTACGGCCTGCTGTCGAACCTGCTCAGCGGCAATCCCAGCCAGCTGGGCGCCGTGCACGGCAAGAATGGCAACGGGCTGACGCTCGATGCGCAAAAGCGCGACGGCCTGGTCAAGGTGCTGGCCGAACCGAACATCATGGCCATCAGCGGGCAGGAAGCCAGTTTCCTGGCGGGCGGCAAGATTTTCATTCCGGTCGCGCAAGACAGCACCACCAACAAGATCACGCTGGAGGAAAAGGAATTCGGCATTGCCGTCAAGTTCACGCCCACCGTGCTGGAGGGCGGACGCATCAACCTGAAGGTGGCGCCGGAAGTGTCGGAGCTGAACCGCGAAGGTATCGGCATCACCACCGGCGGGGGCGCCGCCGCCAATGCGGTGCTGCCGGCCTTTACCACGCGGCGCACCACCACCACGGTGCAGCTGTTCGATGGCCAGAGCTTTGCCGTTGGCGGCTTGATCAAGAACAATGTGACGACCAATATCAAGGCTCTGCCCTTCCTCGGCGAGATCCCCGTGCTGGGCGCGCTGTTCCGCAGCAGCGATTTCCAGACCGACCGTACCGAGCTGGTGTTCATCATCACGCCGCACCTGGTCAAGCCGCTCGACAGCGCGCTCGACGGTGACATCGTGTTGCCGACCGACGCTTATGTGGCGCCCAGCCGCGGCGAGTTCTTCTTGCAAGGAAAAATGGAAGGCGCCGCCGCGCCACGGCCACGGCAGGAAGCGGCCACGCAGACAGCGCCAGCCGGCCCGGACATTCAATAGGAGCACATCATGCAGCATTCCCTTTCTCTTTCCGTGCTGCTGGCCGCCCTGGCCGCCAGCGGCTGCGCCGCCACCCCGAACCTGGACCGCCAGTTCGGCCACAGCGTTGAGCAACTGCGCCTGCGGCAAGTGCTGTCGCCGCAGGCGGGCGCGAACCGCGACCCCGTGGCCGGCATGGACGGCAAGGCCGCCCAAGCCGCCTACGCGGCGTATCAGAAAAGCTTTGCCGCGCCCGCGCCGCAAGCGGCCGCCTTTACCATCGGCGTCGGGGCGCGCCAGTGAACCTGGCATCGTCACCACAGAACAAGCAAGGCATATCGTGAAAATCGCCATCAATTCCAGGGATGAAAAAACGCTGTCCGAACTGGGGCGGCTGCTGCGCAGCCGTAATCGGCTCGACGAGATCAACGCAGGCGGCGAAACGCTCGAACCGCTGCAGGCGGCGCAGTCCCTGCCCGACGTGCTGATCTTCGACCGTCCATCGAACGATGGCGCCGACCTGGCCGCCATCGAGCGCCTCAGCAACCTGCATCCGCGCATGGCCTTCATCGTGCTGTGCCACCAGCAGGCGCCTGAATTCCTGTTGCAGGCCATGCGTGCAGGCGTGCGCGACGTGCTGCCGTTTCCCGCCGCGCCGGCCAGCCTGTATGCGGCGCTCGAACGCATCGAGGAAAAGCTGGAGCGGCGCGAGCATGGCAACGGCAAGGTGCTGGCCTTCATCTCCTGCAAGGGCGGCAGCGGCGCCACTTTCATTGCCAGCAACCTCGGTTATGCGCTGGCCGCCGGCGGCCAGCAGCGCGTTGCCCTGATCGACATGAACCTGCATTTTGGCGACGCCTCGCTCTTCGTTTCCGAGAACAAGCCGCTGGCCACGCTGTCCGACGTGACGCGCGACATCCACCGGCTCGACTCCTCGTTCCTGGGATCGAGCATGCTGCACATCCTGCCCAACTACAGCGTGCTGGCTGCGCCCGAAGACCCGGCCCACGCCAGCGAAGTGGCGCCCGAACACATCGACGCCATCATCCGGCAGGCCAGGCGCCAGTACGATTTCATCGTGCTCGACGTGGGCCGCAACCTTGACGCCGTCAGCGTGCGCGCGCTGGACCACGCCGACATGATCTTTCCCGTCCTGCAGGCGACCTTGCCCTACATCCGCGACGGCAAGCGCCTGCTGGGCATGTTCCGCTCGCTCGAATACGCGAAGGACAAGGTGCATATCATCGTCAACCGCCACGACAAGGGCGGCGAAATCCGTTTGCGCGACCTGGAAGCGGCGTATGGCACGACGGTCTACCGCACCGTGCCCAATCACTATGCCTCGGCGGCCGCCTCGGTCAACCAGGGCGTGCCGATTTTACAGCTCGACAAAGCCAGCCCGATCACCCGCTCGCTGCAGGAGTTCGCCGCCAGCCTGGCCGGCGGCGCGGCCAGCACGGCGCGCCAGGGCTGGCTGGGCCGCGTCCTGCGGCGCGCCTGATCACGCGTTTGATCCCCATCCCAGAACAGGAGCATTTCATGGCTAGTTCCCCCATCGCCGCCTTGTCCATCCGCGAACGGCTCGGCAGCGCCAAGATCGCCGCGCTCGCGCCGCAACGCATGGCGGCCATCGATAACCACGGCTACCGCGACCTCAAGCTGCGCATCCATGGGCTGCTGCTCGAACGGGTCGACCTGGAAAGCATGCAGCGCCTGTCGCAGGAGCGCATCCGCGAAGAATTGCGCGGCCTGGTCGAGCGCTTGCTGGACGAAGAGGCGGTGGTCATCAACGACGCCGAGCGCAAGAGCCTGACGCGCGACATCCAGCACGAGATGCTGGGCTTCGGGCCGCTTGAAACGCTGCTCTCGGACGCCAGCGTGTCGGACATCCTGGTCAACGGCCACAAGCAGGTCTATGTGGAGCGCGGCGGCCGCCTGGAGCTGACCGACATCAGCTTCGACGATGACGCCCACCTGATGAAAATCATCGACAAGATCGTCTCGCGCGTGGGCCGGCGCATCGACGAATCGAGCCCCATGGTCGATGCGCGCCTGCCCGACGGTTCGCGCGTCAACGCCATCATCCCGCCGCTGGCGATCGACGGCCCGGTGATGTCGATCCGGCGTTTCTCCGTCGATCCGCTGCGCCTGGCCGACCTGGTCGCCTACCACAGCATGACGGCCGAGATGGCCGAAGTGCTGCAGGGCCTCGGCAAGGCGAAGATGAATATCCTCATTTCCGGCGGCACGGGCAGCGGCAAGACCACCATGCTCAACGTGATTTCCGGCTTTATCGGCCATACGGAACGCATCGTCACGGTGGAAGACGCGGCCGAACTGCAATTGCAGCAGCCACACGTGGTGCGCCTGGAAACGCGGCCAGCCAATATCGAAGGCAAGGGCGAGGTGAGCCAGCGCGCGCTGGTGCGCAATGCGCTGCGCATGCGTCCGGACCGCATCATCCTGGGCGAGGTGCGCGGCGCCGAGGCGCTCGATATGCTGGGCGCGATGAACACGGGCCATGAAGGCTCGATGGCGACCATCCACGCCAATACGCCGCGCGACGCCATCACGCGGCTGGAAAACATGATCAGCATGGCGGCGGCCAACCTGCCCAGCAAGGCCATCCGGCAGCAGATCAGTTCGGCCGTGTCGGTGGTGGTGCAAGTGTCGCGCCTGATCGACGGCAAGCGTAAGGTCACGTCGATCCAGGAAATCACGGGCATGGAAGGGGAGGTCATCACGATGCAGGAAATCTTCAGTTTCAGGCAGACCGGCGTGGCCGAGGGCGGCGCGGTGGTCGGGCACTTCTCGGCCAGCGGCATCCGCCCGCGCTTCCTCGAGCGCCTGAACAGCTTTGGCATCGGCGTGTCGGCCGGCCTGTTCGAACCCACTGCGGCGGGGCGCTGATCCGCCATGCTTTCCTACCTTGTCTATCTGTTTCTCTTCCTGGCCGTCCTGCTGCTGGTGGCTGGCGCCTGGCTGGCGTGGCAAGCGGCGCGGGGGGCGGGCGCGGCGCGGGTGGCGCGGCGCCTGCAAGCCATGTACACGGCCAGCGACGGCGAACAGGCGCTGTCGATCACCAAGCAGCGCCCGCTGAGCGTCTATCCCTTCCTGCAAGGCGTGCTGGAAGGCTTGCCCGGCGCGCGGCGCCTCGAGCAACTGCTGCTGCAGGCGGGCATGCGCTGGCTGGTGGCCGGCTTCCTGGGCTATTGCGCACTTGGCGGGACGGCCGGCCTGCTGGTGGCCAGCGCGCTGCCCCTGCCATGGTATGTGCGCCTGGGCCTGGGTGTGGGCGGCGCCGTGCTGCCGTATCTGCTGGTGCGCCGCGCCAGGAGCAAGCGGCTGGTGCGCATCGAGCAGCAACTGCCGGACGCGCTCGACCTGATGAGTCGCGCCATGCGCGCCGGCCATGCCTTTCCGACCGCGCTGAAAATGGTGGGCGAGGAAATGACGGGGCCGCTGGCCGAAGAGTTCCGCGCCGTGTTCGACGAAGTCAGTTTCGGCGTCGCGATGGCCGATGCGCTGGGCAACCTGGCCGCGCGCGTCCCCAGCACGGACTTGCGCTATTTCGTCATCGCCGTGCTGATCCAGCGCGAAACGGGCGGCAATCTGACTGAATTGCTGAGCAGCATCAGCGCCATCATCCGTGACCGCCTGAAATTGCTGGGGCAGGTGCGCGTGTTGTCGGCCGAAGGGCGCATGTCGGCCTGGGTCCTGGGCTTGCTGCCGTTTGGCGCGGCGCTGATGATGCACATGATGAATCCGCAATTTATTGCCGTGCTGTACACGGATGGGGGCGGGCGCAAGATGGTCGCCGTATCGCTGGGCTTGCTGATGCTTGGCGTGCTGTGCATCAGAAAAATTATCAATATCCGGGTGTGATATGAAAGAACCGACACGATGAGCAACATGAGTGCGGCGCAGTTGGCTTTGCTGGGCCTGCTGTTCCTGATTGTTTTCGCACTGGCCTTGCTGGTGCTGCGCCTGCTCGCCGGCAGTGCGGTGCAGGAGCGGCTGCAGGCGCTGGGCGATGCCGGCGCCGCCGGCGACCGGGAGCGCCATGCCAGGCGGCGCTGGCTGGCGCACGCCGTCAGCCTGACGCGCCCGCTGGCCAGGCTGTCGCTGCCGGACGAGGGCTGGGAAAGTTCGCCCATCCGCAGCCGCTTCGTCCATGCCGGCTGGCGCAGCCAGGCCGCGCCCGCGCTGTTTTACGCGGCCAAGACAGGCTTGTTCGTGGGCTTGCCGCTGCTGGTGTACTTTCTGCTGCGCCAGGGCGGGCACAATTTGCCGCTGTGGCTGCTCGCGGCGGCCGCCCTCGGTTATTACCTGCCCAATGTCTGGCTGTCGCACTGCCTGAAGCAGCGTCAGCGCGAAGTGTTCGAGACCTTTCCCGATGCGCTGGATCTGATGACGGTGTGTGTCGAAGCGGGGCTGGCGATGGATGCCGCACTGGCGCGCGTGGCGCAGGAAATCGGCCTGAAAAGCGCGGTCCTGGCCGAAGAGCTGCAACTGGTGACCTTGGAGCTGCGCGCCGGCAGCGCCAAGGACAAGGCCTTGCGCAACCTGGCCCTGCGCACCGGAGTGGAGGATGTGGACGCGCTGGTGACCCTGCTGATCCAGGCTGAGCGCTTCGGCACGAGCATAGCCGCGTCGCTGCGCGTGCAGTCCGACCAGCTGCGCACCAAGCGGCGCCAGCGCGCCGAGGAAACGGCGGCCAGGATCGCCCTCAAGCTGCTGTTTCCGCTGATCTTTTTCATCTTTCCGTCGCTGATGGTAGTGCTGATGGGGCCGGCGTTCCTGCAGATTTACCGCGTGCTGCTGCCGGCCATGCGTGGCAGCTGAGGGCTGGGGACAAAAAAAAGCTGCCGGAGGAAACTCCGGCAGCTTTTTTACGTCAGAGCGCGCCTGGCAATCAGGCGAATGGCGTCAGCAGGGTAATCATCTGGCCAAAGATCTTCGGGCTGGCGGCGATGACGTCGCCCTTGTACAGGTAGTCCGATTCGCCGGAAAACTCACCGACGATGCCGCCCGATTCCGTGATCATCAGGGCGCCGGCGGCGATATCCCAAGGCTTCAAGCCTTTTTCGTAGAAGCCGTCCAGGCGGCCGCAAGCGACGTAAGCCAGGTCCAGCGCGGCCGAGCCGGCGCGGCGTACGCCCTGGCTGCGTTCGCCCATGATCGCGTACATTTTCAGGTATTCATCGAGCGCGCGGGCGCTGCCGGCCACGTAGCCGGTGCCCAGCAGGGCGTTCGAGATGCGGTCCAGCTTGGTGACGCGGATGCGTTTTTCGTTCAGGTAGGCGCCGGCGCCCTTGGTGGCCGTGAACAGGTCGTTGCGGACCGGGTCGTAGATGACGGCTTGCGTGATGACGCCGCGATGCGCGAGGGCGATCGAGATGCAGTATTGCGGGAAGCCGTGGATAAAGTTGGTGGTGCCATCGATCGGGTCGATGATCCACTGATATTCATTCTCGTCGTGCGAGTTGGCGGAAGCTCCCGATTCCTCAGCCAGGAACGCGTGGTCCGGGTAGGCTTTGGACAGCACCTCGATGATGGCTTGTTCGGCCGCCTGGTCGACGTCGGTGACGAAATCGTTATGTTGTTTTTCCGTGACGACGACGCGGTCGAGGTCAAAAGAGGCGCGATTGATGACGGCGGCGCCGCGGCGGGCGGCTTTGATCGCCGTGTTGAGCATTGGGTGCATGTGAGCTTCCGTTAAAAGCACGCGACCGCCCAGCGTCGCCTTTCGGCGCCGGTACGATAGAGTGCAAGAATGAATTAAAGAGCGGAGCGGTGCCGAAGTGGTTAAAATCCCGGCCTGGAGTCAGCGTTTTGTGACTCCGTTTCCCGAAATTTCCTGTATCGATACCGCGCAATAGCGCTATTTTAAATGAATCTGCCTGAAATCAACACGTCTCTTTTCAAACGCCTGCGATTTATTCTTGTCGAAACTAGTCGTCCTGGCAACATTGGCGGCGTCGCGCGCGCCATGAAAACGATGGGTTTTTCCGATCTGGTGCTGGTCAATCCCCGCTTTCCCGATGCCTTGACGGACGCGGAAGCGGTGGCCTTCGCCAGCGGCGCGCAGGATATTTTGTCTGGCGCGCGCATCGTCGGCTCTATCGCCGAGGCGCTCGAAGGCTGCAATTACGCGGCCGCCGTGTCGGCCCGATTGCGCGAATTTTCGCCGCCCGTCACCGCGCCGCGCGCCATCGCCAGCCAGCTGGCCGCCAGCGAAGACTTGCACGCGGCCGTCATCTTCGGCAACGAGCGCTTCGGCTTGCCCAACGAGATCGTCGAGCAGTGCAATGTGCTGATCAACATTCCCGCCAATCCCGCGTATTCCTCGCTGAACCTGTCGCAGGCGGCGCAGGTCGTCGCCTATGAATGCCGCGTGGCGGCCCTCGGCGATGCGCAGGCGGCCAGTCCCGTCGGTTTCCACGGCGACGCCGCCAGCCTGGCGCAGGTCGACGGCATGTATGCGCATCTTGAGCAGGCGCTGGTGGCCATCGATTTTCTCGACGCCGACAACCCGAAAAAGCTGATGCCCCGTCTGAAACGCCTGTTTTCGCGCACGGGGCTGGAAACGGAAGAAGTCAATATCCTGCGTGGCATCGCGCGCCATATCCTGGCGATGAGCAAAAAAGGCCCATGATAGAAACCCGGCTGCTGCGCCAGTTCATCGCCGTCGCCGAGGAACTCAATTTCCGCCGCGCGGCCGAACGGCTGCACATGGCGCAGCCGCCGCTGTCGCAGGCCATCCTGCGGCTGGAAGAGGCGCTCGGCTACCCCGTATTCGAGCGCAGCAACCGCAAGGTCAGTCTGACCCCGGCCGGTATGGCGTTCCTGTCCACGGCGCGTCAGGTGCTGGCCAGCCTGGAAGAGGGCGTGGCGGCCACGCGCCGCGTGGCGCAGGGCATCGAGGGGCACTTGCGCCTCAGTTTCATCCACATCACGCCATACGCTCACGTATTGACTGCCTTGCGCGCCTTCCGCGCCGCCTCGCCCGCCGTGCAATTTACCTTGCGCGAAGCATCGACGCAGCAACAGGTCGAGTGGCTGGAGCGGGGCGACGTCGATATTGCCCTGCTGCGCGCGCCGGGGCGCAGCACGCCAGGCTTGCGCTTCGAGCGCCTGTCCGGCGAAGACATCGTCGTTGCGCTGCCGTTGAACCACCGCTGCGCGGGGCAGGCGAGGGTGGATCTGGCGGACCTGGCCGGTGACGATTTCGTCGCCTCGCCGCGCGAGCTGGGCCAGGGTTTTCACGACCAGCTGGCGAGCCTGTGCCTGCATGCGGGCTTCGTGCCGAATGTGGTGCAGCAGGCGCGCCGCTTGCAGACGGTGCTGGGGCTGGTGGCGGCCGGCTTCGGCGTGGCCCTGCTGCCGGCCAGCCTGGCGGCGTCCAGGCCTGCCGGCGTGGTCATGCTGCCGCTGGCAAGCAGCGCGCCCGAGGCCTTGCGCCAGCTCGACCTGTACATGGCGTGGGATCCGCAGCGCACGTCCCCCGTGCGCGAGCGGCTGCTGGCGCAACTGCGGCTGGCTGCTGCTCAGTGAGACTTTGAACGTCTCGTTTCAAGATAAATAAGATATTTTACAGATGATGGCCCAGGGGGCAGCATGGCGCTTTGATTGTCAGGAATGGCCATGTCCAACGTTTCGTCGCGCAGCCGCGTGCTGCCCCCTTCCATTTATTGGCTGTCGTTGTGCAGCTTTACCTTCGGCTTGTGCGAATTCATTGCCGCCGGCCTGTTGACGCCCATGGCGCGCGACTTGCACGCCAGCGTGGCGGCGACCGGCGGGGCCATCGCCGCGTATGCGCTGGGGGCGGCCATCGGCGCGCCCGTGCTGACGGCCATGCTGGCGCGCCGGCCTACGCGCCAGGTGCTGGTGGCGACGATGGCCGTGCTGGCGGCCGGCAGCGTAGCCATGGCGGCCGCGCCGGCGCTGGGCGTGCTGCTGGGCGTGCGCTTTGCCGTCGGCCTCGCGCATGGCGTGTTCATGGCCGTGGCGTCGCACGCGGCCACCAGCCTGGTCGACCCTTCCCGCGCGGGCCGGGCGCTGTCCATCGTCTGGCTGGGGCTGACCCTGGCGCTGGCCGGCGGCGTGCCGCTGGGGACGTGGCTGGGCGCCGTCTCGTCGTGGCGCTGGGTGTTTGCCGCCATCGGCGTGCTGGCCCTGTGCGGCGGCGCCGGCTTGCGCTTCGCCATGCCGGCCGCGCACCAGGAAGCCGCTGCCACATCGGCCCTGGCCAGCCTGCGCGCCATCTTGCGGCTCCCTCTGCTGCTGGCGGCCGGCGTGGCGGCGCTGGTCAGCGTGGCCACCTTCAGTTTTTTTACGTACATCTCTCCCTTCCTGCTGCAACTGGGTGGACTCGACGCGGGCTGGCTGGGCGCCGCCATGCTGTGCTTTGGCGTGTGCGCCATCGGCGGCAACCTGCTGGGCGGCTGGTGCGCGGATCGCCCTTCCGCTCTGCGCGCCAGCGTGCTGGCCCTGGCCGCCTTGGCGCTCAATCTGCTGGCCTTTTATCTGCTGCGCGCCCAGCCCCTGGCCATGCTGGTCCTGTGCGGCACCTTGGGCTTGCTGTTCTTTGCCCTCGTGACCCTGTCGACCGTGCGTCTGCTACGCCTGGCGCAGCGGCATTGCCCGGGCAGCGACGCCGTGGCGGCGGGCCTGAATATCGCCGCCTTCAATGCGGGCACGGCCTTGGGAGGCACGCTGGGCGGCGCGCTGATCGTCGCCTTTGGCTTGCCCAGCATCGCCATCGGCGGCGCGCTGGCGGCGCTGCTGGCCATGCTGCTGCTGTGGTTTCAGTCGCAAAAACTAGACGCGCCGCTCTAGTTTTTGCGCGCGGAGCGCCGCTTCCTTTGGCGTACACTGGCTTACAAAAGGCGGTATACAACAAGGGATATATGGCAATGGAGACATGCTGATGCGACGCAGATCGTTTCTGAAACTGGGCGTGCTCGGCGCCTGCGCGCTGGCGGCCGGCGGCGCCGCGTACCGCCTGGTGCGCGGACCGGCGGCGCCTGGCCGTTTCGTCCTCGATGGCGCGGCGCGCGCGGCGCTGGCGGCCATCGTGCCGGCCATGCTGGGCAGCGCGCTGCCGCAGGAAGGCGGCGCGCGGCCCGCGGCGCTCGCTGGCGCCATCGCCGGCGTGGACACGGCCATCCGTGGCTTGCCGCTGGCGGCGCAGCAGGAAGTGCAGGACCTGTTTGGCCTGCTGGCGCTGGCGCCCGCGCGGCGCTTCGTCGCCGGCGTGCATGGCGGCTGGCTTGACGCCGACCCGGCCCAGGTGGCCGCCTTTCTGCAGTCGTGGCGCACGCACCGCCTGGCGACACTGCAGACGGCCTATCTGGCCCTGCATGATTTGATCCTCGGCGCCTGGTACGCCGATGCCGCCCACTGGGCCGCCATCGGCTATCCGGGACCGCTGCCCGAACTGAGCGCATAAGGCATCCATGAGCACATCCCCCATACCCGACCCCATCGCCATCGGCGTGGCCAAAGGCTGGAACGTCACCGACGCCAGCACCCTGGCCGCCGACCGCAGCCTGGAGGCGGATGTCGTCGTCATCGGCAGCGGTGCCGGTGGCGGCGTGACGGCGGAAATCCTCGCGCTGGCCGGCCTGAAAGTGCTGATCGTCGAAGAGGGCGGCTTGAAGTCCTCGAAAGACTTCAAGATGCGCGAAGCGGACGCCTATCCCGCGCTGTATCAGGAATCGGCCGCGCGCAAGACGCGCGACAAGGCGATCAACATTTTGCAGGGCCGCACCGTGGGCGGTTCGACAACCGTCAACTGGACCTCGAGTTTTCGCACGCCGCCCGGCACCCTGGAATACTGGCGCAAGCATTTTGGTTTGACCGGCTATTCCGTGGACGCCATGGCGCCGTGGTTCGCCATGATGGAAAAACGCCTGCACGTGAGCGACTGGGCCGCGCCGCCCAACGAAAACAATGATTTATTGCGCCGTGGCGCCACGGCGCTGGGCATACCCACCGCCGCCATCCGGCGCAATGTGAATGGCTGCTGGAACCTCGGCTACTGCGGCATGGGCTGCCCGACGAACGCCAAGCAGTCGATGCTGGTGACGACGATCCCGTCGGCGCTGGCGCTCGGTGCTGGCCTGCTCGTGCATGCGCGTGCCGAGCGTTTCATCTTCAAGGGCGAGCGCATCGACAGCCTGCAGGTGACGGCGCTGGACGCGGCCGGGCAGGCGCCCACGGGCGTGCGCCTCACGCTGCGCGCCAAACATTTTGTGCTGGCCGGCGGCGCCATCAACTCGCCGGCCCTGCTGCTGCGCTCGCAGGCGCCCGACCCGCACGGCTTGCTAGGGCGGCGCACCTTTTTGCATCCGACGGTGATTTCGGCGGGCCTGTTCAAGCAGCGCGTCGACGCCTATGCGGGCGCGCCGCAGACGATTTATTCCGACCATTTCCTGCACACGTCGCCCATCGGCGGCCCTATCGGCTACAAGCTCGAAGCGCCGCCCCTGCATCCGCTGCTGATGGCCACCACCATGGGCGGCTTCGGCGATGAACATGCGCGCACCATGCGCGAATTCCCCCATGCGCACGGCTTGCTGGCCCTGTTGCGCGACGGCTTTCACCATGAGGCGGCGGGCGGCAGCGTATCTCTCGATAGTTTCGGCGCGCCCGTGCTCGACTATCCGCTCACGCCTTTTATTTGGGATGGCGTGCGGCGCGCGCTGCTGTCGATGGCGGAAATCCAGTTTGCGGCCGGCGCCAAGAGCGTGTATCCCGTGCATGAGCTGGCCAGCCACTATACGAACTGGGCGCAGGCGAAGCAGGCCATCAACGGCTTGCCCTTCAAGGCGCTGCTGGCGCGCGTGGTGTCGGCCCACGTGATGGGCGGCTGCGCCATGTCGGACGATGCGCGCCTGGGCGTGACGGGTGCCGATGGCTGCTACCATGGCGTGCGCAACCTGTCCGTGCACGACGGCTCGCTGTTCCCCACGTCGATAGGCGCCAATCCGCAACTGACGATCTATGCGCTGGCGGCGCGCCTGGCCAGCGGCCTGGCGCAGCACTTGACGGGCAAGTCCGCGCCCGTTCCCGTTTCTGTTGCGACGATGGCATGATCGCGCGCATTCTCAAGTGGCTGATGCTGCTGCAGGTGCTGGCCGTGCTGGGGTTGGCATACCTGGCCATGCAGGCGTGGGGCGTCGCCTCGCCCGCCATGGCCTTGTTGCTGGCGCTGGCCATGCTGCTGGCCGTGCGCGCGCTGATCGTCGCGCGCAATTTCTGGGAGAGCCGGCGCACCGGCAGTCCCGTGCCAGCGGAATATCAGTTGGGTATACGGAGCGCCGCGTGCCTGTTCCTGGGCGAGTTGCGCGCCACCCTGTGGACGTCGTCTTGGGGCATGCTGCGTCCGCGCCTGCATGCGCTGGACGCCGCTACGGATGCCCGGGGCTTGCCGGTGCTGCTGATTCACGGCTATGTGTGCAACCGCGGCTACTGGGCGCAGCTGAGCCGGCAACTGGCGCAAGCCGGCATCGCGCATGACGCCATCGACCTGGAACCGATAGCCGCCGACATCGAGGAGTTCGTGCCGCAGGTCGAGCAGGCTATCGAGGCGCTGTGCGCCCGCACGGGCAGCGACCGCGCCATCATCGTCGCGCACAGCATGGGCGGTCTGGTGGCGCGCGCCTGGCTGCGCCACTACGGCGCAGCCCGCGTGGCGCGCATCATCACCATCGGCACGCCGCACCACGGCACGGCGTTGGCCAAGCTGGCGGCGGGGACGAATGCGCGCCAGATGAGCCGTATCGGTGGCGCACCCGGCGACTGGCTGGCGCAGCTGGCTGCCAGCGAGACGCCGGAACTGCGCGCCCTGATCACGTCAATTTATTCGCATCACGACAATATCGTCGCGCCGCAGTCGTCCGCGCAGCTGCCCGGCGCGCGCAATCTCGCCTTCGGCGGCATCGGCCATGTGGCGCTGGCCAGCGATGCGCGCGTGCTGCGCCAGTTGCTGGAAGAAATCACTATCAAGAACGAAGTCGCCCAGCCTCCCTCCGCCCCCCATTTCGCCTGAGTCCTGTTGTGTTTTGTCTGCATGGCAAGACTGTCTCTTTTGACTCTGCTGTTGCCCCTGTTTAACAACGCAAGAGGCAGAAAACGCTGTTTTCCACTGGCGTACTGTATTAAGCTAACGTCAGAAGATAACTGGGAGAAATTTGTTCCTGAGCCCGCTTCCACCGTTCTGCAGGCATCCGGAGACAAGCTATTTTTTTGGATGTATGGCAAGATGTTGCAGGATTGTTATGTTCCTCACGCAATCGGAAAAATGAACGCAGGCAGAAAATGAGTCCATGCAGTTTTTATTGGGGGCGCTAATTGTCCGCACGTATCCTGATTATCGAAGATAACGCCACCAATATGGAATTGATGGTGTATTTGCTGCGTGCCTTCGGGTACACGCCGCTGACCGCCTACGACGGCGAGGAGGGCGTGCGCATGGCGCGCAGCGAATTGCCGGACTTGATCATTTGCGACGTGCATTTGCCCAAGCTCGATGGCTATGGCGTGGTGGCGGAGCTGAAGAAAGACCCACAACTGCTCAATATCCCGGCCCTGGCCGTGACGGCGCTGGCCATGGTGGGCGACCGCGAACGCCTGCTCGAAGCGGGCTTCAATGGCTACATCGGCAAGCCGATCGAGCCTGACCTGTTCGTCGCGGAGCTGGAATCTTTTTTACCCGGGGCGCCGTCGACGCCAGTTAAAAACGACATAGCCACTATCCTGATCGTCGATGATCATGTGCTGAACCGCGAGTTCCTGACCGCACTGCTGGGTTACGACGGCCACCGTCTGCTGGAGGCGGCGAATGGCGCCGACGCGCTGGAAATACTGCGCACCGAGCGGCCGGACTTGATCATTTCCGACATCCTCATGCCGAACATGGACGGTTACGAATTCGTCACGCGCGTGCATGCCGATCCCGCGCTGACCAACGTGCCCATCATTTTTTATACGGCCACCTACCGCGAGCAGGAAGCGATCTTGCTGGCGCAGGCGTGCGGCGTGCGCTGGGTGCTGCCCAAGCCGTCCGATCCCGAGCTCATCGTGCGCACCGTCAACGAGGCGCTTGGGCTGATGCCGTCGGCGCCCCAGGTGCCGGCTGCGCCGGGCGTGGGCGGCAGTGCAGCGCCTCCCGCCACGGGCAAGCTGGCCGGCATCGAGGACCAGGTCAGCGGCTACATCGACGAACTCGAATCGAGCAGTCAGCAGATTTCGCAACTGGCCAGCCAGCGCGAGGGCCAGGCCGCCATCCCCGAAGACCTGGGCGTCATGACGGAGCGCCTGTCGCGTTCGCTCTCCAGCCTGCAGGCGGTAAGCCTGCGCCTGACGGCCCTGATCGAGCTGGGCATCGAGCTGGGTGCCGAACGCGATCCGCGCGCCCTGATCGAGGCTGGCTGCAGGGTGGCGCAGAATATCTGCGTCTCCAAGTACGCCTGCATTGGCATGCTGGAAGAGGGCGCCGAAAAGCTCAGCTATTTTTCCTCGTGCGGCGCCGAGAAAAACCTCGAGCGCATCGCCAGCGCGCCGCGCACAGGCATCCTGAACCGCTTGCTGGAGCAGCGCCAGCCCTACCGGGTCAATGGCTTGAAGGGCGACCCCGGCGCGCTGGGCCTGCCCGACACGCATCCGCCCGTGCATTCCTTCCTGGGCGTCGCCATCGCTTCGCGCGAGCGCAGCCACGGCTGGCTGTACCTGGTCGACAAGCTGGGGGCGAATGAATTTTCCGAAGTCGACGAGAGAGTCGCCGCCACGGTGGCGGCGCAGATCGCCGTCGCCTACGACAACCTGCTGCTGTACGACGAAATCAAGCGTCACCACGAGCAGCTGACCCTGGACATGGCGGCGCGCATCCGCCTCGATGAAGACTTGCGCCGCTTCCGCCTGGCGATGGACGCCACGGCTGATGCGATTTTCCTCATCGACCGCGCCGGCATGTGCTTCGTCGACGTCAACCAGACGGCTTGCCGCATGCTCGGTTTCGAGCGCGAGGATTTCCTGCGCGTGGGGCCGGGCCACGCACACGAGGGCGAAGCCCCGCTGGAAGAGCTGTACAACAAGTTGCTGGCCGGCGACCAGGGCGGCCCGATGACGGAATTGCAGTTGCAGCGCAAGGATGGCTCGCCGCTGTCAGTGGAAGTCCAGCGGCGCACCCTGCGCTCGGGGCAGAGCTGGATCCTGGTGGCTGTGGCGCGCGACATCACCGAGCGCAAGGACGCCGAGCAGCGCCTGATGAAGCTGGCCCATTTCGACACCTTGACGGGTTTGCCGAACCGCAGCCAGTTCTACGCTTCGCTGACCCATTCCCTGTCCCAGGCGGCCGAACACCAGTGGGCCGTGGCCGTGCTGTTCATGGATATCGACCGCTTCAAGAATGTCAACGACACCCTGGGTCACACCATCGGCGACGAACTGCTGCGCCAGTTTTCCAGCCGCCTGGTCGACTGCCTGCGCGTGCGCGATACCATCGGCCGCTTTGGCGGCGATGAATTTGCCACCATCCTGGTGCTGCCCGATGGCGCCCAGCATGCCGTGGGCGTGGTCGACAAGATCCGCGAGGCGATGCGCAAGCCCTTCGACTTGCAGGGCCACGAGGTGACGGTGACGGTCAGCATCGGCATTTCCGTGTACCCCGACGATGGCGTCGATGCGGACACCCTGATTCAATATGCCGACACGGCCATGTACCGCGCCAAGGAGGCGGGTCGCGACGCCTTCCGCTTCTTCACGGCGGAAATGAATGCGCAGTCGATGGCGCGGCTGGACATGGAAAATGCCCTGCGGCGTGCCATCGACAACGAGGAATTCGTGCTGTTCTTCCAGCCCAAGGTGAATATCATCTCGGGGCGCATCAGTGGCGCCGAGGCGCTGATACGCTGGCGCCGCCCCGGCCACGGCATGGTCTCGCCGGCCCTGTTCATCCCTCTGCTGGAAGAAACGGGACTGATCGTGCGCGTCGGTAACTGGGTGCTCGACGAAGCGTGCAAGAAGATCAGCGAGTGGGGCGCGAGCAGCATCGGACCCGTGCACCTGTCGGTGAATGTCTCGGGCATCCAGTTTTTCGTCGGCGGCCTGGAAGAGGAGGTGCTCAAGGCGATCCGTAAATACGATATCGCGCCCGAACTGCTGGAGCTGGAGCTGACGGAAAGCTCGCTCATGTCGAATGCCGAGGAAACCATCGCCGTGCTGCGCAACCTGAAGGCGCTGGGCATCCAGATTTCCATCGACGATTTCGGCACCGGTTATTCCAGCCTGGCCTACCTGAAGCGCTTCCCCATCGACAAGCTGAAGATCGACATCGCCTTCGTGCGTGAAGTGACCAGCAATCCGGACGACGCGGCCATCGTGCTGGCCATCATCAGCATGGCGCACAGCATGAAGCTGGAAGTGATCGCCGAAGGTGTGGAAAACGATGCGCAGCTGGCTTATTTGCGGCGCCACGGCTGCGACGAGATGCAGGGATATTATTTCAGCCGCCCCGTGCCGCAGGAAGAATTCGAGCAGATGCTGATGGGCGGCAAGCTGCTGCAGACGCCGCAGGATGCAGGCAGCGAAGAGCAGCAAACCTTGCTGATCGTCGACGACGATGTGTTCATGCTCGACGTGCTCAGCGACTTCCTGGCGCAGGACGGCTACCGCATCCTCACGGCGCAGACGGCTGCCGAAGGCTTCGACATCCTGGCGCGCCACAAGGTGCAGGTGATTCTGTGCGACCAGTGCATGCCGCTCATGAGCGGCACCGAATTCATGGAACGGGTCAAGCACCTGTGTCCCGACACCTTCCGCATCATGCTGTCGGCCTTTGCCGACCTGACGCCCATCATGGCGGCCATCAACCGCGGCGCCGTCGACCGCTTCTACACCAAGCCGTGGAAAGGCGCCGTGCTGCGCGAGAACATCCGCGAAGGCTTCCGCCTGCACAAACTGCTGCACGGCCCGGTGAAAGTGGCGGCCTAGGGGCTTGCTGCTCAGGCACCTGGCCGCCGCGTGCGCTGGCGCACCTTGAGCAGCCGCTTTCTATCGAATTAGACACCCGTCTCTAGTTTTGCTCACTAGAATAAAAGATATCCATGAAGTGGCATGGCCTTTCACATGACGGGAGCTGGCGATGGTGAAGAAATTGAAGGAGCTGACGGAAGACAAGGAATCGGCAAGCGCCGTGCGCTCGTCCGCGCAGCAGATATGGCAAGCGGGCCTGGGCGCGTTTGCCAAGGCGCAGGAAGAGGGCGGACGCGTGTTTTCAAGGCTGGTGAAGGAAGGCACGGAATTCCAGAAACGCGCCGAAGACAAGGTCGCCGGTGTCAGCGACAGTGTCGGCAAACTGGCCGATGGCGTGGGCAAGCAGGCCAGCGGTTCCTGGGACAAGCTGGAACAGGTGTTTGAAGAGCGCGTCGCGCGCGCCTTGGCCACCATCGGCGTGCCCACGCAAAACGATATCGCCGCGCTGCACGCCAAGATCGATGCCTTGAGCTTGCAAGTGGCGGCGCTGTCGGCCCAGGCCGCGCCAGCGCCCAGGCCCAAGGCTGCGGTCAAGCCGGCCGTGAAGGCGGCGCCGAAAGCCGTAGCGAAAGCCGCGCCGAAGGCGGCTATCGCCAAGGCCCCGGCCAAGCCGGCAGTCAGTGCCGCGCCGCGCGCCGCAGCCAAGCCAGTGAGCAAGCCACTGAGCAAGCCGGCGGCGAGACCGGCGGCGAAGAAAAAAGCGCCGGCCGCCTGAGCTGGCGCCGCATCCCTCCAGCCTGCTCGCGCAGGCTTTTTCTTGTCTGCGTTTTTCGCCGGCGGCCAGGGGCGGAGTGTTTCATTATGGCTATTTTAGGTGGTATGCTTGCGGCAGAACACAGAGAGATTGCCCGCCATGCTACAAAAAGCACCACGCCGTACCCGCGAACGCATCCTGGAGTTGTCGCTGCGCCTGTTCAATGAGTTTGGTGAGCCGAATATCACGACGACCGTGATTGCGGAAGAGATGAACATTTCGCCCGGAAACCTGTATTACCACTTCCGTAACAAGGACGACATCGTCAATTCGATCTTCGTCCAGTTCGAGGCGGAAATCGAACGCATCCTGACCGTGCCCGATGGGCGCCGCTCGAATATCGAGGATGTCTGGCTGTATTTGCACCTGATGTTCGAACTGATCTGGCGCTACCGCTTTTTCTATCGCGACCTCAATGATTTATTGTCGCGCAACCGCAAGCTGGAATTGCACTTCAAACTGATCCTGGCGCACAAGATCAAGGTGGCCACGCAGCTGTGCGAAGACTTGCGCAGCGAACAGTCGCTGGAAGCGTCGGACATGGAAGTCGCTGCGATGGCGACGAATATGGTAGTCGTCGCCACCTACTGGCTGTCGTACGAATATGTGCGCAACCCGCGCAAGTACAGCGAGCAGCAATCGATGTCCGATGCGCTGGCGCGCGGCTGCTACCAGGTGCTGTCCCTGATCGGGCCGTATTTGCGCAATGAAACGCATTTGCTGTTTCGCAAGCTGTCGGAAGAGTACGTGACCAAACTCAAGAACGACTGACCCGGCTGCTGGCGCCACGTCGTCAATTACAGGAGAGAGATATGGCTTGGAAACAATTCCCCTATCCGGACGAAGCATATGTCTACACGCCGCAGACCCTGGAGGCGGCCTGGGCGCGCCTGCATGCGGGCGACGTGGAGCCTTTTCCCACGCACTCTGCGCTGGTGCGAGCCTGGCTGGCCTTCCATGCGGGCGACTTCGAACGCGCCGTGAAGCTGGGCCTGGCCGTCGGCGTGCCCGGCTATGCGGTGGCGCACAAGGCGACCTGCATCTATGCCACGCACCTGGAAGTGAGCGACAGCCAGAAACTCGACATGTACGAAGAGGTGGCGGAGCGCTGCGAGCGCCAGCAGAGCGAGCAGCCGGACAATCCGGCCGGCTACTACTGGCATGCCTACAGCCTGGGCCGCTATGCGCTGGGCACCTCCGTCGTCAAGGCCCTGGCGCAGGGCATGGGCGCGCGCGTGCGCAACAGCCTGGACCGCACGATGACGGTGGCGCCCATGCATGCGGAAGCGCATATCGCGTTTGGGATTTATCATACGGAAATTATCGACAAGGTCGGCGCCATGATAGGCGGCCTGACCTACGGCGCGAACAAGGAAGATGGCTATCAGCACTTTAAGACGGCGCTGGCCCTGACGCCGTATTCGGCGTTGGCCCACAGCGAGTATGCGCGTGCCTTGAACATGCTTGACGGAAAGAAAAAGCTGGCGGAAGCGCTGGCGCTGTATGAAAAGGCGGCCGAGTGCGTGGCACTGGACGCCAAGGAACGCCTTGAAGTCGAGGCGGCGATCGATGAATTGAAAGGATAAGGATTACTGTGATCAAGGCTTTATGTGTGTATTGTGGCGCCAATGCGGGCGTCTCGCCCGATTATGCCGTGGCGGCGCGCGAATTGGCGCGCGTGCTGGTGGCGGAAAATATTTCGCTCGTGTATGGCGGCGGCAAGGTCGGCTTGATGGGCGTGATCGCCGATGAAGTGCTGCGCCTGGGCGGCGAGGTGACGGGCGTGATTCCCACCCAGCTGGTCGAGCGCGAAGTGGGCCACATGGGCTTGACGCGCCAGTTCATCGTGAAGGACATGCACGAGCGCAAGGCGATGATGGCCAGCCTGTCCGACGCCTTCATTGCCATGCCAGGCGGCTATGGCACCCTGGAAGAGTTGTTCGAGATGCTCACCTGGGCCCAGTTGGGCTTGCACGCCAAGCCCATCGGCTTGCTCAATGTCGACCGTTTCTATGACGGCTTGATCGCTTTTGTGCAAAACGGCAAGGAGCAGGGCTTTATCCGCCCGCAGCACGCGGCCTTCCTGAATGCCGACGCCGATCCTGCGACCTTGGTGCAGCGACTGAAGGACTGTGTCCAGTAAATTTTCCTTGTGAAATCTCATCCAGAGCCATGCACCATGAAATGCATGGCTTTTTTATTTCCGCACGGGAAAATTGATCGGGATCAATAAGTTGATCAATATAAATATAGCTATTATATTTCTATAAAAGCATGTTTTTTTGAAAATCAAGATGCTTTTTGTGCATGAGTGTGGTCTACTGGCATTGTTTAAAAGACAGGCATGCCGGACACCCGGTGTGGCGTCGCCCATTTTTCCGCGACGCCCAGGTATTGCAAGTTGCCACAACCTCGCTACTTCATCATCTTGAAAGGATGTTATTTTGAAACCAATGACCCTCTTGCGCACGGCCGCTGTCGCCGCCGTTCTCGCCGCTGGCGGTGCCCACGCACAAACCACCATCATCGGCTTCGATGCGCTGGAACATCCGGGCTACTTCGGTTCCGTCTTTAACTCCTACTCCGAAGGCGGCTATGATTTCGACAGCAGCTTCCTGGGTCTGTTGAGTTCTGCGCATCAGAGCAACTTCGCCTACGCGGGCTCGGCCGGCCTGAGCGCCACGGTCCTGTCGACGACAACCTTGAGCCGTACCGATGGTGCCGCCTTCTCGCTGAGCTCGATCAGCCTGGCTGACTTCGTGAGCTTGCCTGGCTCCTACGATGTGACCTTTGTCGGCCACCAGGTAGGCGGCGGCACGGTGACCCAGACCTTCAGCCTCGATGGCAGCCATACTTTCAGCGATTACACGTTCACGGGCTTTAACAACCTGCTGTCGGCATCGTGGAAAGAAGGCGCCTTGCACACCTTCCAGGTCGACAATATCGCCGCCAGCGTAAGCGCCGTGCCGGAACCGGCCACCTACGGCATGATGCTGGGCGGACTGGGTTTGCTGGCCTTCCTGCGCCGCCGCAAGAACGCCGCCTGAACCTGAACATGCTGCCGGCCCCGCCGGCGCAGACCTAACAATGCCGCCCGGTGGACGCCCTGGGCGGCATTGTTACGTAGACTTCACGGCCAGGACTTCAGACCAGGATTTCATGACCACAGGCGCTGGCCTGACAGGTCGAGCTGGGTCAGGTACAGGCGCACGTCGAATTCGTACTGGTGGTATTGCGGTTCCATATACGTACACAGCTTGTAGAACGCCTTGTCATGCTGCTTTTCTTTGACATGCGCCAGTTCATGCACGGCGATCATGCGCAGGAATTCCAGCGGCACTTCCTTGAACATGGTGGCCACGCGGATTTCATGCTTGGCCTTGAGCTTGCCACCCTGCACGCGCGAGATCGAAGTGTGCAAGCCCAGCGCGTGCTGGATCACATGGATCTTGCTGTCGAACGCCACCTTGTTGATGGGTTCGGCATTGCGCAGGAATTCATTCTTCAAGTCTTGCACGTACTGGTACAGCGACTTGTCGTTGCGTACATCGTGCGCGTTCGGATAGCGTTTCAACAGGACTTCGCCCAGCTTGTCCTGTGCGATCAGTTGCTGCACTTGCGCTTGCGTTTGTTCGGAATAGGCGCTCAGGTATTTCAGGGATGGCTGCATGCGGGGAAGGGCGGGACGTGGCGCGGAGGTGTCGGTAAGGCGAGAATGTACCATACCGCCGCGCCCCGCGCTGCGCCAGCCCCCGCACGGGGCCGCCTTCGCCGCCCCGTGCCTTCCTTCGTCTAGCCGCGCGCTGCAGGGGCAGCCCTGTCAGCCCGCTCAACCCTTCTCGTCCTCGTCCTTGCCGCCCTGTTGGCCAGTACCGCCGCCGCGCGCCGCCATGTTGTTGCGGCTTTCATTGGCGCGCTGGGCCGATTGCCGGCTTTCGCCGCCCTTGCGGCCGATTTCCGCCATGTGTACGCGGTTGCGGCTGACGGCTTCGCCGCCTTTCTGCCCGGCACGGCGTGCTTCTTCCGAGTCGAATTCATGCGCCGTGCCCTTTTGATGGGCGGCCTGACCGCCCTTGCTGGCGATTTCGCGTTGCTGCTCCTCGTTCATGGCGGCAAAGCCGCGCTTGCTCGTGCCTTTGCCGCTGCCCGATTCGCCGGCTTTCTGGTTGCTGCCTGCGCCTTTGCCCTGCTCATTACTGTTAGCCATGTCGCTCTCCTTGCTGTCGAGTGGGGTCTGGTGTTCAAGTCAAGTGCTCAATGCGCCTGATCGGATTGCCTGCTGGTATCGCGGCCGTGGCCCGCGCCGTCGCGCTGGCCCGTGGCATGCATTTTTTCGATCATTTCACGCTGGCGCTGCGTGGCTTTTTCCGTTTCCTCGGCCGTCTTGCGCATCACTTCGTCAGCGAAGGCGACGGCCGTGCGGCTCGCTTCGGGCAGGTGGTTCTCTGCCGTGCGGTTCATTTCGACATTGGCGTTGGCGACGAGCTTGCCAAGTTGCTGCCGGTACTGCTGCAGCTTGTTGCTGTTTGGCTGCAACTGGGCCGCAGCCAGCGACATGAACTCGCCCGTATCGCGTGCGCACAGCAGTTGCTGGCTGGCGCTGCTGCATTCCTGCAGCAAGTCTTGCGCCAGCCGCAGATGCAGCTCACTCAGTTGCTGCGCCGTATCGAACAGCTTGTGCGATAGTTCCGTGGCGAAATTGCACTGGGCCTCGAGATGGGACTTCAGGGCGGGGCTGAGACTGTGGGGGGGGCTGTTTGTGAACATGTTCTACCTCAATGAAAAACTAATCCAGGAAACACCCGGCGCACCGGATGCGACGTATGGTGAAACAAGCAAAGAGATAGACGCCGGATGGCGTGCCAGGTTCCACGCCAGATGCCGGTTTGGCGCGAGAATGGCGCTCGCCCGCCAGAAAAACGCGATGTCTTTGCGTCAGATCAAATGAACCTGAATCGGCTTGCCGCCGCCGGCAGCTATGCTGCTTGTGTGGAAAATGCAGGTTTATGGGCCCAGCCGTGCGACAATAGTCGGCTCGCGGCAGCGCAGCCGATGGCCGGCGCGCGTGGCTGAGCCGAGCATAGCCCACCTTTTTTGCCTTATTCCGCGACCATGACGCATCCCGAATACATCCTGACCCTGTCCTGCCTGGACCAGCGCGGCATCGTGCACCGCGTGTCCGGCTTCCTGGCCGAACACGGCTGCAACATCATTGATTCCGCCCAGTTCGGCGACCAGGAATCCCAGCTGTTCTTCATGCGCGTGCATTTCGCGCTGGAAGACGGCGCCGTCAGCGACGCCCAGTTGCGCAGCGACTTCGCCGACCTGTCGCAAGCCATGCAGCTCAATGGCCAATTGCACGATGCGCGCGTCAAGCCGCGCGTCATGCTGATGGTGTCGAAGATTGGCCATTGCCTGAACGATTTGCTGTTCCGCTACAAGAGCGGCTTGCTGAACGTGGAAATTCCCGCCATCGTCTCGAACCACATGGAGTTCTATCAGCTGGCGGCCAGCTACAATATTCCCTTCCACCACCTGCCGCTGGCGGCCGGCGCGCCGGAAGCGGCCAAGCTGGCGCAGGAAGCGAAGATCATCGAGTTGATGGACACGCACAAGATCGACCTGGTGGTGCTGGCGCGCTACATGCAGATCCTGTCGCCGGGCCTGTGCCGGGCGCTAGATGGCCGCGCCATCAATATCCACCATTCCTTCCTGCCCAGCTTCAAGGGCGCCAAGCCATATGCGCAGGCGCACTTGCGCGGCGTCAAGCTGATCGGCGCGACGGCCCATTTCGTCACGGGCGACCTGGATGAAGGTCCGATCATCGAGCAGGACGTCGAGCGCGTCGACCATGCGATGGATGCCGAGACCCTGACGGCCATCGGCCGCGACGTCGAGTGCGTGGTGCTGGCACGCGCCGTGAAATGGTTCGTCGAGCACCGCATCCTGAAAAATGGCGACAAGACCGTGGTTTTCCGCTGATACCGACTTCACTATTTACTTTACCGAGACAGAAACACGATGGCCCTCAAAGCAACAATTTTCAAAGCCGATCTGCAGATCGCCGACATGGACCGCAATTACTACCAGGATCACGCGCTGACCCTGGCGCGCCACCCGTCCGAAACGGACGAGCGCATGATGGTGCGCCTGCTGGCGTTCGCCATCCACGCCGACGAGGCGCTGACGTTTACCAAGGGCTTGTTCGATACGGAAGAGCCCGACTTGTGGCAGAAAGACTTGACGGGCGCCATCCAGCTGTGGATCGAAGTGGGACAGCCCGACGAAAAGCGCATCCTGAAGGCCTGCGGCCGTTCGGAGCAGGTCATCGTCTACAGCTATGGCGCAACCAGCCACATCTGGTGGAAGCAGATCGCGAACAAGCTGGAACGGGCGAAGAACCTGACCGTGATCAACCTGCCATCCGAGGCGGCGCAAGACATGAGCAAGCTGGCGCAGCGCAGCATGCAGCTGCAATGCACGATCCAGGATGGCCAGATCTGGCTGACCGACAGCGTCAACACGGTCCTGATCGACCGCGAACCGGTGAAGCCGGCGCGCTGATGTTGACTGTCTGAAACGCAAAAAGCCCGGACCATTCCGGGCTTTTGTCATTGCGGGCGTTTAATTCGGTGCGCTGCCAAGCCGTTTGATGCTGCTCGAACGCTGCATGCTGCGGCTGATGCGCGGATCGCCGTAGTAGCTCACTTCGCCCGAGCCGCCGATGCTGATGGTCAGGTCATCCTTGGCCCACACTTCCGCTTCGCCCGAGCCGCCGATGCTTACCTGCACCTCGCGCGCGGCCAGGCGGCCCGCCTGGATATTGCCCGAGCCGCCGATCGACGCCGTCAGCTGCTCCGTCTTGCCGCTGGCCTTGAAGTTGCCGCTGCCGCCGATGGCCACGGCCACCTGGCGGCTGTCGAGGTCGCGCGCGTTGATGGAGCCGGAGCCGCCCACGTCGAAGCGCAGTTTCTCGGCGCGCAAGCCCGTCGCCGTGATGTTGCCCGAGCCGCCCACGCTGATGCGTTCCACCTGGCGCGCCTGGATGACGATGGTCAGGCTGCTCTGGCGGAAGTTGGCATTGCGCTTGGCGGGGCGGATGCGCAGGGTGCCGTTTTCCACCGCCGTCTCGATCAGCGGCAGGATATTGTCGTCGGCCTCGATGGTGACGCTGTCCGTGTTGCCGATACGCAGTTCGACCGTACCCGGCACGTTCAGCGCCACGCCATGGAAGCTGCCCACTTCGCGCGTCTGCTTTTGCAGCTTGCCGCTGCCCTGGATGCTGTTGCCGGAAATCCAGTCGAGTGGCGATGCCAGCGCCGGTGCGGCCGGGATGGCCAGAGCGCAGGCGGCCAGCAGCAGGGTGGTCACGGCGCGGGCATGGCGGGGGTGGAAAATTGCGTGTGTCATTCTTGTTCCCTGTTTTGAATTAGACTGCCTGCATGGTATGCCAGCCGGCCGCGCCTGCGTACCGCGCTGCGACAGACGGCAATGCTGGCGGGACAGAATGCAGGAGGATGCGACAGGATGGCATGAGGTATCATGCCGGTATTAGACATACGACGACCGGCACGCGCTGGCCACACTACTGGAATTACATGCTGATCATCACTATCAAACAGGGCAAGGAAAAGAGCTTGCTGGGCCAATCGTGGATTTACGCGTCCGCGATTGAAAAAGTCGAAGGCAAGCCGCAGGAAAAAATGAAGCCCGGCTCGACGGCCATCGTGCAAAGCTCGTCCAAGCAGTTCATCGCCCGCGCCGCCTACAATTCGAAGTCGCAGATCCGCGCGCGTATCTGGAGCTTCAAGGAAGACGAACCGGTCGACCACGCGCTGATCAAGCGTCGCGTCAAGGCCGCCATTGAGAAAAAACTGCCAGCCATCAAGAAGGCGGGCGAGAACCAGCTGTTGACCCTGATCAAGGGCGAGGACGAGGGCTTGCCGGGCCTGGTGGTGCAGCTGTTTGGCGGCGTGCAAGGCTACCTGATCTGCGAATTCAACGCGGGCGGCGTCGACGCATGGAAAGTGGCCATCGTGCAATCGCTGATGGCGTCCACCGGTTGCGCCAATGTGTACGAGCGCTGCGACGACCTGATGCGTAAGGGCGAAGGCTTGCCTTTGATCGACGGCGCCCTGGCTGGCGAGGAGCCGCCCGATGAAGTCATGCTGACGGACAACGGCGTGCGTTATGCGCTGGACCTGAAAACGGGGCATAAGAGCAAGTTCCGCTGAGAACGGTTGCCTGACAAGAAAAAACCGGCGCTGGCCGGTTTTTTTATGCCTGTTACTCCAGGGGTACGCTGCGGTAGCGATTCACTTCCAGGGCTGACACGGCCGGGGCATCATTGCCCCACGAGGCGCGCAGATACGTCACCACGGCCGCCACTTCCGCATCATCCATGACGGGACCGAACGGCGGCATACCATACGGGCGCGGGTTGCCCCTGGTCCCGGGCGCGAAGCCGCCGTTGAGCACGAGGCGGATGGCGTTGACGGCCGACTCCGTCGTCAGTGCGCGGTTGCCGGCCAGTGGCGGATAGCCGGGCGGCACGCCCTTGCCGTCGGCCTGGTGGCAGCTCGCGCATTGCGCTTCATACAGTTTCGCGCCCAGCGCCAGTTGCTGCCTGGCTTGCTCCGACATGCTGCGCGGCGCCCGTTGCGCGGGCTGCGCCGGGCCAGGCAGGCTTTTCAGGTAGACGGCCATCGCCTGCACATCGGCGCCGCTCATGTGCTGCAAGCTTTGCCGCACCACCTCGGCCATGGGACCGAAGACGGTGGCGCGCGGCGACACGCCTGTTTGCAGCAGTTCCACGATATGCGCCGTGTCCCAGTCACCGAGGCCCGCTTCCGCGTCCGATGTCAGCGAGGGTGCGTACCAGCCCAGCACGGGGATCAGGCCGCCCGACAGGCCGTCGTCGCTGCCGCCCAGGGTGCTGCGGCTGCTATGGCAGGCGCTGCAGTGGCCCAGGCCCTGCACCAGGTAGGCGCCCCGGTTCCATTCCATGCTTTTGCTCGTGAGCGGCTGGTATACACCTGGCTTGAAATACAGCGCGCGCCAGGCGGCCAGCGCGATCTGCTGGTTGTAGGGGAAGCGCAGCGCGTGCGGCGCGTTCGCCTGTTTGTGCGGCGGCACGCTTTGGAAGTAGGCGTACAGGGCGTCGCTGTCCTCGCGCTGCACCTTCGTGTAATTGGTGTACGGAAAGGCGGGATACAGCAGCCGGCCGTCTTTCGACTTGCCGTTGTGGATGGCGTGCCAGAAATCGTCGGCCGTCCAGCTGCCGATGCCCGTTTCCCTGTCCGCCGTGATGTTGGGCGAGAGCACCTTGCCAAACGGCGTCTGCAAGGCCCGGCCGCCTGCATAGGGTACGCCGCCGCGCGTCGTGTGGCACGCCATGCAGTCGCCCGCCTTGGCCAGGTAGGCGCCGCGCGCGACCAGCTGTTCCTGGCTCAGGGTGCTGGCCACGGCGGGCGGGCCCAGGTCGTCGCCAGGGTACAGCACGAACGTGGCGCCGGCGGCGGCGATGGCCGCGATGGCGGCCACGATCATCCATTTTTTCATGGCGCCACCTGCGCGCTGGAACCCGGCACGCCGCCGCAATGCAGGGGCAGGGGCAGGTCGATGCTGCTGGCGGGGCGCGCGTCGGCGCTGGCCACTTGCGTGCCCAGCCAGGCCGAGACGGCGCCCACGTCCGCGTCGGACAGGCGCTGCGCCACTTGCGCCATGCAGTCGGGTGCGTGGGCGCGGCGGATGCCGTTCTTCCAGGCGCCCAGCTGGGCATTGATATAGTCGCGCGGCAAGCCCAGCAAGCCGGGGATGGCGGGCGCCACGCCGGCCAGCTGCTGGCCGTGGCAAGCGATACAGGCGGGGATTTTTTTGACGGCATCGCCGTGCAGCACCAGCTGCTTGCCCCGCGCCAGGGCTGTCGTGCCGGCGCTGCTGGGCTGGGCAGGCGGCGGGGCCGGGTGCTGTGCCGCAAAATAGTCGGCAATTTCGCGCAGGTAGTCGTCAGGCAAGTGTTCCACCATATAGTTCATCATCGGATACTGGCGCCGTCCCTCGCGAAAGTTCAGCAGCTGGTTGTACAGGTAGCCGGCCGGCTTGCCGGCGATGCGGGGAAAGAAGGCGTCGTGGCGCTCCTGTTGCGCATGACAGGCCGTGCACGCCTTGATGCGCTGTTCCAGGCTGTCGTGGCTGGCCGAGATGGTGGCGGGCGCGGCCAGCGCCGTGCCGGGCAAGGCGGAAGCGATGGCCAGCAGCACGAGGGGGGAATGCAGTAGCATGGAAAGTCGCATGGGAAATGGCATGGGGAAATAAGCTGTCTCGTCGGTCGGGATGGCGTGCCGGTGTTGCTGCCCGGATGTTGTTACCCTAGCATATACCGGGTGCTGTCACTGTGACAGGATCAGTTGTGCAATAAAACTACGGATCAGTTTGAGGAGCAGGCTTGAAACGATATGAGGAATTGGCGGAAGAAGTCGCCGCCATGATCAGCACGCAGTTGTTGTTGCCTGGTGATAAGTTGCCCTCCGTGCGCCAGCAGCATGCGCGCAGGGGCGTGAGTCCGTCGACGGTGTTCCAGGCGTATTATTTGCTCGAAGCGCGCGGCATGATCGTCTCGCGGCCCCGCTCCGGCTATTACGTGGCGCCGCAGCGCGCCGCGCTGGCCCCCGAGCCGGACAGTTCGCGCCCGCTCGACGCCAGCACCACCGTCGACGTCAGCGACCTGGTGTTCGAGGTGCTGGGCGCCGTGGGCGCGCGCGATATCGTGCCCTTTGGCTCGGCGTTCCCCAGTCCGCATCTGTTCCCGATGGAAAAATTGGCGCGTGCCGTGTCGGCCAGCATGCGCCGCCTCGACCCCTGGAGCACCGTCACGGATTTATCGCTGGGCAATGCGGAGCTGCGCCGCCAGATTGCCCTGCGCTATCAGCTCGATGGCGTGCTCGTTTCCAGCGACGACATCGTCATCACGAATGGCGCGCTGGAAGCGCTGAACCTGTGCCTGCAAGCCGTCACGCGGCCGGGCGACACGGTGCTGATCGAGTCGCCCAGCTTCTATGCGTGTTTGCAGGCGCTGGAGCGGCTGGAGCTCAAGGCGGTGGAAATTGCCACCAGCCCCCGCGATGGCGTCGACCTGGCGGCGCTCGAGGAATTGCTGCTGCGTCACCAGCCCAAGGCGTGCTGGCTGATGACGAATTTCCAGAATCCCCTGGGCAGCTTGATGTCGCCGGAAAAGAAGCGCGCGCTGGTCGAACTGCTGGCGCGCCATGGCGTGCCGCTGATCGAGGATGACGTGTATGGCGAGCTGTACTTTGGCAAGCAGCGCCCGGGCCTGACGAAAAGTCATGACAGCGCGGGGCTGGTCATGCATTGCAGCTCGTTTTCCAAGACCCTGGCGCCCGGCTTCCGGCTGGGTTGGGCCGTGGCGGGCCGCTACGCGCGCCAGGTCGAGCGCCTGAAACTGACCACCAGCCTGTCGGCGCCCATCCCGCTGCAGATGGCGCTGGCCGATTATCTGGCGCAGGGTGGCTACGACCGCCATTTGCGCCAGCTGCGGCTGACGTTGGCGGCGCAGCAAAACACCATGCTGCAAGCCATCGCCGTGCATTTTCCGCCAGGCACGCGGGTCACGCGGCCGCAGGGCGGTTATTTCGTCTGGGTAGAGATGCCTGCCGGTATCGATGCGCTGGCCTTGCACCGCAGTGCGCTGGCGGCCGGCATCAGCATCGCGCCCGGTCCCATCTTTTCCGCCACGCGCGCGTTTCGCCACTGCATCCGCCTTAATTACGGCCACCCGTGGAGCCCGCAGCTGGAAGAGGCCATCGCCACCCTGGGACGGCTGGCGCTGGCGGCGGCGTAGCGGCACATGCAAAATAATCCCTTGCGCCAGCAAGTGTTTCATTCCAAAGAGAAATATTGCTGTTATATTGGTGTATCTATAACGAATGATGGGAACGATAATGGATAACACGCAGCCGGAAGTGGGTCGTACGCAAGATACGACGATGGCCATTCTGTCCCACGTTGGCGGTCTGTTCACCAGCTGGGTGGCGCCGCTGATCATTTATTTGATCAAGAAAGACGATGCGGATAAATTCTCGGCCGAGAACGCCCGCGAAGCGCTCAATTTCCAGATCACCCTGATCATCTGGTATTTCGCCTGCTTCATCCTGTCGTTCGTGCTGATCGGCCTGTTCCTGTTCTGGATCGTGGCGCTGGCCAATCTGGTGTGCTCGATCGTCGCGGCCGTCAAGGCCAGCAATGGCATCACTTACCGCTATCCCTTGACCTTGCGCCTGGTCAAATAAGGCTGCACCGGTCGCCGGGTTTCAGCCCGGACGGCCGGGCAGCGCCAGGAATGCGGCAAAGTCCGGCGCCACCGCGGTGGTGGCGCCTGTTTCGTGCGACCACAGCACGACCACCGGCTCGCCCGATGGCCCCGTTTGCGCATAGTCAAAGCAATAGTAATCGCCCGTGCCGAACTGGGCAAAGGGCAGCAGGCTAGTGGCATCGTTGCCGTCACCCACATTCTCCAGCCATTCCTGCCAGTCCGTGCGGTAATGGTGTGCTATTGATTCCCATGTCTTGCGCGCACAGTCCGCATCGTAGACGGGAAACACGCACAAGGCGCCCAGTGCGCGGCCATTGTTCACCAACAACCATTGTACGTAGGATGCTGGCAGTTCGCGCCCCAGCGCCTGTTCGGCGGCGGCGATCGCGGCGGGCGTGGTGCCGATGGACTTGCTCTTGCTCATGCAGCAGGAAGGCGCGCCGGCTCAGGCGGGGGCGGGCGGCGCGGAGGGCGGCGTGCTGGCGCGCGGGGCTTTTTGCGGTGCCACTTTACCGCCGTCGGCGATCCAGCGGCGGTACACGCGCAGGGCCACTTGCGCATCGTCGGCCGCATACAGGATCTGCTTGTCCGTCAGGCGCGACGTGGCCCAGTTGGTGGTGGAGATCTTTTTCGATTTCTGCAGGTGCTGGCCGAAGAACTTGGCCACGGCCGTCTTCGCGCCCAGGTCGTTGCGCTGGCCGCCGCGCAGGGCGACGGACAGGTCGAGCACCTGGGCCGGCGCGATGCCCAGCTTGTTGCGCAGGCGCTTGACGTCGTCGGACAGGCCAAAGCCCACCTTCAGGGTGGTGGTCGACTCGAGGATGGCTTTCAGTTCGGTCAGGGCCGGCGCCGGCGTGCTGCCCACCTGGAACAGATAGGCGATGTCGTCGGTGGCCAGCTGGATCAAATGTGGCCCCGTGGAGGACTCGCCCTTGACAAACGTCGGCTTCGATTCCGTATCGAAGCCGATGGCATCGGCTGCCAGCAGGGCGGCCATGGCCGCTTTTGCATCATCGCTGGTGCGTACCAGCTTGACGTGGTCGAGTGCAATGCCTTGATAGGGGGGCAGTGGCGGTGCGGCAGCTGTGTCCATGAAACCGGATCAGCCTTTGCGCGAGAATTTCGCGGTCAGCTGATTCAGTTTTTCCAGGCGCAGACGGTTCGCCTCTTCGGCGGCGGCAGCATCGCGTTCGGCTTTCTTGCGCTCAGCTTCTTTTTTGAAGCGCTGCTGCAATACTTGCGTGGCGTGGTCGCGGTGGGTTTGCGTCACTTCCGCGCCGGCCGTGCCGTCGAGGTCGTAGCGGATCTTGGCTTTTTCCATCACGCGCAGGTAGCGCAGCGAACCCGTGTGGATGCCCAGCGCCGTGCGCATCAGCTTGCGGTCCAGGTCCGGCAGGCGTGCCAGGATCTGCTTGTCGATACCGATCGACAAGGGCAGGCAATCGCGGAATGGCGGGAATTGCTCCTGGAACTGCTTCAGCAGGGCGCGCGCGGTCAGGCCGGCCGGCGCCGGCGTGGTCGCTGCGGCCGGTGCCGCCGCTGGGGCTGCATCGACTGGCGTGTCAGGAGTGGTGGCTTGCTGGTCTGGCGTGGAGCTGGTCATCGACATCATTGGTTGGGCTATAAAAGGGGAGCATAGCACGCGCCACAGGCAAGTGCATTGTCTTTTTTGGCAACTTGCGCTGCGATCTGCATGCGCGTGGCTGGCCATGCCAAGCGCGAAATGCGGGAAATGTGTATAATGTCGGCTTGCGCTGATGACTGGACCCCGTTTTTGACGGTCTGGCTCAGGTGTGCAGGGGATAGGAGCAGTGCGGTGCAAGGCCATCATTATTGATATTTTTGATACCAGATATTTTGTTTATCAATTATCCAGATAACTGGCCTTCGTGCATAATCTTGCTCTCCGCTGTGTCTTCACTGAACAACAATAGATTCAAGCCCGTTCTGGTACGGGCTTTTTTTCATTCCGCAATGTACATCGCTTATTTATCTGACCCGGCTTCGGCCCCGCCGCCGCTGGATGCGCGGGCTTTGAACGTCCCGATAGACAGGCGCCGCTGCCGTTAACACGGCAGCCGCAACAATACGCTCCATCGAGTCCGGTTTCGCAGGCTTAGGTGGAATCATTCACTTCGCGCCGACACCATCTGGTCTCGCATTAAGAGATATCTCATGAAGAATACGCCAAAAACTTTAACGTTGTCCGCCAAGGCGCCACGCCCAGCCGCGGCACCACTTGCCGTACCCAAAACGACTTTATCTTACTTCATCGATAATGCGCAAGAGAATCCGGAAGCCACCGTCACGACGGCGCCGACCGTCGTCACCGTGGTGAAGAAAAGCCGCTCGCGCCTGGCTGCCGTGCCACCTGCCGAAACGGCTGCGGAAGCGGCCGTCAGCGCGCCGGCCGCCGAGGCCGTTGCCGAGGTCGCCGATGCTGCACCGGCCAAGACGCCGAGCGTGAAGATCGCCCCCGGCGCCAAGGCTCCGGCCGCGCCGCGCAAGGTCAGCGAAAGCGCCGCCACGAATAAAGTGGTGACGGCGGCCCGTTCGAAAGTCGTGCGCGCCAAGCCTGAAGCGGCGCCCGTGACCATCATCACCGGCGCGCAAGTGGTAAGCAAGACCACGGACGCCGATGCCCTGGCCGCCATCGATACCTCGAATTACTTCTTGCCTACAGTCAAGGTGCCAGGCCGCCGTGGCCGCAAACCAAGCGAATTCACGCCGGAAAACGATGAAGTGGCAGCACTGAACGCCGTCGAACGCGCCGAACTGAAGGCCGTCTCGAAAGCGCGCGACCGCAAGGCCAAGGGCGGCCTGGCGGACGCCTTGGGCGATCCGGAAGCATCGGCAGCGGACCTGGAACGCCGCCGCAAGCAGATCACGGGCTTGATCAACATGGGTAAGGAACGCGGTTTCCTCACCTATGCCGAGATCAATGACCAATTGCCGGAAAACATCATCGATCCGGAAGCCATCGAAGGCATCATCGCCACCTTCAACGACATGGGCATCGCCGTCTACGAGCGCGCCCCTGACGCGGAAAGCTTGTTGTTGACCGACAACGTCGCCACCGTCACCAGCGACGATGAAGTGGAAGCGGCTGCCGCTACCGCCCTGTCGACCGTCGACTCCGACTTCGGCCGTACCACCGACCCCGTGCGCATGTACATGCGTGAAATGGGCGCCGTGGCGCTGCTGACGCGCGAAGGCGAGATCGAGATCGCCAAGCGCATCGAAGGCGGCCTGAAAGACATGATCCAGGCGATTTCCGCCTGCCCGACCACCATCGGCGAAATCGTTGCACTGTCGCAAAAAATCGCGCGCGACGAAATCAAGGTCGATGAAGTGGTCGACGGCTTTGTCGACTTGAACGAAAGCAATGCCCCGGCACCAGCCGCTGCCCCCGCGCCTGCCGCCGCCAGCGGTGACGACGAGGAAGAGGAAGAAGAAGCCGAGGAAGAAGATGGCGACGCCAATGGCGGCGCGGCCGGTTTCTCCAGCGAACAGCTGGCCCAGCTGAAAAAGAATGCGTTGGAGAAATTCAACGTCATTTCGACGCAGTACGACAAGATGCGCAAGGCGCCCGAGGGTTACAACTCGAAAGCCTACATCAAGGCACAGGAAGCCATTTCGCAGGAATTGCTGGGCATTCGCTTCACGGCCAAGGTCGTCGAAAAGCTGTGCGACACGCTGCGCGGTCAGATGGAAGAAGTGCGCCACATCGAGCGCGCCGTGCTGGAACTGTGCGTGAACAAATGCGGCATGCCGCGCGCCCACTTCATCAAGGTGTTCCCGGGCAATGAATGCGACCTGGAATGGGTCGACCGCGAAGTCGATTGCAAGTATCCGTACAGCGCCATCCTCAGCCGCAACGTGCCTGCCGTCAAGGAACTGCAAAAGAAAATGATCGACCTGCAAGCCCGCGTGGCCCTGCCGCTGGCTGACTTGCGCAAGATCAACAAGCAGATGGCTGCCGGCGAAAAGCGCGCGCGTCACGCGAAACGCGAAATGACGGTGGCCAACTTGCGCCTGGTCATCTCGATCGCCAAGAAATACATCAACCGCGGCTTGCAATTCCTCGATCTGATCCAGGAAGGCAACATCGGCTTGCTGAAGGCCGTCGATAAATTCGAATACCGCCGTGGCTACAAGTTCTCGACCTACGCCACCTGGTGGATACGCCAGGCGATCACGCGTTCGATCGCCGACATGGCCCGCACCATCCGCGTGCCGGTGCACATGATCGAAACGATCAACAAGATGAACCGCATCTCGCGCCAGATCATGCAGGAAACGGGTAGCGAGCCGGACTTGGCGACCCTGGCCGTCAAGATGGAAATGCCGGAAAACAAGGTGCGCGAAATCATGAAGATCGCGAAAGAACCGATTTCCATGGAAACGCCGATGGGCGAAGATGGCGATTCGCAACTGGGCGACTTCATCGAAGACAACACCACCCTGGCGCCGCTGGACGCCGCGCTGCACGCATCGATGCGCAACGTGATCAAGGAAGTGCTCGATTCCCTGACGCCGCGCGAAGCGAAAGTGCTGCGCATGCGTTACGGCGTGGAAATGTCGAATGACCACACGCTGGAAGAAGTGGGCAAGCAGTTCGACGTGACGCGCGAGCGCATCCGTCAGATCGAGGCGAAAGCCATGAGCAAGCTGCGCCAGCCTTCGCGTTCGGACAAGCTCAAAACTTTCCTGACGCAAAACTAAGCAGTCAAAAAAAAAGAGGCGCAAGCCTCTTTTTTTACGCCTGCAGCATGCCTTGCCTACATAAAACGCGTGCGCGCGCCCAGCAGGCCCATGCGATAGTTGCGCTGCAATTTGTACAGCACCACGCCGCTGGCGGAGATGAGGAAGGTGATGACCAGCCAGTCCAACGGGTTGCTGCGGTGCGGTGCGGGAGCCGCTTGCGATGGCACGGCGAAGGCCTGGAATTTATGCCCCGTATAAATGGCGCCCACCACCAGCCCGGCGTCCGTGATCTTGTTGGTCAGGTACAGGCCATCGTCGCGGCGGCGCACCGTCATCACGCCTTCCTTGTAGACAAAGGTCATCGGTTCAAAACCGTTGATGCTGACGCTGCCGACGACGTGGCCGGCCGCGTTGACGGCCGTGGCGTAGCTGTCGCCCTGGCCGATCATGGCGCCCAGGTCGAGCATGCGCTTGCCGTCCCAGGCAAAGGCGTGCCAGCGGCGCTTCTCCGTTTCCGAAGCGCCCACGATCAGGCCCGCGTCATTGATGGCGGTGGCCGAGCTGATGCGTCCGCCGGGCAGGGTGCCTATTTCCTGCATGCCCGCGCCTGGGCGGTAGACGAAGGCGCGGCGGTAACCATCGCCGCGCTGCGCCGTGCCAACCACCACGCCATGGTTGTTCAGGCCGCTGGCATAGCTGCTGGCGCCGCCCAGGGTGCCCAGGTCTTGCAGGCTGTGGTCGGCTTTCGTCACAAAGGCGTGGAAATCGCCGCTGCTGGTATCGGCATAGCCGGCTACCTGGCCGTCACGTGCGATGGCCGTGGCATAGCTGCTGGTGCCGCCCAGGGTGCCCAGGTCGCGCATGCCGCCCGCCGCGTCGTAGTGGAAGGCGTGCCAGGCGCCGCTGGCCGTCTGCGCCGAACCGACCACCACGCCATGGATATTGATGGCCTTGGTGAAACCTTCATTGCCGCCCAGGGTGCCCAGCTCGCTGATGCGGCCATGCTGATACGTCACGGCGCGGCGCCGACCTTCTTCCTCCATGATGACGCCGGCCACCAGGCCCGCCGGGTTCAGATCGGAAGCGATGCTGCCGTTGCCATCCCTTTCACCAAAGCCACGTTCGGCATAGATGGTGGCGCTGGCAGTGGGGACGGCCGCCAGCAGGCATAGGCTGAGCAGTGGGGCGTGGAAGCGGAAAAACCGTGGCGGCATGATAGTTTCCTCAAAGAAAAAACTTACTATACTTTTTTATGTCGAAAATGCATACTTAATTTACTACTGTTTTTAATAATTTTTGTATTTCATCCTGCTCGGCTGGCGCGTTTTTCCTGGCCTGTGGCAGATGGATGGCCAGCACGGTGCCCTGGCCCGCCTGACTGTCGATGTGGAGTCGGCCACCCAGGGCGTGGACACGTTCGCGTATGCTTTTCAGGCCGAAGGCGGCCTTCTTGCCGTGGTCGTCCGGCTGCATGCCGATGCCGTTGTCGCTGATGCGCAGCACGATGGCATCCGTATCTTGCGCCAGCGCCACCTCCACCTCGCTGGCCTGGGCATGGCGCACGATGTTCGACAGCGATTCCTGCAGCACGCGGAAGATGGCCGACGTCTGGCGCTGGTCCAGGCCCAGGTCGGGCGCCTCGCTGTCGAGCGAGAGCTGGTAGCGGATGGCGCCGCGGCTTTCCATCTGGCGTATCAGCCATTCGGCCGCCGGCCCCAGTCCCAGCTCCAGGGTGCTGGGATGCAAGTCATTGATGATGGTGCGCACCGAGCGGATGGTAGTGTCGATGGTGTCGAGCACGCGCTGCGCGTGGTGGTGCAGGCGCGGGTGGGTCCTGGCCGTGCGCGCATGCAGCAGCGACACGTCGATGCGCAGCACCATCAGGTTCTGGCCCAGGTCGTCATGAATGTCGAGCGCGATGCGGCGCCTTTCTTCTTCCTTGATGGTCTGCTGGTGGTCGGTCAGTTCGCGCAGCTGGGCCAGGGTGCGCTGCAGGTTTTCCTCGTTGCGCTTGCTGTCGGTGATGTCGATGGCCATGGCGATGATCATCTGCGGCTGGCCATCGGCGTCGAATACGGGTTTCTTGTGTGTTTGCACGAGGCGATTTTCCTGCAACTGCGCGTTCCATACGAGTTCTTCGCGTATCACCACCTGACGGCTGGCAAACGCTTCCTGGTCCGCCGCGTGGAATCCCTGGGTCTGGTCCGCAGGAAAGTGCTGCACGTCGCGTCCTTCGGCGATATCCTGGAATCGCACGCCCCATTGCCGCTCGCAGGCCTGGTTCATCAGCAGCATGCGCGAATCGGCATCTTTCAGGAACAGCGACAGGGGCATCATGGAAATGATGTCCTGCAGCCGCTCTTCGCTGCGCGCCAGGGCCGCTTCCGTTTGCGCGCGCATGGCGATTTCCGCGGATAGCTGGAGATTGACATCGAGCAACTGGGCCGTGCGCAAGGCCACGCGGCTTTCCAGCTCCGCATGGGCCAGGCTCAACGCGTGCTCGGCCCGCTTGTGTTCCGTGATGTCGCTGGCCATGACCAGCGCGCCCGTCAGGCGTCCCCCGCGGTCGTACAGGCGCCGCCCGCTGAGCATGGCCCACCGTTCCGTACCGTCGCTGTGCAGGAAATGCAATTCTCCCATGCAGCTTTGCTCGGCGGCGCGGCGTAGCGGACACAGGCGCTGCAAGGTGGCTTCGTCGTGGAATTCGCTTATATTGTGACCCAGCAAGTCTTCTGCCGGGAGGCCCAGGATGTCGCACAAGCGCTGGTTGATATGCTGTATCGCGCCATGCGCATCCGTTTGCCACATGCCGTCCTGCGCAGTCTCGCTCAAGTGCTTGTAGCGCATGAGGCTTTCGTCGAGCTGCGCGCGCGTCATGGCGAGGTGGCTGCGCAGCTTGCGCATCAGCCAGAGGACCGCGCCGGCGGCAGCGGCCAGCAGCAGGGCCAGCCAGACACGCTCCCAGAAGTCGAGCTCTTGCCAGGCCACGCCGGCCACCCAGCCCATCATGATCAGGATAAGGGCGGCGCATGCCGCGCCCAGCGTTTCAATCGACCATTTGCTCATCCGCGTCCTTGGCGTCATGGTTGGCCGCTGCGGTGTGCAAGAGGCCGGAGTGGGAAAGGTGTCAACCGCTAGTGTAATATCAAATGTTGTTTTATTGAGAATATTTTGCTATTGGGCAAGCAAAAGGGCCGGCCCTTGCGGTGCCGGCCCCTGTCTGCCAATGGCAGCCTGGCGCTATCAGCCCGTATTGCGCAGGCCAGCCGCCACGCCATTGATCGACAGCTGGATGCCGCGGTGAACCCTCTCGTCGATCCTGCTTTCCGCTGACAGGGCGCGGTTGCGTTTGATCAATTCCACCTGCAAGTGGTTCAGCGGATCGAGATAGGCGAAGCGGTTCTGGATCGAGCGGGCCAGCAGCGGATTGCCCGCCAGGCGCTCCGTGTTGCCAGTGATCAGCTCCAGGCAGCGCAAGGTGTTGCCATGCTCGTCCGTGATGCGCTTGTAGATGCGCTCGCGCAAGTCCTGGTCTGCCACCAGTTCCGCATAGCGCGAGGCAATCGCCAGGTCCGTCTTGGCCAGCACCATGTCCATGTTCGACAGCAGGGTGGCAAAGAATGGCCATTCGGCATACATGGCGCGCAGGGTGGCGATCTTTTCATCCTTCGCGGCGCCGTCGGCCTGCTTGATCCAGGCCTCGATGGCGCTGCCGAAGCCGAACCAGCCCGGCAGCAGCAAGCGGCACTGGCCCCAGGAAAAGCCCCAGGGAATGGCGCGCAAATCTTCGATGCGCTGGTTGGCCTTGCGCGAAGCGGGACGGGAGCCGAGGTTCAGCTCGGCGATTTCCGCAATCGGCGTAGCCGAGAAGAAATACTCCGTGAAGCCCGGCGTTTCATACACGAGGTGGCGGTAGGCGTGATAGGCGAGGTCCGACAGTTCCGCCATCACGGCTTCGAACTGCGCCAGCTGGCCGTTGCGGGCCGGATTGGCTTCCTGCGGCGCCAGGCTCGCTTCCAGGGTGGCGGCCACCAGCAATTCCAGGTTGCGCCGGCCGATTTCCGCATTGGAGAATTTCGAGGCGATGATTTCGCCCTGTTCCGTCAGGCGGATCTGGCCGTTGACGGTGCCCGGCGGCTGGGCCAGGATGGCTTCGTAGCTGGGTCCGCCGCCACGGCCCACCGTGCCGCCGCGGCCATGGAACAGACGCAGCTTGACGCCGGCCTTCTGGAAGTCGGCCACCAGCGCCAGTTCCGCCTTGTACAGTTCCCAGTTCGAGGTGAGGAAACCTCCATCCTTGTTCGAATCGGAATAGCCGAGCATGACTTCCTGCAACTGTCCCTGCTTGGCGATCAATTGCTTGACCAGCGGCAAGGCCATCACCTGGCTCATGATGCCGGCCGCGCGCTGCAGGTCGGGTATCGTCTCGAACAGGGGGATGACCATCAGCTCGCAGCTGCTGTCGCCAGTTTGCCAATCGGTGCGCAGCAAGCCCGTTTCCTTTTGCAGCAGCAACACTTCCAGCAAGTCGGACACGGTTTCCGTGTGCGAGATGATGTAGTTGCGGATGGCCCGCGCGCCGTAGCGCTGGCGGATGTCGCGCGCCGCGCGCAGGATGGCCAGCTCGGAATCCGTTTCCGTGGCATAGCCGATGTAGGGCGAGTACAGCAGACGCGGCTGTGCCAGTTCGTTCAGCAGCAGCGCCTGCTTGTCTTCCTCGGACAGGGCCGTGTAGTCGGCGGCCACGCCGCTTTTCGCGAACAGGTCCGCCAGCACCCGTTCGTGCACGTCCGAGGTCTGGCGCATGTCCAGCGAAGCCAGGTGGAAACCGAAGATGTCGGCCGCGCGCGCCAGGGTGGCCAGGCGGGGGCGCACGAGGGCGATGCCGTGGTGCGACTCGAGCGAGGCGACGATGGTGCGCAAGTCGGCGACAAAGGCGGCCGCGTCCGGATAGGCGGCCGCGGCGCCCACTTCCTTGCGCAGAATGTTGGTGGCGCCCAGGGCGCGGGCCGTGGCGGCCAGGCGCGCATAGATGCCGATCAGGGCGCGGCGGTACGGCTCGTCGCTGCGGTGCGGTGAGGCGTCCGGCGACTGGTCGGCCAGTGCCTGCAGTTCGGCGCTCACGCCCACCATCAAGGTCGAGACGGACAATTCCGCGCCCAGCGCGTGCACTTCGTCGAGGTAAAAATCGAGGATGGTCGTGGCGTGGCGCGCCAGCGCATGCTGCATGGTGCCCGCATTCACGTTGGGGTTGCCGTCGCGGTCGCCGCCGATCCAGCTGCCCATCTGCACGTAGGCGGCGTTGATCGGTTCGATCGTGCCGTCGCCGTTCGGGTACTCGGCGGCGATGTCGTCCTCGATGTCGTCATACAGTCCCGGCAGTTCGCGCAGAAAGGTGATGCGGTAGTAGGACAGGGCATTTTCGATCTCGTCGGCTACCGTCAGCTTCGAATAGCGCAGCATGCGCGTCTGCCACAGGGTGGCCACGCGCGAGCGCAGCAGCTGCATGTTGGCTTGCCGCTCTTTCGGCGTCTGCGGCACGTCGCGTTCGGCCAGCAGGCGGGCGATGTCGTGCTCGGCGTCGAGAATGCTCTTGCGCTGCACTTCCGTCGGGTGGGCCGTCAGCACGGGGGCGATCAGGGCGTCCTGGAAGAAGGTGTCGACGGTCTTGCGCGGCACGCCGGCGGCGCGCAGTTTTTTCAGCGCGAAGCTGATGCTGCCCTTTTGCGCCGGCGAGCCGGCCAGCAGGTGGGCGCGGCGGCGGCGGATGTGGTGCTGGTCTTCCGCAATGTTGGCCAGGTGCGAAAAGTAGGAAAAGGCGCGCACGACGGAAATCGTCTGTTCGCGGCTCAGTTCCTTGAGCATGGCGTCGAGTTCCAGCGCGGCGCCCGCGTCCGCTTCGCGGCGGAAGCGCACGGAAGTCTGGCGTATGGTTTCCACCACATTGAAGACGGCATCGCCTTCCTGTTCGCGCAGCACGTCGCCCAGCAGGCGGCCCAGCAGGCGGATGTCTTCTTTCAGTGGCGCGTCCTTGTCGGAGCCGGCTGCCGGGACTATTTCTGGTGCTACTGCGTCATTGAGCATAATAAAGAACCAAAGTAAGTGGAAAAGCAAGGGAATGTGGATCGCACCGGGCGTTTGGCCGCAGAGGGAAGGGGGTGCATGATAAAATTTGTGGTCTTGAACATGGACGCTAGCCTGACTTGGCCGTATAGGCGAAGGGATAACGATTATAGCGACGCCGGGCGCCATTTCGATACATAACGATATCGCGTCCGGCGAAATGGCAACGAAAAACGACAACGACAGCGAAAGAACCTTGTTTTGAAAGCATCCGAATTGATCCCGAACGAATTGACGCCGAACGAATTGAAGCCGAAGATTCCCGCCCGTCTGGTGATTGCCACGCGCGAGAGCCGTCTTGCCATGTGGCAAGCTGAACATGTGCGTGCGCGCCTGGCCGCCCTATATCCACAGTGTAGCGTTGAAATTCTCGGCATGACCACACGCGGCGACCAGATTCTGGACCGCGCCTTGTCCAAGGTAGGCGGCAAGGGCCTGTTCGTCAAGGAGCTGGAAGTAGCGATGGAAGAAGGCCGCGCCGACCTGGCCGTGCATTCGCTGAAAGACGTGCCGATGGAGTTGCCGGAGGGCTTTGCCCTGGCCGCCATCCTCGAGCGCGAAGACCCGCGCGACGCGTTCGTATCGAACGATTACGCCAGCCTGGCCGAGTTGCCGCATGGCGCCGTCGTCGGCACCAGCAGCCTGCGCCGCCAGTCGCTGATCGCCGCGCGCTATCCGCACCTGACGATTTTGCCCCTGCGCGGCAACCTCGATACGCGTTTGGGCAAGCTGGACCGTGGCGATTACGCGGCCATCATCCTGGCCGCCGCCGGCCTGAAACGCCTGGGCCTGGCGTCGCGCATCCGCGCCGTGCTGGCGCCGGAAGACAGCTTGCCGGCCGCCGGCCAGGGCGCCATGGCGATCGAAATTCGCAGCGGGCGTGCCGACGGCGCCGACCTGGTGCGCCTGCTGGCGCCGCTGAACCATACTGATACGGCGCAAGCCGTCACGGCCGAGCGCAAGGTGTCGAAGATTTTCGGCGGCAGCTGCCAGATTCCGCTGGCCGCGTTTGCGACAGTCGAGGGCGACCAGATGCGTTTGCGCGCCATGGTCGCCACGCCGGACGGCGCGCGCATGGCCAGCGCCGACGTCAGTGGCCCGTCTAGCGCGCCGGAACAGCTGGGCGAACAGGTGGCCGAACTGCTGCGCGGCCAGGACGCCGCCGGCATCCTCGCCTCGTGCGCCGTTACGCCCGACAACCATGAAGGCCTGGCGCCGCATGCCTGACACCGTGGTGATCACGCGGCCCGCGGCGCAAGCGGGGCCGCTGGCCGCCAGAATCGCGGCGCTGGGCTGGCCCGTGACCTTGCTGCCGCTGCTGGAAATCCACGCGCTTGACGGCGAGGAGGAATGCGCACAGCTGCAAGCCGTGCTGGCGCGCCTGGCCGATTACGACCTGGTGGCGTTCGTCTCGCCCAACGCCATCGACTGCGTCTTTGCGCACTTGCCCGCCTGGCCGTCCGGCTTGCCGCTGGCCGTGGTGGGCGAGGGCAGCCGCCAGGCATTGGGGGCGCACGGCGTGACGGAGGCCAATGCGACCATCACCAGTCCGCTCGATACGGCGCGCAGCGATTCCGAACATCTGTTGCTGGCGCTGGACTTGCCGGCCCTGCGCGGCAAGCGCGTGCTGATCGTGCGCGGCGATGGCGGACGCGACTACCTGGCCGACGGCTTGCGCGCGGCAGGCGCCGAAGTCGAGTTCGTCACGGCCTACCGCCGCAAGGTACCAAAGCTGACGCCGGCCTTGCGGGCGACCCTGGAAAAGCTGTTGCAGCATAATAATGACTGGATCATCACCAGCTCGGAAGCGCTGCGCGGTTTGCTGGCGCTGCTCGAGGAATTGGATGCCAAAAAGACGGCTGTTGTTAAAATGCAACAGCAGCATCTGATCGTGCCGCACGCCCGCATTGCACAAACGGCGGCGGCCCTGGGTTTTGCCCGTGTCACCTTGACAGGATCAGGCGACGCAGGAGTGCTCGCCGCGTTACAATCACGACCATGAACGAAATGCCTACACTCTCCGAACCGAATGCAACGCCTGGCGGCGCCGTGAAGACGGCGCCGCAGGCGGCCGACCAACCTGCTGGCCGCGCGCCTAGCCTGCTCGAACAGCTGCAAAAGCCCATGAGCATCGCCGTCATCGTGCTGGCCGTGCTGCTGGCTGCGCAAAGCTGGTCGACCAGCAAGCAGATCCGCAACCTGCGCGAAGAGGTGGCCAAGCGCCTGCAAAAGGGCGATGTCAGCAACGCCGAAACGGGCGTGCTGGCGCGCAACGTGCAAGAAGGCACAAAAGAGCTGCAAATCAAGGTGGGCGCACTGGAAAACCGCCAGAGCGAAACGCAAAGCCAGCAGCTGGCCCTGGAACAACTGTATAACGACTTGTCGAAGAACCGCGACGAGTGGGCGCTGACGGAAATCGAGCAAGTGCTGTCGACGGCCAGCCAGCAGTTGCAACTGGCCGGCAACGTGCCCGGCGCGCTGATCGCCCTGCAAAACGCCGACCGCAGCCTGTCGCGTTCCGACAAGCCGCAATTCATCACGATCCGCCGCGCCATCGGCCGCGACATGGAAAAACTCAAGGCCCTGCCCAGCGTCGATTCGACGGGCGTGGCCCTGCGCCTCGATGCCGTGATCGCCCAGGTCGACGCCCTGCCGATGCTGTCCGACGAAACGCCGGCCTTGCCGGCCGCACCGGAAAAACCGGGCAAGGCCAAGCCCGTGCGCGATGCTAGCGGCAAGCTGGTAGGGCCGCCGGCGCCGGAACCGCTGCTGCAAAAAGTGCGCGACGGCTGGAATACCTGGAGCGGCGACATGTGGGCCGACGTGCGTCAATTGATCCGCATCCGCCGTGTCGATACGCCGGAAGCGCTGATGCTGTCACCGACGCAATCGTATTTCTTGCGTGAAAACGTCAAGCTGCGCCTGCTCAATGCCCGCATGGCCTTGTTGTCGCGTAATGAAACCGCCTTCAGGAATGATTTGATCGCCGCCCAGGATGCGCTGGCCAAGTATTTCGACACCCGCGCCAAGAGCACGCAGACGGCGCAAGCCCTGCTGCGCCAGGTGCAGGGCAGCAACCTAGCCATCGAAATGCCAACCTTGTCCGACAGCTTGGCGGCTGTGCGCAACTACAAAGCGAAGTCCTGAGCCCATGCGTCTATTTCTCTGGTTACTCGCCCTGATGGCCGCGGCGATCGGTATCGCCGTGACGGCCCGTTTCAACCCCGGCAACGTGGTGCTGTTCTATCCGCCTTACCGCATCGATTTGTCGCTGAACTTCTTCCTGCTGCTGCAGGTCGTGCTGTTCGTGCTGCTGTACCTGCTGGTGCGCGCCGTGCGCGCCACCGTGCGCATGCCGGCGCAAGTGGCGGCTTACCGCCACCGCAAGCGTGAGCGCGATGGCAACAAGGGTTTGCGTGAAGCGTTGAAAGCCCTGTTCGAAGGCCGTTTCGGTCATGCCGAGAAGGAGGCCTTGCGCGCCGCCGAGCTGGAAGAAAACGCCGGCCTGGCTGCGCTGATCGGCGCGCGCGCCGCGCACCGCATGCGCCAGTCGGAACGCCGCGACAGCTGGCTGGCCCGTGTCGAAGGCGACGCCAGCCTGAAGACGGCTCGTTTGATGACGGTGACGGAATTGCTGGTCGACGACCACCAGCCGGAAGCGGCCCTGGCCGCCGTGCGCGAACTGAACGCCAGCGGCACGCGCCATATCCACGCGCTGCAATGGTCGTTGAAGGCCGAGCAGCAGGCGAAGAACTGGCCCGAAGTGCTGCGCCTCGTGCGTTCGCTCGACAAGCACCGCGCCCTGCATCCGGCCCTGTCGTCGCGCCTGCGCGAACTGGCCTACGACCATTTGCTGTCCGATCCATCGCATGACGCGGAATCCTTGATGCGCGTGTGGTCCACCGTGCCAAGCAGCGACCGGGTCAAGCCGTATATCGCCTGCCGCGCCGCCACGGCCCTGAATGCGCGCGGCTTGCACGACGAAGCGCGCCTCGTGTGCGAAGAGTCGCTGGCCGCCGACTGGGACGAGCGCGTCGTGCGCGCCTACCGCGAAGCGGCGGCCCCGAGTGGCACGCCGGCCCTGCTGCTGCAGATCGAGCATTGCGAGCAATGGATGAAACAGCGTCCGCTGGATGCGGAACTGGCGCTGACTCTGGGTACTTTGTGCCTCAAGCAAAAACTGTGGGGCAAGGCCCAGCGTCACCTGGAGCAGGCTTTGTCCGACGCGAACGAGCCGCAAATGGTGCGCGACGCCCACCTGAAGCTGGCGCAGATGCACGATGCCTTGCAGCAGACGGAACAGGCCGCCGCGCATTACCGGCAGTGCGCGCTGGCGACCATCCTGTAAGCCTTGCAGGCCTTTTCGCCAGACGTAAAAAAGCCGTTCAGTGCAGACTGAACGGCTTTTTTTTGTGCGCGCACTCCAGGGCGGAGTGCGCTGCTGCCTTACTTCTTCGGCCTTTACTTCTTCGGTACGGCAGTGCCTTCCGGCAAGGCATACGCGACCAGAGTGTCGCTCATCTTCGTGCCCAGCGAACCGTGGCCGCCGGCCATGACGACGACGAACTGGCGTCCCGACTTGTTCGACACATAGCTCATCGGCGTAGCCTGGCCGCCGGCTGGCAGGCGGGCTTTCCAGATTACTTTACCGTTGCTGACGTCGTAGCCACGGATGTAGTAGTCGAGCGTGCTGCTGAGGAAGATCACGCCACCGCCGGTGGTGACCATGCCGCCCAGACTGGGCACGCCCAGTGGCAATGGAATCGGCACGGGACCGCTGTCGCGCGTGGTGCCGTTCTTGTGCATCCACACTTTTTTCATGGTGCGCAGGTCGACGGCGGCCACATAGCCCCATGGCGGTGCCTGGCACGGGAAGCCCAGCGGCGACAGGAAGGCTTTGATTTCTACGGCAAACGGGACGCCCGTCTGTGGCTGCAAGCCCATTTCGCCGCCGGTGCCACCCTTGGCCGTCGTTTCCGCGCGCGGCACGAGTTTTTCCAGGAAGCCCATGTAGTCAGGGTTGACGATCAACAACTGGCGCACGGGGTCGATGGCGGCGCCGCCCCATTCGAAGATGCCCAGCGGGCCCGGCGAGATGACGGCGCCCTTGCCAGCCGTTTGCGGCGTGAACGGGCCTTCATAGCGGCGTTCCTTGAAGATGATGCGGCAAGCGAGCTGGTCGAACGGCGTCGTGCCCCACATGTCCGCTTCGCTGATATTGCGCTCAGGCAAGAAGGTCAGGGCCGAGAACGGCTGCGTGGGCGACAGGGTGTCGCCAGCGGCAGGATTGCTCGTTGGCACGGGTTTTTCCGGCGCCGGCACGACCAGGCTGCCATCGCGGCGGTCGATCACGTAGATGTCACCCCGTTTCGTCGTGGCCACGACCGATGGAACTTTGCCTTTGGGCGTATCGATGTCGACCAGCGAAGGTTGTCCGCCGATATCCATGTCCCAGATATCGTGGTGCACGGTCTGGTACACCCAGCGCACTTTACCCGTCGCCAGATCCAGCGCGACGATGGCGCTGTTGAATTTCTCGCCATTCTTGTTGCGGTTGCCGCCCCAGGTATCGGGGGTTTCATTACCCATCGGAATGTAGACCATGCCCAGCTTTTCATCGATGCTGGCCACGCCCCACGAATTGGGCGAGTTGTTGGTGTAGTTCTTGCCTTCAGGGAAGGGCTTGGTATCTTCCGGCGTGGCCGGATCCCAGTTCCACATCAGCTTGCCGGTGACGGGATCGTAACCGCGGATCACGCCCGACGGCTCTTCCGTCGAATGGTTATCCGTCACACTGGCGGCAATCACGGCCATTTTCTGCGAGACGGCCGGCGGCGAGGTCGGCATCAGGAAGCCGCGCTTGATCATGGCCATGTTCTTGTACAGGTTGACGACGCCGTTGTTGCCAAAGCTCTTGCACGACTCGCCCGTATCGGCGTTGACGGCGATCATGGTGCCGTCCATGGTCGGCGCCAGGATGCGGCGCGGGCATTCCATGCTGGCAGCTTGCGGCACAGGATCATTCTTCGCACGGCCCGCGTTGACGTCCCAGTAGGCGACGCCGCGGCAGATCATGTGCTGGTAGCTGGCCGCGTCGCGGTTGATCTTCGGATCGTGGCGCCAGATTTCCTTGCCTGTGTCCGGGTTCAGGGCGATGACGATATTGTGCGGCGTGCACAGGTACAACATGTCATTGACCTTCAGCGGCGTGACTTCGTTGGCGATCTCGCCCGGGTCGTTCGGACCCTTGAAGTCGCCCGTGTGGTAGGTCCAGGCTTCTTTCAGACCAGAAATATTGGCCGGCGTGATCTGCGCGGCCGGGGCGTAGCGGTCGCCATAGCCGGAGCGGCCATACGCGGACCAGTCATTGGGCTCGACGCCGGGAGCCAGGTCGCCGGTGGCGGTGGCTGCCATGTTTGCGGCTGGCACGTCGCCATGCAGGTCATGGTAGTCCTGGAACAGGGCGATGACGCCGGCGATGACGGTCAGGGCCACGGCGGCGCTCAAGGCCGTCTTGCCCGCTTGCGGCTGTTTCTCGGCGGCAGGTGGCGCCAGGCGGCGGCTGACGAAGGGCAGCAGCAGCCAGACGGCGGCGGCAAACCAGATATCGAGGCGCGGCAGCAATTGCCACCAGTCGAATTTCACTTCAATGACGGACCAGATGAGGGTGGCGGTCAGCAGCAGCGCCATGAACGGTTGTGCGCTGCGCTTGCCCTGGAACACCAGCGCGCCGACAACGAGCATGCCGATGCCGGCCAGCAAGTAGTACCACGAGCCGCCGAGCGTGGCCAGCCAGATGCCGCCGCCCAGCAGGGCGAGGCCAAACAGAATGAAAATAACGCCGGTGACCTTTAATAAAGGACCGGGCCGAAAAGAGGGAATCATCATATTCCTTTTTGCAAGGATTTATCGGTGGCGCGTTGATGCGCCATATTGAATTCAGGGAAGGCGTCGATTGCAGAATATACAAAGTTTGGAATCACCAGAATGTGATAGTTTATCAGAATTGATGATTGTCTTCTGGTCGCGCCATTTTTTGGCAGGACTGTCATTTGAATAAAATAAAAACTTCAAATAAGAGAAAATATTATGCTGGATGAGGGCGTTGCGGGGCTGGAAGGCCGCCTGGAGGGTGGCTAACGGGAGGCGCTGAAACGGTCGCGCAATAATACAGACGCATCACGGGATGAATGATGATCAAACAGTTGTTATAAGTGGCTGCAAGAAATGCAATGCGGATTATAATAACCATGTTTGCGGTGTGGTGATATTGAAATGAAAATAAGCCGATATTCCAGCGGCATTAATTCAATATGTCGGTAATATTGCTTAAGTGTTTCTACTTATTATTGTCGACGGTCCCTTTATTTTCGTGATGGCCGGCTGCTGCGGACGGGGAAGGCGAAAGGGCGGCAGGCTGCGGGCGCCGGCGGGCCGCCCATGCCGGTGTTGTTGGCGTGAGGCGCAAAACGCCGGCGGGCCGCTGCTGCATCGCACAAGCTGCCTGTACTTCGCTATAATTGCGCGGTTAAAACACAATCCGCTAATGAGGAACCCCATGAGTTTGAATAACGTCTCTTCCGGCCGCGACCTGCCGAACGATTTCAACGTCGTCATCGAAATCCCGATGAATGCCGATCCGATCAAGTACGAAGTCGACAAGGAAAGCGGCGCGATCTTCGTCGATCGCTTCATGGGTACCGCCATGCATTACCCGTGCAACTACGGCTACGTGCCGAACACCCTGTCGCCGGATGGCGACCCGGTTGACGTGCTGGTCATCACCCCGTTCCCGCTGATCCCAGGCGTGGTCGTGCGCTGCCGTCCTATCGGCGTGCTGAAAATGACCGACGAGTCGGGCGAAGACGCGAAAGTACTGGCCGTGCCAGTCGACAAGGTCCTGTCGATCTACAGCCACTGGCAAAAGCCGGAAGACTTGAACGAACTGCGTTTGCGCCAGATCCAGCATTTCTTCGAGCACTACAAAGATCTGGAAAAAGGCAAATGGGTCAAGATCGACGGCTGGTACGGTCCTGAAGTGGCCAAGGAAGAAATCCTCGGCGGTGTTGCCGCTTACAAGGCCGATGCCGCAAAAGCGTAAGAACACCCAGTAAAAAAACGCTCCCTGCCAGTCACATGGCCGGGAGCGTTTTTTTATGCGCGAAACGGACTGTGCTCGTTCAACTCATCGAGGTAAGCATCGATGCCGCCCCGCTCGCGCTCGAGGAAGCGCTGCACGGCATCGGCAAATGCCGGGTGCGCCAGCCAGTGGGCGGACCAGGTCTTTTGCGGCAGGAAGCCCCGCGCCATCTTGTGTTCGCCTTGCGCGCCCCCTTCGAAGGTGGCGATGCCGTTGGCGATGCAAAACTCCAGCGGCTGGTAATACGCCGTTTCGAAATGCAGACAGGGCACGTGTTCGAGCGCGCCCCAGTAGCGGCCATACAGAGTGTCAGCCGTGTGGATCACCAGCGAGGCGGCAATGGCCCGGCCTTCGCGTTCGGCGATCACCAACAGGATGTTCTGCGGCATGCTGGCGCCGATGCGGCGGAAGAAATCCAGCGACAAATAGGGGGACGAGCGGTGTTCCGCATAGGTATTGCTGTAGCAGCGGTGGAACAGTTGCCAGTCGGCCTCCACAGCATCCACCCCGCACACCTGGCGCATGGTAACGCCAGCCTCCTGCACCTTGCGCCGCTCGGCGCGGATATTCTTGCGCTTCTTGTGTTCCAGGGTGGCGAGGAATTGCTCGAAATCCGTGTAGCCGGGATTGAGCCAGTGAAACTGCACGCCACTACGCATCAGGTAGCCAGCTTGCGCCAGCTGGCGCGCTTCGCTTTCCGGCGGGAACAGGATGTGGCAGGACGACACTTCGGCTGCTTGCTGCTGCGCCTGCAGGAAGGCCAGCAGGGCCGCGCGGGCCTCGCCATCGCGGGCCAGCAAGCGCGTGCCGCTGACAGGCGTAAACGGAATCGCGGACAACAGTTTCGGGTAATATTCAAGGCCATGCTGCTGATAGGCCTCGGCCCAGGCCCAGTCGAACACGTATTCGCCATACGAGTGCATCTTCAGGTACAGGGGCAGGGCGGCGGCCAGCACATCGCCTTGCCACAGCACCAGGTAATTCGGTTGCCAGCCCGTGTCCGCGCTGGCGCAGCCGGACTCGTGCAGCGCGTGCAAAAAGGCGTAGGAAAGGAAGGGAGTGGCGTCCGCCTGGCTGGCCAGCAGTTCAGACCAGGCCGCTTCGCCAATTTCAGCCAGGGTAGAGACGATAGCCGTGCGATAATTCATTGTTGTAGTGTGCATTCATCACTCTCGGGGCGCCGCCGTCGGCCTGCGCGCCCCTGTCTTGTTTAATAGAACGAAATATCCATCATCATCATGACAGTCAAAGTCGCAATTGCTCAAATGAATAGTACGGTCGGCGATCTGGCCGGCAACCGTGCCAAGATCTTCGACCTTTCCCGCCGCGCCTTTGAAGCGGGCGCCGATATCGTGCTCACGCCGGAACTGTCGCTGGTTGGCTATCCACCCGAGGACCTGTTGCTGCGCAATGCATTTTACGCAAAAACGCAGGAAGCGTTTGCGGGGCTGGCTACCGACCTGGCCCAGTTCAAGGATTTGCACGTGGTGGTGGGCTTGCCCCTGCAAGACGAGAAGGGTGTGCGGCACAATGCCGCCTCCGTGCTGCTGAACGGCGAAGTGCTGGGCACCTACCGCAAGCACGATTTGCCGAACACAACCGTGTTCGATGAAAAACGTTACTTTACGTCGTCGGACCAGGCTTTCGTGTTTGGCGTGAAGGGCGTGCGTTTCGGTATCAATATCTGCGAAGACACGTGGTTCGAGCACGCGCCGATGCGCGCCCGCGCGGCCGGTGCGCAAGTGCTGCTGGTGCCGAACGGTTCGCCGTACCACATGAACAAGCAGCATCTGCGCTATGAAACCATGCGCAAGAATGTCAGCGCGCAAGGCATGGCCCTCGTGTATGCCAACCTGGTCGGTGGCCAGGATGAACTGATTTTCGATGGCGACTCGTTTGTCATGGATGCGGCCGGCACGATTTGCGCCCAGTTGCGCCACTTCGAGGAAGACTTGCAGCTGGTCGACTTCGACGGCGCCACGCCCGTGCCGCAGCCGCTGGCTGCGCCGTTGACCACGGAGGCGCAGGTGTACCAGGCGCTGGTGCTGGGCGTGCGCGACTATATAGTCAAGAACGGCTTCCCGGGCGTGCTGATCGGCATGTCGGGCGGCGTCGATTCCGCCCTGACCCTGGCCATCGCCGTCGATGCGCTGGGCGCCGACAAGGTGCGCGCCGTCATGATGCCATCGCAATTTACGGCCGATATCTCGTGGATCGATTCGCGCGACATGGTAAAACGTCTCAATGTGCGCTACGATGAAATTCCGATCAAGCAAACTTTCGATGCCTTCCGCGCCACCCTGGCTGACGAGTTCGCCGGACTGGCGGAAGATGCGACGGAAGAAAACATCCAGGCGCGCATCCGCGGCACCTTGCTGATGGCCTTGTCGAACAAGCATGGCAGCATCGTGCTGACGACGGGCAACAAGAGCGAGATGGCTGTTGGCTATTGCACCCTGTATGGCGACATGGCGGGCGGCTTTGCCGTGATCAAGGATATCGCCAAGACCCTGGTATATCGCCTGTGCGCCTGGCGCAACAGTGTGTCGGACGTGATTCCCGAGCGCATCTTGACGCGCGGACCGTCGGCCGAATTGCGTGCCGACCAGCTGGACCAGGATTCCTTGCCGCCATACGATGTACTCGACGGCATCATGCAGCTGTACATGGAAGAAAACCGGCCGATCGCCGAGATTATCGAGGCTGGCTACCCGCCGGCCGATGTGGCCCGGGTCACGCGCCTGATCAAGATCAATGAATACAAGCGGCGCCAGTCGCCGGTGGGCATCCGCGTCACGCACCGTGGCTTCGGCCGCGACTGGCGCTACCCTATCACGTCGAAGTTTTACGAATAAGCAGCCATCTGTCCACAATCCAACAATTTTAAGGAGTAGCCATGAAACAGATTACCGCCATCATCAAACCATTCAAGCTCGACGAAGTACGCGAAGCCCTGGCCGATGTGAACGTGACGGGCTTGACCGTGACGGAAGTGAAGGGCTTTGGCCGCCAGAAGGGCCATACCGAGCTGTACCGTGGCGCCGAGTACGTGGTCGACTTCTTGCCGAAAGTCAAAGTCGAAGTGGTGGTGGACGACAGCGTGTCGGAACTGGTGGTCGACGCCATCATCAAGGCTGCCCGCACGGGCAAGATCGGCGACGGCAAGATTTTCGTGCGTGACGTGGAACAGGTTATCCGTATCCGCACGGGTGAAACCGGTCCTGACGCAGTGTAAGTGTTTCAGCTTGGGCCGCTGACCTTCAGCGCCCCAAGCGCATGTCGAATTTCCAGCATATCAGGCGCAAGATCGTGATGCCGCTGGCGCTGGTCCATAGAGCAAAGTCGTGCTCGGCGCCGAAGTGCATTTGCAGCAGGTAGGCCCAGCAGCCGAAGAACGCGCAGATGGCGTACGGTTTGCCGTCGCGAAACACCATCGGCACTTCGTTGCAGACAATGTCGCGCATCACGCCGCCAAAAATCCCCGTAATCACGCCCATCATCGAGGCAATAAAAATCGGCATGCCGGCGCGCATGGCTTCGGCCACGCCCGCGATGGCGAACATGCCCAGGCCGATGGCGTCGGCGATGACGATCAGGCGTTCCGAGACGATCTGGCGCAAATGCTGGATCAGGGGCGCGGCCGTCAGGGCCAGCACGAAGATGAGAATCGCGTATTCCTGGTGCGAGACCCAGAACAGGGGCCGCTTGTCGAGCAGGATGTCGCGCAGGGTGCCGCCGCCAAACGCCGTGATGAACGCCACGACGAACACGCCGACGAGGTCCATGCGCTTGCGGCGCGCTTCGATGAAGCCGGAAAACGCGCCCACCAGGATGGCGATGACCTCGATGATCTTGATCAGCGAGCCAGGCGGCAATTGGGGTGGCATCATGGGCGGAGCGCTAGGACAGGAAATAATTGTCACAGGTTAACATGACACGGCCCCGAATGGTGACAAACGGGGCCGGGTGTGAGGGCTAACTTGTTACTGAATTGAAATATCTTGCTGTCAAGGCTAGCGCATGGGCTGCAGGGCCGCTGAAAGTAAAACCACCAGCGCGCCATCGCCTCCCTCGGAACGGCGCGCCTGGCAAAAGGCGACGACTTCATCCTTTTGCACGAGCCAGCTGTGCACCATCGATTTCAAGACCGGTTCCTGGCCTTTCGAGCCAAAACCCTTGCCGTGAATCACGCGCACGCAGCGCAGCTTGCGCCGCGTCGCCTGGTTCAAAAAGGCGCCGATGCCGTCGCGCGCCTCGTCGCGGCGCAAGCCATGCAAGTCCAGCTCATCCTGGATGGGCCAGTGGCCCTTGCGCATCTTCTTGACCACGTCCGGTCCCACGCCGGGGCGGGCGTAGTTCAGGGCCGGATCGTTTTCCAGGTAATGGTCGACCTCAAACAAGTCCGACAGCGACTCGCGCAGCACGGCCGCATGTTCCTCTTCCGGCGTCAGCTTGCGCGCCGGCTGCTGGGTCGCCATGGCCCCCGCCTTGGGCAGGCTGGGTACGTAGCGGTCCGACTCGGGCAGGCGCTTGACGCCGCCGATGCTGGCCTTGAACAGATTGCTCTCCACGGCCTGCACCTTGACCTGCTGGGCGCGCTCAGCCGCGACTTGCGCGCGCGCGTCCGCCTGCTCCTTGAGCTGCTTGCTGACCGCTTTCAGGTCGGCGAAGTCTTTCATCGACGCCATGCGACGCTTACTCCTGGCCTTCCAGGTAGCGCTGGGCGTCCAGTGCTGCCATGCAACCCGTACCGGCGCTGGTGATGGCCTGGCGGTAGATGTGGTCTTGCACGTCGCCGGCGGCAAACACGCCCGGTGCGCTGGTGGCGGTGGCCATGCCTTCCAGGCCCGTTTTCGTCTTGATGTAGCCGTTGTGCATTTCCAGCTGGCCTTCGAAGATGCCTGTGTTCGGCTTGTGGCCGATGGCGATGAACACGCCGTGCACGCTCAACGCTTCGACCTTGCCGTCGATGGTCGACTTGATGTTCAGGCCCGTCACGCCGCCTTCGTTGCCCGTCACTTCGTCCAGGGTGTGGTTATATTTCAACACAATCTTGCCTTCGGCAACCTTGGCGTTCAGGCGGTCGATCAGGATGGCTTCCGCGCGGAACTTGTCGCGGCGGTGGATCAGCGTGACTTTATTGGCGATGTTCGACAGGTACAGCGCTTCTTCGACGGCCGTATTGCCGCCGCCGACGACGGCCACTTCCTGGTTGCGGTAGAAGAAACCATCGCAGGTGGCGCAGGCGGACACGCCCTTGCCCATGAATTCCGATTCCGATGGCAGGCCCAGGTATTGCGCGGACGCGCCCGTGGCGATGATCAGCGTATCGCACGTGTATTCGTGGCTGTCGCCCTTCAGGCGGATCGGTTTTTCATTCAGGAAGGTGGTGTGGATGTGGTCAAAGACGATTTCCGTATTGAAACGCTCGGCGTGCTGCAGCAAGCGCTGCATCAAGTCCGGACCTTGCACGCCCATCGGGTCGCCTGGCCAGTTTTCCACGTCGGTGGTGGTCATCAATTGACCGCCTTGTTCCACGCCGGTGACCAGCATCGGGTTCAGGTTGGCGCGGGCGGCGTAGACGGCAGCGCTGTAGCCGGCTGGGCCGGAGCCGAGGATCAAAACGCGGGCGTGTTTGGTAGTGGTCATGGGAGGCTTCTCTATGAGTGGGGTCTATCCGAATTGGGGGCGTACGCGCGAAGAACAAGGGCGTATTGCGCTTGCGCAAGCAATCCGCGATTATAGACCAAGCCGCCATTAGCGACGAATCGTGGGGCCGTCGGGGGCATATATGGCTTAGAATACTTCCTTATTATGGGAAATTCCCTTTCAGAAACACTTATCACCTTGCAGCGCTTCCCAGAATGACTAAACCAGCCCAGGCCAATCAAAATAGCTACACCCGAAAACCGGTCGAACGCCGTCCTCTGCCCAACCGGCTGGTGCGGCTGCTGTCCGAGGCGCGCTGGTTCGCGCTGGCTGCGTTCGCCCTGTATTTCGTGCTGATACTGGCCAGCTTCAACAAGCTCGACCCCGGCTGGTCGCACGCCACCAACGTCGACAAGGTGGCTAACCTGGGCGGCAAGCTCGGTGCGACCTTCTCTGATTTATTGCTGTACATCTTCGGCTTTTCCGCCTGGTGGTGGTGCGTGTGGCTGCTGCGCACGGTGTGGCATGGCTACCGCCGCCTGAGCAAGCGCTTCCTGCTGGAAGAGGAAGAGGTAGAGCGCGAGCACCATGTCGAGATGCTGATTCGCATCGTCGGCTTCTCCATCATGCTGATCGGCAGCATGGGCCTCGAATACCTGCGCATGGCGAAAAGCCTGCACGTGCAGCTGCCGCGCGAGCCGGGTGGCGTGCTGGGCCAGCTGGTGGGGCACTCGGCCCACGTGGCCTTCGGTTTCACGGGCGCCACCTTGCTGCTGCTATTGTTGTTCGGCCTGGGCTTTTCCCTGTTCTTCCATGTGTCGTGGCTGCAAGTGGCCGAGCGCATAGGCGGCGCCATCGAAGATGCGTTCAACTGGTTCGTGCTGCGCTATCAGGACCGCGAAGACCGCCGCCAGGGTGAAGTAGCCGCCGTGCGCCGCGACGAAGTGGTGGTAATCGAACGGGCCAAGCATGTGGAGAAACATGTGGCAGCGCCGCCCGTCAAGATCGAGCCGCAAGTGGTCACCGTGGTGAAATCGGAGCGCGTGGAAAAGGAGCGCCAGGCCCATCTGTTCGAGGGCTTGGGCGACGGCAAGCTGCCGCCGCTGTCCTTGCTTGACGAAGCGCCGCCCGTGGTGGAAACGGTCTCCGTGGAAACCCTGGAATTCACGAGCCGCCTGATCGAAAAGAAATTGTCCGACTTTGGCGTGGATGCCAAGGTCGTGGCTGCTTACCCCGGCCCTGTCGTGACGCGCTATGAAATCGAGCCGGCTACGGGCGTGAAGGGCAGCCAGATCGTGGGCCTGGCGCGCGACCTGGCCCGTTCGCTGTCCTTGACCTCGATCCGCGTGGTGGAAACCATCCCCGGCAAGAATTACATGGCCCTGGAGCTGCCGAACAGCAAGCGCCAGATCGTGCGCCTGACGGAAATCCTCGGCTCCAAGGTCTACAACGATGGCGTGTCCAGCCTGACGATTGCGCTGGGCAAGGATATTGCCGGCAAGCCCGTCGTGGCGGACCTGGCCAAGATGCCCCACTTGCTGGTGGCCGGTACCACCGGTTCCGGTAAATCGGTCGGCATCAATGCGACGATTCTGTCGCTGCTGTACAAATCCGACCCGCTCGACGTGCGCCTGATCCTTATCGATCCGAAGATGCTGGAAATGTCCGTCTACGAAGGCATTCCGCACTTGCTGGCGCCCGTCGTGACCGATATGCGCCAGGCGGGCCACGCGCTGAACTGGGCCGTGAACGAGATGGAACGCCGCTACAAGCTGATGAGCAAGATGGGCGTGCGTAACCTGGCCGGCTACAACGCGAAGATTGCCGACGCGAAAAAGCGCGAAGAACATATCCCGAATCCGTTCAGCCTGACGCCGGATTCGCCGGAACCGCTCGATAAATTGCCAACCATCGTCATCATCATCGACGAGCTGGCCGATTTGATGATGGTGGTGGGCAAAAAAGTCGAGGAATTGATCGCGCGTATCGCGCAAAAGGCGCGCGCCGCTGGTTTGCACTTGATTCTGGCCACGCAGCGCCCATCTGTAGACGTGATCACGGGCCTGATCAAGGCGAACATTCCGACGCGTATCGCCTTCCAGGTATCGTCGAAGATCGACTCGCGCACCATTCTAGACCAGATGGGCGCGGAAACACTGCTGGGCATGGGCGACATGCTGTACATGCCGCCCGGCACCGGCTTGCCGATGCGCGTGCACGGCGCGTTTGTTTCCGATGAAGAAGTTCACAGGGTCGTCAGCCATTTGAAGTTGCAGGGCGAACCGAATTACATCGAGGGCATCCTCGAAGGCGGCACCCTGGAAGGCGATGGCGCCGAGGGCGGCGCGCCGGGCGAGGGCGGCGGCGAGGCCGATGCTCTGTACGACCAGGCGGTGGCGGTGGTGCTGAAAAACCGCCGCGCTTCGATTTCGCTGGTGCAGCGTCATTTGCGCATCGGCTACAACCGCGCCGCCCGTCTGCTCGAGCAGATGGAGCAGAGCGGGGTGGTATCAACCATGCAATCCAATGGCAACCGGGAAATCCTGGTGCCGGCGGCAAGTAGCGAACAAGGGTAATAGAATGAAAAGCAATACTTTCGCAGCAAAAATGATGATCGGCGCGGCCAGCGTTGCCTGCAGCCTGCTGTTCGCGGCCAGCGCCTCGGCCAGCGCGCTCGAGCAATTCAAGAGCTTTGCGGCCGGCACCAAGTCGGCCAAGGGCGAGTTCGTGCAGCGGCAAGTCAAGAAGGCGGACGCCAGCGGCAAGGCGAAAGTGTCCACGCCGGCCAGCGGCACGTTTGAATTCGCCCGTCCCGGCAAGTTCATCTGGACCTATCTGAAGCCATACGAGCAGCTGCTGCAAGCGGACGGCGACAAGTTGTATATCTACGACAAGGACTTGAGCCAGGTGACGGTGAAGAAACTGGGCGACGCGCTCGGTTCCTCGCCGGCCGCCATCCTGTTCGGCAGCAATGACCTGGAAAAGAATTTCACTCTGGCCGAAGCGGGCACGCGCGATGGCCTGGAATGGCTGAAAGCGACACCGAAGGCCAAGGACACGACGTTTGATGAAATCACGATCGGCCTGCGCAATGGCGTGCCGGAAGCGATGGAATTGCGCGACTCGTTCGGTCAGACCTCGGTGCTGGCGTTCAAGAACTTCCAGAAAAATCCGGCCTTATCTGCCAATCACTTTAAATTTGTCATGCCCAAGGGCGCCGACGTGATTAACAATTGATCGCTGACGTCCTGTTGTTGACCGGCCTCGCAGCGATGCGGGGCTTTTGCATTCTTACCCGGTAAATATTATGGCGGATCTCTTTTCCACCGCACCGCGCCAGCCGCTGGCCGAGGCCTTGCGGCCTGCTACGCTCAACGAAGTCATCGGCCAGACGCATCTGCTGGGTGTCGGCAAGCCGCTGCGCCTGGCGTTCGAGGCGGGCAAGGCCCATTCGATGATCTTGTGGGGGCCGCCCGGCGTGGGCAAGACGACCCTGGCGCGCCTGATGGCCAACGCCTTCGACAGTGAATTCATTGCCCTGTCGGCCGTGTTTGCGGGTGTGAAAGATATCCGCGCAGCCATGGATCAGGCGCGTCACAGCCTGGACCAGTTCGGCAAGCACACTTTATTGTTCGTCGACGAGATCCACCGGTTCAACAAGTCGCAGCAGGATGCCTTGCTGCCTTTTGTCGAATCGGGTCTGGTGACCTTCATCGGCGCCACCACCGAAAACCCCAGCTTCGAAGTCAATTCGGCGCTGTTGTCGCGTGCGCAAGTGTATGTGTTGAAATCGCTCAACGAAGACGAGATGAAGCTGCTGCTGGCCAAGGCGCAAAGCACGGCACTGACGCACCTGACCTTCGACGAGGCGGCCGCCGATACCCTGATCGGCTACGCGGACGGCGATGCGCGCCGCTTTTTGAATTTGCTGGAGCAGGCCGAGACGGCCGCCAGCTCGACGGGCACGACGAAGATCGACGCGGCCTTTGTCGACAATGCGCTGACCCTGAACTCGCGCCGTTTCGACAAGGGGGGCGACAATTTCTATGACCAGATTTCCGCCCTGCATAAATCCGTGCGTGGTTCGAACCCGGACGCGGCCCTGTACTGGTTTTGCCGCATGATCGACGGCGGCGCCGATCCGCGTTACCTGTCGCGGCGCATCGTGCGTATGGCCTGGGAAGATATCGGCCTGGCCGACCCACGTGCCTTGACCATGGTCAACGATGCGGCGGAAACGTATGAACGCCTCGGTTCGCCCGAAGGCGAGCTGGCCTTGGGCCAGGCCGTGATCTATCTGGCGATTGCCGCGAAAAGCAATGCCGGCTACAACGCGTTCAACACGGCCATGGCGTTTGTGAAGAAGGACAAGTCGAAGGAAGTGCCCGTGCACTTGCGCAATGCGCCGACGAAACTGATGAAGGAATTGGGTTACGGCCACGCCTACCGCTACGCGCACGACGAACCCGATGCGTATGCGGCCGGCGAAACCTACTTCCCGGACGGCATGGCCGAACCGGGCTGGTACCAGCCCGTGCCGCGCGGCCTGGAAAGTAAAATTGCCGATAAGCTGGCCTGGCTGCGCGAGCTGGACAGGAAAGCCGGCAAGGGCTGAGGCTACAAGCCCAGCAAGGTAAAACCGTCATCCTGCGGCGCGTAGCCGACCAACTGGCGCGTCGCCGTGATCGACAACCGTTTATAGCGGTTGTCCGACACGCCATGCACGACGTGGTAGCCGGTCGGCACGTCGGCGGCGATGCAGCGGGCCAGCAATTGCACCACGTCGCGCTCGCTGATGAAGGCGGCAATGTCGCGCGCGCTGTGCTGTTGACCTGGCGCAAAGTTGGCCACGTTGGCGATGCGCACGGCAATCGCCGTCATGCCATGCTGGTGCGCGAACGCGGAGGCCACGCCTTCGCCGAACGCCTTGCTGGCGCCATACATGTTGGCTGGCCGGGCCGGCATGTTTTCCTGCACTTGCATATCGAGCGGATAGCCCTCGATGGCTTGCGCGCTGCTGGCAAACACGACTCTTTTCACACCTTGTGCCTGTGCCGCGCGGAAGATGTTGTGCGTGCCGATGATGTTCGGCTGCAACAATTGCGCATCGAAATCGGCGCTGGCGTGCGGCACGCCGGCCAGGTGCAGCACCACGTCGGTGTCGGCGCAGGCGGCCAGGCAGGCGGCATAGTCGCCGACATCGAGTGGCATGGATGGGCAGGGCGCTTCGGCCAGCTTGCCTGTGTGCAGGTCGGCCAGGCGCAAGGAGAATTCCCCGTGCCGGCGCTTCCAGAAAGCGGTGCCGATGATGCCGGCGGCGCCCGTGACGAGGACGCGCAGTGGTTCTTGAATCATGTATTCCTTGTATTCAGTGTGTGAGGCAGTGCCAGGTTCAGCCAGCGCAGCAGGGTGGGCCGGGGTGCGGCGGTCCCGTGCACACGGATGTGTCCGCTACCCACGGCTTCGACCAGCACCAGGCCGTCATTCGGTATCGTGTAGCGTTCGCCGCTGCGCAGTACACAATCCTCGAATTGGGCATAGGCCGTGATCCACGCCGTACCGGACAGGCATTCGATGACCCTGGCGTGCGCCTTTTCCAGGCGTAAAGGCCGTTCGCTGCGTAATTCGTGGTCGGTATGCATGGCATCGCTCCTGTTGTGCTGACAGGAACAGCTTAGGCGCTTGCGGTGAACCATGACAGATGCAGGAAAACGAAATTGTCATGAATACAGTGTCCCTTGTCGTACACTGTGCTTATCAAAAAATTCGGCAACTGTATCTGTGCCGGCCCCGCGCGGCAGCTGCATACTGAAGGGATGAACATGAGCGCGCATTTGAATCTGTACGAGCATCTGGCCAACGAGCTGGGCGCCCTGATCGACTCGCGCGTGTTTGCGCCCGGCGACCGCCTGCCGTCGATCCGCCACCTGGCGCAGCAAAAGCGCATCTCCATTAGTACCGTGATGCAAGCCTTGCGCCTGATGGAAGACCGGGGACAGGTTGATGCGCGGCCCCAGTCCGGCTATTTCGTGCGCCACCGCGCGCCGCGCCGCGCCTGCAGCTTTGATGCCCAGAACTTGAGGGAGCCGGCCTTTGTCGGCATCAATAATCTGTTGATGCGCGTGTTGAAAGACAACGAGACGGCGAATATCGTGCAACTGGGCACGGCCTGGCCGCCCGACGAGATCTTGCCCATCAAGCGCATGCAGCGCACCATCAGCGCCGTGGCGCGGCGCGAACCCGCTTTATTGAGCAAGGTTAGCTGCTACGACATCAGCGAAGGCAATTTCCTGCGCCAGGTCGCGCGCCGCGCGCTGGACTGGGGCAAGCTGGACCCGCACGAGATCGTCGTGACGAATTCCTGCACGGAGGCGATCAGCCTGTGCCTGCGCGCTGTGGCCAAGCCGGGTGACACCATCGCCATCGAGTCGGCCACGTATTTCGTGCTGCTGCAAATGATCGAAAGCCTGGGCATGAAGGCCTTGGAAATCCCCACCGACCCGAAGACGGGGCCGTTGCTCGACGCGCTGGAGCTGGCTCTGCGCGCCGGTCTCGTGCAAGCGTGTTTGTTCGTGCCGAACGCCAACAACCCGCTTGGTTGCGTCATGCCGGAAGAAAACAAGAAGCGCCTGGCGGGGTTGCTGTCGGAATTCAATATTCCGCTGGTGGAAGACGATGTCTATGGCGACCTGTGCTTTGCGCCGCAGCGACCTTGGCCCGTGAAGGCCTACGACACGAGCGGCAACGTCTTGCTGTGCTCCTCGTTTTCCAAGGCCATCACGCCGGCGTCGCGCGTGGGCTATGTGCTGGCCGGGCGTTTCGCGCAGGAAGTGGCCCTGCTGAAAACCGTGTCGAGCGGCGCCACCAGCCATTTCTTCCAGGCCGTGCTGGCCGACTTTCTGGAAGGTAGCAGCTACGACCAGCAATTGCGCAAGATGCGGCGCACCCTGGTGCAGCGCATCGCGCGCATGTCCGACGCGGTGGCGGCCCACTTTCCGGCGGACTGCATGCTGTCCGAGCCGCAAGGCGGTTTCGTGCTGTGGGTGCAGATGCCGCCGCAAATCGATGCGCTGGCCCTGCATGGCCAGGCGATTGCGGACGGCGTGGCGTATATGCCGGGCCAGCTGTTCTCGGCCTCGGGCAAGTTCGGCAATTATCTGCGCCTCAATTGCGGCAATGCCTGGACGCCGCGCATCGAGCAGGCGATCAGCCGTCTGGGGCGCCTCGTCAAGGATTCCTTGTAACTATTCTTTGCGCTTCAGTCCCCGTTTTTCACCGTTCGCTCCCTGTTTTTTGCTGCTGGTCGCAAGCCGGTGGCGTTGTTTGTCGCCGTTGGCTAAAGTACCACCATACCAACAGCAGTCAACGAAACAAACTAACCAGGAGTAACATCATGAACGCACTGAAAAACATGGAAATCACCTTTGTCGCCGCCGCCATCATCGCCATCGGCGCCAGCTTCGCCACCGCCGGTGCGAATACGGTCGAAGTGAGCGCCAGCAGCACGGTGATTGCCCAGGCTGCCGACAGCGCGATGCCTGTCGTTACCGTCAGCGCTCGCCGCCTGAGCGCTGCCGAAAAAGCCGCCTTTATTTAAGCACTAAGCTAAGCAATAAATGTAAAGCGGGCGCGAGTGCCCAGCCATGCTGCCATGACGATGGCCAGCCATGTGCAAAACTCATAAAGAACTGAACGGGTCTTGGTACAATGAGTGCTTTCGATACATCGGCACCGCCATCCACCCATGATAGATATCCAACTTCTCCGTAAAGACATCGCCACCGTCGCAGAACGCCTGGCGACGCGCAAATTCCAGCTCGACGTGGCAGGTTTTACCGCCCTCGAAGCCGAACGCAAGGCGATCCAGACGCGCACCGAAGAGCTGCAGGGCAAGCGCAATGCGCTGTCCAAGCAAATCGGCATGTTGAAAGGCAAGGGGGAAGACACCTCGGCCGTGATGGCGCAAGTGGCCGGCCTGGGCGATGAACTGAAAGCCGATGAAGCGGCGCTGACCTTGGTGCAAACCAAGCTGAGCGATTTCATCATGGCCGTGCCGAACCTGCCGCACGAGTCGTCGCCTTTGGGCACGGACGAGTCGGGCAACGTGGAAGTGCGCAAGGTCGGCACGCCGCGCACTTTTGACTTTGAAGTCAAGGATCACGTCGACGTGGGCGCCCCGCTGGGCCTGGACTTCGAAGTGGCAACCAAGCTGACCGGTTCGCGCTTCTCCGTCATGAAAGGCGGCATCGCTCGCCTGCACCGCGCGCTGGCGCAATTCATGCTCAACACGCACGTGGACGAGCACGGCTACACGGAATGCTATACGCCATACATGGTCAACGCCGATTCGCTGCGCGGCACGGGCCAGTTGCCGAAATTCGAAGCCGATTTGTTCTCGGTGAAAAAAGGCGGCGTGGAAGGCGAGGGCGAGACCTTCTACCTGATCCCTACTTCGGAAGTATCGCTGACCAACATCGCGCGCGACGAAATCCTGGCGCTCGATCAACTGCCCCTGAAAATGACGGCTCACACGCCATGCTTCCGCTCGGAAGCGGGCAGCTACGGCCGCGACACGCGCGGCATGATCCGCCAGCACCAGTTCGACAAGGTGGAAATGGTGCAAGTGGTGCATCCGGACACCTCGTACCAGGTGCTCGATGAAATGGTCGGCCACGCGGAAACGATCTTGCAACGCCTGGGCTTGCCGTACCGCGTGATGTCGCTGTGCACGGGCGACATGGGCTTTACTGCCACCAAGACCTTCGACCTGGAAGTGTGGTTGCCGGCGCAAAATACCTACCGCGAAATTTCGTCCCTGTCGAACTGCGAAGCCTTCCAGGCCCGCCGCATGCAGGCGCGCTTCCGCAACGCCGCCGGCAAGCCGGAACTGGCCCACACCCTGAACGGTTCCGGCCTGGCAGTGGGTCGCACTTTGGTGGCCGTGCTGGAAAACTACCAGCAGGCAGACGGCAGCGTCGAGATCCCGCCAGTGCTGCGTCCATACATGGGTGGCCTGACGCATCTGAAGGCATAAAATAGTCCTTTTCTTTTCGCCGCGGGCTGCTATAATCTTGCCTTCTCGCAGCAATGCGAGGAAAGACCGCAGCAAATGGAGAGGTGGCAGAGTGGTCGAATGTACTTGACTCGAAATCAAGCGTACGTTAAATCGTACCGTGGGTTCGAATCCCACCCTCTCCGCCAGAACAAATAAAAGAAGCTCCCGTAAGGGAGCTTTTTTTATTTGTGCCGGCGAAGAGGAGCAAGGCGCCTGCGCGCCTTGCGCGTGGGATTCGAAGCTCTGCGCATATTTGCGCGGAGCATTCCGAATCGTCAAATTGGTTTTGACGCGTGCGCCAAGGCGGCAGGTTCGAAGACGAGCGCGTACTCGCGCGAGGCTCCCCGAATCGCCCAAATGGGTTTTGCTTTTCAAAAGCAAGATTAGCAATAAACCCCCTACCCAACCCAACAACACCCATGCTAAAATAGCGCCTCATTCAAACCGGCACGCCAGTTTGAATGAATAGACCGCAGTAAACGGAGAGGTGGCAGAGTGGTCGAATGTACTTGACTCGAAATCAAGCGTACGTTAAATCGTACCGTGGGTTCGAATCCCACCCTCTCCGCCAGAATACATAAAAAAAGCTCCCGCAAGGGAGCTTTTTTTATATCCATCACATATACCAGCCACCAACGCATCAAGGCCAGGTAGAAAAACCGCCCAAAGCGCGCAGCGCAAGGCGTTTTTTCCTCCATTCAAGCTCTAATGACCAGCGCCCCCGCCACCTTGATCTCCCTCAGCCATGGTAATCTACCCGATCACCATCCTGCCCCCATACCAAAGTAATGAGCAAAGTAATGAGCAAAGTAATGAGCCGATTCTGGAGCAACATCGTCAGCGAGCTGACCCCCTACATCCCGGGCGAGCAACCGAAACTGCCCGACCTGGTCAAACTCAACACCAACGAAAACCCCTACGGTCCATCGCCCCAGGTGCTGGCCGCGCTGCGCGAAGCAGCCAACGACACCCTGCGCCTCTACCCTGACCCTTCAGCCAGCGAACTGAAGCAAACCCTGGCTGACTACCACGGCTTGAATAGCGCGCAAGTGTTTGTCGGCAACGGTTCCGACGAAGTGCTGGCGCTGGCCTTCATGGCCTTGCTCAAGCACGATGCGCCGCTGCTGTTTCCGGACATCAGCTACAGCTTCTATCCCGTATATTGCAAGCTGTACGGCATCGACTATCGCACGGTGGCGCTCGACGAGACCATGCGCATCCGCCCGGAGGACTACCAGGGGCCGTGCGGCGCCATCATCTTCCCGAATCCCAATGCGCCCACTGGCGTGGACTTGCCGCTGGCCGGCGTGGAAGCGCTGCTGCATGCGCATCCCGATGCCGTGGTGGTGGTCGATGAAGCGTATGTGGATTTCGGCGGGGAAAGTGCTGTGGCCCTGGTCGACCGTTATCCGAACTTGCTGGTGGTGCAGACGTTCTCGAAATCGCGCTCGCTGGCCGGCTTGCGCGTGGGCTGTGCCTTCGGGCATCCGGACCTGATCGAGGCGCTGGAAAGAGTGAAGAACAGTTTCAATTCGTATCCGCTGGACCGGCTGGCGCTGGCCGGCGCCGTGGCCTCGCTGCACGACGAAGCGTATTTCCAGCAGACGCGCCAGGCCGTCATCGCCAGCCGCGATCAGCTGACGGCAGACTTGACGGCGCTGGGCTTCGACGTGCTGCCTTCGGTGGCCAATTTCGTCTTTGCCCGCCACCCGCAGCATGACGCGGCGCAACTGGCGGCAGGCTTGCGCGCCCGTTCCGTGATCGTGCGTCATTTCAATGTACCACGCATCAGCCAGTATTTGCGCATCAGCATCGGTAACGTGGACGAATGCGCAGCCCTGATGGCGGCGTTGCGCGCAGTGCTGTGACGCCATGCTGACTTTCGTGCCTGCCAGCCTGGCCGATGGCGAAGCGCTGGCCAGCCTGCGCGTGGCCGCCATGCGTGAAAGCCTGGAGCGCATCGGCCGCTATGATCCGCAGCGTGCGCGCCAGCGTTTCCTGGCCACGTTCGACCCCGATTGCACCTGGCAGCTGCGCCATGGCGACGCGCTGGCCGGCTTCTATGTGTTGCGCCCGCAAGCGGATTATTTACTGCTCGACCACCTCTATCTGGCGCCGGCATGCCAACGGCAAGGCATGGGCGCAGCCGTGTTGGCGCGCGTGTTTGCCGAGGCCGATGCGGCCCGCAAGAGCGTGCGCGTGGGGGCCTTGCGCGGCAGCGAGGCGAACCGCTTCTACGTGCGTCACGGCTTCGTGCCGGATGGCGAGGAGGAGTTCGACCTGTATTATCGGCGCGCCCCCGCAGCTTGATGCTGCCGGCGGCGACTGTTTGTGCAACAATAATCGGATTCATTCATCGACAGGACGGACATTATGGCAAAAGTGGCATTCATCGGTTTGGGCGTCATGGGTTTCCCCATGGCAGGTCACCTGGCGGCGGGCGGGCACGACGTCACCGTGTACAACCGCAACCCGGCCCGCGCGGCCGCCTGGCTGGAGCAGCATAAAGGCAGCAGCGCCGCCACGCCGGCCGCTGCTGCTGCGGGCGCCGAGTTCGTCTTCACCTGCATCGGCAACGATAATGATTTGTACCAAGTCATCCTGGAAGAGGGCGGCTTGCTGTCCGCCATGGTGCCGGGTAGCATCCTGATCGACCACACGACGGCTTCCGCCGAAGCGGCGCGCACCATCCACGCGGCGGCGCAAAAAAAAGGCGTGTTCTTCCTCGACGCGCCCGTGTCCGGCGGCCAGGCGGGCGCGGAAAACGGCAAGCTGACGGTGATGGTGGGCGGCGATGCGGAAGCGTATGCACGCGCCGAGCCTGTCATCGCCTTGTTCTCGCGCGCCGTCACCTACATGGGGGCGTCCGGTTCCGGCCAGCTGACGAAAATGGTCAACCAGATCTGCATCGCGGGCCTGGTGCAAGCGCTCAGCGAAGGTATCGCCTTCGCGGAAAACGCGGGCCTCGATGCGGCCCTGGTGGTCGACGTGATTTCCAAGGGCGCGGCGCAGTCGTGGCAGCTGGAAAACCGGGGCAAGACCATGATCGAACGCAAGTTCGACTTCGGTTTCGCCGTCGACCTGATGCGCAAGGACCTGGGCATCTGCCTCGCCGAAGCCAAGCGCAACGGCAGCGACTTGCCCGTGACGACCTTGACGGACCAGTTCTATGGCGAAGTGCAGCAGGCGGGTGGCAACCGTTATGACACGTCCAGCCTGATTACCCGTTTGAACAAAAAGTAATCTTTCAAGTACTGGCAACGGCGGCGCGTCCCTGCAAAGGGCCGCGCCGCTTGTCGTTTACGCCAGCATTAACCTCAAAACGTCAGTTTCCGGAACATCCGGTTTCGATTTTCATGGAAAAGCATGGACTTCGCTAGCTCATCGTGTATTATTAAAAAACGAGATGAAATGTCCCAATTTTTAAAACATTATGAGCGGACCCGCATGAAAACCAACTCCTCAGCGATAACACGCGTTGTCGACAAGAACATTCCCTACCTGTCTTCCGCCGTTGCCATCTGGCGCCCCCGCGCCGTGCTGCGCAGCTGGCCCGGCGTGGCCATCGCGCTGGTGATCGCGCTGTCGGCCACCTTTATTTCCAGCAATTACGGCGGCCCCCAACTGCTGTACGCGCTGTTCTTCGGCCTGGCCTTCCACTTCCTGGCGTCCGATCCCACCTGCAAGCCCGGCATCGAATTTTGCAGCAAGGTGCTGCTGCGCACGGGCGTGGCCCTGCTGGGCGCGCGCATCACCTTCAACCAGATCGCCTCGGTCGGCGTGACGCCCCTGCTGATCGTCGTCGGCGGCCTGGTGGCGACTTTGGGCTTCGGCTACCTGCTGGCCAGGTGGCTCAAGCGTCCCATCACGGAAGGCATTTTGTCGGGCGGCTCGGTAGCCATCTGCGGCGCGTCGGCCGCGCTGGCCATCTCGGCCGTGCTGCCGCAAACCAAGGAAAACGAAAAGTTCACCCTGCTGACGGTGGTGGGCGTGACCTCGCTGTCGACCCTGGCCATGATCGTCTATCCGCTGCTGGTCAAGGTGCTGGGCTTTGACCCGACGGAAGCAGGCGTGTTCATCGGCGGCACCATCCATGACGTGGCGCAAGTGGTGGGCGCCGGCTATCTGGTCAGCAACCATACGGGCGACGTGGCCACCTTCGTCAAATTGACGCGCGTGGCTTGCCTCGTGCCTGTCGTGCTGGGCCTGTCGATCATGTTCAAGCGCAAGGATGGCAAGAGCGAGGTCGACGCGCCGCCGCTCGTGCCCTTCTTCCTGATCGGCTTTGTCTGGCTCGTCATTACCAACAGCCTGGGCCTGATTCCGCAGGAAGTGAATGGCTGGATCAACAATGCCTCGCGCGCCTGTCTCGTCATCGCCATCGCCGCGCTGGGCGTGAAAACGTCGTTCCAGTCGCTGGCCTCGCTGGGCTGGCGTCCCGTGATCATGCTGGTGATGGAAACGGTGTGGATCGCCGCCTTTGTCGCCATCGCCGTGCTGCTGACGCGCTAAGCGAGTCGAGCCCGCCATGAAGATCCTTGTCCTCGGCGCCGGCGTGGTCGGCACGGCATCGGCCTGGTACTTGCGCCAGGCGGGTCACGACGTGCGCGTGCTCGAGCGCCAGGCGGGCGCCGCGCAGGAAACGAGCTTCGGTAACGGCGGGCAGATTTCCGTTTCGCACGCCGAACCGTGGGCGAATCCCGCCACCCTGCGCAAGGTGCTCACGTGGCTGGGCAAGGACGATGCGCCGCTGCTGTTCCGTCCACGTCTCGATGCGCTGCAATGGCAGTGGGTGCTGCACTACTTGCGCGAGTGTTTGCCGTCGAGGGTGTCGCGCAATATGCGTCAGATCGTCGCCCTGGCCGAGTACAGCCGGCAGAGCCTGCAAGCCTTGCGCCGCGAGACGGGCATAGCCTACGACCACCTGGAGCGGGGCATCTTGCATTTCTATACGGACCAGCAGGAATTTGATAAATCGCAAGCGGGCGCCGCGCTCTTGCGCGAGCTGGGCTGCCCGCGCAACACCGTCAGCGCCGACGAAGTGGTTCGCATCGAGCCGGCCCTGCGTCACGCGCGCAGCCAGATCGTGGGCGGCGATTTTACGGCCAGCGACGAGTCGGGTGACGTGCATCTGTTTGCCACGGCCTTGGCTGCGCGCGCGGCCGCTGCCGGCGTGGATTTCCAGTACGGCACGACGGTGACGCGCCTGCTGACGGATGGCGAACGCCTCACGGGCGTGGAAAGCATCGACGCGCAAGGGGGCCACCGCCTGGAGCATGCGGACGCCGTGGTGGTCGCCATGGGCAGCTTTTCCGCACCGCTGCTGCAGCCGCTGGGCATCCGCCTGATGCTGTATCCGGGCAAGGGTTACTCGGCCACTTATCCGATCGTCGACCCCGTCAGCGCGCCTTCCGTGTCGCTGACGGACGACGGCCATAAACTGGTGTTTTCGCGCCTGGGCGAGCGCCTGCGCGTGGCCGGCACATGCGAGTTGAACGGCTATACGCGGGAACTGAACCCCGTGCGCTGCGCCGCTATCACGCGCCGCGTGCAGGCCCTGTTTCCCCACGCCTGCGATTACAGCGACCCCGTCTACTGGGCCGGCCTGCGCCCCCTGACACCCTCGAACGTGCCGTATATCGGCGCCACGCGCTACCGCCAGCTCTTCCTCAATACGGGCCACGGCACCCTGGGCTGGACCATGGGCTGTGGCGCGGGCAGGGCGATCGCCGACCTCGTGTCGGGACGGCGGCCCGACGTCGATTTTGCGTTCTGCGGCGTAGCCCTTCGCGAGGGACCGCAGTTACATCACGCAGTTACACCAACTTAGGAGAGCACCGCGATGAGAGACGACCTTACCCCTGCACCGACCGGCCTGACTCTGGCCGGCACCACCTATCAGTCGCGCCTGCTGGTAGGGACCGGGAAATACAAGGATTTCGAGGAAACGCGCCTGGCCATCGAAGCGAGCGGCGCCGAGATCGTCACGGTCACCATTCGCCGCGTGAATATCGGCCAGGAGAAGGGCGAACCGAACCTGCTCGATTTCATTCCGCCGTCGAAATACACGATTTTGCCCAACACGGGCGGCTGCTACAACGCGCGCGACGCCGTCTACACCCTGCAACTGGCGCGCGAGCTGCTGGGCGGGCACCAGCTATGCAAGCTGGAAGTGCTCGGCGATGAAAAGACCCTGTTCCCGAACATGCCGGAAACGTTAAAAGCGGCTGGGGAGCTGGTGCGCGACGGCTTCCAGGTGATGGTGTATTGCAGCGACGACCCGATCCAGGCGCGCATGCTGGAAGACCTCGGCTGCATCGCCGTCATGCCGCTGGCGTCCCTGATCGGCTCGGGCATGGGCATTCTGAATCCGTGGAATCTGTCGCTGATCATCGAGCAAGCCACGGTACCCGTGCTGGTCGATGCCGGTGTCGGCACGGCGTCGGACGCGGCCATCGCCATGGAGCTCGGCTGCGACGGCATCCTGATGAATACCGCCATCGCGGCGGCGCGCGAACCGATACGCATGGCGCGCGCCATGAAACTGGCAGTGCAGGGCGGACGCGAGGCTTACCTTGCCGGACGCATGCCCCGGAGAGCGGGCGCCATGAGCGCCTCGCCCTCGTCGCCGATGGCCGGGCTGATCGCCTGAGCCGCCGCATTTACCCGCAATTTGCAGCACCGTAGTTGATTATCGTTTCAAGCGTTTATAAAAACCACAATACCTGGAGATGACATGAAACACACACTCGTAGCGGCGGCCGTCCTGGCCACACTCTTCGCCGGTAGCGCCAGCGCCCAATCGTCCGTCACTGTATACGGCTTGCTCGACGCGGGCCTGACGTCCGAACACGGTGGCGCGGACGGTTCCGTCACCAAGCTGGCCACCGGAGTACAGTCGGGCAGCCGCATCGGCTTCAAGGGCACGGAAGACCTGGGCAACAACCTGAAGGCCAATTTCTTGCTGGAAAATGGCCTCGATGTGGACACGGGCGCCAACCGCCAGGGCGCCCTGTTCGGGCGCAAGGCCTACGTGGGCCTGTCGGGCGGCTTCGGCGCCGTGAACCTGGGCTTGCAACACAATCCGCTGTTCACCGCGCTGGACAATATCGACCCCTTCGAAACGGGCATGACGGGCGCCTCGATCAACCTGATGAGCGTGGCCAGCCTGCGCACGAAAAACTCCATCATGTACGAGACGCCGAAGGTGAACGGCTTGTCGGCTGCCGTCATGGTTGGCCTCGGTGAAAAGCCGGACAGCAACACCCTGGGCCGCACCATCGATTTTTCCATCGATTACGCCAACGGCCCGCTGGTGCTGACCCTGGCGCATGACAACCGCAAGGACACGCCGCTGAACACGGCGAAAGTGACCTTGCTGGGCGGCACCTACGACTTCGGCCCCGCCAAGCTGCACGCCGCCTATGAGACGGACAAGGATGATGCGGGCACGGACTTCCGCAACTACATGCTGGGTGCGTCAGCTCCCGTGGGCGCGGCCGGCAGCGTGATGGCGTCGTATATCCGCAAGGATGACCGCACGAACGCGCGCCGCGGCGGGCGCCAGCTGGCCATCGGCTACACCTATGCCTTGTCCAAGCGCACCAATCTGTACACCTCGTACGGGCGCATCAACAACGATGGCGCGGGCACCAACTTCGTCGGTGACGCTTCCAGCGGTGGCAGCGTGCCCTTGCCAGGACATAACTCGAGCGCCTTCACGGCCGGCATGCGCCTGAAGTTCTAGGACGCAGCGCAGGAGGTATCGATGGCGGGCTGTCTGTTGCGGATAGCCCGCCATTGTTGTTTCAGGAGTGGCGCAAAGTCACGGATTCCGGATTCAGGAATGAAACAGTCCGAATTTTCATGAATTTTCATTGACAGCGCATTTCGCAACCGTTAAATTGAACACGTATTTCAAATATCGGAACAAAATATACCGATTTCTCATAAAACCGTAAGGAGACTGAGCCATGACCGATTTGTCCGACCAAAAAGCCGCCGCCGCAGCTGTGATACCTGTAGGCCCGCAAAAGATGACGCCTTCCGAAGCGTTCGTGGAAACCCTGGCCGCCAATGGCGTGACCGACATGTTCGGCATCATGGGCTCGGCCTTCATGGACCCGATGGATATCTTCGCCCCCGCCGGCATCCGATTGATCCCCGTCGTGCACGAGCAGGGCGCCGGCCACATGGCTGACGGCTATGCCCGCGTCTCGGGCCGTCATGGCGTCGTTATCGGCCAGAACGGCCCCGGCATCAGCAATTGCGTCACCGCCATCGCCGCCGCCTACTGGGCGCACACCCCGGTCGTGATCATTACCCCGGAAACGGGCACGATGAGCATGGGCCTGGGCGGCTTCCAGGAAGCGAACCAGTTGCCGATGTTCGAGGAATTTACCAAATATCAAGGCCACGTGACGAACCCGGCCCGCATGGCGGAATTCACGGGCCGCTGCTTTGACCGTGCCATGTCGGAAATGGGCCCGACGCAACTGAACATCCCGCGCGACTATTTTTATGGCGAAATCAAGGCCGAGATTCCACAACCGAACCGCCTGGACCGTGGCGCCGGCGGCGAGCAAAGCCTCAATGATGCGGCGGAACTGCTGGCGAAAGCCAAGTTCCCCGTGATCATCTCGGGCGGCGGCGTCGTCATGGGCGAAGCGATTGAAGAGTGCAAGGCGCTGGCCGAGCGCCTGGGCGCGCCCGTCGTCAACAGCTATCTGCATAACGATTCCTTCCCCGCCAGCCACCCGCTGTGGTGCGGTCCGCTTGGTTATCAAGGATCAAAAGCGGCCATGAAACTGATCGCCAAGGCCGACGTTGTCGTGGCCCTCGGTTCGCGCCTGGGCCCGTTCGGCACCTTGCCGCAGCATGGCATGGATTACTGGCCAAAGAACGCCAAGATCATCCAGATCGACGCGGACAACAAGATGCTGGGCCTGGTCAAGAAAATCTCGGTGGGCATCTGCGGCGACGCCAAGGCGGCCGCGAAAGCCATCCTGGCCCACCTGGACGGCAAGAGCCTCGATTGCGACGCCACGCGCGACGAGCGCTATGCCACCGTGCAGGCGGAAAAGGCCGCGTGGGAAGAGGAATTGACCAACTGGACGCACGAGAAAGATGCGTACAGCCTGGACATGATCGAAGAGCAAAAGAAAGAGCCGGGCAATTACCTGCACCCGCGCCAGGTCTTGCGCGAGCTGGAAAAAGCCATGCCGGAAGACGTGATGGTGTCGACCGACATCGGCAACATTAACTCGGTGGCGAACAGCTATTTGCGCTTTGAAAAGCCGCGCAGCTTCTTTGCGGCGATGAGCTTTGGCAACTGCGGCTATGCGTTTCCAACCATCATCGGCGCCAAAGTTGCCGCACCGCACCGTCCGGCCGTGTCGTATGCGGGCGACGGCGCCTGGGGCATGAGCCTGATGGAAACGATGACCTGCGTGCGCCACAACATTCCCGTGACGGCCGTGGTGTTCCACAACCGCCAGTGGGGCGCGGAAAAGAAAAACCAGGTCGATTTCTACAACCGCCGTTTCGTCGCCGGTGAACTCGACAACCAGAGCTTCGCGGAAATCGCGCGGGCCATGGGCGCCGAAGGCATCACGGTCGACAAGCTGGAAGACGTGGGTCCCGCGCTGAAAAAGGCGATCGACATGCAGATGAATGAAGGCAAGACGACCATCATCGAAATCATGTGCACGCGCGAGCTGGGCGACCCGTTCCGCCGCGATGCGCTGAGCAAACCGATCCGTCACCTGGACAAGTACAAAGACTACGTCTAAGCAGTCTGCCCGATCCTTGTATGACCCCGGCAATCGCGCCGGGTTTTATGTGCCGGAACCATCTGCTTGCTTCCGTGGTTCCGGTACTTTTTTTACCGAATTGGAGTACTCATGAAAGCCCTGCACCGCATCATCGAGCAAGCCCGCGCCGTGCCGAAAAACATCGTCTTGTGCGAGGGCGACGATGCACGCGTGCTGCAGGCAGCAGCGCGGGCGGCAAGCGAAGGCCTGGCGCACATCACCATCGTCGGCAAGCCGGCCGCCATCCTGGCGCTGGCGCGCGAACATGCGCTGGACCTGGACGCCGTGCGCCTGGTCGACCCGGCAATTTCCGATGAGTCGGAACACTATGCCCAGCAATTGTTTGTGCTGCGCCAGGCCAAAGGCATGACGGTGGAGCAGGCCAGGATCGCCGTGCAAGATCCGCTGTGCTACGCCAACCTGATGGTGCGCCTGGGCGACGCCGACGGTTGCGTGGCGGGGGCCGTGCACACGACGGCCGACGTGGTGCGCAGCGCCATCCAGATCATCGGCGTCGACCCAGCCTTCAAGCTGGTGTCCAGTTTTTTCCTGATGATGCTGTGCGAACCTTTCCACAGCCTCAAGGGCGGTTTCATCTTTTCCGATTGCGCCCTCGTCGTCGATCCGAAAGCGGAGGAATTGGCCGACATTGCCATGGCCGCCGCCGACAGCGCGCAAGCGTTGCTGATGGAAGAGCCACGGGTCGCCATGCTGTCGTTTTCCACCAGCGGCAGCGCCCACCACGCGGCCGTCGACAAGGTGCATGCGGCCACGGACCGGGTCAAGGCCCAGCGTCCGCTGCTGGCCATCGATGGCGACGTGCAGCTCGATGCGGCCATCGTGGCCGAGATTTCGCAGAGAAAAGTCAAGGATTCCGTGGTGAACGGCCGCGCGAATGTGCTGGTGTTCCCGAACCTGGACGCGGGCAATATCGGCTACAAGCTGGCCGAGCGCATGGGCGGCGCCGTCGCCATCGGCCCCTTGCTGCAAGGCTTGAACAAGCCCGCCAACGATTTGTCGCGCGGTTGCAGCGCCGACGACGTCTACAACGTCATTGCGGTCACGGCCGTGCAGGCCCAGGGTGGACGCTGACTTCCTGTTCAGCCTGCCCGTGCTGGCGCTGCTGGGCGTGGTGGCGGCGGGCACGTATTTCCAGACCGTCACGGGCTTTGGCCTGGGCATGATCGTCATGGGCGTGGCCAGCGGACTGGGCCTGGCGCCCGTGCCCGCGCTGGCAGCCCTCGTCAGTTTATTGTCGCTGGCCAATTGCCTGGTGGCCTTGCCGGGCGCCTTGCATCACCTGGACTGGCGCGCCATCCGCGCCGCCAGCATCGGCTTGCTGCCGGCCATGGCGGCCGGCGTATTGTTGTTGGGATATCTGGACCAGGCATATGCGCCCTTGCTGAAGCTGCTGCTGGGCGCGGCCATCGTGTATGGCGGCGTCAGCATCTTGCTGCAGGCGCCGCCCGGACCGGGCGCGGCCGACAAGCGAAGCTTTTTCATCAGCGGTGTGTGCGGCGGCCTGTTTTCCGGCCTGTTTTCGCTGGCCGGGCCACCGCTCGTGTACCAGTTTTACCGCCAGGAAATGAGCTTGACCACCATCCGCTACAGCCTGATTTTCCTGTTCGCCATCAGCGCGGGCGGGCGCTCGCTGATGGCGGGCAGCCAGGGCCAGCTCGATGCAAAAGTACTGCTGCTGTGCGCGCTGGCCTTGCCCGTGGGCGTGCTGGCCACGATGGCCGGCAAGCGCTACCCGCCACCGATTGCCCAGCGCGGCATGCGCCGCATCGCGTTTGCCGTGCTGACCGCCATCGGTATCTCATTGATGGCGGCCGCCGTGCCGCAATTGCTGCGCTAAGCCTTGAATGTCAGCAAAGGCTTGAGGCGCGCCACCGATTGCAGCAAGCCCGCTTCCTCCTGCGCGGCGATGACGGGACCGATCTTCTTGTACGCCATCGGCGCTTCCTCGACGCGGCGTTCCTCGCGCAGGGTCACGCACTGGAAGGCCATCTCGTCGCCGCCCACCGTGGGCCGCATGGCGCGCATGGCCTGGCGGCGGATGCTGCGCCCCGCGCCATGCGAGCACGACCACAGCCAGTCGGGATTGCCCATGCCCGTTGCCACATAGGAATAGTCGCCCATGGAACCGGGGATCAGCGCCAGGTCGCCCTCGCGCGCCGGCGTGGCGCCCTTGCGGTGAATGTTCATGCCGTGCTCGCGCAAGATGACGTTGTGCGGCACGTCCACCACCAGGCGCGAGGTATCGTGCGCATACACCTGCGACAGGCTGTCGCGCACCAGCTCGGCCAGGACCATGCGGTTGACCCAGGCATAGCGCGACGCCACGCCCATGGCGTCCATGTATTCGCCAGCCAGTTCGCCCGTCAAGCCGTACAGGCCCGATTGCGGGTGGCGCACGCCTGTCGGCCACGCTTCTTTGGCGCGGTCCATCCAGCGGCTGCCGACGAAAAAGCCCACGTCGCGGCTGCCGCTGTGGATCATGACGACCACTTCGCCCGGCACCAGCCCGTGCCGGTACGCGGCGTGGCGGTCCATGACAGTATCGACCAGCTGGATTTCCACGAAATGGTTACCCGATCCCGTGGTGCCCAGGCTGGGGTCGCGTATCACTTCGCGCGTGCCCACCAGCGCTTCGGGCGCATGGCGCAAGCCGCCGCCCAGTTCGCGCAGGGCGATGCAATCGTCGAGCTCGCGCAGCAAGCGCGCCTTGTCGACCCGTGGCCACAAGCCGCACATGCCATCCTTGTGCAGGCTGTCGATGAACGCTTCCGGCCCCACGTCGAAGAGGGCGGCAAAGGCCTTCGAGCGCAGCGGCACGTTGCGGCCGTCTTCCAGCAGCACATGTTTGAGCTTGCTCAACAGCTGCGGCTTGCGCGCCTCGAACTGCGCCAAGGTCAGGCCCGTCGTGATCAGGCGCATGCCGCAGGCGATGTCCGTGCCGGGGATGGCGGGAATCACCATGTCGGGACTGGTGGCGACGATGCTGCCCACGGGCGCGATGCTGCCAGGGTGAAAGTCGGGCGTGGCGCAGGCCTTGCACACATGGCCATCCTGGCCGGGCACGGCGACGGCGGCAAACTCCATCAGTTGGCGCACGGCTTTTTCCTCGAGGGGAAAGTTGTGGGGCAGCAGCACGGACGCCTGGGCGTGCGGATTGCTGAGTGTATAAATGCCGTCGGCATAGGCGACAGCGATGCCCTGGCGGCGCAGGGCTTTTTGTAATCTGGATATGGGAAACACGATTCTGCTCCGGAAATAACGAATGCACGGCTCTTTTTAAAGGGCCATGTTTGTTTTCCACGCAGCAGCGACAGGAAGTGCCGCCAGCTTAGCAAATTTTGTGCAGATTGCAAAGTGAGGGGCGCACAAGGGTGCGCACGATACGGATGAGCCACTTGCAAAATATGCAAACAGCCTATATATTCCCCGTTCTTTCTCGAACCTCTTCCTTATTGGAGCCAAAAGTGCCTCGCTACTTCGCCATCACCTGCTAACGCTGACGAAATGCTCTCTGCAGCATCGTTCGGCGCGTTGACGCCCCCGATTGCTGCGGCACTGTTTTTGCTTCCTCCGCACACGTATCCGTGACCCTAGTCTCGATCGTCCACGCCCGAACACGTCGTCAGCACCCCTGACCCTGTATGGACACGCCCCGGTGAACGCGGCGTGGGACGCTATGTTTTTACAATCTTTACCCTTATTCAAATACCCGCGCACGCCGCATCTGGAAGGCTCGCGCCTGCAGGATGGCGACGACGGCTCCGATCAGATGCCCTTGAAAAAGCTGGCCGGCCAGTACGTCGTCATCGAGGAAAAAATCGATGGCGCCAACTCTGCCGTGTCGTTCAGCGATGCGGGCGAGGTGCTGCTGCAGTCGCGCGGCCACTACCTGGCGGGCGGCGGCAGCGAACGCCAGTTCAACCTGCTCAAACCGTGGGCCCATGTGCATGAACACGCCTTGCTGCATCTGCTGGAAGATCAATTTGTGCTGTTTGGCGAATGGTCTTACAGCAAGCATTCCGTGTTTTACGACCGCCTGCCCCATTATTTCAACGAGTTCGACGTGTATTGCCGCCGTACCCAAATGTTCCTGTCGACGGCGCGCCGCCACGCCATGCTGGCCGGCTCGCCCGTGCTGTCCGTCCCCGTGCTGTATGCGGGCAAGATGCCCACGTCGCCCAAGCAGTTGTGGCAGCTGCTGCGCCATTCGCTGGCCAAGTCCCGCCTGTGGCGCGATGCGTTTGACAACGTGGTGGCGCGCGAGCGCCTGCCGCTGGACCTGTGCTGGAAACAGACGGACAAGTCCGACCACGCGGAAGGCCTGTACCTGAAAGTGGAAGACGACGAGCAAGTGCTGGCCCGCTACAAGCTGGTGCGGCACGACTTTACGCAAACCATCCTCGACAGCGGCTCGCACCACAGCACGCGTCCCCTGATCCCGAATCTGCTGGCCGAGGGCGTGGACCTGTACGCGCCGCAGCCACTGGTGACGTGGGAGAGCCTGGGCTTGCACACCTGCCAGTCGCTAGACGAACTGGCTGCCTTCTCAAGGAGTACAAAATGATGAACTGGAAAACCCTGCAACAACTGGTGCCGGCAGCTGGCCAGTCGCCCGACTTTAGCGCCTGCCTGGCTGCTTTCCCGCAGCTGGAACTGGCGAAGACGACGCCGCAAAATCCCGTCTACCACGCGGAAGGCGACGTGTGGACGCATACCATGATGGTGGTGGAATCGCTGCTGGGCATGCTTGAATATCAGCAAGCCACGCGGGCGGAACAGGAAATCTTGTTCCTGGCCGCCTTGCTGCACGACGTGGCCAAGTGCAGCACCACGGTGATCGACCCGGCAACGGGCGCCATCGGCCAGCCCGGCCACTCGCGCAAGGGCGCCCTCGATGCGCGCATCGCCCTGTGGGACTGCGACGTGCCGTTTGCCGCGCGCGAGGAAATCTGTCGCCTGATCAATGTGCACCAGGTGCCGTTCTTCGCGCTGGAAACCTCGCGGCGCGGCGTGACGCCCGAGTTCACCGTGCGCGAACTGTCGTGGCAGGTCGATATCCGCCTGCTGGCCATGCTGGCCGAGGCGGATATTCGCGGCAGGATTTGCCCGGACCCGCAGCGCATACTCGACGCCATCGAGCTGTTCCGTGAGCTGGCGCGCGAGGAAGGCTGCTATGGCCAGCGGCGGGTCTTTGTCGATGATCACACGCGCGTCAAATATTTTCGCGGCGCCGAGGCGCATCCCGACTATTCCCTGTTCCAGGAGCCGGGTTCGCATGTGATCGTCATGTCGGGCTTGCCCGCGTCGGGCAAGAATACGTGGGTGGACAAGCACCATCCGCGCCTGCCCGTCGTGTCCTTCGATGATGCGCGCATCGCCCTGGGCTTGAAGCATGGCAAGAACGAAGGGCAGGTGGGCGATTATGCGGAAGAGCGGGCACGCGAACTGTTGCGCAAGGGCGAACCGTTCGTGTGGAACGCCACGCATCTGTCAAAACTGATGCGCGAAAAGACGCTCAACCTGCTCTATAAATACCACGCGCAGGTGGAACTCGTGTACCTGGAGCAGCCGCGCAAGGAATTACTGCGGCGCAATGGCCAGCGCGACACCTCGCTCAGTAACAAGAAGCTGCAAGCGATGCTGTGGAATTGGGAAATCCCGTTGCCGATGGAAGCGCACACGGTACGCTACGAGGTAGCTTGAGGCATTATCGCCTCATGCCCCCGAGCAACTGCGCGATCTCGCTGAACAGCGCATTGTTCAGCGAGGCGGGCAGGGTGGTGGCCAGGCTGCTGCTGTAATAGGCGCCCAGGTCCAGGCCCAGTCCCAGCCCGCATATCTCGACGGCGCCCTGCGCTTCGCGGCGCGCCACCACTTGTTTTAAATGTTGCGCCAGGTAAAACTCGTCATTGGCCAGATTCGTGGCTGTATCCATCGGGCAACCGTCAGACACGACGAGCAGGATGCGCCGCCGTTCCTGGCGCGCCAGCATGCGCTTGCACGCCCAATCCACGGCTTCGCCATCGACGCCTTCGCGGTACAAATCAGCCTTTAACAGGGCCGCGATGTCGGGCCGTGCGCGGCGCCAGCTGGTATCGCCATCCTTGAAGACCATGTGCACGAGTTCGTTCAAGCGGCCCGGGGTGGCGGGCGAGCGGGCGCGCATCCAGTCGCGTTTGACTCGTCCCCCGTTCCAGGCGCCCGTCGTAAAACCCAGCAATTCAGTGGCGACGCCGGCCTGGTCCAGTGCGCGCAGCACAATGTCGAGCAGTACGGCGACGGATTCCGCATGCGTCTTCATGGAGCCGGAGCAATCGACGAGAAAGGTGACGAGGCAATCGGCTTGCGGCAAAAATTGTTCCTTGCGGAACAAGCGGCGCTCTGAGGGCGAGCTGATCAGCTGCGCCAGGCGCCGGCCATCGATATAACCTTCCTCTTCACCGAACGACCAGCCGTCGCGCCGGGGCACGGCCAGCAATTGCGTGAAGCGCCGCGCCAGGCGGGCCGTGTTGATGCCCAGGCTGGCGATGCGCGCATCCATTCGCTCGCGGTATTCGAGCAGCAGGGCGCGGCGCACCAGTTCGCCCGCGTTTTCCTCACGGTCGTACGCCGTGGAGTAGGCGCGGTAGGCGCCATCGCCATCGCTGAAGGCGCGGCTTTCGCCCAAGGGAGCCGCATCGGGAAGGTTGTCGTTGTCGCTGTCGAAATCGAGCAGCAGCTTGAAGGCCGCCTGCGCCTTGGCGTCGCCTCCGTCGTCCTGGCTGCCATCGCGCGCCTCCTGCGCCTCTTTCAGCATGGCATCGACGGCATGGGCAATGGCCAGCGCGTGGCGGGCAAAGGCAGACTGGTCCAATCGGTGGCGGCGCAAGCCCGCCAGGTCGCCACTTAGTTGCGAAGAAACGGACCAGCGCGTGGCCTCGATGAAATCTTCCGTCTTTTCCAGCACGGGCCGGGCCGTCAGGCGCGACCAGCACATCTGGAATACCGTGTACAGCAGCAAGCCCGAAGCGCCTTCGGCCAGGCCGGAATCGTAAAACGCGTGCGACCAGGCAGTAAAACGGTGGCGCAGGTTGCTGATCACACCGGCATGTTGATCTGGCGCAAGCGTTTCCACTCTTAACTGCTCCAGCAGCTCGAACACCAGACGCGCCACGGGTTCTGGCGGGCAGAAGGACTTGTGCAAGGCCGCGTCCGTGTGCAGCAGGCGCAGGGCCACGCTGTCGGCCGCGCCGCGCAGCGAGGGAAAATCCTGCAGCGCCGCATCGGGCTGCAGATGGGCCGCATGGATGGGTAGGGGGCGGTGGCCGTCGTGCAGGCGCCGGCCCCGGTAGCGGATGGCGGAAACTCCGCTCAGCGCGCGGATGGTGCCCGCGCACAGTTCATCCGTTTCCTGCTGTTCGCGCGTGTAGGGGGCTGGTGCGGTCGCTTCCGTACTCATGCCTGGCTCGCCAGCAATTCCTCGTTGAAACAGCGCTGGTAATACTCGGCCACCATGGGCCGTTCGGCCTCGTCGCATTTGTTGAGGAAGGACAGACGGAAGGCCAGCGCCGGGTCGCGGAAGATCTGGCAATTTTCCGCCCAGGTAATGACCGTGCGCGGCGACATCAAACAGGCCAGGTCGCCCGCCGCATAACCGTGGCGCGTGAGGCTGGCCACGGCCACCATGCTGCTTGCCAGCTGGCGGCCCACCTCGTCATTCATGGCGGGGACACGCGCCAGCACGATCTCCGTTTCTTCCGCCTGCGGCAGATAGTTCAAGGTGGCAACGATGTTCCAGCGGTCGATCTGCGCGTGATTGAGCACTTGCGTGCCATGGTACATGCCGTTCAAGTTGCCGAGTCCCACCGTGTTCGAGGTGGCGAACAAACGGAAGTGGGGATGCGGCGTGATGACCCGGTTCTGGTCCAGCAGGGTGAACTTGCCGTCGCGCTCGAGGATGCGCTGGATGACGAACATCACGTCGGGGCGGCCCGCGTCGTACTCGTCGAAGATCAGTGCCACGGGGCGCTGCAATGACCAGGGCACGATGCCTTCCTGGAATTCCGTCACCTGCTGCTGCTCGCGCAGCACGATGGCGTCCTTGCCGACAAGATCCAGGCGGCTGATGTGGCCGTCGAGGTTGACGCGCACGCAAGGCCAGTTCAGGCGCGCCGCCACCTGCTCGATATGCGTGGACTTGCCCGTGCCGTGCAAGCCTTGCACCATCACGCGGCGGTTGTGGCTGAAGCCGGCCAAAATCGCCAGGGTCACATCCTTGTTGAAGCGGTAGGCGGGGTCGATGTCGGGCACGTGCGGGTCGCGCTCCGTGAAGACGGGCACGAGCAGGTCGCTGTCGATATTGAACAGGCTGCGCACGGACTGTAAGGTTTGCGCCGCTGCGGCGGGGGGATGTTGGCGTGAATCTGGCACCTTGTTCTCCTGGTCTAGCCGCAGCATGGATGCCGCAGCGGTTATGAATTGCCAGCCGAATGAGCGGCTTGTAATGCGGCGTCGTCGTCCCCGCCCGTCGTCGGCATGGTTTCCGATTCGATGGCGGCCAGGGCTTGCGCGGCGCGCTGCAATGCTGGCAAGAAATGTAAAGCCTTGTCATGCGTCAAACGGATGATGGGCGCCTGGATCGCCACGGCCAGGTTCGAGCGGCCGTTCGGGTTGGGCACCAGCACGGCCACGCACAGCAGGCCGGGCAGGAATTCCTCGTCGTCCAGCGCATAGCCGTTGCGGCGCACCAGTTCCAGTTCGCGTTCCAGTTTGACGGGGTCCGTTTCCGTCTTGTCCGTAAAGCGCGTCAATTCCATATGGCCCAGCAGGCGGCGCCGTTGCACGGGCGTCATTTGCGCCAGGAACAGCTTGCCGCTCGACGAGCAGTGGGCCGGTACCCTCGAACCGGGGTGCAGATAGAAGCGCAGCGGGGCCGCCGTTTCCACCCGGTCCAGGTAAACCACTTCGCTGCCGCTGAAGGCCGTCAGGTTGCAGCTTTCGCCCACTTCCTCGACCAGCTGGCGCAAGACCATGCGGCGGGCGCCATGGAAAGTATTGTTAATCAGCAGGTTTGAGGCCAGGCGGCGCAGGCGCACGCCCGTGCTGTAGTGGCGGCCATCGCTTTCGCGCTGCAGCACGCCTACGCTTTCCAGTTGTTGCAGCATGCGGTGCAGGGTGGGCTTCGGCAGGCCCGTTTCTTCCACCAGCGCTTGCAGCGACAGCAACTGGTCTTTCTCGGCAATCACTTCCAGCAAGGCAAACAAACGCATCGTGGGCGTGTCGCCTTCCAGTTTTTCCGGCTCAAGTTTTGGGGATGAAATCATGTCCATGGTGGCCTCGGTGTGGTATCGGTGTGTTATTTCATTTTCGAACTCAAATTGTACCGTTTCCTTGAAATTCTGTTTGACTTTTGAATGCTGAACGCTTAAATTGAATTGTATATCAAATTTCGGAACAAAAAATACCGATTTTTGATAAATTAGTTGATCATTTCAACAGCCTCAATCACTACAGACCAGGAGACACCCATGAATGACATGACCGACCAAAAAGCCGCCGCCGCTGTGATACCTGTAGGCCCGCAAAAGATGACGCCTTCCGAAGCGTTCGTGGAAACCCTGGCCGCTAATGGCGTGACCGACATGTTCGGCATCATGGGCTCGGCCTTCATGGACCCGATGGATATCTTCGCCCCCGCCGGCATCCGCTTGATTCCCGTCGTGCACGAGCAGGGCGCCGGCCACATGGCCGACGGCTATGCCCGCGTCTCGGGCCGCCACGGCGTCGTTATCGGTCAGAACGGCCCTGGCATCAGCAATTGCGTCACCGCCATCGCCGCCGCCTACTGGGCGCACACCCCGGTCGTGATCATTACCCCTGAGACGGGCACGATGAGCATGGGCCTGGGCGGTTTCCAGGAAGCGAACCAGTTGCCGATGTTCGAGGAATTCACCAAATACCAGGGCCACGTGACGAACCCGGCCCGCATGGCGGAATTCACGGGCCGCTGCTTTGACCGCGCCATGTCGGAAATGGGCCCGACGCAACTGAACATCCCGCGCGACTATTTTTATGGCGAAATCAAGGCCGAGATTCCACAACCGAACCGCCTGGACCGTGGCGCCGGCGGCGAGCAAAGCCTCAATGATGCGGCGGAGCTCCTGGCGAAAGCCAAGTTCCCCGTCATCATCTCGGGCGGCGGTGTCGTCATGGGCGAAGCGATTGAAGAGTGCAAGGCGCTGGCCGAGCGCCTCGGTGCGCCCGTCGTCAACAGCTATCTGCATAACGACTCGTTCCCCGCCAGCCACCCGCTGTGGTGCGGTCCATTGGGCTATCAAGGTTCGAAAGCGGCCATGAAACTGATCGCCAAGGCCGACGTCGTCGTGGCCCTCGGTTCGCGCCTGGGACCATTCGGCACCTTGCCGCAGCACGGCATGGATTACTGGCCGAAAAACGCCAAGATCATCCAGATCGATGCGGACAACAAGATGCTGGGTCTGGTCAAGAAAATCTCGGTGGGCATCTGCGGCGACGCCAAGGCGGCCGCGAAAGCCATCCTGGCCCGCCTGGACGGCAAGAGCCTCGATTGCGACGCGACGCGCGACGAGCGCTATGCCACCGTGCAAGCGGAAAAGGCCGCGTGGGAAGAGGAGCTGACCAACTGGACGCACGAGAAGGATGCGTACAGCCTGGACATGATCGAAGAGCAAAAGAAAGAGCCGGGCAGCTACCTGCACCCGCGCCAGGTCTTGCGCGAGCTGGAAAAAGCCATGCCGGAAGACGTAATGGTGTCGACCGACATCGGCAACATCAACTCGGTGGCGAACAGCTATCTGCGCTTTGAAAAGCCGCGCAGCTTCTTTGCGGCGATGAGCTTTGGCAACTGCGGCTATGCGTTTCCAACCATCATCGGCGCCAAGGTTGCCGCACCGCACCGTCCGGCCGTGTCGTATGCGGGCGATGGCGCCTGGGGCATGAGTTTGATGGAAACGATGACCTGCGTGCGCCACAACATTCCCGTGACGGCCGTGGTGTTCCACAACCGCCAGTGGGGCGCGGAAAAGAAAAACCAGGTCGATTTCTATAACCGCCGTTTCGTCGCCGGCGAGCTGGACAACCAGAGCTTCGCGGAAATTGCGCGGGCCATGGGCGCCGAAGGCATCACGGTCGACAAGCTGGAAGACGTGGGGCCGGCCTTGAAGAAAGCCATCGATATGCAGATGAATGAAGGCAAGACCACCATCATCGAAATCATGTGCACGCGCGAGCTGGGCGACCCGTTCCGCCGCGATGCGCTGAGCAAACCGATCCGTCACCTGGACAAGTACAAAGACTACGTATAAGTCAGCCAGCCTGTGAGGGTGGCCTGTGACCAAATTCTCACAGATTGTCACGAAAGTATCATAATTTCATTAAAGAATACGAGGCGTCCCGTTTTTTGAATTATTTGATTTGACAAGGCCATGCTTAAGGCTTAAATTCAATAAAAGACAAAAAACGGAACGTAGCGTATCAAAAACGATTTACGGAGACAACCATGAACCACCCTGTACCGCACACCGACGCCGTTACTACTGATTTCCTGCAAGCGTTCGGCGATGCCTGGAACCGCCACGATATCGAGGCCCTGATGGGCGCCATGGCGGACGACTGCGAATTCCATGCCGTGGCCGGCCCTGACTTGCTGGGCAAGAGTTTTATTGGCCGCGACGCCGTGCGCGCCGGCTTCGAGCTGGCCTGGCAAACCTTCCCCGACGCCGCCTGGCTCAACCCCGTGCATTTTGTCAGCGGCGAACGGGGCGTGACGGAGTCGACCTTTGCCGGCACCAAGGCGGATGGCACGCGCATCGAAGCGCGCATGGTCGACATCTTCACTTTCCGCGACGGCAAGATCGCCGTGAAGAATGCCTTCCGCAAGGATCGCCCACCCGTCGCTACCGCCAACAGAGCCGCCTAAGCCAGCACGTTCACCAGGAATGACCATGAACAAACCTGTCGACACCCCGCCTGGCGTAATGGGCAGCAACAGCACCGCCGCCCGCACGCCGTACGATCCCGCCTTCGATCCGCTGGTGGCCCAGCGTCCCGGCCACGGCAATGCCTACGCGCCCACCTACTGGATCGGCACGGCCGGCGAGCCGCCTGCCGACGATGGCCCCATCACGCATGACATCGACGTCGATGTGGCCATCATCGGCTCGGGTTTTACCGGTCTCTCCTGCGCCATCTTTCTGGCCCAGGAACACGGCATCAAGGCCACCGTGCTGGAAGCAAACCGCGTCAGCTGGGGCTGCAGCACGCGCAATGGCGGCCAGGCCCAATGCACGACGGGCCGCCTGAAGCGCTCGCAGTGGATAGACCGCTATGGGCTGGACACGGCCCTGAAACTGCACGCGGAAGTGTGCGACGCGATGGAAACGTTCAAGAAGATCACGGCCGACATCGATTGCGACCCGCAGCCGGGCGGCCACCTGTACATCGCCCACAAGGCGAAAGCCATGCCTGCGCTGGAAAAAGAAGCCAAGATCATGCGCGAGATCTTCAAGTACGATGCCCGCATCCTCGACGCCGACACCGTCAAGCGCGAATTCGTCGATGACAAGGAAGCGGCCGGCGCGCTGCACGAGCCGGAAGGCATCGGCATCCACGCGGGCAAGCTGGCTTTCGGCTACCTGCGCAAGGCGCGCGCGCTGGGCGCCAAGGTGCATCCATCGAGCCCCGTGATGGGCTGGGAAACGCGCAACGGCGTGCATTATCTGCAAACGCCGGGCGGCGTGGTGCGCGCCCGATCCGTGGCCGTGGCCACGGGCGGCTACACCTCGCCCCATCTGCATCCGCAAGTGAAGAACCGCCTGCTGCCGATTTTGTCGAACTCGCTCGTCACGCGTCCATTGACCACGGCGGAAATCGAGGCGTGCAACTTCCGCACCCACCAGGTGATCACCGATACGCGTATCTTGCGCCACTATTACCGCTTGATGCCGGATAACCGCGTGCAGATCGGCAGCCGCAGCGCCATCACGGGCGCCGACGCGCCGGACGACAAGTACAAACAGTTTTTGATCAACGATCTGTACCGCAAGTTCCCCGCACTGACGGGCATCGCCATCGATTATTCGTGGTGGGGCTGGGTCGACGTCAGTCACGACATGATGCCGCGCATCGTGCAACCGGACCCGAAGCAATCGATCTTCTATTCGCTCGGTTACGGCGGCAACGGCGTCATGTATTCGGCGCAGGCAGGCCGGCGTATGGCCGAACGCATCGCCGGCAAGGCCAGCGACACGGGTTTGCCGATCTTCAATTCGAAACTGCCGTATCCCAACATGATGGAACTGGTCGAGTCGCAAGCGTTCGCCCCGTTCCGCCGCCTGGGCCAGCGCTTCCTGTACCGCTGGTATCACTTGAAGGATGAAGTTTTCTAAAAGTAGCACTGTAGTTCAAGTCGCCGCATGAGCTGGCATCAGACCGGCCAGCGGTGCCTCCCGCAATGGATGAGATTGCCCGCACGTTCACACATAACAATAAATCTTGGAGTGAGACATGAACACGAATACGAGCAAAACCCCGAGCAAAAACACGGTTTTTTCAACGATGCGCCGCGCCGTCCTCGGCACCCTGGTGCTGGGCGTTACCCTTGCCTCCGGCGGTACCGCCTTTGCGCAAGGCAAGGAAGTGACGATTGCCTACCAGGAAATCAACGGTCCCTTCCTGGTGGCGATCGCCAGCGGCGAAGTGGAGAAAACCACCGGCTATAAAATCAACTGGCGCAAGTTCGACTCGGGCGCCAAGGTGGCCACCGGCATGGCTTCCGGCGACGTGCAGATCGGCGTCATCGGTTCCAGCCCCCTGACGGCGGCCGTCAGCCGCGGCGTCGATCTGCAACTGTTCTGGATCATCGACGACATCAATGAAGCCGAAGCGATGGTGGCTCGCAATGGCGCCGGCATCACCAAGCCCACGGATTTACGCGGCAAGAAGATCGCCGTGCCGTTTGTTTCCACCACGCACTTCCACACCATGTTCGCGCTGGAAACGTGGGGCATCAAGCCCACGGAAGTGAAATTGCTCAACATGCAGCCGAACCAGATCGCCGCCGCCTGGGAACGGGGCGACATCGACGCCGCCTTCGTGTGGGATCCAGCCTTGAGCAAACTCAAGCAAAACGGCAAGGTACTCGTCACGTCCGGTGAGCTGAGCAAGAAGGGCAAGGCCACGTTTGACGGCATGGCCGTCGAGCGCGCCTGGGGCGAAGCGAACGCCGATTTCATGGCCAAGTTCGTCAAGGTAATGGCCGTCGCCGACGCCGACTACCGCGCCAATCCGAAGGCGTGGACCATCGATTCGCCGCAAGTGAAAGCCAACGTCAAGCATTCTGGCGCGGCCGCCAAGGACGTAGCCGCTTCCGTGGCCCTGTACGCTTACCCATCGCTGCAGGAACAGGCTTCGCCGGCCTGGCTCGGTGGCGGCGCGAAGGGCGGCGTGGCGCAAGCCTTGCTGGCCACGGCGCAATTCCTGAAGGGCGAAGGCAAGATCGACACCCTGGCAAGCGATTACGCCAAATATGTGACACCCAAATATGCACAGGCCGCCGGCCTGCTGAAGTAAACGTTGTGCGATGGCGCGCCTGCGGGCGCGCTGACTGAACAGAATGCGTTGAACTGAAGTGAATACACCTATGCGGGGCACATGATGGAAAATCTCTACGTCAAGGATGTCAGCGTAATTTATCCGGGCAAAACGGCCGGTGAACGCGTACATGCCTTAAATAATATCAATCTCACCATCAACAGCGGCGACTTCGTCGTCGCGCTGGGCGCCTCGGGCTGCGGCAAGACGACCTTGCTGAGCCTGATGGCGGGCTTTATCGCTCCGTCCAAGGGCGAGATCATGTTGGGCGACAATAAAGTGGAAGGGCCGGGCGCCGACCGTGGCGTGGTGTTCCAGAAACATGCCTTGTTGCCGTGGCTGAACGTGATGGAAAACGTGGAATTCGGCTTGAAACTGCAAGGCGTGCCGAAAGCCGTGCGGCGCGAACAGGCAGCGAAAAACCTGGCGCTGGTCGGCTTGAAGGACTTTCACGACAATATGATTTATCAATTGTCGGGCGGCATGCAGCAGCGGGTGGGCATCGCCCGCGCCCTGACCAGCAATCCCGCCATGCTGCTGATGGATGAACCGATGGCGGCGCTCGATGCGCTGACCCGCGAAACCATCCAGGAATTGCTGCTCGATATCTGGGCCAAGTCCAGCACCATGTTCTTCTTCATTACCCATAGCGTCGACGAGGCGCTGTTCCTGGCGAACCGGCTGATCGTCATGTCGCCCCGTCCGGGCCGCATCACGCACACGTATGAACTCGATTTCAACAAGCGCTTCCTCGAGTGCCGCGATGCGCGCGCCGTGAAATCGAGCCCGGACTTCATCAAGATGCGTGAAACAGTGCTCAACATCATTTATGGTGACGAGCGCGCAGTCAATAAAGAGCTGGAGGTGTCCCATGCATAGCCCATCCGTCGTGGGATTTCCTCCCACCACCGCCAAGCGCGCCGGCTTTTTTTCGCGCCTGTTCGCTCCCCGCTGCGCCATGCCCGGCGAAGCGTTCGGCGCGCCGGGGCAGGGCAATTCCAGCCGCATCGCCACCGTCACCGTCATCGCCGTGCTGTTGCTGTGGTTCGCCGTGACGGCCAGCGGCATGGTGAAACCCCTGTTCCTGCCGTCGCCGCAAGCCGTCTACGAAAAATTCATCATGGCGGCCACCACCGGTTTCGGCGGAGCCACCCTGTGGGAACACACGGTCGCCAGCCTGGTGCGCGTGTTCGGCGCCTTTGGCCTGGCGTGCCTGTTCGCCATTCCCGTCGGCGTGATGATGGGCGTCAACCGTGTAGCGCGCGGCATCTTCGATCCCTTGATCGAGTTCTACCGTCCGCTGCCACCGCTCGCTTACTTGCCACTGGTCATCATCTGGTTCGGCATCGGCGAGTTTTCGAAGGTCTACCTGATCTTCCTGGCCATCTTTGCGCCGATGGCGATCGCGGCCCGCGCCGGCGTCAGCTCTGTGTCGCTGGAGCAAATCCACGCGGCGTACTCGATGGGCGCCACCCGCTTCCAGGTGATCGTGCACGTGATCCTGCGTGCCGCGATTCCGGAAATCCTCACCGGCATGCGCATCGGCATCGGCGTGGGCTGGACCACCCTGGTGGCTGGCGAAATGGTGGCGGCCACGCGCGGCCTCGGCTACATGGTGCTGAGCGCGTCCGAGTTCCTGGCCAGCGACGTGGTGATCATGGGCATCATCGTGATCGGTTTCTTCGCTTTCCTGTTTGATTTGATGATGCGTTACCTCGAACGTACCCTCGTGCCATGGAAGGGCAAGGTGTAAGACGTTCCCGGGAGTGGCGCTGGCGCCATAAGTGTTGCCGCCACTCTCTTTTTTAACTCGCCATACCCCGTACGTATTCTCCAGCGCGCTTGCCCCCTGGCTGCCGCGCCGGGCCGCTGCATTTCCAGATTGACTTATGGGATGCAGCCAACCAGACTGATTTGATGATGTATCGATGCTGCTTGACGGTGTTGCCTAAATAAAACAAAGCCGCGCGGCAGAAAACAGCCGCAGCAGGCCAGGGCGCACCGAGCTTCAGATATTACTAGGAGACACACATGATTAGCGACAACCACAATAATACCGGCTTGCAGCACTCGCTGAAGCAACGCCACATGAGCATGATCGCCATCGGCGGCGTGATCGGCGCCGGCCTCTTTGTCGGCAGCGGCGTCATCGCCAAGGCAGCCGGCCCGGCCGCCATCCTTTCCTTCCTGCTTACGGGCGGCCTGGTCGTCCTGATCATGCGCATGCTGGGCGAGCTGTCCTCGTCCCTGCCCGTGGTCGGCTCCTTCTACGAATACGCGCGCCTGGCCTTCGACGACAAGCCGAAAGTATCGAAATTCCTCGGCTTCATGAGCGGCTGGATGTACTGGTATTTCTGGGTCGTCGTCGTCGCCCTGGAAGCCATCGCCGGCGCCAAGCTGGTCAACTTCTGGCTGCCCGATGTGCCCTCGTGGTCGATCAGCCTGGTGCTGCTGGTATCGATGACCATCCTGAACCTGTTCTCCGTGAAGGCGTTTGGTGAATTCGAGTTCTGGTTCGCCTCGATCAAGGTGGTCGCCATCGTCGTCTTCCTGTTTGTGGGCGCCCTGTTCATCACGGGCAGCTTGCCCAACAGCATCCCGACCCTGGGCTTTTTGACCAGCAACGGCGGCTTCATGCCGCACGGCTGGGGACCGGTACTCAGTGGCGCCGTCGCGGCCACGGCCTTTTATTCGGGCGCCGAAATCGTCACCATCGCCGCCGCCGAAACGTCGGACCCGGCCAAGGCCATCGCCCGCGCCACCAACTCCGTCATCACGCGCGTGCTGATGTTTTATGTCGGTTCCATGTTTGTCGTCGTCTGCATCGTGCCCTGGGATTCGCCGGCCATCGCCACGCCTTTCGTCAGCGCCCTGACCGTGATGAACATCCCATATGCGGCCCACATCATGAACGCCATCATTTTGACGGCCGTGCTGTCGGCCTTGAATTCCAGCCTGTACGCCTCGTCGCGCATGATCTTTGCGCTGACGCGCCGCGGCGACGCCCCCACGGGCCTGGTCAAGCTGAGCAAGAACGGCGTGCCGATTCGCGCCATCCTGTTCAGCACCTTGTTCGCCTATTTCGCCATTGCCGTATCGTATGTGTCGGCCGACCTGGTATTCCCCTTCATCGTCAATTCCTACGGCATCCTGATCCTGTTTGTCTACTTGCTCATTGCGATATCTCAATTGCGTTTGCGCCGCCGCCTGGAACGCGAATGTCCGGAACGCATCAAGGTGCGCATGTGGCTGTTTCCCTACCTGACGTATTTCACCATCATCGCCATGCTGCTGATCTTGGGCGCCATGAGCGTGTCGTCCGATACGGAGCAGCGCGTGTCGTTCTGGTTCGGCCTGTTGAGCGTGGTCATCATGAGCGTCATGTACTACATCAAGAAGCTCGTCAACGATGACCGCAACGGCGGTGAAACGGCCGAGACCAAAGTGGAGCTCAAACATGTCTGACACGACCTTGTTGCCCGCCGGCCGGCGCCACTTCCTGCGCACCACGGCCGCCCTGGGGGCCGCCGCAGTGGCGGGGCCTGGGTCATCCTTGGCTGCTTCCATCACCTTGCCGTTTGAAAATGGCGAGCGCGAACTGGTGGCCTTCCCGCAAAAGCGCCCGCTGATCCTGCTGACCAGCCGCCCGCCCCAGCTGGAAACGCCGTTCAGCGTCTTCAGCGAAGGCGCGATTACCCCCAACGACGCGTTTTTCGTGCGCTACCACTGGAGCGGCTTGCCCACCAGCATAGACGGAGACAGCTACCGCCTGCATATCGGTGGCCTCGTCAACACGCCTTTGGAATTGTCGCTGGCCGAACTGAAACAGCTGGCCGAGCCCGTCGACGTCGTGGCCGTGACCCAATGCTCGGGCAACAGCCGCGGCTTCTTTGCCCCGCGCGCAAATGGCGGGCAGCTGGGCAATGGCGCCATGGGCAATGCCCACTGGACGGGGATTCCCCTGAAAACCGTGCTGGAAAAGGCCGGCATCGGGGCCAGCGCCGTGCAAGTGGCCTTCAATGGCCTGGAAACGCCGCCCGTGGGCGACGGCCCCGACTTTCAAAAAGCCTTGTCTGTCGAGCACATCATGGCCGGTGACGTCATGCTGGCCTGGGCCATGAATGGCGAGGACATCCCTTTCCTCAACGGCTATCCGCTGCGCCTGATCGTGCCCGGCTATTACGGCACCTACTGGGTCAAGCACCTGAGCGATATTACCGTGCTCGACAAGCCATTCGACGGTTTCTGGATGAGCACGGGCTACCGCATTCCCGACAATGGCTCCGGTTTCATCGAGCCGGGCGCGCCCGTGGGCAAGACGACGCCGATCAGCCGCCTCAACGTGCGCTCTTTCATTACCAGCGTGCAGGACGGCGCGCAAGTCAAGGCGGGGCGCGACCTGACCTTGCGCGGCATCGCCTTCGACAGCGGCCATGGCATCAGCGAGGTAGCCGTGTCGTCTGACGGCGGTCAGAGCTGGCAGGAAGCCACCCTGGGCAAGGACCTGGGACGCTTCTCGTTCCGCGAGTGGACGATGACCCTGAAAGCGCCGCGCAAGGGCAAGCATGTGCTGATGGTGCGTGCCGTCAACCGCATCGGCCAGAGCCAGCCGATGAAAGCCCTGTGGAATCCCATGGGTTATATGCGCAACGTGGTGGAAACCACGCGCATCCAGGCAGTCTGAGGAGATTCACATGCGAATGAAAATATTGATTGCCGCGCTGGCACTGGCGGCGGTGGGCGGTGCGTGCGCGCTGGAAATCCATTTGCCGCCGGAAACGGCGACCTATAAACCCAGCGAATTGCCCGGCTACCTGCTGGTGCAGCGCAACTGCATGACGTGCCACGCGGCCCAGTATGCATCGAGCCAGCCGCCTGCCTCGCCGCGCGCCTACTGGGAAGCGACCGTCAAGAAGATGAAAAAACCGTTCGGCGCGCAGTTTGACGACGCGGACATGCCGGCCATGGTCGATTATCTGGTGAAAACCTATGGCGTGGAGCGGGGCGCCGCAGTACCTGTCGCCGCCATCGCCAAACCCGTGGCAGCCGCTGTCCCGGCCGCCAGCGGCAAGGATGTCAAAACCTTGCTGGCGGCGAATGGCTGCATGGCATGCCACGCCCTCGACCAGAAGGTGGTCGGCCCCGGCTTTGCGGAAGTGGCAGCCAGATACAAGGGCAAGGACGGTGTCTCTGCCGTGGCGGCCAACATCCGCAGCGGCGGCGCTGGCAAATGGGGGCCCGTGCCCATGCCGCCCTACAGTCAGCTCAGTGTAGCCGAGGCGGCGAGCCTGGCGAAGTATGTGCTGAACAGATAAGTTCGTCCTTATCGCCGGTTTGCCGCGCGAAGGCGCACCTTTGCGTGACCGACGCGCGGCAAACCTGTAATACCACTTGCTGCCACGCATACTGCGCGGTATTGCCCGCTGCCCTCATGCAGCGGGCTTTTTTTTACCTTCCCCATTCGCCGCCGCATCGCTTGGCTATGTAGTGATCGCCAGCACTGGTACTGTAAAAAACACCGTTATATAAAACCACTTGACTACCAATTTTGGGCGTCGCATTCTCTGTGCAGAAAGCCGACGCTTCGCTGTGCTTTCTTTACGTACAACATAAAAAGCTACTTCGATAGTTTTCGTATAACGTTCAGGAGACATTGTGAAGACACGGCAAATTAGCCGGCTGGCCTCGCCTTTGATGGCTGGCCTGCTGGGCAGCGCGCTGCTCGCTTGCGGCGGCAACTCCACCACCGAACCCCCATCGACCCTGCTGGCCGCCTCGGCCGCCAGCGATAATTGCGCGGCCTGGAGCGCCGCTGCCGTCTACACGGCGGGGCAGTGCGCCGTGTATGACGGCAAGGTGTATCGGGCCAAATGGTGGGTGCAGGGCACGGCGCCGAACAACGACCAGTGGGGACCGTGGAGCCTCGATACGACCACGCCCACTCCAACGCCGACACCGACACCCACGCCAACGCCAACGCCCGGCATTCCCACCAAGGCCCAGGCCGAGGCGAACGAGGCGGCGCTGACGAATAACGATTTCTTCCGCAAGGTCAAGGCCTCGATCCGCACCCTGGGTAATACGGCCGTCGAGGCCGTGCAGCCTGGCCTGGCCGGCAATCCGCTCAACGTCAAGCGCGTCGAACGCCTGCTGCCGGCGGCGAAGTGGGATTACTATTTTGCTGCGCGCGACGCCAGCTACACCTACCAGCGCTTCCTGCAGGCCGTGGCCAAGTTCCCCGCCGTGTGCGATGACTACAGCGACGGGCGCAATGCGGACGCCATCTGCCGCCACAGCCTGGCCACCATGTTCGCCCACTTCGGACAGGAAACGGGCGACCATAACGCCAGCAGCCCGCTGCCGCAATGGCGCCAGGGCTTGAAGTATTTGCGCGAACTGGGCTGCGACGAGACGGGCGCCGGCTGCGGCTACAACATCGAGTGCGCCGACCCCGTCTTCAATAAGGTGTGGACCTGCGGCAAGAATGCGGATGGCAGCTTCAAGAAGTATTTCGGCCGCGGCGCCAAGCAGCTGTCGTACAACTACAACTACGGTCCCTTCTCGCAAGCCATGCATGACGGCGATCAATCCATCCTGCTGAAGAACCCGGACCTGGTGGCATCGACCTGGCTGAACCTGGCGTCGGCCACGTTCTTCTTTGTCTATCCGCAACCGCCGAAGCCGTCGATGCTGCATGTGCTCGACGGCACGTGGGTGCCGAACGCGGCCGATACGACGGCGGGCGCGGGCAATAACTTTGCCACCACCATCATGATCATCAATGCCGAATGCGGGCAGGGCACGGAAAAACAGGCTGCGCAAAACCGCATCGATTACTACAAGCAGTTTGCCGCCGACATGGGCTGGGATTATTCCGGCGAACAATTGTCTTGCGCCAACATGCAGCGCTTCACCCCGGCCAGTTCCGCGTCCTACAACATCTATTGGGAAAAGAACTGGAGCGCTGGTGGCGACAATCAATGCCAGCTGGTCAGCTATCAAACCCCGTACAGCGCCTTGCTGGCCGGGAACTACGTGAAATGCGTGGAAGCCAACTGGAATGTGAAGTTGCAGTAGCAGTAAATGCAGGAATAGCCGGCCAGGGATAACAGTTGACAAGAGCCCCTCGAGGGGCCTGCAACAAGCTCGCGATGTATAACCATAACGGAGACAGACACGACATGAAATCGAATGCATTATTGATGGCCCTGCTCAGCGGCGTGCTCGTCGCTTGCGGCGGCGGCCAGGAAGGCACGACCGCCACGCCAAACACCTTGCTCGCCGCCGTGGAAGCGTGCGCCGTCTGGGATGCCGCCACCGTCTACACGGGCGGCCAGTGCGTGCTTTACCAGGGCGTTACCTACAAGGCCAAGTGGTGGACGCAGGGCAATGTCCCCAGCGCTACCGACCAGTGGGGCCCGTGGGCCGTGACGGATACGCCAACACCGACGCCAACACCGACCCCGACACCAACGCCGACACCGACACCGACACCGACGCCAACGCCAACGCCAACCCCGACACCAACGCCAACCCCGACGCCGACGCCGACGCCGCCCCCCACGGCTTGCCGTCCCGATGGCTTGATCTCGGCCGTGCCGAATGTGCCGTATTGCAAGGTTTACGACGCGAATGGCCGCGAAGTGCTGGGCAATGGCTTGAACCGGCGCATCGTCGGCTATTTCGCCAGCTGGCGTACGGGCGTCGATGGCAGTCCTACCTATCTGGTGAACAACCTGCCGTGGGACAAGATCACCCACCTGAACTATGCGTTTGCTTCCGTCGATCCGGCCACCTCGAAAATCGCCATCGGCAGCGGCGCTGCCAATCCCGATACGGGCCTCACGTGGCCCAACGTGCCGGCGGCGGCCATGGACCCGTCCTTGCCGTACAAGGGGCACTTCAACTTGCTGTCGCAATACAAGAAGAAGTATCCGGGCGTCAAACTGATGATTTCCGTGGGCGGCTGGGCCGGCAGCGGCGGCTTTTACACGGCCACGACGAACGCGGACGGCAGCATCAACACGGCCGGCATCAACACCCTGGCCGACTCCATGGTGGCGTTCGTGCGCCAGTACAACTTCTTCGACGGCGTCGATGTCGATTACGAACACCCGACCACCAACAATGAAGCGGGCAATCCGAACGACTTCGCCGCCTCGAAACCGCGCCTCGCCGGCCTGATGACGAGCTACAACGTGCTGCTGAAAGTGCTGCGCCAGAAGCTCGACGAAGCGGCCGTGCAGGATAATAAATACTATCTGCTCACCATCGCCGGTTCCGCCTCGGGCTGGGTCTTGCGTGGCGAGGAAAACATGTCGGGATTGAAATATCTCGATTACGCCAGCCTGATGAGTTACGACTTGCACGGCGCGTGGAACCAGTATGTGGGACCGAACGCGGCGCTGTTTGACGACGGCAACGACGGTGAATTGCGTGCCGGCAATGCCTACCAGTACCAGAACATCGGCTACCTGAACACGGACTGGGCCTACCGCTATTACCGGGGCGCCATGCAGGCGGGACGCATCAATATCGGCGTGCCGTTCTACACGCGGGGTTGGAAGGATGTCACGGGTGGCACCAACGGCTTGTGGGGCACGACGCCACTGATCAGTTCCACGGTCACCTGCGCCGGTACCAAGACGTGCGGCACGGGCGCCACCGGCATCGACAACGTATGGTATGACCTCGATACGCAAGGCAAGCCGACGCCAGGCGGCGGCAACCCCATCTGGCATGCGCTGAACTTGCAGAACGGTATCGTGCCGAGCTACCTGGACGCCTATAAAGTCACGGACAAGGCGTTGGTGGGCACGTATGTGCCGTACTACAGCAGCACCATGGTGGCGCCGTGGCTATGGAATGCGACCAAGAAAGTGTTCATTTCCACGGAAACCACGCAGTCGATCGCGGCCAAGGCCCAGTACATCGTCAACAACAATATCGGCGGCGTGATGATCTGGGAAATGGCGGGCGACTATGCCTGGGATGCCACGCGCAACGGCGGCAAGGGCGAGTATTTCATGGGCACCACCCTGACGGACGTGCTGTACCAGGCCTTCCGCACGGCGGGCGTGTATGGAAACAAGCGCGCCGAAATCGCCATGCCGGGCACGGCGGCCAACGTCAGCATCACCCTCGGTGGCTGGAAGCTGGGCGACAACAACTTCCCCATCAATCCCGTGATGACGGTGAAGAACAACACCACGTCGACCCTGCCGGGCGGCACCGTGGTGGAGTTCGACTATCCCGTCTCGGCGCCATCGGACATGAGCGACCAGTCCGGCTTCGGCTTGACGGTGATTAATGCCGGCTACACGGGGCCCAACAATATCGGCGGCTTCACGAAGAACTACAACCGGGCCCGCTTTGCGATTCCCGCCTGGCAATCGCTGGCGCCGGGCGGTTCCGTGGCGCTGACCCTGAACTACCGCCTGCCGATCTCGGGGCCGGCCAACTACACGGTCACCGTGGGCGGCACCAAGTACGCATTGACGCAGGAGTATCCGGAATTGCCGGTGGCCTTGCCGTAAGTTGGTGATGCCGTAAAGTAAAAGGGCGGAACCGAGGTTCCGCCCTTTTTAGTTTTTACCGCTGATCTGTTTAGAACCAGGTTTCTACCTGGAATCCATATGACGTGCCGCTGGTATTGTTGTTGTAGATCGGGCCGCCGTTGTTCGACGCGTTGACCGAGGCGGTAGCCGCATCGTTCCATTTGCCGTAGGTCACGAAAGCGCGCAATTCAGGACGCGACCACAGGCCAGGGCCGGCGGAGATCGTCGGGGCGATGGTCAGCTTGGTCAAACGCTTGGCTGGCAGGCCACCCGCTTGCGTCACGCGGTCCGTACCCAGTTCGCCCACCAGCTTGAAGTTGTCGGTGAATGCGTACACAGGACGCACGCCGACCGAGGTCCAGGTCGACGAACCGTTGGCGTTCGACTCGTCTTTTTGCCACAGGGCGACGAATTCCATGCCGAAGTTGGCCATCGGCTGAATCGCCATGTCATTGAAGACGCGCGTGCGTTTGCGGTCCGAACCAAAGCCGGTGTCGCCCGAGGCGCCGAACTGGCCGTTGCCCGCACCACCGACACCAGGACCGACGCCGTACTGCACGCCGAAGGTGTTGCCGCCGCCAAACACTTTACCTTGCCGGTGGAAGGCCGACAGCTGCCAGCCGTTATTGCGCTTGCCCAGGATGGCGTCATCCTTGCCTTCGCCGATGATGTAGGTCGCGGCCAGGTCCAGGGTGCCGTTTTCATTGACGGGAATTTCACCGTAGATGAAGTTCTGGCGCACGGCCGATTTGGTGCCCAGGTAAGCACCCGGTACGCCGCTGCGCGTGCCTTTGTCGTCATCGCGCTCGGTGATGTCGTGGTCCTTGAAGAAGGCATACGAGAATTTACCCGGGCCGGCAGGAATGCGGTCCAGGCCGGCGCCCGTGCCGTTCATGTTGATGTATTGCAGATCCAGCATGTGGATGTCAGGACGGTAGTAGAAGCGTTTACCGATCCAGGCCGTGCCGCCGTTCAGGAAGTCGAGTCCCTGCGCTTCGACATAGGCCTTGACGATGCCCAGCTTGTTGTCGCCGAAATCCGAATTCGGCGCGTAGGCGTTGACCCAGATGGTGGCCAGGTAGTTCACGCCGCCGGACTTGGCAACGGACTTGGTGTAGCCGAATTCCGTGTAGGCGTCGCACTCATTGCCCAGACGGTATTTCATGGTATTGCCACCCAGGCCGAAGCAGCCTTGCGAACCGCCGCCGCCCGAAGTATTGCTGCCGGCGCCTGCGCGCAGGTAGCCGTGGAAGCCTTCGGCATCACCTGGGTACATGGGGTCGGCAAGGGCGGAAGCGCTGGCGATGGCCAGGAGCAGGGCAGGTAAGGTTTTCAGTGCAGTACGATTCATGCGGTCTCCAGAAAGATGTAGGTGGTAGCGGCGGCGCCCCGGGAGGCGACTACCGCACACGGTCTAATGCCGAAAACCAAGTCTAGCAGCGCTTTTTTAACCACCCTGATACAAATCGAACAAGTAGCGATACTTTCTTTCAAAGTGTTGTTTTTACTTAATATCGATACTCTGGTGCATAGAGGGACTGCAAAAGAGTATCGAATTGCGGTTTTGGAGTATCAGAAAGTATCAAAGTCCGGTGCTACATTGTGGTCGTGGTGCTAAGTAACTGAGCATTGCCAACGACAAAAAACACTGGAGACACACAATGAAACGTTCCGCCATTGCCGCGCTGTGCGCCGGCGCCTTTTGCTTCGCCTCGTCCGCCTTTGCCGCCACCGACCTGGTCATCGCGACCGTCAACAACGGCCACATGATCGAAATGCAAAAGCTCAGCAAGTTCTTCGAGCAAGCCAATCCCGACATCAAGCTCAAATGGGTGACCCTGGAAGAAGGTGTCTTGCGCCAGCGCATGACCACCGATATCGCCACCAAGGGCGGCCAGTTCGACGTGATGACCATCGGCCTGTATGAAACGCCCATCTGGGGCAAGAAAAACTGGCTGATCCCCATCAAGCCGGACGCCAAATACGATATCGACGACTTGCTGCCGGCCATCCGTGAAGGGCTCTCCGGCGATGGCAAGCTGTACGCGTCGCCATTCTATGGCGAAAGCTCGATGATCATGTACCGCAGCGACCTGGTGAAAAAAGCGGGAGTGACGATCGAGGACCGTCCCTCCTGGAATCAGCTGCGCGACGTGGCGGCCAAGCTGCACGATCCGGCCAACGGCGTGTACGGCATCTGCCTGCGCGGCAAGCCGGGCTGGGGTGACAACATGGCCCTGATCACCACCATGGCCAATTCCTACGGCGGCCAGCTGTTCGACATGCAATGGAAGCCGCAATTTACCAGCAAGCCGTGGAAGGATGCGGTCACCATGTATGTCGACTTGATGAAGAAATACGGCCCGCCGGGCGCGGCCGCCAACAGTTTCAATGAAAACCTGGCGCTGTTCAACCAGGGCAAGTGCGGCATCTGGATCGACGCGACGATCGCCGCCTCCTTCATCACGGACCCCAAGCAAAGCAAGGTGGCCGACAAGGTGGCCTTTGCCCAGTCGCCCGTGGGCGTGACGGAACGGGGCGCCAACTGGCTGTGGATCTGGTCGCTCGCCATACCCGCGAGTTCCAAGCACCCGAATGAGGCGCAACGCTTCATCAACTGGGCCACGTCGCCCGACTACGTGAAACTGGTGGCCAAGGAAACGAGCTGGGCCAATGTGCCGACGGGCACGCGCAAGTCGACGTATGCCAGCCCCGAGTTCCAGAAAGTGGCGAAATTCGCCGCCGCCGAAGGCAAGGCCCTGGCCACCACGCGCGCCGTGCAAAGCACCTTGCCGCCGTCGCCGTACGTGGGTGTGCAATTCGCATCGATCCCCGAATTCCAGGTAATCGGCGTGGCGGCCGGCCAGCAGATGGCAGCAGCGCTGCTGGGCAAGGTGACGGTCGACCAGGCGCTGGAATTGTCGCAGCAGACGGCGGAAAGAGAAATGCGTAAAGGCGGCTATTACAAATAAGACGTCTCCGGTCTTGCTGTGCCATTTGCTTTGTAAACAGGTGATGTGATTGGCCTTGCTGTTCAGCGGGGCCGTCACTCCCTCACGTCCCAAGAGTATCCTATGAAACGCATTATCCCCCGGACTTTGCTGACGCCGGCCGTGGTCGCCGTCTCCGTCATTTCCGTGATTCCGCTGTTGATCACGCTGTATTACGCGTTCGTGCGCTATTCCATGCTCGATCCGAGCGGCCATCCTTTCCATGGCCTGGCCAATTTCCACTTTTTCTTTACCGATGCCTCGTTTCTGCCCGCGTTGCAGAATACGTTTACCCTGCTGTTTTCCGTGATGCTGATCACGGTGGTGCTGGGCACGGCGTTGGGGCTGCTGATCAATGAAGCGTTCCCGGGACGCGCCATCGTGCGCGTGCTGCTGATTTCGCCGTTTCTCATCATGCCGGCCGTCAATGCGCTGATGTGGAAAAACATGCTGCTCAACCCGATCTACGGCCTGTTCGCGCAGATCAGCCTGTTCTTTGGGGCCACGCCCGTCGACTGGCTGTCGGCCCACCCCCTGTTTTCCATCATCATGATGGTCTCGTGGCAATGGCTGCCGTTCGCCTGCCTGATCTTCATGACGGCCCTGCAATCGATGGACCGCGAACAGCTGGAAGCGGCGCGCATGGATGGCGCCACCTATCTGCAGCAGTTGCGCTACCTCTACATTCCCCACCTGGGCCGCGCCGTCTCGGTGGTGCTGATGATCGAGATGATCTTTTTGCTGTCGATCTTTGCGGAAATCTTTACCACCACGGGTGGCGGTCCCGGCTTTGACACGACCACCATCACTTTCATGATTTATCAGCAGGCACTGCTGTCGTATGACGTGGGAGCTGCTTCGGCCGGCGCCCTGTTCGCCGTGCTCATCGCCAACATCGCCGCCTTCTTCCTGATGCGCGTCATCGGCAAGAATTTGTCGAAATAAGGAGACCTTGATGCATAGCAAACTCAATCTGCTTGGCCGCACGGCCGCCGCCTGGCTGTTCGCGCTGCTGCTGTTCTTTCCCATCTTCTGGCTGGGCCTGATGGCCTTCAAGACGGAAGGGCAAGCCATTTCCACGCCACCGCTGCTGTTCTTCACACCGACACTCGACAGCTTCCGCGAAGTGCTGGCGCGCGACAATTACTTCGGCTACGCGTGGAACTCGCTGTTTACCAGCGTGGTCTCCACCGCCATAGGCCTCCTGATCGCCATCCCGGCCGCGTATTCGATGGCCTTCTTTCCCACAGGCGGCACCATCGGTTTGCTGAAATTCATGCTCAGCTCGCGCTACATGCCCGGCGTGGGCGCCCTGATGCCGATCTATATCTGCTACCAGTACTTCGGCCTGCTCGACACGCGTATCGGCCTGACCATCATGTTCATGCTGATGAATCTGCCCATCATGATCTGGCTGCTGTACACGAGCATGAAGGAGTTGCCGCGCGAAATCCTGGAAGCGTCGCGCATGGATGGCGCCACCGTGTGGGACGAATTCCGCCACGTGGTGCTGCCCCTGTCCGTGGGCGGCATCGCTTCCACGGCCCTCGTGTGCATGGTCTGGTCGTGGAATGAATCGTTCTGGTCGCTGAACCTGGGCGCCTCCAACGCGGGCACCTTGGCCTGGCTGATCGCTTCGTACTCCAGCCCGGAAGGACTCTTCTGGGCCAAATTGTCGGCCGCTTCCCTGATGGCGATTGCGCCCATCATGGCGCTGGGCTGGTTCTGCCAGAAACAATTGGTCCAAGGTATGACCTTTGGCGCCGTTAAGTAAACACTATTGGATGACATCATGGCTTACCTTCAACTGAGCAATATCGAGAAATTCTTTGGCGAGCATCGCGCCATCAAGGGCATCGACCTGGAGATCCGGCAGGGCGAGTTCGTCGTCTTCGTGGGGCCGTCCGGTTGCGGAAAATCAACCCTGCTGCGCCTGATCGCGGGCCTGGAACCGATCGACGGCGGCAAGTTGTCGCTTGACGGGCGCGACATCACGGCCCTGCCGTCGTCGAAGCGCGACCTGGCGATGGTGTTCCAGTCGTATGCGCTGTACCCGCACATGACGGTGTTCCAGAACATGTCGTTCGCGCTGAAACTGGCTGGCGTCGATCCTGCCATCATCCGCGAGAAAGTCGACAAGGCGGCCGCCATCCTCGACCTGGGAAAATACCTGGAACGCACGCCGAAGGAGCTGTCGGGCGGACAGCGCCAGCGGGTGGCCATCGGCCGGGCCATCGTGCGCGACCCGAAAGTGTTTCTGTTCGATGAACCGCTGTCGAACCTCGATGCGGCCCTGCGCGTGCAAACGCGTATCGAGATCGCCAAGCTGCACCGCGAACTGGGCGCCACTACCATCTATGTCACGCATGACCAGGTGGAAGCGATGACCCTGGCCGACCGCGTGGTGGTGCTGCGCGACGGGCAGATCGAGCAGCATGGCTCGCCATTGGAATTGTATGACCGTCCCGCCAACCGCTTTGTCGCGCAATTCATCGGCACGCCCAGCATGAACGTGGTACCCGCCGATGCGGCGCCGCAACTGCTGGCGCAGGCGGGCAGCGCGGCCCAGGCCGACGGTTTTGTCGGTATCCGCCCCGAGCACGTGCACCTGGGCGCGGCGCAGCCGGGCAGCGTGCCCGTCACCGTCGACTTGGTGGAGTCCCTGGGCGTGGAAACCCTGACCTATGTGCGCTTGCCGAACAATGTGCAGGTGGTCTCGCGCGGCGCCGAACGCAGCAGCCTGCAGCCGGGCCAGCAGACGCACCTGACGTTCGAGCCGGGCTTCGTCCATTATTTTGACCGCGCGGGCAAGACCTATGCGGCTGCGCAAGGAGCGCTGTAATGGACGCCACCGCGTTGAACCAGGCGAACCTGGCGCGACTGCCCGCCAACGTTGCCGTGCCCGCGTATGCGCGCGGCGCGCTCGTGGGCAGCATCGTACATATCGGCGTGGGCGGCTTTTTCCGCGCCCACCAGGCCGTGTACCTCGACGATTTGCTGGCCTTGCCCGGAAATGAGCAATGGGGCTATTGCGGCGTGGGCTTGCTGCCGCATGACGCGGCCATGCGCGACGCCATGCGGACGCAGGACGGGCTGTACACGGTGGTCGATCGCAGCGCGGCCGGCGATACGGCGCGCATCATCGGCTGCATCGGCGAATACCTGTATGCGCCCGACGACCCGCAGGCCGTGCTGGAAAAGCTGGCCGACCCTGGCACGTGCATCGTCGCGCTGACCATCACCGAGGGTGGCTACTATGTGAATCAGGGTACGGGCGAATTCGACGTGCAACACACCGACATCGTGCATGAACTGGCGCACCCGCAGGCGCCGCGCTGCTCGTTCGGCTACCTGGCCGCCGCGCTGGCCTTGCGCCATCAGCGGGGCCTGGCGCCGTTTACCATCATGTCCTGCGATAACCTGCAAAACAATGGCGACGTGACGCGCAAGATGCTGCTGGCCTTTGTCGCCCTGCGCGACGGTGAGCTGGCGCGCTGGCTGGCCACGCATGGCAGCTTCCCCAACAGCATGGTCGACCGCATCACGCCGGCCACCACCGATGAACACCGGGCGCTGGTGCGCGACAGCTTTGGCATCATCGACGCCTGGCCTGTCGTGTGCGAACCGTTCCGCCAGTGGGTCATCGAAGACGAATTCCCGCAGGGCCGGCCGGCCTGGGAAAAGGTGGGCGCGCAGATGACGCACGACGTGCTGCCGTACGAAAAGATGAAGCTGCGCCTCTTGAATGCCAGTCACCAGGCCCTGTGCTACATCGGCATGCAGCTCGGTTACACGTTTGCGCACGAGGCGATGGCTGATCCTGGCATCCGCGCGCTGGTGCGGCGCATGATGGACGAGGAAGTCACGCCCTTGCTGGACGAGGTGGAAGGCATAGCCCTGGACAGCTACAAAGACACCCTGATCGAGCGCTTCTCGAATCCGGCCGTGCGCGACCAGCTGGCGCGCATCGGCACGGAGGGCTCCGCGCGCATCCCGAAATTCGTGTTGCCATCCGTGCGCGAAGCGCTGGCCCGGGGCGGCGCCATCAAGCAGCTGGCCTTTACGGTGGCGTGCTGGTTCCGTTACCTGGAAGGCCACGACGAGCAGGGGCGCGAGATGCCCCTGAACGACCCGTATGCGGTGCGCCTGCGTGCGCTGGCGCTGCAGGGTGGGGCGGACGCCACGGCGCTGCTGTCCTTGCGCGAACTGTTCGGTGACTTGAGCGACACACCAGCGTTCACGCAGGCGGTGGGGCACGCGCTGGCCAGCCTGTACGGGCTGGGCGCGCGCGGGGCGCTGGAACAGAGCGTGGCTTGAGGGGGAGGGCGCGCCATGCCACGTAAAGCCGATGCCTGCTTGCCGCAGATGGAGCTGGAACAGCAGCGCGACGCCACGCCCGGCTTCGAGCCGAAAGGCAGTTTTGGTTTCATCCGTTACCTGGAGCACGGCTTTCCGAATTCGCTGGTGCGCTGGCACTATCACGACGAGTATGAACTGCACCTGATCGTCAAGACGAGCGGCAAGGTTTTTGTGGGCGACTACATCGGCCAGTTCACGCCTGGCCATCTGGTGCTGACGGGGCCGCGCGTGCCGCACAACTGGGTTTCGCTCGACACGCCGCCGGAAGGCGTGGCCTTGCGCGACATGGTGGTCCAGTTTTCGCATGCGCCGCTGGCGTCGATGGCCGCCGCCATTCCCGAATTGAAGGATATTTTTCCGCTGCTGCAGCGCGCCTTGCACGGCGTGGAATTTTTTGGTGTCAGTGAACAGTCGCTGCGGCGCTTCCAGCGCATCCGCGACAGCAGCGGCCTGCCGCGCTTCATCGAATTTCTCACCCTACTGGGAGAACTGGCGCAGACCAGTGACTACCAACTGCTGTCGACGGTGCCGATGCAGTCGAGCGACGACGACGTGGCCCTGGCGCGCATCAGTTCCGCCATCAACTTCATCGTGCACAATTACAGCAGCCAGTTTTCGCTGAAACAGCTGGCCGAGCAGGTAGACATGCCCGAGCGGACGTTCTCGCGCTTCTTTCGCAGCGCCACGGGCAACAGCTTCACGGACTTCGTCAACCGCCTGCGCATCAACAAGGCCTGCCAGCTGCTGATGGAGACGGAGCGTTATGTCAGCAACATCTGCTACGAGGCGGGATTCAATAACGTGGCCAACTTCAACCGGCGCTTTCTGGAATTGAAGGGCATGACGCCGAAGGAGTTTCGCCAGCAGGCACTGGGCCGTTTTGGTGCCTGAGGCTTTTTGAGGTACATTCGATGGCACAGGCGGGGACAGTCTGAGAGAGACGAGCATGGAACACCTATGGCAGAAGGACAGCGAGCGCAAGGCGCCCGAACTGGAACGGGAAAGCTACGACGGCATCATCAATTACCTGGAACACGGCTATCCCAGCTCGCGCGTGCGCTGGCACTGCCATGAAGAGTATGAGCTGCACCTGATCGTCGCCACCAGCGGACGCCTGTTCGTGGGCGACTATATCGGCGAGTTCTCGCCCGGCCACCTGGTGCTGACGGGGCCGCGCCTGCCGCACAACTGGATTTCCAACGTGATGCCGGAAGGCGGCGTGGCCCTGCGCGACATGATCGTGCAATTCGCCCACGCGCCGCTGGCCGGCGCCGCGCGCGTCATCCCCGAATTGCGCGAACTGCTGCCGCTGCTGGAACGCTCCAGCTATGGCGTGGAGTTTTTCGAGATGGGAGCGGAAGCGGAGCAGCATCTGGCGCGCATCCGCGTCACGCATGGCGCCGAGCGCTTCGTCGAATTCGTCCAGCTGATGAGCAAGCTGGCGCGCACCGCCAATTACCGCCTGTTGTCGAGCGCTTCCCTGCGTTCGTACGATGATGACGCCACCCTGGCCAAGGTCAATTCCGTCCTCAACTACATCACGGACAATTATCGCGAGCCGATTTCGGCGGAAATGCTGGCCGAGCAGGTGGGCATGTCGCTGAGTAAATTCTCGCGCTTCTTCCGCAAGGCGACGGGCAACAGCTTCACGGATTTCATCAGCCGTTTGCGCATCAACAAGGCGTGCCAGCTGCTGATGGACACGGATCACTATGTGTCGAACGTCTGCTACGACGTGGGCTTCCAGAACGTGGCCAATTTCAACCGCCGCTTTTTGCAGGTGAAGGGCGTCACGCCCAAGGAATTCCGGCGCCAGGCCGATGGCCGCTTCGGCGGCATCGGCGGGCCTGTTGCGGATACGCCACTAATGTGATGCCTGTCATGGGCTTGTCACTTTGAACAGTTATCCTCCACGGCTTCAACCCCACTCTAGCCGAGGAATGCATGAAGACTGCCGTAACGTCCACCCCGAAACTGACCCTGCTGGCCATCGCCGCCGGCCTGGCCCTGGCCGCTTGCGGCGGCAGCGATAATACGCCGGCGGAGCCTTCCAAGCCCGTGGCGCAGACGGGCGTGTTCCTCGACGGCGCGGTGGAAGGGCTCGATTACGTGGCTGGCAGCGCGGCCAAGGCCAGCACCAATGCCAAGGGCGAATTCATTTGCAATCCTGGCGACACGGTGGCCTTCAGCGTGGGCGGCCTGGCCCTGGGTTCGGCGCCATGCGGCGCCGTCGTCACGCCGCTGGCGCTGGCCGCCAGCACGAATGTGGCGGACGATAAGGTCGTCAACCGCCTGCTGGCGCTGCAATTGCTGGACGATGACAGCGATCCGTCGAACGGCATCAAGCTGACGGCTGAAGTGAAGGCGGCGCTGGCCGGCAAGACGCTGGACTTTGCCGCCGCCCCGGCCGTATTCAACGCGGCCCTGGCCGCGCATCTGTCGGCCGTGGGCACGAAATTCGCCGGCCGCACGGTCGATGCGGAACGCCGCGCCCTCGTGCGCGAGCATTTCGAAGATACCCTGGCCTCGAAAGCGGGCGCGCCCGTCAACGAAGCGCTGACGCAAGCCAATCCGGTCGGCGAAGTGAAAGTCACCGTGACGCGCTACCAGATCCAGGCGGACAGCAAGTTCTACGTGCCGTACGAAGGCGCCAATGCCAAGATCAAGGGTGAATTCCCGAACGGCTTTTTGCCATCGTATGGCTCCGGCCTGGCCTACAAGGGCAAGAACGCGGCCGGTGACCTGGAATTCTATGGCTTGACGGACCGCGGCCCGAACGGCGATGGCCCGCTGGTGCCCGACCCTTCGGGCAAGGGCACGATCGGCAGCAAGATATTCCCGTCACCGAGCTTTATACCATCGTTCGGCGTCATCACGGTGGGCAAGAACGGCGCCGTGCTGGGTTCATCGACGCCGATCAAGGTATCGGCCACGGTCAACAGCTCGGGCTTGCCCGTGCCCGTGGGCGCGGTGGGCAATTCGGCCGAGATTCCCGTCATGGATGCGATGAAGTTCGATGCCGCCGGCAAGGCCGTCTTCAACGCGGGCGGCCTCGATTCGGAAGCCATCGTCGTCGATGCCAAGCGCAATGCGCTGTGGGTGTCCGACGAATACGGCCCGTTCATCGTCAAGATCGATGCGGCCACCGGCATCATCCAGGCCAAGTACGAACCGGGCAAGGGCTTGCCGGCATTGTTCGCCAAGCGCCGCGCGAACCGCGGCATGGAAGGCATGACCCTGGACACGAGCAATGACAAGCTGTACGCCTTCCTGCAAAGCCCCTTGTCCGACGGCACGGCGCCGTACTCGGTGACGAAGAAGAATGAACAGGTCGAGCGCTTCGCCCGCTTCACGCGCTGGATCGAATTCGATCCGACGACGGGCACCAGCGGCAAGATGTATGCGTATCCGCTGAATGCGGCCGACTACCAGGATGGCCGTACGGGCAACGCCAAGCTGGGCGACATGGTGGCGCTGGGCGGTGGCAAGTTCCTCGTCATCGAGCAGGGCGCCGCGCCTTCGGGCAAGGTCTTCAATAAACTGATGCTGGTCGAATTGAAGGACGCCACCGATATCGCGGCCGCCGCCTTCAATGCGACGACCTCGGACCTGGAAAAAAGCAGCATGGGCGGCGCGGCCGTCAATGGCGCCGACTGGGCAGCCGTCACGCCGCTGAAGAAAACCCTGCTGCTGGACTTGAACGCCATCGGCTGGGCTGCGGAAAAGGCCGAAGGTCTGACCCTGATCGACGACTCCACCATCGCGCTGGCCAATGACAACGACTTCGGCCTGAAGACGAAGATCTTTGACGCGAATGGCGTGGAAGTCGATGGCGCCGACGTGACCAAGTGCACGGTCGATGCCAACGGCACCATCGTCACCAGCAGCACCGCCGGCTGCAACGCCGCCAACACTATCCGCGTGGCGCGCGGCGACGACCGCGAGCGCCCAAGCCGTCTGTGGATCGTGAAGTTCGCCAAGGCGCTCAATACGTATTGATGTAGTTTGACGGATGAAAAAAAGCCGCACAGTGTGAACTGTGCGGCTTTTTTACTGTGGGCCAGGCTTACTTTTTGGTGTAAGTATTGAGCCAGTCCAGCACCGTGTGATGCCACAGCAGCGAGTTCGCCGGTTTCAGCACCCAGTGGTTTTCGTCAGGGAAGACCAGCAGCTTGCTCGGGATACCCTGGCGCTGCAGCGCCGTGAAGGTGCCCAGGCCTTGCGCGGTGGGGATGCGGAAGTCCAGGTCGCCCTGGACCACCAGCATCGGCGTCTTCCAGTTTTTTACGAAGTTCACGGGATTGAACTGTTCGTGCTTGGCTGGCGCGTCGTAGTAGGGGCCGCCGTTTTCCCATTCCGTGAACCACAGCTCTTCCGTCGCGTAAGCCATGCCGCGGTTGTCGAACACGCCATCGTGGTTGACCAGGCATTTGAAGCCGTCCGGCCAGTTACCGGCGATCCAGTTCATCATGTAGCCGCCATACGAGGCGCCCAGCGCGCAGCTGCGCTCGCGGTCCAGCCACGGGAATTTCTTGGTGGCCGCTTCCAGGCCCTTTTGCAGGTCGACCAGCGGCTTGCCGCCCCAGTCGCCGCTGATGGAGTCCGTGAACTTCTGGCCATAGCCTGTCGAACCGTGGAAGTCGATGAAAACGGTGGCGTAGCCGGCGCCCGCATACACTTGCGGATTCCAGCGGTAGCTCCAGCTGTTGCCAAAGCTGCCTTGCGGGCCGCCGTGGACTAAGAAGGCGACCGGATACTTTTCACCGGCCTTGGCATTCCATGGCTTCATGACGTGGCCGTAGACGGTTTCGCCATTCGCGCCCGCGAACGAGAACTGTTCATATTCGCCGAAACGCACATCGGCCAGGGCTGCCGCGTTCTGCTTGGTCAGCTGGACCATCGGCGCCGTTTCCGACTTGGCGTCGAGCTTGCGCGTGTACAGCTGCGCGCCCGAGGCCAGGTTGGCTTGCGCCAGCACGATGGTATTGCCGCGCACGTCGAAGTCGCCCACGGCGCCCTTGCCCGTCAGCGCAGCGACCTTGCCGCTGGCCGCGTCGATGTGGAACAGACGGTGCTGGCCCACGTCATCGGCGGCGACCAGGAAGGCCTTGCTGTCCGGCGTCCAGCGGAAATCGGCCACGGAACGGTCCCAGTCATCGGCCAGGGTGCGCTTCTTGCCCGTGGCGACATCCATCAGGACCAGGTGGAAGCGGTCCGCTTCGAAGCCCGGCTTGGTCATGGCGACATAGGCCAGGGTGCGGCCATCGGGCGAGTAGGTGGCTTTCGCGTCCCAGGCCGGATTGTCGGCGGTGAGGTTGCGCGGCGCCTGGCCGCCAGCGGCAGGAATCGTGTAGACGTCGAAGTTGGTCGACCACGATTCCGTGCGGCCGGCCACGCGCACGGAGAAGGCCACCGTCTTGCCGTCCGGGCTGAAGTGGTATTCGCCGTTGTCGCCGAACGGTTTCGATGGCGCGTCGCCATCGAGCGTGCCGCTCAGGCTGACGGGCGTGGCGCTGACCTTGCCGCTGGCGTCGATCGGCGCCGAGTACAGCGCATTGCGGCGGCCATCGGCCCAGGTATCCCAGTGGCGCACGAACATCTGGTCGTAGACCATGCCGCTCGCCTTGTTTTTCGCTTTTTCATCGAGGCGCTTTTTCGTGCAGGCGAGGTCCGCGCAATCGAGGAAGACGCCCATGCTGAAGGCCAGGCGGTCGCCCTGCGGCGACAGGCGGTAGGTGTCGACGTCCAGCGCCAGGTCGGTGACCTTGGCCGCTTCGCCGCCGTTCAGGGGCAGCTGCCACACTTGCGAGGAGCCGGAACGGCTAGAGAGGAAGTAGATGGCGTCGCCGTTCGGCGACCATTGCGGGTCGCTGGCGCTGGATTCGCCACGCGTGAGCTGGCGTGGCGCCGCGTTCGGCGCGCGCAGGTCGATCATCCACAGCTGCGTGTTGCCGCGGTTCTTGTCCAGGTTGGTGCTGCGCACCGTGTAGACGACGCGCGTGGCGTCCGGCGACAGCACGGGACTGCCCACCCGTTCCATGGCCACCATGTCTTCCACGGTGAAACCGCGCGGCGCGGCCAGCGCAGGTTCTGCAGCGGCGGCGGTGGTGGCCATGGCGGCACTGAATGCTCCCAAGAGCAGCAGACGTAAACTCATTCAAACTCCCGATTCTTATGACGACGTTATCGATATGGTATTGACGTGGCCGGCTGTACCGCCGGCAGCCCGACATCATAGCAATAAAGGCGCGCCTGCTGCGGGAGTTGACCTCCGGGGTCTCGCGCCGGACGGCGACGGGCGCGTCTTCCGGTGCGGTGCGCGACTCTTGGAAGGCGGGCATGTTGGCGCGCGGGCTATGCGGGGGACCTGTCTGTACAGAAACAACTGTTTTTGTACGAAGTGCTAGACTGCCGGCCTTTGATCACTACTCTCGACACCCATGCGCCTGACTTCCCTCGCCCTGACCGCCGCCGCCCTGTTTGCCGCCTTGCCGGCCCAGGCGGCCACCATGCCGACGCTCGAACAAATCCACGCCGCCGTGCAGGTGGGCGTGGCCAAGACCCGGGCCAAAATGCAATCGGCTTTGCCGGTACCGATCGCCGTCAAGGTCACCAGCTTGACCGGCTGCCAGGATTCGCAGGAAGTGCCGGGCGAAGTGGTGTGCCTGGTCGCCATGAGCGGGGGCATGCGCGATGCTTTCATGGTGCTGCCGCTGCGTAACGAGAACGGTACGTGGGTGGGCGTCGAGCGCAAGGATGCCAAGTTTTCGGGACCGTCGCCGGCCGAGGCGCAAGCGATGATACGCGCCTGGGCCAAGGAAGAAGTGGCGCGCAATCCGGAAGCGGCCAAGGATGTGCAGATGCAGGAGGCGCAGACGACCATGCAGGTCAAGGCCGTCAATGAGTGCGACGTCAAGCGCAAGACGGGTTATCTGGTCTGCGATACGGAATTGAGTGTGCCGAGCCGTCCGGAAGGCATCAAGACGGAACTGACGTTCATGCTGGAAAGCGGCAACTGGCGTTACCTGCCACGTTAAACGCTACGCTGTTTGCCGCCGGAACAGCCACGCTGTTCCGGTATTGCTCTCGCTCTCGCCATCCCCTGCGGCCACGCGCCACCTGCAATATTTTCAGATTACTGGGTGCTGGTGAGCGTGACGCCGGTGGCGGCGGACGGCGTGGCTGTCGGCTACATGTCCGTGCGCACCAAGCCCGCCAGCAGGCGGCGCAGGCATCCGCCCTGTACGCGCAGGCCCGGTCACGCCCCTGCGTGCGCCGGAGCGCCGCCGGGCTACAGCAGGCGCTCTGACAACGCCTTGAAGGCAACCTTGGGCACGAGAAAGGCAAACGGCTTGGACACGGGTGGTAACTGCGCCAGCAAGCCGCAGTTGGCGCGCAAGGTAGTCAGCGCTTGCACTTGATCCAGATCAACTGGCAGGTCGATTTCCCCGAAGACCAGCTTGCCATTGCGCGGCACGTGCGCGATGGCCGCATCCTGGCAGGCGAGGAAGGCGACGGCGTCGCGCCAGTTGCCGAAGAGCTGCTGCCAGTCTTCGTCGGGGCGATGGTCCGCTGTGATGTCCGCCTGCACCTCCAGCGCGGGCGCGCTGCCGGCGCCCGGCGCAATCGTGCAGCGGGCTTGCGTGGCGCTGACCTCCAGCGTCATGGAGTTCGCCAGGTGGGTCGGCAAGATGTCGCTGAACAGCCGCGTGCCCAGCGCGTGTGGCAAGCTATCCATGATGTTTTTCAGAAAATACACGCAAGGAACGTCCGGCGCGCCTGGCGGCGTGTGGTCCAGGTAGAAACGCCAGTTGCTTTGCAGGAGGGACGGCAGCAGCTTACGTAATGGGCCCAGCAGGGCAGGGCCGAAATGCCCGTGGCGGTAGGTCAGCACGGTAAATGGCGTTTTGCCGCCACGCTGCCACAAGGTCACGCCGGCAGGCAGCAATTGCTGCGCGGCGTGGGCGTCCACCAGCCAGCTCACGTAGACGACGTCGCGCACGTCGCTGTGCAGGGTCAGGAAGGGCAGGCGCGACATGATCGCCTGGCGCACGTTGGCGAAATGCGTGCAATTGGCGAGCGCGGCAAACAGGCGCCCCGGCCAGCCCGCGCGCGGGTGACGGTAAGTGTTGTCTTGCAATTGGGAACTTTCGGATACGGTGATGCAGGCGGACGGCGCCGCCTGCCGGAAACGTTACGTCTTATTGCATGTGCCAGCCGTGGCTGACGACGATCGATTGTCCGCTCAAGGCGTTCGATGGGAAGGCTGCCAGGAAGATGGCCGTTTGCGCCACGTCTTGCGTGGTGGTGAATTCGCCGTCGATGGTTTCCTTCAGCATCACATTCTTGATCACTTCCTCTTCCGTGATCTTCAACTGGGCCGCCTGTTCGGGGATTTGCTTGTCGACCAGCGGCGTGCGCACGAAGCCGGGACAGATGACGTTGGCGCGGATGCCATCCTTTGCACCTTCCTTGGCCACCACCTTGGCCAGGCCCAGCAAACCGTGCTTGGCAGCCACATAGGCGCTCTTGAACGGCGAGCCTTCGTGCGAGTGCACGGAACCCATGTAGATGATGGCGCCGCCGCGGCCGGCCTTGATCATTTCACGCATGCAGGCGCGCGTGGTGAGGAAGGCGCCGTCCAGGTGGATGGCCAGCATCTTTTTCCACTGATCGAACGGGTAGTCGACGACGGGGCTGATGATCTGGATGCCCGCATTGCTGATCAGAATATCGACGCCGCCGAAGTGGGCCACGGCATCCGCCACGCCCTGGTCGACCTGCGCTTCGCTGGACACATCCATGGCGACGGCAAATGCCTGGCCGCCCGATTGCTTGATTTCCTCGGCCGTCTTGCTGGCCGCTTCCAGGGCCAGGTCGGCGATGACCACCTTGGCGCCTTGTTTCGCGTATTCAATAGCCATTTCCTTGCCGATACCACTGGCGGCGCCGGTAATCAGTGCGACTTTGTCTTTGAGTTGCATATTAATCCTTTGCATTGCGGGTTGGAGTGATCGTGGGAAGTCAGACTATGCCAGTATAGCCAGAAAACGGGCCGCGCATGCCCCGCGCACGCCTAAACGGCTTGCTGCCTGTCAAGCTGCCTGTCAAGCATTTCCTGCAAGCGCCACGCGCCAGGATTGGTGCCCGCCCAGGTACGAAACGCGTGGTTGAAGGCGCTTTGTTCCTGGTAGCCGAGCAGAAAGGCGATGTCGACCAGCGACAAATCCGGCTCGCGCAGATAATCGCGCGCCAGGCCGTACCTGGCCTGGTCCAGCAGAGCCTGGAAGCTGGTGCCCGCGTCGGCCAGCTTGCGCTGCAAGGTGCGCGGCGTCACGGCCAGTGCGGCGGCAATGGTGGCCAGCCGTGCCGAACCCTGGCGCAAGGCCGCCACGATGGCCGCGTGGACTTGCGCGTCGATGGCGCCGCCGCTTGTCTCCGCTGCGGCCTGGCGCTGCGCCAGCAATTGTTCCGCATGCTGGCACAGCACGGGGTACAGGCTGACGTCGGCGTTCGGCACGGGCCAGTCCAGCAATTGCGCGTCGAAGGTGGCCGTGTTGGCGTCCGCGCCGAAAGTGGGCAGGCTGCCCAGCACGCGCACGTATTCGTCGCGGTGCGTCGCATGGTGCAGCAAGTCGCCGCCGCCATCGTGGGTAAACGCCAGGCGGGCCGGCGGCAGCGGCATGCCGGCCAGCCAGTCGCCGCACACGCGGATGCCGGCAAAGACGCTGTCGACCAGGTGCCGGCTGGCGCCCGGGTAGTTGCTGGTCCAGCGGTAATGCGCGACGGCGCCATCGCGCTGCAGGGTCGAGCGGCCCAGGTCATGCGCCAGCCGTTCGTAGCGGGCCGTCTGTTCCAGCGCCTGGCCCACGTTGCTGCAACTGAGTAAAATCAAACCATACGCACTGTAGGTGCCCATGCGCACGCGCTGGCCCACGTGCAGGCCGAAATGCGCATCGCCCGCCAGCCGTGCACCCGCATCGAGCAGGCGCACGTAGTCGCGCGCGGCCAAGGCCAAGCTGGGCGCGGACGCTTCCAGGCTGTGCGGCGCCACGCCGGCCGCCTGCGCCAGGACGGCAGCTGAGATGCCGTGTGCGCCCGCCGCTTCCAGCAGCGGCTGCAGATAGGCGCCGGCGACCCGGCCGTCAGTACTTGTCATGATGGAACAATGCGATTGTCATGAAAAACCAATACCCTTGGCCTGTGGCGGCATATGCTGTTGAGAAGGCAAGGACAGTATAGCAAGCCGCCGTGGCGCGCAACTGGACCAATAAGAGGGGATGTCGATGCAACGCTGGAATGGCTGGGGAGACGAGAGCATCACCTATGCGCTCAGTGACGAAGCGCTGGCCTTCCTGGGCGAGCGCCTGGGGCCGGGCAGCCCCATGCTCGACGCCACCTTCGACGACGCCTGCGCGCGGGTGCCCACCTCGCGCCTGGCGCCGCATCCGCTGATCGACACCGAGCCTGCCACGCGCGTGCGCCATGCCCTCGGCCAAAGCCTGCCCGACTGGTTCAAGCTGCGTCATGGCCGCATCGGCGCGGTGCCCGACGGCGTTGCCTTTCCCGACAGCGCGCTGCAGGTGCGCCAGCTGCTCGCGTATGCGCGCCAGGCGTGCGTGGCCGTCATCCCGCATGGCGGCGGCACCAGCGTGGCCGGGCACCTGACGGTGGCGGCGGGCCCGCGTCCCGTGCTGGCGCTCAGCCTCGTGCGCTTGTGCGCGCTGGGTCACCTGGACCGCGAAGCGCAGCTGGCCACGTTCGGCGCGGGCGTGTATGGTCCCGACCTGGAAGCGCAGCTGCGCGCGCAGGGCTACACCCTGGGCCACTATCCGCAGTCGTTCGAATATTCCACCCTGGGCGGCTGGATCGCCACGCGCTCGTCGGGCCAGCAATCCTTGCGCTATGGCCGCATCGAGCAGCTGTTCGCGGGCGGCGAAGTGGAAACGCCGGCCGGCACCTTGAACATCCCCACCTTTCCCGCCTCGGCGGCCGGCATCGACCTGCGCGAAATGGTGCTTGGCTCCGAAGGGCGGCTGGGCATCCTGACGCAGGCGACCGTGCGCGTCTCGCCGCTGCCGCCCTATGAAGCGTTCCACGCCGTGTTTTTCGCTGGCTGGGACCAGGCGCAGGCGGCCGTGCGGGCGCTGGCCCAGTCACGCCTGCCCCTGTGCATGCTGCGCCTGTCGAACGCGCTGGAGACGCAAACCATGCTGACCCTGGCCGGCCACAAGAAACTGGTGGGACTGCTGGAGCGCTATTTGTCCCTGCGCGGCTGCGGCGAAGGCAAGTGCATGCTGATGGTGGGCGTCAGCGGAGAAGCCGGGCCGGCGCGCGCGGCCCTGCGCGGCGCCCTGGCACTGGCGCGGCGGCACAGGGGCGTGCACGTGGGACGCCACATGGGCGACAAATGGAAGCAGGGACGCTTTCGCAACGTCTACCTGCGCAACGGCGCCTGGGAACACGGCTACGTCATCGACACGGTGGAAACGGCCGTCGACTGGCCGCGCGTCACGACGATGATGGTGGCGCTGGAGCAGGCGGGTGTCAGCGCGCTGGCGCAGCACGGCGAGCAGGTCCATGCGTACACGCATTTGTCGCACGTGTACGCGCAGGGCGCCAGCGTCTACACCACCTATGTGTACCGGCTGGCGCCCACCTTTGAAGAAAACATGGCGCGCTGGCGTACCTTGAAAGACGCGGCCAGCGCCGCCATCGTGGCCAACGGCGGCACCATCAGCCATCAGCACGGCGTGGGCACCGACCACGCGCCGTGGCTGGTGGCGGAAAAGGGCGAGCTGGGCATCGCCGCCATGCGCGCGCTGCTGCGCCAGTTCGACCCGCAGGGCATGATGAATCCCGGCAAACTGCTGCCTGACTTCGGCGGCGGCTTGTGAACAGAGCGGAGCTGCCTGGCCTCCTGGCGCGCGACTGGGATGTGCTGATCGTCGGCGGCGGCATTACGGGCGCCGGCATCCTGCTGGAGGCGGCGCGGCGCGGCTTGAAGGCGCTGCTGGTGGAACAGCGCGATTTCGCCTGGGGTACGTCGAGCCGCTCCTCGAAGCTGGTGCACGGCGGCTTGCGCTACCTGAAGCAGGGACAGTTCGCGATGACGCGCGAGTCGGTGCATGAGCGGCAAGCCTTGCTGACGGATGCGGCCGGGCTGGTCGAGCCGCAGGGCTTTGCCTTTGGCGATTACACCGGCAGGAAGCCGGGCCGGCGCCAGTTCATGCTGGGCCTGGCGATCTATGATGTGATGGCGGGCCGGCGCGCGCGCCGCTATGTCGATGCGGCGGACTTTGCCATGCTGGCGCCGCACATCCGGCGCAAAGACTTGCAGGGCGGCATGCTGTACCAGGACGCCAAGACGGACGATGCGCGCCTGGTGCTGCGCGTGCTGCAGGAGGCGCGCCGCCATGGCGGCGTGGCCGTCAATTACCTGGGCGTGGCATCGCTGCTGCGAGAGGGGCAACGGGTCGTCGGCGCCATCTTGAACGATGGCGTCGGCGGCGAAAAGCCAACGGTGCGCGCGCGCCTGGTGATCAGCGCCACGGGCGCCTGGGCCGACGCCTTGCGCGGCCAGGTGGGAGAAAAGCCGAAACTGCGGCCCTTGCGCGGCAGCCATCTGCTGCTGCCGGCCTGGCGCCTGCCGCTGGCGCAAGCCGTCAGCCTGATGCACCCGCACGATGGCCGCCCCGTGTTTGCGTATCCGTGGGAGGGCGTTACCCTGGTGGGCACCACCGATGTCGACCACGGCGCCAGCCTGGACCTGGAACCGGCCATCACGCGCGGCGAATTTGCATATCTGCTGGCGGCGCTGCGCTGGCAGTTCCCGCAGCTGGCGCTGGGCGAGGGCGACGTGCTGGCCACGTTTGCCGGCGTGCGTCCCGTGATCGGCAGCGGCCAGCTTGACCCGTCAAAGGAAGCGCGCGAACATGCGCTATGGCTGGAAAACGGCTTGCTGACGGTGGCGGGCGGCAAGCTGACGACGTTTCGCGTGATCGCCCTCGACGCATTGCGCCGCGCCGCGCCGCTGCTGCCGGGGTGGCAGGCGGATTTGCGCCCCTTGCCGATTTTCGACGCCACGCCTCCCTTGTCGGGCAAGGCCTTGCTGCTCGATGGCGAACAGCGCGAACGCCTGCTGGGGCGTCATGGCGCGGCCGCGCAAGCCCTGTGCGAGGCGGCGCAGGACGGCGAACTGGAGCAGATTCCCGGCACGCAGACCCTGTGGGCACAGCTGCGCTGGGGCGCGCGCAACGAGGACGTGCAGTACCTGGACGACCTGCTGCTGCGGCGCACGCGCCTCGGTTTGCAACTGGCTGGCGGCGCACTTGCTATCATGCCGCGCTTGCGCGCCATCTGCCAGGATGAACTGGGCTGGGATGATGTACGCTGGGATGCGGAACAGGCGCGCTACCTGGCCCTGTGGCGCCGCCATTACAGCGTGCCGCAAGGCGAATGAAACAAGCATAAGAATAAACAAGAGGAGAGCATCATCGAGACCACCCTGTTTGGCCTGCCCCTGGCGCTGGGCGACGCCCGCATCACCTACGACAGCCTGTCGCCGCTGGACTTGCGCCAGCCCGTGGATACCCTCGTCGACGACCTAGGAGAAGACCTGCTGCAAATCACGTGCGCGAATGGCGACATCGTCGACGTGGGCTGGTATCCGGCCTGGAATGCGCAGGGACGCTTGCGCGTGGTGGCAGTGCGGGGGCAGGACTGGGAAGCACCCGTCTTCAGCGCGCAGCCGGACAAGGATCCGCAAGCGCTGCTGCAAGCGCTGCGCGCCGCGCTGGCCAGCCTGGGCTGAGGCCATGGCGAGCGTATCCGGCCAGGGGCCGTACATTCTTGCCATCGATAATGGCACGCAAAGCGTGCGCGCGCTGCTGTTCGATCGGGAGGGGATGTTGGCGGCCAAGGCGCAAGTGTTCCTGGAAGCGTATTACTCGGAGCACCCCGGCTGGGCCGAGCACGACGCCGACGGCTACTGGCAAGCCGTGTGCGAAGCGTGCCAGCAGCTGTGGCGCGGCACCGTCATTGAAAAATCGTCGGTCGCAGGCGTGGCCGTGACGACGCAGCGCGGCACGGTGGTCAACGTGGATGAAGAGGGCCAGCCCTTGCGGCCCGCCATCACCTGGCTGGACCAGCGCAGCACGCGCGACATTCCCCAGCTGGCGCCATGGTGGCGCGCCGCCTTCCGCGCCACGCGTCTTGATGGCACGATCACGTATTTCCGTCGCGAGGCCGAGATCAACTGGATCAGCGCGCACCAGCCCGACATCTGGCGCCGTACGCACAAATTCCTGCTGCTGTCGGGTTTTTTGAACCATCGCCTCTGCGGGCGCTACGTCGATTCGACGGGCTCGCAAGTGGCGTATATTCCGTTTGATTACAAGCGCCACGCCTGGGCCGGGCGCTTCGACTGGAAGTGGCAGGCGCTTGCTGTGAAACCCTCCATGCTGCCCGAACTGGTGACCCCGGGCACGCGCATGGGCGTCATCACCAGGGCGGCCGCTGCGGCGACGGGCATCCTGGAAGGCACACCGCTGCTGGCGGCCGCCGCCGACAAGGCGTGCGAAGTGCTGGGCGCCGGCTGCGTCGAGCCGCATGTGGCGTGCCTGAGCTACGGCACCACGGCCACCATCAATACGACCAACCGCAAGTATGTGGAAGTGACGCGCTTCATTCCGCCGTATCCGGCCGCCATGCCGGGCGCCTACAGCACAGAGGTGCAGATTTTCCGCGGCTACTGGATGGTCAACTGGTTCAAGGAGCAGTTCGGCGACCGCGAACGGGCGGCGGCCGCCGAAGATGGCACGGGCTTGTCCGCCGAAGCGCTGTTCGACCGGCTGGTCGAAGCCGTGCCGCCCGGTTCCATGGGGCTGATGCTGCAGCCGTACTGGAGTCCCGGCATCAAGGTGCCGGGGCCGGAAGCGAAGGGCGCCATGATCGGCTTTGGCGACGTGCACACGCGCGCGCACATCTACCGTGCCATCCTCGAAGGACTTGCATATGCGCTGCGTGAAGGCAAGGAACGCATCGAGCAGCGCAGCGGCATCTCCATCACGGAGCTGCGCATCGCGGGCGGCGGTTCGCAGAGCGACGCGGCGATGCAGCTGACGGCCGACATCTTCGGCTTGCCCGCCGCGCGCGCCCACGTGTATGAAAGTTCTGGCCTGGGCGCGGCCATCGCCGCCGCCGTGGGCCTGGGCTGGCATGCGGACTTTCCCGCCGCCGTGCAGGCCATGACGCGCAAGGGCAAGGTATTCCAGCCGCATCCCGGGCACAGCAAGGTCTATGAAAAACTGTATCGGCGCGTGTACCGCAAGATGTATGCGCGGCTGCAGCCCCTGTACCGCGAAATTGCCGACATCACCGGCTATCCTGAAAAGTGACGCTGGAGGTGACGGCGGCTAGCGCAGGACGAGCGCCTTGACCGTTTCCCAGGCCGCGCTACCCGATTGCGTGACGCGCACCTGGTTGCGGCCCCCTTCCTTGGCCACGTACAGGGCGCGGTCGGCGGCGACGAACAGCGCTTCGCGCTTGTCCAGCTGGTGCGGGCGGATGGTCGCCACGCCGATGCTGACGGTGATCCACGGCGAAGTGATCGATTTCGGGTGCGGCAATTGCAGTGCCTCGATGTGCGCGCGGATGGCGACGGCCAGGTGCAGGGCGCCTTCGGCATCCGTGTCGGCGAACAGCAGGACGAATTCCTCGCCGCCGTAGCGGGCCGCCAGGTCGCCCGGGCGTGCGGCGTGCGAGGCGATGGCTTGCGCCACCTGCTGCAGGCAGCTGTCGCCTGCCGGGTGGCCCAGGCTGTCGTTGTACAGCTTGAAGTGGTCGACGTCGAGCACCACCAGCGACAGGGTGCCCCCGCCGCGCACCGCGCGCTGCCATTCCTTTTCCAGGAAGCTGTCGAAATGCCGGCGGTTGGGGATCTGCGTCAGCGGGTCGAGGTAGGCGGCGCGCTGCAAGGCGTCTTCCGACTGCTTGTGGTGTGTGATGTCGTGCAGCAGGCCGATATACAGGGGCTGGCGCAGGTACATGGGCGTCAGGGTCAGGTCCATGCTCAGCGCCTCGCCGTTGCGGTGGCGGATCGCCACTTCGCGCGTGCCGTGCTTGTGCGCCTTCTCCGGGTTGGCTGCGTACATGGCGAAGTAATCGAGGTATTCCTGCGTCACCAGGGGGCTGAGCAGTTCGCCGATGAAGCGCCCGGCCAGTTCGTTTTCGCGGTAGCCCAGGTACTGGTCGCAGGCCGGGTTGGTGTACTGGATGCGGCCATCGGCTTCGATGATCAGCAAGCCCTCGGCCATGTTGTTGACGATGGTGCGCAGGCGCTCGGCCTGTTCCTGCTGGGTTTCATTGTTGCTGCGGATTTGCAGCTGGGCGCGCACGCGCGCACACACTTCGGCCATGCGCAGCGGTTTGCTGATGTAATCGACGGCGCCGCAGTCGAAGCCGGCCACCACGTCTTCCGTTTCCGTCTTGGCGCTCATGAAGATGACGGGGATGCCCTGCGTCAGCGGATGCTGCTTGAGGCGGCGGCACGTTTCGATGCCGTCCATGTCCGGCATCAGCACGTCGAGCAGGATCAAATCGGGATGGGCGCGCTGGGCGATCGCCAGCGCCCGTTCGCCGGACGTGGCGACATAGGTTTGATAACCTTGCTCGCTCATCAGCTTGCGCAGCAGCTCAAGGTTGGCCGGCGCATCGTCGACAATCAAAATAGCGGCGTCGCGCCGCTGGAAATGTTCCGCACTGCCTGAACTCATTGCTTCCGGCCTTCTCGATGTACTCTGCGATGCCAGTGTTTGCTGCACTTTCGGTGAAGCTGACCGGGTTCAAATCTGCTACAGCGGTCAAATCATACATCCTTGCTAATTTTTTGGGTGAAAAAATCGACGTTGCGCGAGGTGGAAAGTATTATTTTTATACTATTTTTAAAAATATATAAACGCAGTTGCTATCGTGAAGGCGGTTTTTAAGGGGGGAAGGCGCGTGCCCCTTGGCGCTGGGGCAGAAGTGACACGCCCCGCGGCAGGCGGGGCGTGAGGAGCTCAGTTACATTTTTGCGGCGATCAGTTTGCCCAGGATGGCGATACCTTCGCGGATGCGTTCCGGCGGCACCGTCACGAACGACAGGCGCAGGGTGTGCGTGTCCGGCGTGTTAGCGTAGAACGGCGCGCCCGGCACGAAGGCGACCTTGTTGGCGATGGCTTCATCGAGCAATTTCATGGCGTCGATGTGTTTCGGCAGGGTGACCCAGATGAACATGCCGCCTTCAGGCTTGGTCCAGGTGACGCCGGCCGGGAAGTGCTCTTCCAGTGCCGACAGCATGGCCTGGCACTGGTTGCCATACAGGCTGCGGATGCTGGGGATATGCCGGTCCAGGAAGCCATCCTTGATCACTTCATGCACGACCATCTGCGTCAGTTGCGACGTGTGCAGGTCGGCCGCCTGCTTGGCCAGTTCCAAACGGCGCACCAGTGGCATCGGCGCCACCACGTAGCCGAGGCGGATGCCGGGCGTGAGCACTTTCGAGAATGAGCCCATGTAGATCACGCCATCCGGATTCATATTGATCATCTTCGGATACGGCTCGCCGCTGTAGCTGAGGGCGCCGTAAGGATCATCCTCGATCAGCGGCAGGCCGTGGCGGGCGCAGGTTTCCACCAGTTCCACGCGGCGCGCCACGGACAGGCTGCGGCCCGTCGGGTTCTGGAAGTTCGGCAGCGCGTACAAGAGGCGCGCGCCATCGGCGACGGGGTTGATGGACGACGGTACCAGGCCTTCGTCATCGGTATCGACGGAAACGAATTCGGGACGGTAGACGGAAAACGCCTGCAGGGCGCCCAGGTAGCTGGGGGTTTCCACCAGCACACGGCTGCCTTCGTCGATCAGGACCTTGCCCAGCAAGTCCAGCGCCTGCTGCGAGCCGGACGTCATCAACACTTGTTCCGGCATGATGGTGCTGCCATTGCTGGATAAGGAGTCGGCGATCCACTGGCGCAGCGGCAGGTAGCCGTCTGTCGGGCCGTATTGCAGGGCCACCTTGCCATTGTTCGACAGTACCTTGTCGAAGGCGGTCTTCATTTCTTCCACGGGGAAGGTGGCAGGCGAGGGCAGGCCGCCGGCAAACGAGATGATCTCGGGACGCTGCGTGATCTTCAGGATTTCGCGGATGAACGAGCTTTGCAGCTGTTCCGCACGTTCGGCAAAGCGCCATTGGATCGGATTCGGATTTTCAATTTTCATACGAGTCTCACAGAAGATGCCGAGCTGCGCCGGCTGGATTTGTTGGCCCGCTTGTGGCGGTGCGTGCGCAAGCGGCGCCGGATAGGCGTCGCCATGGTGCTGCGGTATTGTACGACTTGCACGCGGCTCTGCCCATCCGCACGCGCAAGGGCGTTGCAAATGGGCGTCAGGGAGTTTTACTTCAGCTTGCGTCCGATGGCCACCACGGCGATCACGGCGCAGGCAAACAGCAGGCTTTCGCCCGTCAATGGTTCATGCAGCAGCACGGCCGCGCCCACCAGCGTGAGGAAAGGCTGCAGCAGCTGCGTCTGTCCCACGCGGGCCACGCCGCCCAGCGCCATGCCCCGGTACCAGAAAAAGAAACCGATAAACATGGAAAACACGGAGATATAGGCAAAGCCCAGCCAGGCCGCGCCGCTGGCCTGCGCCATCAGCGCGCGTTGCGGCCAGGCGCTCCACAGTACCACGGGTAAGACAAATGGCAAGGCCAGCAGCAGCGCCCAGGAAATCACATGCTGGCCCGGCATGGCTTGCGCCAGGCGCCCACCTTCGGCATAACCTAGGGCCCCCAGCAGCACGGCGGCGAACATCAACCAGTCGGCAAGGTGAAAGCTGCCGCCGCCCTGGCGCAGCGCGAACGCCACCACCAGCGCCGTGCCGAGTAGGGCCATCAGCCAGAAGCCAGGGGAAGGACGTTCCTTGCCGCGCAGTACGGCAAACACGGCGGTGGCCAGCGGCAGGATGCCCACCAGCACGGCGCCGTGCGAGGCGGGCAGGCTGCGCATGGCGATCGACGTCAGCCAGGGGAAGCCCAGCACGCAGCCCAGCGACACGAGCGCCAGCGGCAGCCATTGTTCGCGGCGCGGCAACGGCGCCCGCTGGTGCCATAACCACAGGCCGGCCAGGCAGGCGGCCACCAGGGCGCGCCCCAGAGCGACAAAGGTAGGGTCGAGTTCGGCCACGGCCAGGCGCGTAAAGGGCAGGGTCAGGCTGAAGAGGGCGACGGCTGTCAATCCCAGCAACAGGCCTTTGCGGTCTGCGCCAAGGCGCAGGGGGGGACTGGGAGAGGTGGTGGCGTGCGATGGCATGGGTGTCCTGGTACTGTTGGCATGGGTAAATATAAATGGGGCGGGGTGGATCAATCCGGCCCGTACTGCTATCCTAGAGCTGAATAGCAATACAGTACAAATACACTTCCACGCATAATTTCACATACTGTCATGGTCATATGAGCAATACACTCGCCTCGCCGTCCCTGCCCTTGCTGTCGCGCGCCTCGGGCGAAACCCTGATCGATCAGATCGCTCGCTCGCTGGCGGCGCGCATCGACGACAAGCTGCTGCGCGGCGGCGCGCGCATGCCCTCGATCCGTCAGTGCGCCGCCAGCCTGGAGGTGTCGTGCGCCACGGTGGTGGCCAGCTACGACAAGCTGGTGGCGCGCGGCTACCTCGAGTCGCGGCGCGGCGCCGGCTTTTTCGTGCGCGAGCGCGGGTCCCTGAATACGCCGGCACCGCCCGCTGGCGCGCAGGACGCGGCGGTGCAGACCATGGACGTGGTGTGGCTGATCCGTAACATGTTCCGCCAGACGCCTGCCATCCCCGCGCCCGGCTCCGGCATGCTGCCGTCCGAGTGGCTCGATGGCGACCTGGTGGCGCGCGCCTTGCGCGACGTCAGCCGCCAGCCCGGCAATTTGCTGCTGAGCTATGGCGCGCCGCAGGGTTTCCTGCCGCTGCGCCAGCAGTTGCAGCTGAAACTGGCGGGGCTGGAAATCGCCTGTCCGCCCGAGCAGATCGTCACCACGGTGGGCGTGATGCAAGCGCTGGACCTGGTGGCGCGCGAGTTTGCCCGCCCTGGCGAGACCATTTTCGTCGATGATCCCGCGTACTGGCTGATGTTCGGGGCCTTTGCCGCCATGGGCATGAACGTCATCGGCATCCCGCGCTTGAATGACGGCCCCGATATCGCCGTGCTGGCCGAACTGGCGGCCCTGCACCGTCCCAAGCTGTACGTGATCAACTCGGTGCTGCACAACCCCAGTTCGACGTCGCTGTCGGCGGCCAAGGCTTTCCAGGTGCTGCGCCTGGCCGAACTGCACGATTTCCTGATCGTCGAGGATGATATTTATTGCGACATGCACCCGGGCGGCGCGGTGCAGCCGGCCACGCGCCTGGCCGCGCTGGACCAGCTGCGCCGCGTAATTTACCTGGGCGGCTTTTCCAAGAGCCTGGCGGCGAACCTGCGCGTGGGCTTCATCGCCACGTCACCGGAGCGGGCGCAGCGCCTGGCCGACCGCAAGATGCTCGCCACCCTGACTACCAGCGACATCGGCGAACGCGTGGTGTATAAAATCCTCTCGCAGGGGCTGTACCGCAAGCATGCGGAGCGCCTGCGCACGCGGCTCGACAAGGTGCGCGAGGGTACCTACCGCAAGGTCGAACAGGCGGGCTTGCGCTTCGATCCGGCATCAGCTGGCATGTTCGTGTGGGCCGATGCGGACTGCGACACGAATGTCCTGGCCGAAAAGGCGCTGGCCGAGGGGCTGGTGCTGGCGCCGGGCAGCCTGTTTTCACCGCGCCAGCTGCCGTCGACCCGCATGCGCCTGAACCTGGCTACGGTGCAGGACGAGCGTATTTGGGCGTTTTTCGCCCGCGCACTGGGGTAAACAGTACATTGCACGACATTCGGCGGGGGCTCTTGAAATCGCCTGTACCATCCCCAACTCCGTAGAATCCGTCCCATCCACAAGACTATGAGGTAAAAATGGCTGTCTCCGAAAAGCAAACCCTGGGTTTTCAGACCGAAGTGAAGCAAATGCTGCACCTGATGATCCATTCCCTGTACTCGAACAAGGAAATCTTCCTGCGCGAATTGATCTCGAACGCGTCCGACGCGGCCGACAAATTGCGCTTTGAAGCGATCGATAACGATGCCCTGTACGGCAACGATCACGAATTGAAGATCAAGGTCAGCTTCGACAAGGATGCGCGCACCATCACCATTTCCGACAACGGCATCGGCATGACCCGCGACGAGGCGATCTCGCACCTGGGCACCATCGCCAAGTCGGGCACAAAGGAATTCTTCGGCAAGCTGTCGGGTGACCAGCAGCAGGACGCGGCCCTGATCGGCCAGTTCGGCGTGGGCTTCTATTCGGGCTTCATCGTCGCCGACAAGATCACCGTCGAAACGCGCCGCGCCGGCGTGGACGCCTCTGAAGGCGTGCGCTGGGAGTCAGGCGGCGAAGGCGATTACAGCATCGAGAACATCGACAAGCCGTCGCGCGGCACGGACATCATCCTGCACCTGCGCGAAGGCGAGGACGAATTGCTGTCGAGCTGGAAGATCAAGTCCATCATCCGCAAATACTCGGACCATATCTCGCTGCCGATCGTGATGCAGAAGGAAGAGTGGGACGACGAGAAAAAAGAAACCGTCCTGAAAGACGAATTCGAAACCGTCAACCAGGCCAGCGCCCTGTGGGCCCGCAACAAGGCCGACATCACGCCGGAACAGTACGACGAATTCTACAAGCACGTGTCGCACGACTTCCAGTCGCCTTTGAGCCACACGCATAACCGCGTGGAAGGCCGCAGCGAATACACGCAGCTGCTGTACATCCCGGCCAAGGCGCCGTTCGACATGTGGGACCGCAACAAGCGCGGCGGCATCAAGCTGTACGTCAAGCGCGTCTTCATCATGGACGATGCCGAGCAACTGATGCCGACCTATTTGCGCTTCGTGCGCGGGGTGATCGACTCGGCCGACCTGCCGCTGAACGTATCTCGCGAAATCCTGCAGGAGTCGCGCGACGTCAAGGTGATCCGCGAAGGCTCGACCAAGCGCGTGCTGGGCATGCTGGAAGAGCTGGCGAATGCCGACGAGCAGGACAAGAAGGACAAGTACGCCGTCTTCTGGAAGGAATTCGGCCAGGTGCTGAAGGAAGGCATCGGCGAAGACGCGGCCAACAAGGGACGCCTGGCCAAGCTGCTGCGCTTTGCCTCGACCGCCAACGACAGCGACGAGCAAATCACCTCGTTCGCCGACTACGTGGCGCGCATGAAGGAAGGCCAGGACAAGATCTATTACGTCACGGCTGACAATTACGCCGCCGCCAAGAACAGCCCGCACCTGGAAATCTTCCGCAAGAAGGGCGTCGAAGTACTGCTGCTGACGGACCGTGTCGATGAATGGATGCTGTCGTTTATCCAGGACTTCGAAGGCAAGGAACTGGTCTCCGTCGCCAAGGGCGGCCTGGACCTGGGCGCGCTGGAAGACGAAGCGGAAAAGAAAGAGCACGAAGAAACGGAAACCTCGTACGCCGACCTGGTGGGCAAGATGAAGACCGTGCTGGCCGACAAGGCCAAGGACGTGCGCGTCACGTTCCGCCTGACCGATTCGCCAGCCTGCCTGGTGGCCGATGAAAACGAATTGTCGGGCAACCTGCTGCGCATGCTGAAGGCTGCAGGCCAGAGTGCGCCGGAATCGAAGCCGATTTTGGAAATTAACCCGAACCACCCGCTGGTGACGCGTCTGAAATACGAAGATGCGGAAGGCGGCAAGTTCGGCGACTGGGCCAACATCCTGTTCGACCAGGCCATGCTGGCCGAAGGCGGCTCGCTGGCCGACCCTGCCAGTTTTGTGAAACGCCTCAACGAATTGCTGCTCAATTCCGCGAAGTAATCGCTTAGCTGCAATCGTCAGCAAGCCGGCTCTTTCCTCGTGAAAGGGCCGGCTTTTTTTATGCTACAGTGCGCGATTATTTTATTTTATGGAAAAAGCAATGGCGCATTGCCCGGCATGTGACAGTTCCAACGTTCAACGGCTCTCCATGGTGCATGCCTCCGGCATTTCAGGCACATCGACCCATATGTCGGGCAGGATCGATGGTGATTTCATCCACGGCCATGCGCATACGCGCAGCCAGACCTTGTTGTCGCGCCAGGCCGCCAGGCCGGCGATGCAGGCCGGCCAGAAGGTAGGGCTGATCGTGTTGGGCGTGATCGCTTTTGTCATCGCCGCCGTCGTCTTTTACCAGGCTGGCGCGAATGGCCTGTTCTGGATCTTCGTGGCAGGGGGTGTCGTCTCCATCGCCTGGTCACAAACGGCCTTCATCGCCAATTGGGACAAGGATGCCGCCGCCTTGCAGGCAAAATATGCGCGTACCTTCATGTGCCATGCTTGCGGCCACCGCTTCATTCCGGTATTGAAACAGCCATGAAGACCCGCTCCGTCTGCTGTTTATTGTGTTGAGTGCGCGTAATCCGACACCGTGGCTGATGCATCAAGGCCGGCCCTCTCGTCATGAAAGGGCCGGCTTTTTTCATGGCTGATGTTCAGCGCCGCATGAACGTGCTTCAAGCCCTGACTGCAGGTACTTGAGGCATAATTGCCCCTTGTTGAATTTAATCCGTCAATGGCCGGCATGGCCGTTGGCGCAGGAGCCTGTCATGTCAGTGAGTACCCGGGACGCCCTTTTGAAGAGCGCAGAGATCCACCTGCGTACGAAAGGCTATGCTGCTTTCAGTTATGCCGATTTGTCGGAAGAGATAGGCATACGCAAGGCCAGCATCCACCATCATTTTCCCACCAAGGAAAACCTTGGCATGGCATTGATCACGCAATATATCGAGGTGTTTACAGAGAAGCTGCAAGCCATCGATGCGGCGCACGCCGATCCGGTCGAACGCCTGCGCGAGTTCGCCGGGCTGTTCCTGGCCAGCGCCAACGATCATTTGCTGCCGCTGTGCGGCGCGCTCGCGGCCGAAATGGCGGCGCTGCCCGAATCGCTGCAAGCCCTGGGCCGGCGCCTGATGGCGCAGCAGTTGGAGTGGATGGAAAAAAACATCGTTCAGGCGGCGCAACTGCATGGCTGGACCTTGCAGAAACCTGCCAGGGATTACGCCTTCATGCTGCTCAGTACCCTCGAAGGCGCCAGCTTTATCGGCTGGGCCCTGGGGCCATCGATCGATCCGCTGGCGGCATTTCACCATCTGCTTGACAGCCTGGCGTAATGCTGGCCGGTTGGCTCAGGCAAACAAGGTCGGTTTGCTCACCATCAGCGCGCTGATGGCCAAAAACACGGTCACCTTGACAAGCAGCCAAGCCTTCAGCGTGGCGTTTGACAATGTCGTGTCACTTTCTATCTTCTGTTCCTCCCGGTCGGCCCAGAAATGATCGATGGCCTGCGTGCCGATGAACAGCGCCAGTGACAGGCGCATCCAGCCTGTCTGCAGCCAGGCCCATTGCTGCTGGTACAACAGGACCAGCCCGCCAATCAACAAAACCCATCCCGCAATGCCGATCTGCTGATGCAGCATATGTAGCGTGGCGCGGCCGGCATCGTTGCGCAGCAGGTGCAGCAGGCGCGGCGCCAGCATCAAGGGGCCGACAAAGGCGATGGCCGCGGCAACGTGCAGTATCAACAGCAATTGGTAGGTATTCATGGTGCTCTCATGATGGTGGGAACGCCTGTCCCGGAAGCGTTTAGAATACGGACAAGCCCCCACATTGACTACTCGCATTCATGGCCAACACCGTAGCCCACGCAGAACCGCGCAAGCGCCCGACGCAAGCCAGGTCAAGGGCGGCCGTCTCGGCCATGCTGGAAGCGGCGGCTCGCATTATCGAGACCCGCGGCTGGGCCGCGCTGACCACCAACCATGTGGCTGAGCGCTCCGGTTTCAGCATTGGCTCCCTGTATCAGTACTTCCCGTCAAAAGAGGTGCTGCTGGCCGAACTGTTGCGACGGGAGCGCGCCCTGCTGATGCATGATATCCGGCAAGCAAGCGAGTCAAAGGTCGACCTGGCGTTGGCGCTCGAGCAGTGCATCGTCGCGGGTCTGCGGCACCAGTTCGGCCGTCCCGTGCTGGCGCTGGCGCTGGAATATGTACAATCATCGCTGCCCATGCAGGAGGAAGATGATGTGCTGCGGCAGACCCTGTGCGGCCAGATGGCGGCCATGCTGGCGCGCCATGGCGTGCTTGCCCCCGAGACTGCCGCCGCAGACATGGTCGCGCTGTGCCGCGGCATGATTGATGCCGCGGCACGGCGCGGCGAAACCGATACGGCGGCCCTGTTGCCGCGCTTGCGCCGCGCCGTGCATGGCTATCTCGGCGCATCACGGACGGAAGCCGCACGCGCCGGCTGAGCGATGGCGCGCCTCAGAGGGTGCAGCCGTCCAGGCCACAGACCTGCCCGGCTGATGCCGCCAGCTCCGCCTGGGACCGGGCATGCATTTGTTCCAGCGCGTGCTGGAATACCTCTTGCGGCTGTGCGCCAGAAATGTGCGCGCCATTGCCAAAGACGAACAGCGGCACGCCGGAAGCGATGCGCGAGGCTTTGTACTCATCGTCCTGCACCTGTTGACGCAATTGCGGTGTCGACCATGCTCGCTGCACCACATCAGCAGGGACCCCCGCTTGCGCTGCGAGCAGGGCGAGGGAGCCGCGGTCGAACAGCGACTTACCGTGCGAAACACTTTGTTCGTAGAGGACTTCGACCAGGTGTTTTTGCAATGCCTCGTCGTCAACTGCCTTGACGAGCATGTGCGCGTCCATGGTGTCGCCAAACAGCATGGTGTCGAATTGATAGTCCAGGCCTTCCGCAGCCCCATGCGACTGCACCGAGTACATCATTCCCTCGGCGGCCATCGGATCACGAAACTTTTTCAACAAGACTACCTTGAACGGTTCGGCTTGATGGTTTGGCGCAATGCGGTAAGCGCGCAAGTTGACCTGCACGGCGTCCCTGTGTTCGAAAGCGGCAAGGGCTTTGTCAAAGCGGCGCTTGGCAATCCAGCACCAGGGGCAGACGAAATCGGACCAGATATCGACGACGAGCGTTTTTGTATTGCTGTTCATGGTTTTTCCTTGAATGGCCGGCCTGGCATGCGTATTGCCAGGCCGGCTGACGCGGCTGTATCAAGCCTTGTCGAACGCGTCCAGCACGTGGGTGCTGTACACAACTGCGGCGCCGGCATTGAGGTTGATCGCCACGCCGAGCGCTTCGGCAATTTCTTCAACGGTCACGCCGAGTTTCTTGGCGGCGGCAGCGTGGAAGGCGATACAGCCGTCGCAGCGCGTGGTGACGGCCACGGCCAGCGAGATCAGTTCCCGCGTCTTCGCGTCGAGATGGTTGGTCTTGTCGCCGGCGCCGCCCAGTGCGGCAATGCCTTTCATGGTGTCGGGCGTCAGTGCGTTAAGTTGCATCGCACGTGTGTTGATGTCTTGCCGAGCTTGTTTCCAGTCTTCCATGATTTCCTCACTATGTATGCGCTTGCGCGCGGGTTGGTGGTTCGGCGATTCCCGGGATGGGAATCAGGCCTCGATCATTTCCAGCTTGGGCAGCATGCGGATGGCCTTTGAGAAATTGGCCAGGTTGACCGAGGTTTTGGTCACGGCCTGGTGTAGCGCCTCGACGCGCTCGCGCGAGGCATCCGTATGCAGTCGCACCACGTAGCTGACTTCGTCGTAGCCGGGATTGATGTTCTCGTCCAGGCCGAGGAAGCCGCGCAGGTCCAGCTTGCCGTCCGTTTCGATCTCCAGGCTGTGCACGGTGATGCCCATGGCTGCCGCATTGGCGGCGTAACCCACTGAGAGGCAGGCGTTGAGGGCGGCCATCAGCAACTCTTGCGGATTCGGCGCCGTGTTTTGACCCAGCAATTCATGCGGTTCATCGGAGGCGATCTCGAAATGGCGCGCATGCTTTTCACCGCCCAGGATATAGTGGCTGACGGTGGCCACGCTGCGCGTCTGGTGTTGCCATTTGGTCTTGACGTTGAAGCGCGCCTCGCCCTTGTCTGGATGGTCTGCCACGCCCTGGGCAAATTGTTGCAGGCCTGCTACGTCAATACCATTGAGCACGTTGGCGCCGGTCGCTGCGCCATAGGCTGGATAGTCGGTGTAGCCCTGGGACAGGGGGCCGCTGGCACCGTAATAGGTCGAGCGGTCGCTGTCGGCCAGCGGCCAGTTGTTCTGCATGCGGTCCACCAGATCCGGGTTGGAAATGAACGGCATGCCGAAGGCGATCAGGTCGAGGTCGCCTTTTTTCAGCTCGCTGCGCGCCAGTTCCTGCGTGAAGCCGCCCGCGCCGATCAGGGTGCCGCGGTAAGCCTGGCGGAATTGCGCGCCAAAGCCGGGCGGCACTTCCGCCGCCGTGATGGTCGGCTGGTAGTTCAGGTGCACATAGGCCAGCTTTCTGGTATCGAGTGCCTGCGCGACGCTGGTCCACACCTGCGCTTCGTCGGCATAGGCGCGCATGTCGTACAGGCGGCCGAACGGCGAAACGCGCACGCCGACTTTGCTGCTGCCGATGGCGGCCGACAGGGCGTCTATCGTTTCCAGCAAAAAGCGTTGGCGGTTGGCGATGCTGCCGCCGTACTGGTCGGTGCGCGTATTGACGGCGCTGCTGAGGAACTGGTCGAACAGGAAACCGTTGGCCGCCATGATTTCGACGCCATCGAAGCCCGCAGCCATGGCCACCTGTGCGGCATGCACGAAGTCGGCGGTCACACGCGCGATCTCGTCGACGGTCAGCGCGCGCGGCACGCTGGGCAGCACCGGTCCGGCCTTGCCCGGTTCGATCCAGGCGTAGACGGTGGTGTTTTCCGCCGCCACGGTACTGGGGCCGACGGGCGCCACGTTGCCAGGCTGGATAGACACATGCGACATGCGGCCCACGTGCCACAGCTGGGCGAAGATCTTGCCGCCCTTGGCATGTACGGCATCGGTCACCTGACGCCAGCCCTGGCCCTGGATTTCGCTATGGATGCCTGGCGTGTACAAATAGCCGCGGCCTTCCTCGGAGACCGGCAAGCCTTCGGTGACGATCAGGCCGGCCGAGGCGCGTTGGGTGTAATACAGCGCGGTGAGCGCGTCGGGATTATTTTCGAGCGTGCGCGTGCGCGTCATCGGCGCCATGACGACGCGGTTGGCCAGGGAAATGCCGGGCAGGTCATAGGGAGTGAACAGTTGATGCATGGGGTGCCTCGCAAAGGGTCGAATGCGCCGTGGCGCGGAAAGATTGCCGGGTGAAATACCGGGTTTGAAATAAGTCTACCATCTAGTAGGTAGGCAAGTCAACCGATGGTATTAGCAACAAAATCGCTATGATGCTGCTTTGTACGAGACGAGACGGATGATTTCCATGAAGAACCGCCTGATGGCTGGCCTGGGCGCGCATGCGCTGGGCTGCCTGCTGTTTATTGTGTTGAGCTGGCTGGGATTTTTCCTGTACACGCAGCTGTTTGGCAGCCTCGGCTCGCGCGGCGTGGCTGGCGGCCTGGCCTTGCTGCTGGTGTTTTATGTGTATGCGGGCACGAATCTGCTGCTGGCGCTGCTGCCGCCCGGCAAGGTAAAACCGCTGCTGTGCGCCTTGCTGGGTGCGGCGGTGCTCGCGTATCTGCTGCCCCAGCATCCACTGCGGGCCATCTATTTCAGCGTGCTGTCGGGCGGCTTGAGCTGGCTGGCCGTGCTGGCCAGCGTGCGCTTAATCAGATTCATGCGCGGCTGACAGGCCCGTGAGAAAGGCGGCGACCGCGCCGGCGGCCGCTTCCGGCGCCGCTTGCAGCAGCATGTGCGGCGCGGCGATATCGACCAGCTGCGTGCCTGGCGCCAGGCGCAGTATCTGCAGGGCGTTTGCCGGCGGCACCAGGCGGTCGTGGCGGGCGCGCAAATACAGCACGGGCAGGCTGCCGCGCGCGAAGCTGGGCGAGGCGTCCTTTTCCAGTATTTCCAGCACGGCGCGCAGGCGCTGGCGCAGCACGCCGGGCGGCACTTGCGCCAGCGCCGCCGCCAGTTCCGCCTGCAGTGGCGGCGTCGCATACGGCGCCAGCAGCGCCTGGCGCAGGGCGAAGCCGGGCAGGGCGCCAAAGGGAACGAATTCCAGCAGGTGGCGCAGCGGCGCCAGCATCGGGCGCGGATTGCGCACGAATGAACAGCACAGGACCAGGGCGCGCATGCCGGGCGGTGGATCAGCGCGCAAAGCTGCCCCCAGCGGCCCCGAAAACGATTCGGCCAGCAGCACGAAAGGGCGGCCCTGCTGCAAGCGCTCGCGCACGAACGCTTCCAGCGCCGCATAGTCGAGTGGCGCGACCGGATAGGCGATGGCCTGGGTGTCGATGGGGGTTTGCGCGCGCAAGGCGGCGTCAAAACGGTGGAATAGCCGGGCCGTGCCATCCATGCCAGGCAGTAGGACAAGCAGGGGAGAGGCGTGGGCTGGTGTCGTCATTGCGGCCATCATAACAGCCGCGCCGGCACGCATGCCGTCCGCCGGCCGCACCGCATGGGTGCTGGCGCCATGCTAGAATCGGCGGCGCGTCATGCGTGGCCGGAATCGCGGCCAATTCCCGACAGACAGAATCATGCATATCATTTTTTCGAATTACCGCACCCTGGGCGGCGTCTTGCTGGCAGCCGCTTGCGTCCTTTCTCAGCCCGCCGGCGCCACGGCGGCACCCTCGGCGCCGGCCGCCAAAAGCCTGTCTTCCCTGCTGACCGGCGGCCCCTTGCCGCGCCTGAGCGAAGCCCCGCAAGTGCGCGCGGCCCTGTTCGATTTCTTCGGTTACGCGCGCGGCAGCTATACGGAAGACGATGAACTGCTGCTGGCGCAGGCGCTTGAAGCGATCAGCGAAAAGCGCGACGCCACGCGCGCCGTGCTGGCCGATGGCCGCCAGTTGCTGGCGTCGATGAATGACCGCAAGCAGGGCCGGGAACGGGGCGCCATGCTGCTCGACAAGCGCGGTGCCATCATCGCATTTGGCCTGGTCAACGGGCATTGCCACCAGGAAGGCCAGCCGCTGGCGAAAGTCTGCAATCCTGATCCGAACGCGGTGCTGACGGTGTTCCACCGCAAGGGCATGCTGGTCGGCGAAGCGGCGCCCTTGCTGGCCTGGGCCCGGCAATTGCCGCCCATGCTGGCGCTGATCGCGGGCGACAAGGAAGCGGGCGCCGATGGGCAGAAGATCGCCAGTGTCGAGTATGTGCTGGCGCAGCCGGCCTTGCCGGGCTGGAACCGCACCCAGCTGCCGCCCGCCTATCCACCGGCGCTCTTGCCGCTGCTGCTCGATAAATCCACGGTGCTGACGTCGGCCGGCGCCGGCGTGTTTGCCTATCCGCTCACGCTCAAGGGCAAGAAACAGAATAATGTGCTGGACCATGCCGAAGGCCGCCCGCCGCGCGACCTGGAAGTGGCGCTGCGCAGCTACGCCAGTTTCGATGCGGTGGTGGAGCGCTATCGCCAGCTGGCCAAGGGCGCCCGGCTGCAGCGCAACGAGCGCACGGCCTACCTCGATGGCGACATGGGACAGGGCAGCTACCGCGTCTACATCCGCAACACGGGCGTCGACGGCGTGATGATCGACGTGGCGCTATGGCAGCGCAAGCTGGCGACCAGCCGCTGATTTTAGCAAGGGCGCGCCGCTTCGTAGCCCAGTTGCACCAGCTGCGCGGCGATAGCGTCGTCGCGTGTTTTCCTGCCGGTGCGCAGGCGCGCATGCGTGAGGGACGCGGGCAAGCCATGCGCCAGCAGCGCGTCGATGTCGAGCATGGTCTCGGATGCCGACAACTGGCGCAGGGCGGGCAGAGCGGCGAGGCCGGGCAGGCTGTCGAGCGTCTTGCAGGTGTGCAGGTTCAGGCGTTCGAGCACGGGATTGGGCCCCAGCGCGATCTGCCGCAGCTTGATCTGGTCTTCCACCCATAGCGCCTGCAACAGGGGGAAACGGCCGATATCACCCAGCGTTTCCAGGCCGCGCACGCGTATCACTTCCAGTTTCCTCAACAGCGACGCCTCGATATGCGCGAGCGATTCGCGGCCACCCAGCTGCAACAGCAGCCTGTCCAGGCGGGCCATCTCCGATATGAAATCCAGCGGCACCTTGTTCTTGATGCGGTACAGCGACAGATCGTGCAGCGCCGGCAGGCCGGCCAGGGTGTCGATGTGCTGGTTGTGGCCCTCGATGACCAGGCTGGCCAGGTGCGCGTAGTGGCGCAGGGGCGCCAGGTCGATATTGTTCCTGGCCGACTCGCCCAGGTTCAGGTATTCGAGGCCGCGCAAATTGTCCAGCTGCAGGATGTCGCCTTGCGCCAGCTCGTACACGCCCAGGCTCAGGCGCTTCAGGCGCGTCAGTTCGCCCAGTGCCTCCAGATGGATGGCTTGCCGGTGGAAATTGATGGACAGGCTGGCCACATGCGGCAGCGCGCGCAGGATGCTGGCATCGAACACCTTCGGGTCATAGCCGTAGATGCGGATAGTCAGTTCCGGCCCGCAGGTGGCGGCCAGGGCGTCGAGGTCCGCCAGCAGCGGCCCCGGCTTGCCCAGGGTGTCGAACTGCACCAGCACCTGCTTGCCAGAGGCGATGGCGGCGCGGATCGCCCCGGCGTCGATGCGCTCGGGGTTCTGGATGCACTGCGGCTGTCTTGTTTGCATCATTGTCACAGTCCGATAGGGTAGTCCACCTGCCTGGCGGGCGGGCAGCCTTCCGGCCCCGGGAACGTCTGCTTGCCCGTGTCATCGAAGCGCTTGCCGCATTCGACGAGCACGCGTTTGCGGAAGGTGAAAATGCTGGCCACCTTGCCGTTCGGGTGGTAGCAGATATTGTCGCCATCGCGGTCGGCCGAGCCGTAGCTGATCATGCTCTGGCCATTCACCGTGCGCGTGCTGTGGCCGCTGCGCGGCTCCGTGCATTTGAGCTGGCCGCTTTCGTAATAGGCGTTGACGACGGAAGTGTCGGCGGCGCGGTCGACCAGCAGTTCGTCCTTGCGCTTGCCGTTCGGGTAGTTCGAATAACCTTCCTGGCGCTGGCCGTACTGGAAGGCGTAGTAATACTGCGGCTTGCCGTCCGGGTAGTACATGTGGTGGTATTCGCACACGTCGTCGCGCGTGCTGCCGTACTCCTTGAAGGTGCAGCGGTGGATGTCGTTGAGCAGCTGGCCGTCTTCATAGTATTCGCGCAGGTGCGTGAGCAGGCGTCCCTGGTCGATGACGGCCAGGCGTTCCGGCTTGCCGTTCGGGTAGTAGCGTGCGTCGAGGCCCTGTTTCTTGCCGTTGTCCCACAGCGTATCGAGGCGCAGGATCTTGCCGCTGTCGTCGAACGCCTGTTCACGCCCGTCCAGCTGGCCGTTGCGATAGGTGGCCGTGTAGACCACGTATTCCTTGCCTGCCGCGCCAAGGTAGCGCGTGCGCGCGCCATCGAGCACGCCCGCCTGGTAGTGGTCGCGCACGCGCAGCGCGCCTTGCGCATCCGTGTCGAGGGCCTCGCCCTGTTTTTTGCCTTTCACAAAAGTGACGCTTTGCGTGACCTTGTCCTTGAGCTTGAGCTTCCACGGCCCGTCGCGCAAGCCGTCGATAAAGCTGCCGTCGCCGTCTTCCGTGATCCACGCGCCATGACGCGCGCCGTTGACGTAGTTGCCGCGCGTTTGCAGCTTGCCGCCCATGCGGCGTTCGTGCGGGCCGTTCAGCTGGCCGTCCGCATAGGTGTCGAAACCCGTCACTTCTTCTTCATCGGCATAGTTGACGACCGTCCAGCGGCCTTCGCGCTTGCCGGCCCGGTAGACGCCACTTTCGCTCTGTTTGGGATAGTCGAAGTGCCAGACTCCCTCGCGCATGCCGTTGATGAAGTGACCTTTTTCGCTGCCTTCGTGCATGCCCTCGCGCACCCACAGGCCCTGGCGCTTGCCCTTGGCGTACTGGCCCCGCTCGACGACCGAGCCGTCGTCCCAGGCCAGGCTGTAGAGGACGGACGGGCCATCTTCGCTGCCAGTGAATTGCTGCGGCGCCGTCTCCCACGTCACTTGCCACAGGCGGTAATTGGGCAGGATGCCGGCGCCCGCATCGCTGTACAGGGTGTAGCTGGCGGTGAGAAAACGGTCGCCTTTTTTCTGAAAGGTTTTCTTGTAGGTGATGGCGTCCTTGCCGCCTGCTGCCACGGGCTTGCCGTCATCGCTGTAGTAGCCGACGATGGCGCCTTGCGTATGGTCGATGGCGTCGAAGTCCGCATTGCCGCTCTTGCCCCGCGCGACGCTGTAATCCATCGGTGCCAGTTTCGCCAGCGCGGCCTTGACTTGCCCCGCGTTTGGGGCGGCGCTTTGCGCCACGATGCGGTTCAGTGCCGGCTGCAAGCCGTCCAGGCGCCGGTACTTGCCGGAGCCGCGATGGTAGCGGTAGGCGCGCAGACCGTTTTTGTCACCCTGGCGGAACAGCACCAGCATGGTTTGCACGCTGGTGTCTGATTCCTTGTCCAGCGCGGCGTAGAAGACGGATCGGATGACGGCGTTGCCGAACTGGTCGAGCAGCATAGGTTTCGAGCTGCTGCTCTTGCATTCGCAGTAGTAGCCGTTGACGCCCTCTTTTTCCTTGAGGAAGGCGACATCCAGGCCGCTATCCTGCGAGGCGCTGATGGCGGGGTGGGCGAGGCTCTTGCCTTCGTAGAAGGGCGCGCCGTGGGCGAGGGCGGAGCAAAGCAGCAAGGGCAGTAGCAGACGTTTCATCGTGGGGCTGGCGCCGGGGCGCCACTATGGAAAGGCCACGATTCTGCCTGCGTTCTTCCTTGTGGGCAAATGCGCGCGCGCGTATCGTGTGCGGTGCGCGCCCCGGTTCAGGGCTGGTGCGCGGCGCAAAAATCCAGCAGCAGCTGTTCGCCGTCCGGCCAAGGGCCGTAGCCGGCATCGCCGTTGATATGGCCGGCGTCGCCGATCATGGTGAAATCGCTGCCCCAGGCGGCGGCAAACGCGCGTGCCCGCGCGAAGCTGACGTAGGGATCATCGCCGCTGGCCACCACCAGGCTGGGAAACGGCAAGGCTTCCAGCGGCATCGGTGCAAAGCCCGTCGTGCCGGCGGGATAGGAGGGCGCTTCCACATCGCTGGGGGCGACGAGGAAGGCGCCGGCGATCTTGTGCGGCGAGCCGCTGGCCGCCCAATGGGCGACGAGGGCGCAGGCCAGGCTGTGCGCCGCCAGCACGGGCGGGCGCTCGCAGGCGGCGATGGCGCGGTCGAGCTCCACTACCCACTCGTCCTTGTCCGGCGTCTGCCATTCCCCATGCGGCACGCGCGACCACTGCGGGTGGCGCGCTTCCCAATGGGTTTGCCAGTGCTGCGGCCCGGAATTCCACAGGCCGGCCAGGGTCAGGACGAGAGGCGACATCGATGCTCCTTAAAGTTCAGTGCGTAGGGCGAATAGCTCCGGGAACAATACCACGTCGAGCATCTTGCGCAAATAGCTCACGCCCGCCGTACCTCCGGTACCCGTCTTGAAGCCGATGATGCGCTCCACCGTCGTCACATGGCGGAAGCGCCAGAAGCGGAAGGCCGTTTCCAGGTCCACCAGCTTTTCGGCCAGCTCGTACAAGGCCCAGTGTTTCGACGGGTCGCGGTAGACTTCCAGCCATGCCGCCTTGACCGAGGCGTCGGCGCTGGTCGGCAGGGTCCAGTCGGCGTTCAGGCGCTCGGCAGAGATGGGCAAGCCGCTGCGCGCCAGCAGCTTGATGGCTTCATCGTAGACGGACGGCGTACGCAGGGCGGCGTCGAGCACCTTGTAGGTTTCTGGCGCCGTCGTATGCACGTTGAGCAGGGCGGCGTTCTTGTTCCCCAGGATGAATTCGATCTCGCGGTACTGGAAGGACTGGAAGCCGGACGAGGCGCCCAGGTAGGGACGGATGGCCGTGTATTCGGGCGGCGTCATGGTGGCCAGCACGTCCCAGGCATGCACCAGCTGGTCCATGATGCGCGCCACGCGGGCCAGCATTTTAAAGGCGGGCGCCAGGTCGCCGCTTTGCAGGTTGGCGCGCACGGCGTGCATCTCGTGCAGCATCAGCTTCATCCACAATTCGCTGGTCTGGTGCTGCACGATGAACAGCATTTCGTTGTGGTTCGGCGACAGCGGATGCTGGGCCGTCAGGATGCGGTCCAGCGCCAGGTAGTTGCCATAGCTCATAGATTCGCTGAAATCCATCTGTGCGCCATGCCACTGCGCATCCTGGCCGCCGGCATGCATGGGGCAGCCGCTGGTGTTTTCCTTGTTCATATTCTTTTCGTCGCTCATGGGATGGTTCAGGTGACCGCATCGCGCTTGGCGGCGATGTCGTAGGCTTGGGTGTCGAGGATGTCGCGCAGGATTTCCACGGCATCCCACACGTCGGAAAAACTCGTGTACAGGGGCGTGAAGCCGAAGCGCATGATGGCCGGTTCGCGGTAGTCGCCGATCACGCCGCGCGCGATCAGCGCCTGCATCACGGCATAGCCGTGCGGGTGCGTGAAACTGACCTGGCTGCCGCGCCGCGCATGCTCGCGCGGCGTGACGAGGCCCAGCGGGTGGCTGGCGCAGCGCTGTTCCACCAGCGCGATGAACAAATCGGTCAGGGCCAGCGACTTGCGGCGGATGGCTTCCATGCTTGTTTGCGCAAAGATCTCCAGGCCGCACTCGACCAGGGCCAGCGAGACGATGGGCTGCGTGCCGCACAGGGCGCGGGCGATGCCATCGGCGGGCGCGAAGCCCGGGTCCATGGCGAACGGGGTGGCGTGCCCCCACCAGCCGGACAAAGGCTGGCGGAAGCGCGCCTGGTGTTTTTGCGGCACCCAGATGAAGGCGGGCGAGCCGGGACCGCCATTCAGGTATTTATAGGTGCAGCCGACGGCCAGGTCGGCGCCTGCGCCGTTCAGGTCCAGCGGCACGGCGCCGGCCGAATGGGCCAGGTCCCACAACGCCAGCGCGCCCTGTGCGTGGCAATGGCTGCTGATGGCGGCCATGTCGTGCTGGTAGCCGGTGCGGTAGTTCACGTGCGTGAGCATGGCGACGGCGCAATCGGTAGCGATGGCTTGCGTCAGATCCTCGGGGCTGTCGACCAGGCGCAGCTGGTAGCCGCGGTCGAGCCAGGCGGCCAGGCCTTGCGCCATGTACAGGTCGGTGGGGAAGTTGCTGCGTTCGCTGACGATGATGCGCCGTGCGGCATGGGCGGGATCGCTGGCCTGCATCTGCAGGGCGGCGGCCAGCGCCTTGAACAGGTTGACGGAGGTGGTGTCGGTGATCACCACTTCGCCCGTGCCGGCGCCCAGCAGCGGGGCCAGGCGGTCGCCCAGGCGCTTGGGCAGGTCGAACCAGCCAGCCGTATTCCAGCTGCGGATCAGGTCCGTGCCCCATTCGGCCGTGATGACGTGCTGGGCGCGGGCCAGGGCCGCTTTCGGCCGTGCGCCCAGGGAATTGCCATCGAGGTAAATTACGCCTTGCGGCAAGTCGAATTGCTGGCGCAGGGGCGCCAGGGGATCATCGAGGTCGCGCGCGCTGCAGTCATGTCGAGAAATCATGGTGGCTTTCATATTGATGCTTGTCGGGATGGCATGATATTGCTTGAGGCTTAAAGTATCGTGCGGAAGTGGCAGTGTAGCAAATCCCCGCCGCAAAGCGCGCATCCCGGCAGGCAAAGGCGGCGAAAAAATGCCGGCTTGTGGGGCGTCAACGAAAAAAATCACGATTTTTAAAAATATTTTCAAAAATCCCTAAAGTTCTGCGATTCGCCGCCGTCAACAAATACATGAACAGCGGGAATCCGTCAGGCAAGCGCCGAAATATTTTTAAATATTTTTAAAAACAAGCCTAAAGTTCCCGTTGAAGCTGCCGTTATCTCAGTAGACAGGCTTGATTCTGATCAAGTTGTTGTAAAAAAGTGATATTTTTTACAGGCCAAAAGTCGGCTAAATCCGGCATAGAGCCAACCTCCCACATCCGCGCCGTTGCTGGCGTGCAACCATGATCGAGCGGTGTTTGTCAGACAAACACCTACGGTCCTGTCCGCCATTTCCCGACCAAAAATACAGCGCTACGCCTCTGTTGCGTTTAATGTTGCTCCTGCAGAATGTATCTCACTGGCAACAAACAACGCCAGCTGAATTCAACGGATTGAGGAGATGGAAATGACTGCTAACGACATGATGGCTGAGATTCGCGACGCTAACCTGAGCTACCTGATGCTGGCCCAGCAAATGATTCGTGCGGACAAGGTTACGGCCATCTTCCGTTTGGGCATAGCCGCCGAAATCGCCGAACTGATCGAAGGCATGAGCAATGCGCAGATCCTGAAGCTCGCTGGCGGCAACATGATGCTGGCCCGCTTTCGTTTCGACGACGGCGCCATCCTGGGCATGCTGACGAACTACAATAAAGACCGCTCGCTGGCCCAGTCGCACGCCGCCATCCTGATGGCCGGCCAGGGCGTCGAAGAAATCGCTTAATTCAGCAACCTTCAGTCAGTATCAGTCAGTAGTGGAGCACACAGCATGGCCAAGAAAAGTGTCGTATCGGAAGCGCAGGAAATCCAGCTGGCCATCGAATTGATACAGCTGGGCGCCCGTTTGCAATTGCTGGAAACGGAAGTCTCGCTGTCGCGCGAACGCCTGCTGAACCTGTACAAGGAATTGAAAGGCGTCTCGCCGCCCAAGGGCATGCTGCCGTTTTCCACCGACTGGTTCATCACCTGGCAACCGAATATCCATTCCTCGCTGTTCATCAATATCCATAAATTCCTCGTCGACCACGCCGGCGCCACCGGCATCGAAGCCGTGATGAAGGCCTATAAACTGTATCTGGAGCAGATGCCGCCCGAAGCGGGCGAAGAGCCGCTGCTGTCGCTGACACGGGCCTGGACCCTGGTGCGCTTTTTCAGCAGCAAGATGCTGGACATGGCACCCTGCGGCAAGTGCGGCGGCAAGTTTGTCGTCAACTGCCTCGACCTGAACGCCGATTATGTGTGCGGCCTGTGCCACATGCCTTCGCGTGCCGGCAAGACCAAGAAGGCGCGCGATGAAGCGGCCGCCGTCGCGGCGCCGAGTGTCGCCGCCTGATACTGCCCGAATAACTGCCCCAATATAGCCTCAGCGAAAACCGGAGCGGTCGCCAGACCGGACTCCGGTTTTTTCATGGTGCTTTCGCTTACACTGGCGTTTTCCCCCTTTGACTGCCCCATGCTGCAACAAATCCTGCGCGCGCCCGCGCTCAAGGCCATCCTGATCCAGGTGCTGGCCTTTCCCCTGCTGTTGCTATTGGTATATGGCCTGGCACGTGCCGGCGTGGCCATGTCGCTGCCGGCCGTGGCGCTGGTGCAGGGCGTGCTGGCGGCGCTCATCACTTGGCGCGCGGGACTGGCGCGCTGGTGGTGTGCCATCGGCCTGCTGTTTGCGCCCGCCTTGCTGGCGGCCAGCCTGCTCGATTTGCCGCCGGCCGTGTTTCTGGCGGCCTTTGTTTTCCTGCTGAGCCTGTACTGGTCCACGTTCCGCACGCAAGTGCCGTTTTACCCGTCGGGGCCGAAGGTATGGCAGGCGGTGGCCGAACTGGTCGCGGACCGTCCCGGTGTGCGGCTGGTCGATATCGGCAGCGGCCTGGGTGGCCTGGTGCTGGACCTGGCGCGGCGCCGGCCCGATGGACATTTTTCCGGCATCGAACTGGCGCCGTTGCCGTGGCTGGCAAGCCGCTTGCGCGCAAGGCTGGCGGGGAGCCGCGCGCGTTTCCTGCGCGGCGACTACGAAGCGCTCGATTTCGGCCGCTACGATGCGGTCTTTGCCTACCTGTCGCCGGCGGCGATGGCGGCCCTGTGGCTCAAGGCGGAAAGGGAAATGTTGCCCGGTAGCATGCTTCTTAGTTACGAATTCCAGATTGCGGCACGCGAGCCCGATAAGACCATCGCCGCCACAGAGGGTGGCCCTTTACTTTACATATGGTGCTTTTAAGCAATTGTCTGCGTTATTTGCTTGCCCGTGGGGCAATCTCACGTTATTGTAGTTCCACACGGCATTTTCTCGGAATTGCATTGAAAAGCAGCACATTTCAATTAACTTCCGGTTGCTTTTTTTGTCGCTGTCTTTGCCGGCGGCGCAGCCGCCAGAAGACAGGAACAGGTTTGAACATGCCGGGCACACAGTCCCGGCCATTATTGGGAGTCAGGGCACTTGTTAGTCATAATCGGATACATCATCGTCTGCGCCTCGGTCTTCGGCGGCTTCGCGCTGGCCGGCGGCCATCTGGCGGCGCTGTTTCAGCCGCTGGAGTTGCTGATGATCGGCGGCGCCGCCCTGGGTGCTTTCCTTGTTGGTAACAATAACAAGGCCATCAAGGCAACGATCGCCGCCTTGCCCAGCCTGTTCAAAGGCTCGCGCTACACCAAAGAGCTGTACATGGAACTGATGTCGCTGTTGTTCGAAGTGCTCAGCAAGGTGCGCAAGGAAGGCTTGATGTCGATCGAAGGCGATATCGACAAGCCGGAAGAAAGCCCGCTGTTTTCCAAGTATCCGGCCGTGCTGGCCGACCACCATATCATCGAATTCATGACCGATTACCTGCGCCTGATGGTATCGGGGAATATGGATGCCTTTCAGATCGAAAACCTGATGGATAACGAAATCGAGACGCACCATCACGAAGGCGCCGTGCCGGCCCACGTGATCGCCAAGGTGGGCGACGGCTTGCCCGCTTTCGGTATCGTCGCCGCCGTGATGGGCGTGGTGCACACGATGGAGTCGGTGGGCATCCCGCCAGCCGAGCTGGGCATGCTGATCGCACACGCGCTGGTCGGCACCTTCCTTGGCATCTTGCTGGCCTATGGTTTCGTCGGCCCGCTGGCCAGCCTGCTGGAGCAGAAGCTGGAAGAGTCGAGCAAGATGTTCCAGTGCGTGAAAGTAACCCTGCTGGCCAGCCTGAACGGCTATGCGCCGGCGCTGGCCGTGGAGTTCGGCCGCAAGGTGCTGTTCTCGACCGAGCGCCCGACGTTCAATGAGCTGGAAGACCACATCAAGAAATCGAAAACGAAGTAAGCAGTGAATATACGCCTGGACACCATGAGTCATTTGCAGCACACGGAAGGGGGACGCCATGGCCGATGAAGGCATGCGCCCGATTATCGTCAAGCGTATCAAGAAAACGGCTGGCGGACACCATGGCGGGGCGTGGAAAATTGCCTACGCCGACTTTGTCACGGCCATGATGGCCTTTTTCCTGCTGATGTGGCTGCTTGGCTCCACTTCGAAGGGTGACTTGAACGGCATTTCCGAATTCTTCAAGACACCGTTGAAAGTGGCCATGGCAGGCGGTTCCGGCAGCGGCGAAAGCAATTCCGTGATCCAGGGCGGCGGCCAGGACCTGTCGCGCCAGGATGGGCAGGTGCGCAAGGCGCAGGAAGAGCAGCAGCGCAAGTCGTTCGACCTCAATTCCGCCAAGGCCGCGCTCGAACGCGAGGAAGGCAAGCGCCTGCAGGCGCTCAAGGCGCGCATCGAAGCGACCATCGATGCCAATCCCCTGCTGAAAAAATACAAGAACCAGTTGCTGCTCGATATCACCAGCGAAGGCTTGCGCATCCAGATCGTCGACGAGCAGAACCGTCCGATGTTTGCGCTCGCCAATGCGAATCTGCAACCGTACACCAAGGAAATCCTGCACGCCATCGGCTCCGTTCTGAATGAAGTGCCGAACCGCATCGGCCTGTCCGGGCATACGGATTCGACGCCCTACATGAGCGATGCCGGCTACAGCAACTGGGAATTGTCGGCCGACCGCGCGAATGCGTCGCGACGCGAACTGGTGATTGGCGGCATGAAGGAAGAGAAAGTATTGCGCGTGGTGGGACTGGGCTCGGCCGCCCACCTGGACAAGCTCGACCCCTTCAATCCGATCAACCGGCGCATCAGCATCATCGTCATGAACAAACGCACGGAAGAAAATGTCCTGCGCGATGGGTCGGCGATCGAGCTGCCGGTGACCGATGCCGCCTCCGCCGCTGTCGCTTCAGGGCTGGCGGCCGGTGCGCCGCCCGCGGCGCCAACCCCCAGCCCGGTAGCGGCGAAAAAATAACACGCAAGGCTGTCAACGCGTGGTGTATTGAAACAATGAGACCTTTATGACAAGAAAGAAAATACTTGGCTCGCATGTAAAGCGCCTGCTGTCTGGCGTGTCGGACCATGGCCGCAAGCACTTGACGGAGGTGGAAACCGACCTGGTGCAGACCGGCATCTTGCTGGAAGAGGCGATCGAGAAGCTGTCCTTCAATTTCATGGCGATACATGCGGCTGTCGCTGCGCAGCAAGATACCATCGCCCTGCTGCTCGAAGGTGGTATTCCGGCCGAGCAGCAGCGGGAAAAACTGCTGGCGTTGCAGGATGAGGTGGGGGGCTACGTGAATGCCGCCATCACCAGCCTGCAGTTCCAGGATATGACCAGCCAGCTGATCGAGCGCACCTTGAAGCGCGTGACGGGCTTGCGCGAGTTCCTCGGTACCCTGGGCGAGCATGGCGCGGAGATGTTGCCGGAGAGCGACAATGAAGAAATTGTCGCCTTGCTGGGGCGGGTCAGCATGGCGCTGGCGATTCAAAGCCTGGAGTTGCGCAGCGTGCTGCGCAAGGCTGTCAGTCAACAGCATTTGGAAAGTGGCGACATCGAGCTGTTCTAGCATGCCAGTGCGGAACGCTTGTGGTTGCATGGATTGATTAATCAAATACTCGGGCAGGATGCCCGGAAAAAGTGGGAGCAAAGATGGCCAAAACGATACTTGCAGTGGACGATTCCAGCTCATTGCGCCAGATGGTGGCGTTCAGTCTGAAAGCCGCCGGTTACCAGGTGGTGGAGGCCGTCGACGGCCAGGACGGACTGGAAAAAGCCAAGCTGCAAACCGTGGACCTGGTATTGACGGACCAGAACATGCCGCGCATGGATGGCCTGGAGCTGATCAAGCTGCTGCGCGAACTGCCGACCTATCAGAAGGTGCCCATCCTGATGCTGACGACGGAGTCATCGGACGAGATGAAATCGAAAGGACGTGCCGCCGGCGCCAATGGCTGGCTGGTCAAGCCTTTCGATCCGCAACGCCTGATCGAAGTGGTCAAGAAGGTGATCGGCTGATGCCAGCCGCGCAGCACAACGATGCAATTGACGGAGTCACCCTATGACCATCGATATTAGCCAGTTTTTTCAGGTCTTTTTCGATGAGGCCGAAGAACTGCTGGCTGAAAAAGAACGGCTGCTGCTGGCCGTTGATATTGCGGCGCCCGACGCCGAAGACCTGAATGCCATTTTCCGCACCGCCCATTCGATCAAGGGCGGCGCGTCGACGTTCGGCCTGAGCGACATGAGCGAGGTGACGCACATCCTCGAGTCGCTGCTCGACCGCATCCGCCAGGGCCAGATGGCCCTGACGGCGGAACACGTCGACGCCTTTTTGGCGGCAAAGGATATCCTTAAGATGCAGCTCGACGGCCACCGCCTGGGCAGCGCCGTCGACCAGGATGCCGTGGCCAATGTGCGCATGATGCTGCAGTCGTTCTCGCAGGACGTACCCGTGGCAGCGCTTACGCCCGTCGCGCCGGCCTTCCATACGGCGGAAAAGGCAGCCGTCAGCCATGCCGGCGGCCATCGCATCCGCCTGGAACTGCCCAGCATGGAGCCGCGCGAAGTCGATGCGCTGGCGGCCGAACTGGGCTTGCTGGGCGACGTCGCCGTGTCCACCTTGCCCGACGCGCGCAAGGTGCTGGAAGTGACGACGCATGAAAGCCTGGACGATATCCTGGCCATCTGCTCGTTCGTGCTCAATCCGGACGACATGGTGATCACGCAGGCGCCGCCACTGGCGCCAGGCGAAGCCGAAGCGGCCCGCGCGGCGCAGGAAAAAGCCCAGGGCTATGGTTTCTTCGACCCGCTGCCAGGCGCGCCTGGCGCGCAGGGTGCGGCGGATCCCGGCTATGGCTTCTTCCAGCCGCTCGAGGATATCCGCGCCGCCGCAGGCGTGCAGAGCGACGCCGAACAGGGCTACGGTTTCTTCCAGCCCCTCGAACAGATTCGCGCCGATGCGGCCAAGGCGGGCAACGCCAGCGCTGCCGCCACGCCGGCCGTGGCGAGCGCCGTGGCCGAAGCGGAGCAGGAAAAGAAACCGGTCAAGAAAGAGGGCGACAAGGCCGGCGCCGAGTCGTCGTCGATCCGCGTCTCGATCGAGAAAGTCGACCAGCTGATCAACCTGGTGGGCGAACTGGTGATCACGCAGGCGATGATCGAGCAGCGCGCCAGCGCGCTCGACCCGATGCTGCATGAAAAACTGCTCGACAGCGTCAGCCACCTGACGCGCAATACGCGCGACTTGCAGGAAGCGGTGATGTCGATCCGCATGATGCCGATGGATTTCGTCTTTTCGCGCTTCCCGCGCATGGTGCGCGACCTGGCCACGAAACTGGGCAAGAAGGTCGACTTCATCACCAATGGCGCCGCCACGGAACTGGACAAGGGCCTCATCGAACGCATCGTCGACCCGCTCACGCACCTGGTGCGCAACAGCATCGACCATGGCGTGGAAATGCCGGCCGCCCGCGTGGCAGCCGGCAAGACCGAGGCCGGCCGCCTGTTCCTTTCGGCCAGCCATCAGGGCGGCAACATCATCATCGAAGTGTCAGATGATGGCGCGGGACTGAACCGCGAGCGCATCCTGGCGAAGGCCGCGCAGCAAGGGTTGGACGTGTCCGAGACGATGAGCGACGCCGAAGTGTGGCAGCTGATTTTCGCGCCCGGCTTTTCTACCGCCGAAGCGGTCACCGACGTGTCGGGCCGCGGCGTGGGCATGGATGTCGTCAAGCGCAATATCAGCGCCATGGGCGGCGTGGTCGACATCCGTTCGGCGAAGGGTTTCGGCACGACGATCTCCATCTCGCTGCCGCTGACCCTGGCCATCCTGGACGGCATGTCGATCCGCGTCGGCGACGAAGTGTATATTTTACCGCTGGGCTTTGTCATCGAATCCCTGCAGCCAGCCGTTGAGGATATCAAGGACATCAGTGGCAAAGGGCAAGTGGTGAAAGTGCGCGGCGAATACCTGCCATTGATCCCGCTGTACCAGATGTTCGACATTGCGCCGCGCTTTACCAGTCCCTCGGAAGGCATCTGCGTGATCCTCGAGACGGAAGGGCGCAAGGCGGCCCTGTTTGTCGACGACCTGGTGGGGCAACAGCAGGTCGTGGTGAAAAACCTCGAATCGAATTACCGCAAGGTGGTGGGCATTTCCGGCGCCACCATCCTGGGCGATGGCGGCGTGTCGCTGATTCTCGATGTCGCCGCCCTGATCCGTTCCTCGCGCCAATTGGCCGACGAGTCCATTTTTTCGTAATACCGATAGATAAAAGATAGGAAAACGCACCATGTCAGATACTCAACAAACATCCGGAAGCAATGCGGGCGACGGCAAGGACATCGCCGGCCGTGAATTCCTGGCCTTCACCCTGGGCTCCGAAGAGTACGGCATCGATATCCTGAAGGTTCAGGAAATCCGTGGTTACGAAGCGGTTACCCGCATCGCCAACGCGCCTGAATTCATCAAGGGCGTGATCAACCTGCGCGGCATCATCATCCCCGTGGTCGACATGCGCATCAAGTTCAATCTGGGCACGCCCGTGTACGACCAGTTCACGGTGGTGATCATCCTGAACATCGGCGGGCGCATCGTCGGCATGGTGGTCGACAGCGTTTCCGACGTGACCACCCTGACGCCGGAGCAGGTGAAACCGGCGCCGGAAATGGGCACCGCCTTCTCGACCGACTACATGATCGGCCTGGGCACCATCGACGAGCGCATGCTGATCCTGGTCGATATCGACAAGCTGATGTCGAGCAGCGAGATGGGCCTGATCGACAAGCTGGCGGCGTAAGCAGCCGCATGGCAGCAAGGCGGCGCCCGGTGCGCCGCCGTATTGGCACGCAAAGAATCACTACAGATATGCATGTACCGGCGCGGGCAGAGGCGCGCCGGCAGGCTGCAAGGTCCGACAGAGACCAGGCCATAACACGGCGCCGTCCGGTTGAACGGGCGCCGTTCACATAAATATTGGAGACTGTAATGAGTTTGCGCGATTTCAAGATAGGCACCCGGCTGGGGATAGGTTTTGGCAGCATCCTCGCCATCCTGGTGGTGGTGATCGTTTCGGCGAATGCACTGAATTACCGTAACAAGGCCCAGTTGCTCACGGGCCTGGCACTGGCCAGCGAAAAGAATACGCAGGCGTCGCTGATGAAAAGCGCGATGCTGGAAACCGGTATCGCCATGCGCAATATCGGCCTGCAGGGCGATGTGGGCCTGATGCAGGCGGAAGAGGGCAAGGTGCGCGAGCAGCGCAAGCTGTACGACGGCGCGCGCGGCAAGCTGGCCAGCCTGGGTCTGTCCGAGGGCGAGAAGGCGCTGCTGGCCAATATCGCCAAGGTCGACGGCGAAGTCGATGCCGCTTTCAAGGAAGCGATGGGGCAGGTGCTGGCGTTTAACAGCGAGGGCGCGGCGAAGGTGATCGCCACCCGCATCGACCCCTTGAACAAGACGACCCTGGCCGATATCAACAAGCTGCTCGACTTGCAGCATGTGGCGCAGCAAAGCTTCATGGACGACTCGCTGGCGGCCGATGCGCGCCTGATGACGGTCTTGTTCATCCTCGGCGGCGCGGCGGTGGCGATCGGTGCCTGGTGTGCCATCTTCATCACGCGCTCGATCACGGTGCCGCTGTCCGGCGCCCTGGCGGTGGCGCAGAAGGTGGCTGCCGGCGAGCTGACGGCGCGCGTGGTGGTCGAGGGCAAGGATGAAACGAGCGCGCTGCAGCAGGCGCTCAAGGACATGAACGAGAGCCTGGTGCAGACGGTCAGCGACGTACGCAATGGAACGGACACCATTACCGTGGCGTCGCGCGAGATCGCCAGCGGCAATGCGGACCTGTCGGCACGCACGGAAACGCAGGCCAGTTCGCTCGAAGAGACGGCTTCGTCGATGGAAGAGCTGACGTCGACCGTGAAGCAGAACGCGGACAACGCGCGCCAGGCCAACCAGCTGGCCGTGTCGGCGTCGTCGGTGGCGGAGCAGGGTGGCAAGGTGGTGGCGCAAGTGGTCGATACCATGGGTTCCATCAAGGACAGTTCGCGCAAGATCGTCGACATCATCGGTGTCATCGACGGCATCGCGTTCCAGACGAATATCCTGGCCTTGAATGCGGCCGTGGAAGCGGCGCGCGCAGGCGAACAGGGACGCGGTTTTGCGGTGGTGGCGTCGGAAGTGCGTAATCTGGCCCAACGCTCCGCTGGCGCAGCGAAAGAGATCAAGGGCCTGATCGGCGACTCGGTCGACAAGGTCGATGCCGGCAGCCGCCTGGTGGACGAGGCGGGACAGACCATGGGCCTGATCGTCACGTCGATCCGGCAGGTGGCCGACATCATGGGCGAGATCACGGCGGCGACGCAGGAACAGAGCCATGGCATCGAGGAGGTGAACCAGGCCATCGCGCAGATGGACCAGATGACGCAGCAAAATGCGGCGCTGGTCGAGGAAGCGGCGGCGGCCGCCGAAAGCATGCAGGATCAGGCGCAGAAACTGGCCGACGCCGTCAGCATCTTCAAGCTGGACGGAGAAAGCGCGGCGCAGGCGGCCATGCCCGCGCCCGTGCCCGTGAAAGCCGTGGCACGGCCGGTGTCTGGCGTGGCGGAAAATACACGGCGGTTGGCAAAGACGGCGCAAGCCGGCACGCCACCGCCCGCGAAAAAGCTGGCGGCGGCCGGCGGCGACGATTGGGAAGAGTTCTGACGCCAACCCGGTCCCGCTAGTTATACTTGCAAAGGCATTGGTTAGAGTAGTCATAGAGAGGTAAAAACAAAATGCCGCAAACAAAAACGGATTCGGTCAAGGAATTTGATTTCACGGGCAAGGACTTCGAACGGGTCCGCGCCATGATTTACAAGCGGGCCGGCATCGCGCTGGCCGACAGCAAGCAGGAGATGGTCTATAGCCGCCTGGCGCGGCGCCTGCGCGCGACGGGTATCTCCTCGTTCGTCCGCTACCTGGACGACCTGGAAGCTGGCCGCATGGGCGACGAATGGGAAGCGTTCACGAATGCGCTGACGACCAACCTGACATCGTTCTTCCGCGAGGCGCATCACTTCCCGCTGCTGGCCGAGCATGTGAAAAAACTGAGCGGGCCGATCACCATCTGGTGTTCGGCCAGTTCCACCGGCGAGGAGCCGTATTCGATCGCCATGACGGTGTGCGAGGCGTTCAATACGCTCACGCCGCCGGTCACCATCATCGCCACGGACATCGACACGAACGTGCTGGCCACGGCCGCCAATGGCGTCTACAACCTGGACCGGCTCGACAAGATGCCGGCCGACCGTGCGCGGCGCTTTTTCTTGCGTGGCAAGGGCGACCGCGAAGGGCAGGTGCGGGTGCGCCCGGAACTGCGTCAGATGATTACCTTCAAGCCGCTCAACCTGCTGGCCGACAGCTGGCCATTGACTGGCCAGTTCGACGTCATCTTTTGCCGTAACGTGATGATTTATTTTGACAAGGCGACACAGCGCAAGATCCTGTCGCGCTTTGTGCCATTGATGAAGCCGGATGCCCTGCTGTTTGCGGGCCATTCGGAGAATTTCCTGTACGTGTCGGATTCATTGAAGCTGCGCGGTAAAACAGTCTATGAGCTCGATCAGCCTAGGGGCGCCGCGCCCAAGGTATCGTCGCATCGTACATGAGAGTGAAATATGAGCCTGGAATCCAAAGAGCAATTTGCCACTAACGTCTATTACGACAGGACGTTCAATTGTGACGCCGCCAAGATCTTGCCTGGTGAGTATTACTTTACCAACAAGGACATGCTGATCGTCACCGTGCTCGGCTCCTGCGTCTCGGCCTGCATCCGCGACCGCGTCACGGGCCTGGGCGGCATGAACCACTTCATGCTGCCCGATGGCGGCAGCGATCCGAATAGCCCGATTTCCGCGTCGATGCGCTATGGCACTTACGCCATGGAAATCCTGATCAACGATTTGCTGAAGGCCGGCGCGCGGCGCGAGAACATGGAAGCGAAAGTGTTCGGCGGCGGCGCCGTGCTGCGTGGCTTCACGGCGATCAACGTGGGCGAACGCAATGCGGCTTTCGTCATCAATTACCTGAAGGCGGAAAAGATGCGCGTGGTGGCCGAAGACCTCAACGACATCCACCCGCGCAAAGTGTATTTTTTCCCCCGCAGCGGCAAGGTGCTGGTGAAAAAGCTGATGCAGACGCATAACGATACGCTGGTACGTCGCGAACTCGATTACGCAAGTCGCTTGAAAGTTGCGCCGGTGGGCGGCGAGGTCGAGCTGTTCTGATAAACACCCGACCAAACCTGCCGCGTCGCGCTGTGCGGCTTGCGGCGGTTTTATCCGGTGTACTAATTTAATAAAGAATAAGGGCCGCAAGGCCTGGAAGGATAACTATGAAGATCAAAGTATTGATCGTGGATGATTCGGCGCTGATTCGCAGCGTCATGACGGAAATCGTGAACAGCCAGCCCGACATGGAAGTGGTGGGGGCGGCGCCCGATCCGCTGGTGGCGCGCGAGATGATCAAGCAGACCAACCCTGACGTGCTGACCCTCGATGTCGAGATGCCGAAGATGGATGGCCTCGATTTCCTGGAAAAGCTGATGCGTTTGCGCCCGATGCCGGTGCTGATGGTGTCGTCGCTGACCGAGCGCGGTTCGGAAATCACCATGCGCGCGCTGGAACTGGGCGCCGTCGATTTCGTCACCAAGCCGAAGATTTCCATCCAGAGCGGCATGCGCGAGTACACGGACATGATCGCCGACAAGATCCGTGCCGCCTCCAAGGCGCGCATCCGCGCGCGCACCCTGCCGTCGGCCAGCGACAAGGTGGCCGCGCCGCTGCCTGCGCTGCGCAGTCCGCTGACATCGAGCGAAAAGCTGATCATCGTGGGCGCCTCGACGGGCGGCACGGAAGCGATCCGCGAATTCCTCATGCAGATGCCGTCCGATTGCCCAGGCATCCTGATCACGCAGCACATGCCGGAAGGGTTTACGCGCTCGTTTGCGCGCCGCCTCGATTCGCTGTGCAAGATATCGGTACAGGAAGCGGCGGGCGGTGAACGCGTGCTGCCCGGCCACGCCTACATCGCGCCTGGCCATTCGCACCTGACCCTGACGCGCAGCGGCGCCAACTACATGACCAAGATCGACCAGGGCGAACCGGTGAACCGCCACCGCCCGTCGGTCGACGTGCTGTTCCGTTCGGCCGCGCAATCGGCCGGTAAAAATGCCGTCGGCGTGATCCTCACCGGCATGGGCAAGGATGGCGCACAAGGCATGTTGGAGATGAAGGCCGCAGGAGCGTATAATTTTGCGCAGGATGAAGCAAGTTGCGTGGTGTTCGGCATGCCGCGCGAGGCGATTGCTGTCGGCGCGACGCACGAGGTCGGCGCCCTGACGGCGCTGCCTGGCATGGTGCTGGGACACCTGGCTGCGCATGGCATGCGCGCTTTGCGCGTGTAAGCCACGTTTTATATGATCTGAGGCAAGTTTGTTCGCCTAAAAGCAACGAAAATGCTATCCTACAACTTGCTGCCGTAGTGTCGACCATAATGTCGGCATTCATGTCGATATTATTAACAAACCGCTACAGAAACAACGGAGTTATTCATGGCTGATCCAAAGATGAAATTTTTAGTCGTTGACGATTTTTCGACGATGCGCCGCATTGTCCGGAATCTGTTGAAGGAACTGGGTTATGCCAACGTCGATGAGGCGGAAGACGGCGTGATGGGCCTGGCCAAGCTGCGCGCGGAATCGTACGATTTCGTCGTCTCGGACTGGAACATGCCAAACATGGATGGCCTGACGATGCTGCAGCATATCCGCGCCGATCCTGCACTGGCCAAGCTGCCCGTGCTGATGGTCACCGCCGAAGCGAAAAAAGAAAACATCATCGCCGCCGCCCAGGCTGGCGCCAGCGGTTATGTCGTCAAGCCGTTCACGGCCGCGACCCTCGATGAAAAGCTGAACAAGATTTTCGAGAAGCTGGAAAAAGCCGGCGCCTGATCCAGGCTAGCCGTCATCAAGAAAAACGCTGCCCGTGCAAACGGGCAGCGTTTTTTTTCGCCTGTTTGTAGCTTGCCTATACCAGGCCGCCATTCGCGCGCAGCGTTTGTCCATTCACCCAGCGTCCGTCGGGGCCAGCCAGGAAGGCCACGGCGGCGGCGATATCGTCCGGCGTGCCCAGGCGTTCCAGGGGCGCCATCTTGCCCATGCGCTGTATCGTTTCCTCCGTCTTGCCGTTCAAGAACAGGGCCGTGGCCGTGGGGCCGGGAGCGACGGCGTTGACGGTGATGTTCTTGCCGCGCAGTTCCTTGGCGAAGATATTCGTCATCGTCTCGATGGCTGCCTTGGTGGCGCCGTAGACGGAATAGCCGGGCAGGGCCAGGCCAATCACGCTGGTCGAGAAGTTGACCACGCTGCCGCCGTGGCGCAAGCGCGTTGCCGCCTGGCGCATGGTGTTGAAGCTGCCCTTGACGTTGATGGCGAACAGGCTGTCGAAGGTGGCGTCGTCCGTGTCCGCCAGGGCGGGCAGCACGGGTGGCATGATGCCGGCGTTGTTGACCAGCACATCGACGCCGCCGAAGGCAGCTTTGGCCGCATCGAACAGCGCTTGCACCTCGCCCGCATCGGCCACGTTGGCCTTGACCGCGATGGCGGCGCCGCCGTCGGCCATGATGCCCGCCACCAGCGCGTCCGCCGCCTCCTTGCCGCTGGCGTAATTGACGACGACCTGCATGCCGTCGCGCGCCAGGCGGCGGGCGATGGCCGCGCCGATGCCGCGCGAGGCGCCCGTGACGATGGCAACTCTGGCTGGGGTGGATGCTGTATTCATGGATATTCTCCTGTCATGATGGGAGGCCCGCGTGCTGTCGTTGCGAACCAGTACAGCCATTGTGATCTTTATTGAATCATGGATAAAGATGGGGTTGTTGATTTTAGTGTGCAAATTATATTAACAATCGTCATTGGCCTGTCTGGCACGGACAGGCCAGCTCCCGCTGCCCGCAAGCAATTGCGCAAAGGAATTAAATATTTCCTAAAGTTAACTTTACATGTCAAATAATTTGGCCCATGATCGCTGCAGTATTCCACCTCTGTCCTCGACCCCGACAAGAAGGAGCGCACGATGCGCCGAGCACCCGTATTATTTTTCGCCTTGAGCACGGCCCTGTTGGCGGCCTGTGGCGTGAGCCTTGAACAAACCACCGTTGCGCCTGTCGCGTCTGTCGAGATGCAGGAGTCGGCCGCGCAGTTGCCTGCCGAAGCTGAGGGCAGGCATGCCTATTTGCACCGCGTGGGTGGCCATGACTATGTCAGCCTGAGCCAGAATGGCCCGCAGGGCGGCTTGCCGATATTGATGGGTACGCAGCACCATGCGCACGCCATCCGCCTGCTGGCAGCCGATCCGGCCCAGGTGCGGGCCATCCTGCGCAGCCTGAGGCTGCCTGCGAACCAGCGCAAGCTGTGGGCGGGCGAGGAAATCGTGCTCGATGCGGCCAGCTATGACATGTTGCAAGCGGCACGCGGCAGCAACAAGCCGCTGTTTGCCGAACTCAAGTTGGTAGGACTGGAGAAGTAGGAAAAGAAACGGGGCCGAACGGCCCCGCTGTGACTGCGTTTAAATTTCCAGGTTGTCGATCAATCGCGTCTGCCCCAGCTTGGCGGCGGCCAGCACCACCAGCGGTTCGCCGGCGGCCAGTTCGGCGGCGCTCGGCGCTTGCAGGTTGGCGCGCTTGCGCACGGCGATGTAGTCCGATTTCCAGCCGCGGCCGTCGAGCAGTTGCATGACAGCCTGTTCCAGTTCACCGACGGCCAGGTTGCCCTTGCGCACTTCCTCGGCCACGAAATTAAGACCCTTGTACAGTTCCGGCGCCTCGGCGCGTTCGCTTTCTGACAGGTACATATTGCGCGACGACAAAGCCAGCCCATCGTCGGCCCGGTACGTTTCGGCGGCGATGATTTCCGTCGGCAGCGCGAATTGGCGCGCCATGTTGCGGATGATCATCAGCTGCTGGTAATCCTTCTTGCCGAACACGGCCACTCTGGGACCCACGCACGAGAATAGCTTGGTGACGACCGTGCACACGCCTTCGAAGAAGCCGGGGCGAAATTCCCCTTCCAGGGTATTGCCCAGGTCATCGGGCGGGCGCACGCGGTATTCCTGCGGTTCCGGGTACAGTTCCTTTTCCGTTGGCGCGAACAGCACGTACACGCCTTCTTTTTCCAGCTTGGCGATGTCGGCCGCCATGGTGCGCGGATACTTCTCGAAGTCTTCGTTCGGGCCGAATTGCAGGCGGTTCACGAAGATCGACGCGACGACGGGGTCGCCATGCTTGCGCGCCAGGCGCATCAGCGACAGATGGCCTTCATGCAGATTGCCCATGGTGGGGACGAACGCCGTGCGCAGCTGTCCGCTGAGCTGGTCGCGCAATTCTTCGATGTCGGAAATAATTTTCATGGATTGCTTTCGCTAAAACCCCGTTGTACGGTGGTCAGTGACAAAGGGAGAGGATCAGGCGGGCGAATACGCCAGCCGGACGTAGATGGGTGCAAACGGTTCTGCCTGCGTGATTTCGATCAGGGTTTCCTTGGCCAGTTCCAGCAGGGCCACGAAGTTGACCACCACCACGGGCACGCCGCCGGCAATGTCGAACAGCTCGCTGAACTCGACGAAGCGCGACGATTGCAAGTGGCGCAGGATGCTCGACATGTGCTCGCGCACGGACAGTTCCTGGCGGCTGATGCGGTGATGCTGGGACAGCTTGGCGCGTTTCAGCACGTCGAGCCACGCCTGCTGCAAGTCCACTGGTTCCACGTCGGGCCAGGTGGGCGTCAGGCTTTGCTCGATGAAAATCTGCGTGCGCACGAAGTCGCGCTCGAACTGGGGAATGGCGTTCAGGTCGTAGGCGGCCAGCTTGATTTGCTCGTACTCGAGCAGGCGGCGCACCAGTTCGGCACGTGGGTCGCCGCCATCTTCCTCGACGTCGCTCTTGCGCGAAGGCAAGAGCATGCGCGACTTGATCTCGATCAGCATGGCCGCCATCAGCAAGTACTCGGCGGCCAGTTCCAGGTTGCGCACGCGGATCTGGTCGACATATTTCAGATATTGCAGGGTCACCTGCGCCATCGGAATATCGAGAATGTTGAAGTTTTGCTTGCGGATCAGGTAGAGCAGCAAGTCGAGCGGGCCTTCGAAGGCTTCGAGGAAGATCTCCAGCGCGTCTGGCGGAATGTACAAATCCGTCGGCATGCGCAGCATCGGCTCGCCATACAGGCGGGCGATGCCCAGCGGGTCGGCGGCAGGCGCCGCGTCCGTGCTTGCAGATGCTGCAGGGTCGCCGCTGCCGTCGCCATCAGCGACAGGTTCGGGCGACTCGATGACTGCGCCGGCACCGGAAGCGTCGGCTTCCGGCGTGACTGCAGACTCTTCAGGCAACATCGTGCCGGTTCCAGATCTTAGTTCTTGTTCTGGTAAACGTAAGCCTGTTGCTTGACGGCCGACGCCAGCTGGCGCTCCTGCTCATCGATGCTGACGGCCGGCTTGTCCCACAGCAGGGCGCGGCCCGCTTGCTGGCCCGCTTCCATGCCAGGATTCTTTGCCTTCAGTTCAGCGATGAACAAGGTGTGGTCGGATACGTAGTTGTTGTGTTTTGCAGGCAGTTTCATATTCTCTTCTGAGTGTCTTATAGGTAAGGTCAGCCGGCCGTATTTTACCGCGCCGTGTCGCTTGGCGGGTTGTTGTCTCGGCAAGTCCGGGGCGAAATTGCTAAAAATCAATAACGCAACAAACGCCGCATCACCATCGGCGCCGGTTCGGCGGGGTTGGCGTGCGAATATTCCAGTTCTTCGGCCAGGTCGAATTCGAAGGCCGCATAAAAATCGATCAGTTTGCGCTGGTCGCGCCGCACGGCCAGGCGCAATTCCTCGGCCTGGCACGACAGGCCGTGATGAATGATGGCTTCCAGCAAGTGCTGCGAGACGTGGCTGCCCCTGTAGGCGGGCAGTACGCCCATGCGTGAAATCTTCCAGATGGCGGGGTCGCTGTCGAGCGGCATCCAGCGCAGCGAACCGGCTGGAATGTCGTCGATCAGCAACACAAAACCGCCGCCGTGGCGCAGTTGTTCTGCCACCTGCTGCGCCGTTTCGTGGTGTCCACTGGACGAGGCTGCCACCTTGCCGGCCCACGCAGCGCGGGTCAGTTCGGCCATCAGCTGTGCATCGGCATTTGTTGCTTCGCGCACCACGATATTCATCATCGGTCCTTAGCGGATGCGCATGCCAGGTTCGGCGCCTGGCCACGGATTCAGGATGTAGATGCCCGGATTCGCTTTTTCGTCGGCGGCGGACGCGGCCATGACCATGCCCTCGGAAATGCCGAACTTCATCTTGCGCGGCGCCAAATTGGCCACCAGCACCGTCAGCTTGCCGACCAGTTCTTCTGGCTGGTAGGCAGAGCGGATGCCCGAAAACACATTGCGCAAGCGGCCTTCACCCGCGTCCAGGGTCAGGCGCAGCAGTTTGTCGGAGCCCTCGACCAGTTCGCAGTTGACGATTTTCGCGATGCGCAGGTCGACCTTGAGGAAGTCATCGATCTTGATCTCGGGCGCCAGTTCCTCGATGGCGGCAGCTGCTGTGGTAGCGGCTGGAGCTGCGTCATTCGCGGCGTCGCCGGCGGGCGCGGCAATGGCTGCGGCGGCTTGCGGCGCATCGAACAGCGCTTCGATCATCTTGGCGTCCATGCGCGTCATCAAATGGCTGTAGGCGCCGATGGTACGGCCCAGCATGCCGTTCGACACGGCGTCGCCGAACACTTGCGTGTCGGCCCAGGTAAATTGCTCGTCGTTGAGGAACGAGGCCACGTTCTTCGCCACGCCCGGCAGTACCGGCGACAGCAGAATCGTCAGCTGGCGGAACAGGATCAGGGCCGTGGTGCACACGTCGTGCAGTTCGGCCGTCTTTTCGACGTCCTTGGCCAGGATCCACGGTTTGTTTTCATCGACATACTGGTTGGTGATGTCGGCGATTTCCATGATCTCGCGCAAGGCCTTGCCGAATTCACGGTTTTCGAAGTGCGAGGCGATGCTGGCCTGGCGCTCGACGATGACGCCGTTGACGTCCACCGTCAGTGCGCGGTTGATCCAGCTTTGCGCACCTTCCGACAGTGACGACGCCAGCTTGCCGTCGAAACGCTTGGCGATGAAGCCGGCGCAGCGGCTGGCGATATTCACATATTTGCCGATCAGGTCGCTGTTCACGCGGGCCACGAAGTCGTCGCCGTTGAAGTCCAGGTCTTCCACTTTCGAGTTCAGCTTGAAGGCGATGTAGTAGCGCAGCCATTCCGGGTTCATGCCCAGGTCCAGGTAGCGCAGCGGCGAAATGCCCGTGCCGCGCGACTTCGACATTTTTTCATTGTTGACCGTCAGGAAGCCGTGGACATTGACTTTTAGTTTGTCGATGACCGGGTGGCCGGCAAATTTCAGCATGGCGGGCCAGAACAGCAAGTGGAAGGAGACGATGTCCTTGCCGATGAAGTGGATCTGTTCCGTGGCAGGATCGTTCAGCAGGGCGTCGAAATCGAAGCCTTTCTTGTCGCAATAGTTTTTCAGGCTGGCCAGGTAGCCGACGGGCGCATCCATCCACACATAGAAGAACTTGCCCGGCGCATCGGGAATCGGGATGCCAAAGTAGGGCGCGTCGCGCGAGATATCCCAGTCGGCCAGCTTTTCACCGGCTTCGCCCAGCCATTCGCTGACTTTGTTGACCATTTCCGGCTGCAAGCGGCCTGGCGTGTTGAGCCAATCCTTGAGGAATTCGAAGCAGCGCGGGTCGGACAGCTTGAAGAAATACTGTTCCGACGGCTTCATCACGGGCGTTGCGTTGGTGAATACGGAGAACGGGTTGACCAGGTCGGTCGGCTGGTAGGCCGCGCCGCACACTTCGCAATTGTCGCCGTACTGGTTCTTGGCGCCGCATTTCGGGCACTCGCCCTTGATGTTGCGGTCGGCCAGGAACATGCCTTTGACCGGATCGAAGAAGCGGTCGACGGTTTTCGTGACGATCAGGCCCGTATCGCGCAGCTTGCGGTAGATCGATTGCGACAGGTCGACGTTTTCCGGCGAATCGGTCGAATACCAGTTATCGAAGGCGATATGGAATCCATCGAGGTACTGGGCGCGGCCGGCGGCGATGTTGGCGACGAATTGCTGCGGCGTGATGCCTTCCTTTTCGGCGGCGATCATGATGGGCGTGCCATGCGTATCGTCGGCGCCCACAAAGTGCACTTCACGGCCGGCTGCGCCATCGCGTTGCATTCGCTGGAACCGGACCCAGATATCAGCCTGGATGTATTCCATGATGTGGCCAATGTGAAAAGCGGCGTTTGCGTAAGGCAGGGCAGTGGTGACGAACAGCTTGCGAGTCATGATTGATGCACTTTTGGGATGGATAATGGGACATTTTAACAGCGGAAAGGCAATATGAGCAGAAGCAGCACCGGCAAGTGATGCTTTTGTCTTGATCGCCCCTGGCGATTTTGCGCTAGACTGCGCGTATTGCATATATGTAGTACACACGGAGATTTACATGAGCATCACAGTAGAAGACGTCAAGGCCGCGCTGGCCCAGGTTATTGATCCAAATACACATAAAGATTTCGTTTCCAGCAAAACCGTCAAGAATCTGAAAGTCGATGGCGATGATATTTCGCTCGACATCGAGCTGGGCTACCCTGCCAAAAGCCAGATTGACCTGATCCGCAAATCCGTGCTGGCCGCCCTGCGCGTGCTGCCGGGCGTGGGCAATGTCAGCGTGGGCGTCTCGTCGAAAATCATTTCGCACACGGTGCAGCGCGGCTTGAAGCCGATGAGCAACGTGAAAAACATCATTGCGGTCGCGTCCGGCAAGGGTGGTGTTGGTAAATCGACCACGGCTGTCAACCTGGCCCTGGCCCTGGCCGCCGAAGGCGCCACCGTCGGCATGCTCGACGCCGATATCTATGGCCCGTCGCAGCCGATGATGCTGGGCATCAGCGGCCAGCCGAAGACCCTGGATGGCAAGAGCATGGAGCCGATGGAAAACCACGGCCTGCAAGTGTCGTCGATCGGCTTCATGATCGATCCGGACGAGCCGATGGTGTGGCGCGGCCCCATGGTTACGCAAGCCTTGCAGCAACTGCTCGACCAGACCAACTGGCGCGACCTTGATTACCTGATCGTCGACATGCCGCCAGGCACGGGCGACATTCAATTGACCCTGTCGCAGAAAGTGCCCGTCACCGGCGCCGTGATCGTCACGACGCCGCAGGACATCGCGCTGCTGGATGCGCGCAAGGGTCTCAAAATGTTCGAGAAAGTCGGCATTCCGATCCTCGGCGTGGTGGAAAACATGAGCACGCATATCTGCTCGAACTGCGGCCATGCGGAAGAAATCTTTGGCGCCGGCGGCGGCGCGAAGATGTGCGCCGACTTTGGCGTGGAATTCCTTGGCGCCTTGCCGCTGACCATGGCGATACGCCAGCAGACGGATTCGGGTACGCCCACCGTCGTGGCCGAGCCGGATGGCCCCGTCGCCGTGATCTACAAGCAAATCGCCCGCACCATCGCCATCAAGGTGGCGGAAAAGGCGAAGGATATGACGAGTAAATTCCCGTCGATCGTCATCAAAAACGATTAAACGTTGGGCTTGGCGCTTCCCTGCGCCAGTGTCAGCAGGGCATGGTTTCATGCAGTCCGTGTTGTTATTAAACAAGAGGAGACATCATGCAATTGACTACCGTATTCCTGCGCCAAGCCGCAGTCGTGATCGCCGGCAGCCTGCTGGCCGCCAGCGCGTTTGCGCAATCCGTCTCGTTCGTCGAGCCCGTTGATGGTGCGACAGTGACCAGTCCGTTCAAGGTCAAGTTTGCCGTCAGCGGCATGGATATCAAGCCGGCCGGTGACATGACGGCCAAGACGGGCCACCATCATTTGCTCATCAATATGGGGCCGATGAAGGCGGGCGAGATGATACCCATGGATGACAAACATTTGCATTTCGGCAAAGGGCAAACGGAAACGGACGTCACTTTGCCGCCGGGCCAGTACACCCTGACCATGCAGTTCGCCAATGGCGCGCACCAGTCGTATGGGCCGGAGTTGAGTAAAAGCATCAAGGTGACGGTCAAGTAATCGCGCATATTGATTCATGTCGGCATCAGGCCGGGTTCCAGCGATGGTGCCCGGCCTTTTTCATGGCCGTGCTTCTTGTCATCATTGCGTCATATAGTCGGCGTATGCTGCCCGATGGCCTAACTTTTGATGAGCGGATATGACGAAACATTTCTCCCTTTCCCGGCAACTGGCGCAGGCGCTGCTGCTGGTAGCTGGCGTGGCGGCATGCCAGGCGCATGCGGCCAAGGCGCTTCCTGCCATTGCGGCGCAGCCGAAGCTGGTGGTGGTATTGGTAGTGGATGGCTTGCCGCAGGAACAGGTGACGCGCTACCGCGACCAGTTCGGCCAGGGCGGTTTCCGTCGCCTGCTGGAGCAGGGCGCGTGGTTCAGCGATGCGCACCAGGCACATGGCATCACGGTCACGGCCATCGGCCACTCGGCCGTGCTGTCGGGCGCCTATCCTTACCAGCATGGCGTGATCGGCAATAACTGGATCGATCCCGTCACGAAAAAATCCGTGTACTGCACCGAGGATGGCAATTTCCACTACATCGGCGAAGAAACGCAGCCCGACGACGGCACCGCGCCGACCAAGCTGCGCGTGAGCACCCTGGGCGACGAACTGCGCTATTCCACGGGCGACAAGGCCAAGGTCGTCACGGTGTCGGGCAAGGACCGGGGCGCCATCCTGCTGGCCGGGAAAACGGGCACGGCCTACATGTACATGGAAAAGACGGGCAACTTCGCCAGCAGCACCTATTATATGCAGCAGCACCCGCAATGGGTGCAGCGCTACCAGGCCAGCAAGCCGCAGGACCGCTATTACGGCAAGAACTGGACGCCGCTGCTGGCCGATTCTGACTATGCGCGCGACGCCCGTGATGATCTGGTGCCGGCCAAGCCGGGCACGCGCAACACCTTCCCGTTCGCCTACTACAGCGACAGCGGCAAGCTCGATGGCGAGTACTACAGCCGCCTGAAGTCCGGTCCCTTCCTCGATGAACTGACCCTGGAATTCGCCCGCGCCGCCATCGATGGCGAAAACCTGGGCCGCAACCCGGCCGGCGTGCCCGACATCCTGGGCGTGAGCCTGTCAGCGCACGACTATGTGAACCATGCCTACGGCCCGGAAAGCAAGATGTCGCACGACCACCTGCAGCGCCTGGACCGCATGCTGGCCGGCTTCTTTGCCGACCTTGATAAAAAAGTCGGCATGGACAACGTGCTGGTGGTGCTGACGGCCGACCATGGCTTTGCCAACGTGCCGGAATTTGCCGAAACGCGCGGCTTCTCGGCCAAGCGCATCGACGGCGCCAAACTGGTCGATGCCTTGAACCAGCACCTGGCCACGACCCTGGGCGTGGACAAGCTGGTGACGACGTCGTCGCTGCCGAATATCTACCTCGATTACGCACTGGCGGAAAAGAGCGGCGTCAATCGCACCGCCCTGGAAGACGCGGCTTCCCGCTTCCTGCTTCAGCAGGACGGCCTGGCGCAAGTCTATACGCGCACGCAGATGGAAACGGGGGCCGTCGCCACGCGCATGGACACCCTGATGCGCCGCGCCTGGAACCGCCAGCTGTCGGGCGACCTGATGGTGGTCACGAAGCCGGCCTGGTACTTCGGCAAGGGCGTTGGCGGCACCTCGCACGGCACGCCATATACGTATGACACGAACGTGCCGTTGATGGTCTTCGGCCCCCGCTGGATCAAGCCGGGCGCCTATGGCCAGTACGCGGAAGTAGTCGACATCGCCCCGACCCTGGCCCATTTGCTGCGCATACGCCAGCCGTCGGCGTCGGAAGGGCGGGTATTGACGGAAGCGGTGCGCTAGCCGCTCGTTACAGCAGCCAGTCGATCGGCAGCACCGACAGAATCGCCACCCCCATGCGCTTCCACACGCTGGTGCCCGGCTCCGTGTCGTAGCGCGTGGTGGCGCCGTTGGCGTCGCGGGCGATCCAGTACAGCGCGCCGTCGTCGCCAAGCAGCACCTGGTAGGCGCGCTGCGGGATCGTGGTGCGCATGGCTAGGCCCAGTTGGCTGGCCAGCGCGGGGCTGTCGATGACGAGACCCATTTCCGTGTTCAATTCGATTGAGCGCGGGTCGAAGTTGAACGAGCCGACAAAGATGCGCTGGTCGTCGACGGCAAAGGTCTTCGCGTGCAGACTCGATGCGGAACTGCCGAAGCGGCCCGGCTGTTCGCGCGCATCACCCCGTTCCCACGAACGGCGCGATTCATACAGCAGCACGCCCGCTTCCAGCAGCGGCTTTCTCCACTTCGCATAGCCCGCATGCACGGCCGCCACGTCGGTCGCTTCCAGCGCATTCGTCAGGATGCGCACGCCCACGCCTTTTTGTGCCAAGTCGGCAAAGGCCTGCGTGCCGGATTTGCCGGGCACGAAATACGGCGACACCAGGTCCACTTCCTTTTCCGGCACGCCCAGCAGGTTTTGCAGGTTTTCTGCCACGCCCGTGCCTGGCCTGGCCTTGTCCAGCACCTTGGCTGGGTCGTCGCTGACCATGCGCGTGTTTGCCCATTCGAAGGGCAGGGTGCGCTCCATCATCTGCTTGACGAAGGGCGAGGTGCGCAGCGCCTGCACGTATTCCTCGGCTGCCTTGGTATCGTCGATGCGGTCCGCCTCGGCGGCGATGGTGGCCGCGTCGCCGTCGACGGGGCTGGTCAGCAGCAGCCTGGCCGGGTAGGCCGAAGCGCTGTTCCAATAGCGGTCGAAGTCCTGCGAGACGTCATCGACGACGGGACCGACGGCCAGCACGTCAAGGTCGGCAAACAGCACGTCACCGGCCGCGCCAAAATATTCGTCGCCCACATTGCGTCCGCCGACGATGGTGGCCTGGTTATCGGCCGTGAACGATTTGTTGTGCATGCGCCGGTTGAGGCGGGAAAAATCCGTGGCAAAGGCCAGCGCGCGCGGTGAACGGGGCACGAAGGGGTTGAACAGGCGGATTTCGATATTCGCCTGCTTGCCCAGCATGGTCAGGGTCTGGTCCAGTCCCGCCGTATTGTTATCGTCGAGCAGCAGGCGTACGCGCACGCCCCGTTCGGCCGCCTGGCGCAGGGCGTCGAACAGCAGGGTGCCGGTGATGTCCTTGTGCCAGATGTAGTACTGCACGTCCAGGCTGCGCTGGGCGGCGGCGGCCAGCAGGGCGCGCGCGGCAAAGGCGTCGCGCCCGTCGACCAGCGGGTAAATGCCGGAGACGCCGGGATGCTGCGCCACCATGGGGGCTATGGCCGTGGCCAATTGGGTGTGCGCCGTATCGGCCATGACGGTCGACGCGCTGCGGCCTTCCAGCGAGGGCAGTGAAGCGCAGCCGGCGAGGACGGCGGACAGCAGCAGGGGCAGCAGGAAACTGGTGCTGCGGCGGGCAAGGGTGGTGGCGGGCATGGCGGGCTTTCATCGAGTTGCCCCGATGTTAGCAGATGCGCATGCCCGCACGCGGGCGAGGTTTTACAGTTGTTCCAGCGCGATCAGCTCGGCCACCGTCTGGCGGCGGCGGATCAGGCGCGAAGCCTCCCCATCGACCAGGTATTCGGCCGCATGCGGGCGGCTGTTGTAGTTCGACGACATCGACGCGCCATACGCGCCTGCGCCTTCGAAGACGACGTAGTCGCCCACCTGCGCTGCAGGCAGAAGGCGTGTTTCTACCACGCCGCCATCGCGCTGGGTGAAGACGTCGCCCGATTCGCACAGGGGGCCGCCGACCACGGTGGCGCATGCCGGGTTGGCATCGAGAGCGCGGCCATCGTGCGCGATGACCGACATTTCATGGTAGCTGCCGTACATGGCGGGGCGCATCAGTTCATTGAAGCCCGTATCCAGCAAGGTGAAGTGGTTGCCGCCCATTTGCTTGGTGGCGCGCACTTCGGCCACCAGCAGGCCCGCGTCGGCCACGAGGAAGCGACCCGGTTCGATTTCCAGGTGCACGGCGTGGCCCAGGTGCGTCTCGATCTGCTTGCGCGCCGCATCCCACAGCTGGAAGTAGTGGTCCGTGTCGACGGGTTGTTCGCCCTCGCGGTAAGGCACGGACAGGCCGCCGCCCGTGGAAATGGCTTCGATGTCGTGGCCCATGTTTTTCACCAGGTCGACCATGGTGCCGCAGACGGTTTCCAGGTGGCTGTAGTCGACGCCCGAGCCGATGTGCATGTGCAGGCCCACCAGGTGCAGTCCATGTGCGCGGATGACGGCCAGCGCCTCTGGCAGCTCTTCGTGCCAGATACCGTGCTTGCTGTTTTCGCCGCCCGTATTGGTCTTGTTGCTATGGCCATGGCCATAGCCGGGATTGATGCGCAGCCAGACGCGGTGGCCGGGCGACACTGGGCCCAGCTGGCGCAGCATGTCGACGGAGCCGCAATTGACTTCGATCTTCGCCGCCGCCACGCGCGCCAGGGTGGCGCGGTCGAACAGGTCGCAGGTGAATACCACGCCGGCCGCGCCCTTGGTTTGCGCCGGCGTAAAGCCTGCCTGCAGCGCGCGCTCGATCTCGCCCAGCGAGACGGCATCCACGTGGACGCCCGCTTCGCGCATCAAGGTGAGTAGATGGATGTTCGAGTTGGCCTTTTGCGCGAAGCGGACGGTGTCGAACTGCGCCAGCTGCGCCACGCGCGCGCGGATGGTGGCCGCGTCATACACCCACAGGGGCGTGCCGTGTTCCTGGGCGAGTTGGGCGAGGGTCTGGTCGGTGACGGGCTTCATCGTGTGCTTTCGGTGGAATGAGGAGATGACTGCATGATGGCTGATTGTGCTTCGAATATAAAATATCCATTTAGGCCTACCTTATTCATTTATGATATGGCTATGACTATCTCCTTGCGCCATATCGAAGTGTTTCGCGCCATCATGACGACGGGCAGCGTGACGGCCGCCGCCGCCATGCTGCACACGTCGCAGCCCACCGTCAGCCGCGAGCTGGCGCGCCTCGAGCATTTGACGGGCCTCACACTGTTCGAGCGCGAGCGGGGACGGCTGCGCCCTACGGCCCAGGCGCTGCAGCTGTTCGAGGAAGTGCAGCGCGCGTATTTCGGCCTGGAGCGCATCGTCAGCACGGCGGCGGCCTTGCGCCAGTTCGACCAGGGGCAGTTGTCGATTGCCTGCCTGCCCGTGTTTTCCCAGTCGCTGCTGCCGCAGGCGTGCAAGCGCTTCGTCGCCGATTTTCCCAAGGTGAGCATCAGCATCACGCCGCAGGAGTCGCCGCTGCTGGAGGAGTGGCTGTCGGCGCAGCGCCACGATATCGGCCTGACGGAAGTGGGCAATGCGCCACCGGGCACCGCGCTCGATACCCTGATGTCCGTCGATGAAGTGTGCGTGCTGCCCGACGGCCATGCGCTCGCAAGCAAAACCGTGCTGCAGCCGGCGGACTTCGCGGGCCAGCCTTTCATCAGCCTGGCCGCCGTCGACCCCTACCGCCAGCAGATCGATGCCATCTTCGCGCAGGCGAGAGTGGAGCGGCGCATGGCGCTCGACACGCACAGCGCCGCCTCCGTGTGCGCGATGGTGCGCGAAGGCGTGGGGCTGGCCATCGTCAATCCGCTCACGGCGCTGGACTACGCGGGGCAGGGCTTGCAGATGCGCCGCTTTGCCGTGTCCTTGCCGTTCACCGTGAATCTGGTCAAGCCCCTGCACCGGCCCTTGTCGCAACTGGTCGCCCTGTTTGAGCAGGCGCTGCATGCGCAGGCGGACGAGGTGAAAAGGCGCTTGCTGCAGCTGTGACGGCGCTTGTGGAGCGGAGGCGGTCAACAGAGTAAAATGGCGTTTTACTTCAAAGCCTGATTACTTCGATGACCACAACCGCTACTCCCGTCCGTACCCGTTTCGCTCCCAGCCCGACCGGCTATCTACACCTGGGCGGCGCCCGCACCGCTTTATATAGCTGGGCGTATGCCCGCCACTTCGGCGGCACCTTCGTGCTGCGCATCGAAGACACGGACGTGGAGCGTTCCACGCCGGAAGCCGTGCAAGCCATCATCGAAGGCATGAAGTGGCTGGGCCTGGACCACGACGAAGGCCCTTTCTACCAGATGCAACGCATGGACCGCTACCGCGAAGTCGTGGCGCAGATGCTGGCCGAAGGCACGGCGTATCACTGCTACTCGTCGCCGGAAGAAGTCGAAGCGATGCGCGAGCGCATGCGCGCCGCCGGCGAAAAGCCCCGCTATGACGGCACATGGCGCCCGGAGCCGGGCAAGACCCTGCCGACCATCCCTGCCGACCGCAAGCCCGTCGTGCGCTTCAAGAACCCGCTCGATGGCGACGTGACGTGGGACGATGTCGTCAAGGGCACGATCACGATTTCGAACCGCGAGCTGGACGATCTGGTGATCGCCCGCCCGGACGGCACGCCGACGTACAACTTCTGCGTGGCAGTCGATGACTGGGACATGCAGATCACCCACGTGATCCGCGGCGACGACCATGTCAACAACACCCCGCGCCAGATCAACATCCTGCGCGCCATCGGTGCACCGCTGCCGCTGTACGGCCACCTGCCGATGATTTTGGGTGCTGACGGCGAGAAGCTGTCGAAGCGCCACGGCGCCGTCAGCGTGATGGATTACCCGGCGCAGGGCTTCCTGCCGGAAGCGATGCTGAACTACCTGGCGCGCCTGGGCTGGAGCCATGGCGACGATGAAGTGTTCTCGACCGAGCAGTTCTGTGAGTGGTTCAACCTGAATCACCTGTCGAAATCGGCGGCCCAGTTCAACAATGAAAAACTGGCCTGGCTGAACAACCACTATATCAAGCAGGCCGACAACACGCGCCTGGCCGACCTGGCGCGCCCGCAAATGCTGGCCGCCGGCGCCGTCTTCGAAAGCGCGCCAGACCTGGCGCAAGTGCTGGGCATGATGAAAGAGCGCGCCAACACCGTCAATGAGCTGGCTGCCGCCTCGATGCTGTTCTTCCGCGAGCCGCAGCCGGAAGCGGAACTGGCGGCGCAGCACATCACGGATGCCATCAAGCCCGTGCTGGCGCAGTTCGCCGAGCGTATCGCCACGGTGGAGTGGAGCAAGGAAGCCGTCGCCGCCATGATCAAGGAAGTGCTGGCCGCCAACACCATCAAGATGCCGCTGCTGGCCATGCCTTTGCGCCTGATTTTGACGGGCCAGCTGCAGACGCCGGCCATCGATCAGGTGGTGGTGATCTTTGGCCGCGACACCGTGCTGGCGCGCCTGGCAAAGTGGTTGTAAGCATCGCGATTAAATAGTCGTAATAGAGAGTGCGGAAACCGTCCCTATGAAAAGTTGCTCATAGACGAAAAAGGGTATTTGCAGAGTGAAACTTCTTTGCTATACTCTTGTTTCTGCACCAACGGGGGTATAGCTCAGCTGGGAGAGCGCTTGCATGGCATGCAAGAGGTCAGCGGTTCGATCCCGCTTACCTCCACCAGCAGCAAAATCGCAGTCAGGTTTTGTTAGTCGTTGAGGTGGTGCAGTTGTTGTTTGGCAGTTCCGCGGTCCCCATCGTCTAGAGGCCTAGGACATCACCCTTTCACGGTGAGTACAGGGGTTCGAATCCCCTTGGGGACGCCAGGTTTTGTGGTATAGTAGTGGCAGTTGTTTGTACTGATTGTTGTAAGTTCAGGCCCGTAAAAAGCGGAATCTGGATGGAAAGCAAGTAGTGGAACAAAGTCGCCAAGTGCGGCTTTTATTATTTCTGCGCCCGGGGGGTATAGCTCAGCTGGGAGAGCGCTTGCATGGCATGCAAGAGGTCAGCGGTTCGATCCCGCTTACCTCCACCAACAGCGCAGAAGTAAAACAGCAAACTGTAGAAGTAAAAATGTAGTGCCAAGGTCCCCATCGTCTAGAGGCCTAGGACATCACCCTTTCACGGTGAGTACAGGGGTTCGAATCCCCTTGGGGACGCCAGTTCAGTCTGGTGTTGTGGTTGTAAAGAAGTAGCAGTGTTTCTGCGCCCGGGGGGTATAGCTCAGCTGGGAGAGCGCTTGCATGGCATGCAAGAGGTCAGCGGTTCGATCCCGCTTACCTCCACCAATAGCGCAGAAATCACATGATAATTAAAGTCGCCTAGAGCGGCTTTTTTTATTTGCGTCAGCAATTTCTTCGCTGGGTGAAATATGGCTAAGCTGTTAGTGTGCTTGCATGGCATGCAAGAGGTCAGCGGTTAGCTCCCGCAAACCTCCACCAACAGCGCAGAAACAGGTAGTGAATAAATTAAAGTCGCCTGGAGCGGCTTTTTTTATTTCCGGAACATTTTCCGTCAATAGCATATAAGTCACTAGATATTCAAAGTCGCCTGGAGCGGCTTTTTTTGTGCCTATTGGTTGCATGGATATAACTGACAGTGATTTGCGCAGTGGTTACATTTAGCTGGCGGCTTGATTTCATCATGCCTGCGGATAAAAAATGGACCATTACATTGAGGAGACAGGATGCATCGTTTATTTGCCAGTTTTTTTCTTGCTGCCGTTATTTATGTTCCCGCGCACGCGGAGGCGCCGCCTGCGGCGAGATTTGACCCTGGTGCGCTGAAGTTGCAAAAGGGCCCGTCCAATGACGTGCTGGTGCTCGGTTCGCCCCATTTGTCGCAATTGCCGAAATCGTTTGATCCGTCTCAATTGAGCTTGCTCAACGAGCGCCTGGCGGGTTGGCGGCCGGACGCGATTGCGATCGAGGCGCTTTCCGGCTTGCAATGCGCTTTCTTGCGTGCTTATCCGCAGCGCTATGACGATACGCTGAAAACCTATTGCTATGACACTTCCGTCGCGCGGGAGGCCACGGGGCTGGATGTGATTGCGGCCAGGGCGCAGGCGGAGCGTTTGCTGGCAGCCTGGCCGGCGGCGCCGTCTGCCGCGCAGCGGCGCACACTGGCCTCCCTGTTCCTGGCCGGTGGCGAGCGTGCATCGGCGCTGGTGCAGTGGCTGCGGCTGCCAGTCGATGAGCGGCGCGCCGGTGACGGCGTGAGCGAGCCCTTGGCCGCAAACCTCAATTCCCTGCTGGGGCAACGCAACGAGAGCTATCAGATTGCTGCCGTGCTGGCGGCGAGGAGCGGGCACGAGCGGGTGCATGGCATGGATGACCATACGTCCGATATGCCTGTTGACGATGAAAAGGCTTATGCCAAGGCGATCAGGAGGGCCTGGGATAATCCCTTTTCGGCGGAGCGCAAGCGCATCCACGCCGGGTTTGAGGGGCAACTGAATACGCCTGCGGGTGTGCTGGCGGTCTATCGCGCATATAACGGACGCGCCGAGGCGGATCTGGCCTTCCGCGGCGATTTTGGCGCGGCGCTGGAAGAGTCGTCGCCGCAGCGTTATGGCCGCAACTACGTGGCCTCCTGGGAGGTGCGCAACTTGCGCATGGCATCGAATATTCGCGAGATCATGGCGGCGCGTCCAGGCATGCGCACCCTGGTCATCGTCGGCGCGTCTCACAAGGGCTACCTGGAGGCGTATCTGAGCCAGATGCATGATGTGCGCATCGTCAGTGCGGACGATATCTTGCGCTAAGGAATGCTTTTGCCGCGCCAGAAACCTGGCGCGGTTTTTCCTGCATGCCTGGCGTGCCGCCTCTTTGCATATCTTCCTGCCATGATCCTGCCCTCATAGGCGGGGTGATTCAAATAAGGTGGAAAAATGAAGGCCAGCAGTTGATTTCGTGAATCGCTTCGTGTTAAACTTCGCGCACGCTTTTTTGAGGGGCTAAGCAAAGCCTTCAACGAAGAGTCCGCTGAGAGTAAAGCCAGCACAGGTCCCCATCGTCTAGAGGCCTAGGACATCACCCTTTCACGGTGAGTACAGGGGTTCGAATCCCCTTGGGGACGCCAGGATTCAGTTGTAAAGTAATAGTGCAGTGCTGAATGGGCCTGACAAGTCAGGCTTTTTTTGTTTCTGCAATATTGCTGCAGTACCGGGTCAGGATGCGAAGTAGCGCATTCAGGACAGATTTCTGTCCCCATCGTCTAGAGGCCTAGGACATCACCCTTTCACGGTGAGTACAGGGGTTCGAATCCCCTTGGGGACGCCAGATTCGCGTAGTAAAAAGGTCGGGATGCAGGGTAGCGCATCCAGGACAGATTTTCTGTCCCCATCGTCTAGAGGCCTAGGACATCACCCTTTCACGGTGAGTACAGGGGTTCGAATCCCCTTGGGGACGCCAGACCGGCTGAATCAGCCAACAAAAAAGCCGCCTGGTAACAGTGCGGCTTTTTTGTTGTTTGCCGGCATGCCAACGTTTTTCCTTCACTCCTGCCTGCTCATGCCATTACCTAGCGATCGCGCACCATCCCTGGCTATCTTCTGCAAAGTCGTCGACAACTACGGCGATATCGGCATTTGCTGGCGTCTGGCGCGGCAGTTGAGCGGTGAGCACGGTGTGGCCGTCACCCTGTGGGTCGACGATTTGCTGAGTTTCCAGCGCATCTGTCCCGCCATCGATGTGGCTGCCGAAGCGCAGCAAGTAGTTGGCGTTGCCGTGCGCCACTGGCGCGGCCAGGAGGGCGTGTTTGCGCCCGCCGATATCGCCGACATCGTCATCGAGTTCTTTGCCTGCGATATTCCGCCCGGCTATATTGCCGCCATGGCGCAGTGCGCGCCGCAGCCGGTGTGGTTGAACCTGGAAGGCTTGACGGCGGAAGAGTGGGTCGAGGGCTGTCATGCGCTGACGTCGCCGCGCCATGGCATGATCAAGCATTTCTTCTTCCCTGGTTTCACGGATAAGACGGGCGGTTTGCTGCGCGAAGCGGCGCTCGACGCGCAGCGGCTGGCATTCCAGGCCGATGCGGCCGCCATGGCGGCATTCCTCGGGCAATTCGGCGTGACGGCAACGGAAATGCACGCCTTGAAAATATCGCTGTTCTGCTACCCATCCGCGCCGGTCGCCGAGCTGCTTGCCGCCTGGCAGGCGGGGAGCGAACCTGTGACATGCCTGGTGCCGGAAGGCGTCGCGTTCGATGCCGTTCAAGCGTTTATCGGCGACGATGCGGTGCTGGCCGGTGCGGCGCGCACGCGCGGCGCGCTCACCGTGCGCGTGTTGCCTTTTGTGCCGCAAGACGATTACGACCGCCTGCTGTGGGCCTGCGACGTCAATTTCGTGCGCGGCGAGGATTCCTTCGTGCGCGCGCAATGGGCTGGTCAGCCCTTTCTCTGGCATATCTATTTGCAGGATGAAAACTTGCATCATGTGAAATTGCGCGCCTTCTTGCAGCGCTATGCGGCCGATGCGGATGGTGTCATCGACAGCCTGGTGCAAGCGGCGCTGGCCTGGAATGGCGCGAGTGCGGACGCTTTGCCGTGGGCGCGCCTGTGGCCCGCCTTGCAGGCCGATCTGCCGCGCATCCGCGCGCGCGCTCAGGCTTGGCAGCGGCAGATGCAGGCTAATGGCGATCTGGCAAGTAACTTGCTGGCGTTCGCTGGCGCGACGAGATAGGCGCTTGCCCAAAATTAAGGTAAAATGCCCGGTTATTTCTAACGTATTTTTAACCGATCAAACGCAAGCTTGCGGCGCTGATGGCGCACAGGCGGCAGATGGTCTTCATGCAACCCACTTTTTACGTACATTCCTATGAAACCCGCAAAAGAAATTCGTGTTGGCAATATCATCATGGTCGACAGCAAGCCAATGATCGTGTTGCGTTCTGATGTCAACGGTTCGAGCCGCACGGGCTTCACCTACAAATGGAAGATGAAAAATCTTCTGACGAACACCCCGATGGAAAACGTGTTCCGCGGCGACGACAAGTTCGACGTTGTTGTTCTGGATAAAAAGCCAGTGACGTATTCGTACTTCGCCGACCCGCTGTTCGTCTTCATGGACACCGAGTACAACCAGTACGAAATCGAAGAAGAAAACCTGGGCGAAGCGCTGAACTACCTGAAAGATGGCATGGAATGCGAAGCCATTTTCTACGACGGCAAGGCTATCTCCGTTGAACTGCCTACGACCATCGCCCGTCAAGTGGTGTACTCGGAGCCTGCGGTCAAGGGCAACACTTCGGGCAACGTCCTGAAAGAAGCCAAGATCGAAAACGCCATCGACGCACATCGTCACACCGTGCAAGTGCCGCTGTTCGTGGCACAGGACGACGTCATCGAAATCGACACCCGTACCAACGAATACAAGCGTGTCGTACGCAACTGATAGGTCCTTGCACTGCGCTGCTCGCATGGCCCGGCATTGCCGGTCTGGTTTGTCCCAGTGCTTGATCATCAAGAAACGCTGCCTTCGGGCGGCGTTTTTTTTTGCTTAAAAATAATTCCCTTCAACAACAATTGTGTTGCAAGGACTGCTATGCTATGGCTAGAACATTATTGCGGTAGAAACATTGAAGTTTCCTGGAGATACCATGCAGCGCAGTCAGATGTTACGCAGTGGCGCGTCGCGGGGCGTGCCGCGTCCCGTATTGGCCCGTGCCACGGCGCCCGCCAGCCCCATGGCCCATCTGCTCGATGCTGGCGTCTTGCCGCAACAGCAGATGATGCAGGCAGGCAAACTGAGTTCGCATGCGCTGACGTCTCAGTACCTGGGGCGCATCCGTTCCCTGTGCAGCATGGGCGCGCGTGCCTATCCCGGCATTGAAATCAATCCCGATGCGTTGAAAATTGCCCTTGAAATGGACCGCGAACGGCAAGTGCACAAGGTGCGCGGCCCCTTGCACGGCATTCCCGTCGTCTTGCGCGACAATATCGCCACCGGCGACCGCATGAAGACGCGCACGCAGTCGCCCCAGGCCACGCATGCCAGCTGTGATTCCTTTGTGGCGGCGCGCTTGCGCGCGGCCGGCGCCGTCATCATCGGCAAAAGCAATATGCGCCAGTGGGCTGCCGTCAGCGTGCCGCATGCCAGTGCCAGCTGGGCCGGGCTCACCATCCTGGCCGTCGACAGTGCGGCGGACGGTGCCATCGTTGCGCCCGCATCGACTTGCGGCCTGGTCGCCATCAAGCCCACGGGCAGGATTGCCGCGGGGCAGGGTGATGAGCCAGCCACGGCCGGACCGATGGCGCCCAGTGTGCGTGAAGCGGCCTGGCTGCTTGCGGCCTTGAGCGGCGAGCGCCTGGCAGAGAGCATGGTGCTCGACGCCGCCGGCTTGCACGGGCGCCGCGTCGGCGTGGCGCGCAGCCTGTTCGGCCTGTGCGCCGGGACCGATGCCGTGATCGGGCAGGCGCTGCTGGCGTTGCGCGAGCAGGGCGCGGAACTGATCGAGATGCCACCCGCGCCCGGGCCTGGCGGCATCGAAGCGTTGCTGGGCTCGCATGGGCTTGATGCGCTGGTGGGACCCACCTGCCATGGCGTCGCGCTGGCGCCGTCGGCCTTGCCGCATATCACGGTGCCTGCCGGCGTGGTCGGGGGCTTGCCTGTCGGTCTGTCCTTCATCGGCCCTGCCCACGGCGACATGCAGCTCATTGCGATGGCGTATGCCTATGAGCAGGCGACTTTGCATCGGCGCACGCCCGCACTGCCGTCCAGCATCACCCTGGCGCTGCGTCGGCCATGATCTTCTTTTCGTTTTCTTTTGATAAACTATGCTTGCAACCTTGCTGCTGAGTGTGGCCGTGACCGCCGCTCCCCTACCTTTTGACGCTTTTGACGTGGCGCAATTGTCTGGTAGCTGGTCCGACAGCGTCAACACGAATAGTGTTTGCGAAGAAGCGCGGCACTTTACGCGCATGCAGCTGTCTGATGATCACCAGCGGCTGGCGATTTTCAATGACCGGACGTGGAAAAGCAAGTTGGGTGAAACCAACCGCTTTGCCGCGACCGTGGTGGCGGAAACGGAGCATAGCCTGACGTTACGCTATGACAATGAAACCCGCCGCAATGCCGCTGGCAAGCTGGTGGAATGGCAATTGATCATCGTCGCGCCGGGCGTATACCGCTGGCGCGAGACGGGCTGGCCGGAAGGCAAAGTCAACGGGGTTGTCGGTATCCGCTGCTCTCCCTGATGCCTGTGTGCAAGCATGCCATTCTGCTATGCTGTGCGCATTACCGATGCTTTTAGGAGATTGCATGTCCGTACGTTTGCTCTTGCCCCTGTTCCTGGGCGCTGCCGTGGCGCTGGCCACCATGCCGGCGCAAGCCCGGACGCCAAAACTGTCGCTGATCGAGCAGGCGCAAAGCTGCGATGGCGGCCATACCTGCCCGTATTTCCCCGACGTTTACAAGGCGGACTACGCCTTTCGCAAGGCCTTCAATGTAGGCCTGAAAAAGGCAGGCCTGAAGCGGCAGCGCTGGGTGCCGGATGGCGTGGCCAGCCCGCTCAAGCCCGTCGAGATCGACGGCAAGGCGCGTCTGCTGAGCAGCGTCTGCGAGCCGCACAATTGCGGCCACCACTACACCATTCTGTACGATCCGGCCGAGCGCAGCATGACGGGCGTGTATATGGGCAGCGATGCCAAGGGCGGCTTGCGCACCGTGTACTTCGGCGAGCCCAGCATTGCCGAAGCCGATTTGCTGTTGAAGAACTGATGCACGCGCCGCTACACATCTCCAGTGAGCGCGACGAGCTGGACGTGCCCATGATCCATCGCTACCTGAGCGAACAGTCGTACTGGAAGCGTGGCGTGGCGCTGGAAGCGGTGCGCAAGGGGATCGCCAACGCGCTGTGTTTCGGCGGCTATGTGGATGGCCAGCAAGTGGCGTTCGCCAGGGTCATTACCGATTACACGGATTTTGCCTACCTGCGCGACGTCTTTGTGCTGCCGCAATACCAGGGGCGCGGATATGGCAAGCAGATGGTGGCCGCCGTGCTCGGCGATGCACGCTTGCGCGATGTCGTCTGGATGCTGGGGACCGATGACGCGCATGGCCTGTATGCGGGCTTTGGTTTTGCGCCGCTGGAGGCGCCACAAAAATACATGCGCCGCCCGGCTTCATAATAGTTATTGAAATAATAGTTTATTCCAAGAAAACCATTAATATTGTTGCATGAGATTAATGTTGCATTGATAATGACAACATGTCATTATTCGCGCCCTGCAGCGTGCGCTGCGTTGCTGGTGCTGTACTTTGTCATCGCCCCTGGGCGCGGGCAAAGGTGGTGAGCGGTCCGATTCGTCGTCCCCTGGCACGTTTTCTCTACAATTTAAAGGAATACATCATGAAACAATATGGCGCCGAATTTCTCGGTACGTTCTGGCTGGTCTTGGGTGGTTGCGGCAGTGCCGTGCTGGCCGCAGCCTTTCCCGGCCTTGGTATCGGCTTTGCCGGCGTGGCGCTGGCGTTTGGCCTGACGGTGCTGACCATGGCTTACGCCATCGGCCACATCTCGGGTTGCCACCTCAATCCTGCCGTCTCGATCGGCCTGTGGGCCGGTGGCCGCTTTCCCGCCAATCAACTGTTGCCTTACATCATCGCGCAAGTGCTGGGCGCCATCGTGGCCGGCGGCGTGCTGTACGTGATCGCCAGCGGCCAGGCCGGTTTCGATGTCAGCAAGGGCTTTGCCTCGAACGGCTTCGGCGCCCATTCGCCGGGTGGCTATTCAATGCTGTCGGCGCTGGTCATTGAAATCGTGCTGACGATGTTCTTCCTGATCGTCATCCTGGGCGCTACCGACAAGCGCGCACCGGCAGGCTTTGCCCCGCTGCCGATCGGCCTGGCGCTGACCCTGATCCACCTGATCAGCATCCCCGTCACGAATACCTCCGTCAACCCGGCCCGCAGCACGGGCGTGGCCCTGTACGTGGGCGACTGGGCCACCAGCCAGCTGTGGCTGTTCTGGCTGGCACCCATCATCGGCGCCTTGCTGGGCGCGCTGGCCTACCGCCTGATTGCTGGCGAAAAAGAGTAAGTATTCAATGTAAAAGAGCAGCCTGCGGGCTGCTCTTTTACCGTTTACTCGGCGGCGCGCCACTCGCTCAGGTAGTGCTGCGGCGTGCGGCCCAGGATGCGGCGGAACATGGCGCTGAAGGCGCTGGGGCTGGCGTAGCCCAGCGCATAGGCGATGGCCGCGACGCCTTCGCCCCGGTCCAGGCGGCAGAAGGCCTCGGCCAGGTGGACTTGCTGCAGCCATTGGCGGTAGTGCAAGCCCGTTTCCTTGGGGAATAAACGGATCAGGGTGCGCGCGCTGGCGCCCGCGTCCTGCGCCCATTCCTCGATGCTGCGCCGGCTGCCGGGCGCGTCCATGATGGCCGAGCAGACGGCCACCAGGCGGCGGTCGCGCGGCCAGGGTATGGCGAGGGGCACGGTATCGGCCGCCATCAGTTCCGACAGGATCAGGTGCGCCAGCCAGTCGCCGCGCCCCGCCAGCGCATATTCGATCGGTTCGGCCAGCAAGGCCAGGATCAGCTCGCGCAACAGCCGGCTCACTTCCAGCACCTTGCAATCGGCGCCATACGGCGCCGCCACCTGCGCGTCGATGTACACGGTGCGCATGCTCAGTTCGCTCAAGATGTGGACTTCATGCACGACGCCCACGGGGATCAGCAGGGCGCGCCGCGGTGGCAATATCCACACGCCGTGCTCGGTGGAGACACGCATCACGCCTTCCGTCGCATACAGCAGTTGCGCCCGCACATGGCTGTGCGGCGCCGTGTAGTCGCCCGCAGCATATTGCCTGGACATGGCCGTCACGGGGCGCGGCACGTGCTGGTAATCATGCGAGCTGGTGCTGCGGCTGAACGGCACGCCGTCGGGGTGGGTCTGGGCGGGTTGCTGGGTGTACATATGGGTCGTTAGATTGTCACCTGGTTGTCACTTGGGCGACGATTATTGGAAGTTATCAGTTCAGCGACCATACTATACTGGCTTCTTTGCCGGGCCGCCCGCCGTGCCCGATTATTGCGGATGACACATGCACACAACCACACCTGCTCCAGCATTGGCCACGCCCGTGCCGGTGGCTCCCTCGCTTCATAGTTCCCAACAGCAATCCGGTCTGGCCATGCACATCCTGGGCGCCGTCGCCTTCGTGCATTTGCTTAATGACTTGATCCAGGCCTTGTTGCCGTCGATTTATCCGATGCTGAAAGCCGAGTTTTCACTCAGTTTTACCCAGGTCGGCCTTATAACCCTGACGTTCCAGTGCACGGCCTCGCTGTTGCAGCCCTGGATCGGCTTGTACACGGACCGCCGTCCGCTGCCGTTCCTATTGCCGGTCGGCATGTGCTTTACCCTCGCTGGCGTGCTGATGCTGTCCATCGTCTCGACCTTTCCGACCCTGCTGATTGCTGCGGGCTTGATCGGCGTCGGTTCCTCGACCTTCCACCCGGAGGCGTCGCGCGTGGCGCGCATGGCCTCGGGCGGACGCTATGGCTTTGCCCAGTCCCTGTTTCAGGTGGGCGGCAATGTGGGTTCCGCCCTGGGACCGCTGCTGGCGGCCGCTGTCATCGTGAATCGCGGCCAGGGCAATATCGCCTGGTTCAGTCTGCTGGCCGTGCTGGCCATCGGCGTGCTGTACAAGGTCAGCCACTGGTACAGCGGCCACCTGGCCAGTTTCAAGCCGAAGGCAGGCGGCCATGGGCCGAATCTGTCGCGCAACAAGGTGATAGGTGCGCTGGGCGTGCTGGCCCTGCTGGTGTTCTCGAAGTACATCTACATGGCCAGCTTGTCGAGCTACTACACGTTTTACCTGATGGACAAGTTCCACCTGTCCATCGGCGCGGCCCAGCTGTACCTGTTCCTTTTCCTCGCCGCCGTGGCGGCCGGTACCTTCATGGGCGGCCCCATCGGCGACCGCATCGGCCGCAAGCGCGTGATCTGGATTTCCATCCTGGGCGCCGCGCCTTTCACCCTGCTGCTGCCGTATGTCGACCTGTTCTGGACGGCCGTGCTGACGGTGATCATCGGCTTCGTGATTTCGTCCGCGTTTTCCGCCATCGTCGTCTTCGCGCAGGAACTGGTGCCGGGCAAGGTGGGCATGATCGCGGGGATTTTCTTTGGCCTGATGTTCGGCGTCTCCGGCATCGCCGCCGCCGCGATGGGCCACCTGGCCGACGTGGCGGGCGTCGCCTATGTGTACAAAGTCTGCTCCTACCTGCCGCTGCTGGGCATATTGACGGTGCTGCTGCCGCATATCGAGCAGGCGAAAAAATAAGCGGGTGACGCGGGAGGGCTTGACGGCCCGCCCGTGCGCATGCGATATTCTTCCCATGATCTCTTCCATCCTCCACCCAGTCCTTGCATACCGTGCCACCGCTGCGCTGTGTCCGTGTACCTGGCTTCGTGAGGATGCGGCCCGGCGCCGTTAAATTTTTTACTCCTCATTCCGATGGCCACAGTGTTGAAAAACCTGTGGCCATTTTCTTTTTCCGCAACGCGCATGAAAGTCCCGCATGACACTTCATTTGTACGACACGTATAGCCGCAGCCTGCGGCCCTTCGAGACCATCACCCCGGGCCAGGCGGGCCTGTACGCCTGCGGCCCGACAGTCTACGATTACGCGCATATCGGCAACTTGCGCACCTATCTGTTCGTCGACGGCTTGCGCCGCGCGCTCGAGTTCAACGGCCTGCAGGTGCGCCACGTGATGAACATCACGGACGTGGGCCATTTGACGTCGGATGCGGACAGCGGCGACGACAAGATCGAGGCGCGCAGCGCCCGCAGCGGCAAGTCCGCCTGGGACATCGCCTTTGAATTTACCCGCGCGTTCGAGGGCGATCTGCGCCAGTTGAATATCTTGCCGCCCACCGTCTGGTGCCGCGCCACGGACCATATCGCCGAACAGATCGCCTTTATCCGCGACCTGGAAGCCAAGGGCTATACCTACCGCACGGACGACGGCATCTATTTCGACACGACGCGCCAGGACAGTTATGGAAAACTGGCGCGCCTGAACCGCGACGGCCTGCAGGCGGGGAAAAGGGTGGATCTCGGGGAAAAGCGCGATATCTGCGACTTCGCGCTGTGGAAGTTCAGCGGCGTGCCGGGGCAGCGGCAGATGGAGTGGGACAGCCCGTGGGGCCTGGGTTTCCCCGGCTGGCATATCGAATGCTCGGCCATGGCGGAAAAGCATCTGGGGACCTATTTCGACATCCATTGCGGCGGCGAAGACCACGTGGCCGTCCACCATAGCAACGAGATCGCGCAAACGGAAGCGCGCCACGGCACGCGCCTGGCCAACTTCTGGATGCATGGGGCTTTCCTCAAGACCCAGGATGCGAAGATGTCGAAATCCTCGGGTGATTTTTTACGTTTGCAAAGCCTGGTGGAGCAGGGCGTCGATCCACTGGCTTACCGCTACCTGTGCCTGGGCGCCCATTACCGGAGCAGCCTCAATTTCACGGACGACGCCTTGCGCGCCGCGGCCAGCGGTCTGGCGCGCCTGCGCTCCACCGTGCATAGCCTTGGCGAGGCGCGGGGTGAGGCCGATCCCGTATGGCTGGCGCGTTTTGCGGCGCAGATCAACGACGACCTGAACTTTCCGCGCGCGCTGGCGGTGGCCTGGGAACTGCTGAAAAGCGAGCAGCCGGACGCCGTGAAAAAGGTCACGATGGCCCGCTTCGATGCGGCGCTGGGACTCGATCTGCTGGCCTGGCGGCCGGCGCATCTGGCGGTGCCGCAGCAGGTGCAGGCATGGATGGCGGAAAGGGCTATCGCCCGCGCGCAGCGACTGTGGGCCGAGGCGGACCGTTTGCGTGAACTGGCGCGCGCGGCCGGCTATGACATCGACGATACGCCGCAGGGCCAGCAGGCGCGCCTCTTGTGACGATGCTATCTGTGTCAGTGCGGCATAATGGCCGCCTGATGAAAATGGAGATGCCGTGAAGCGTCGTTTGCTGCTACTGAGTTGTTGTTTTGCCTTTTCCTGCGCGCAGGCGGCCAGCGAGTGTCCGGGCTTTCCCGTGCTGGCCACATCAGGCGAAGCGTTGCTGGCGCAAGTGCGCGCGCTGCCGCCCATTGGTGTCGACCGCGAACGGCAGGCGTGCGCGCCGGCGACCATCATCGATTTTGCCTACAGCGGCGGCACCTTGTGCAGTTTTGGTGGTGACAAGGAGAGCGTGGAGGCGGCGACGGCCGCCGTCACGCGCCTGGCTGACGGCGGCGAACTGGTCGAGTACCTGTATCTGTTTGCGTATGCGCCGGCATCGCACGCGCGCTTGCTGGCGTTGCTGGCCGCGCGTTTTACACCAGTGGACAAGGCGGCCTATCCGGCCTTTTTGCGGGCCGCCAGGCCGGGCAAGGAAACCACGGCCCTGTTCACGCATGGCGGCTTTTATATCTCGTTGGGCAAGCCCACCGAAGGCGATTCTGCCGAATGGTACTCGAATGTGATCTTTGAAAAGATGGACAAGCCTGCGCTGGGTGTGCGCAAGGTTTGCCGGGAGGAGCGCGATGGCTGAAGCGGACGCCTTTCCGGCGGCACTCACGGGCACACTGGCGCGGCTGCTGCCCGTGCTGTCCAAAGGCCAGTTGCACGCGCCGTCGGCACCGTTTGACGTGCATCAGGATGGCAAGCTGCTGCGCATTCCCGTGCGCAGTTACTACGATCGCGAGCAGTTGCTCACTTGTACCCAGTTGCCCGGCGACGCGGGCGTGCTCGCCCTGTGCCTGGGCACGCGCCACCACGACGGCCATTTGCGCGAAGCGTGTTTAAAGCAGTTGCTGCTGCAGGAGCGGGCGTGGACGGTGCCGTTCGTCGTGCACCTGTGCGGCGAGTATGTGCTGGAGATCGTGCAGGGAATCGGCGCGGCGCTGCCGGCCTGGAATGCGCAGGCGCTGGCGCGCTATCTGCGGGAGAATCCCGCGTATGTGGAGACACTGGAGCGGCGCGCCGTCAGCTACTGGAACTGCTACTACCGCAGGCGCTACCCCGCATGGGAGGACTATCCGGGATGCAGGGCCATGGCGGCCCTGCGTGCCTTGCAGGCGCTTACGCCTCGATAAAGCGCATCTTGAAGCTGCGGCCCTTGATGTTACCGAAGTCGCGGCCCAAGGTATTGCCCGCGTTCAGGCGCTTGAAGGCCGCTTCGGCCACCTTGCGATCGAGCGCGACGTAGGTCATGAACTCGAACACGTTGATCTTGCCCACTTGCTCCTTGGTGAGGCCGGCGTCTCCCGTCAGCGCGCCCAGCAAATCGCCCGGACGCAGCTTGTCCTTCTTGCCGCCCATGATGCACAGGGTGACCATCGGCGCCGGCAGCGCCTCCAGCCCGTCATCTTCCGCCAGTTCCTTCAGGTCGTGCCATTCGGCGGCGCTGTTCTGGTACTGCTCGATCAGCTTGACCCATTTTTTCTCGTTCGGCGCGCACAGCGACAGGGCCAGGCCCTTCTTGCTGCCGCGGCCCGTGCGGCCGATGCGGTGGATATGCACTTCCGTGTCCTTCGACACGTCGACGTTGATCACGGCGCCCAGGTCGGAAATATCGAGGCCGCGCGCGGCGACGTCGGTTGCCACCAGCACGGAGCAGCTGCGGTTGGCGAACAGCACGAGGATTTCATCGCGCTCGCGTTGTTCCAGCTCGCCGTACAGTGCCAGCGCGGAAAAGCCTTGCTGGCGCAGTTCCTCGGCCAGTTCGCGGCAATGCACCTTGGTGTTGCAGAAGGCCAGGGTGGATTCCGGCTTGAAGTGTTTGAGCAGCTTGCCGACGGCGCCATTGCGCTCGTCGAAGCCGATTTCATAGAAGCGCTGTTCGATCTTGTCGTTGTCGTGCTGTGCCTCGACCGTCACTTCCAGGGGATTGACGAGGAACGACGCCGTGGCGCGGCGGATGTCTTCCGGATACGTGGCCGAGAACAGCAAGGTTTGGCGGCGCGCCGGGCAGGCGCTGACGATGCCGGCGATTTCCTCGTAAAAGCCCATGTCCGTCATGCGGTCGGCTTCATCGAGCACCAGGGTCTGCACGTGATTCAGGTTGATGGTGCCGCGGCCCAGATGGTCGCGCAGGCGGCCCGGCGTGCCGACGACGATGTGGGCGCCATGTTCCAGCGAGGCGATTTGCGGGCGCATCGGCGCGCCGCCCGTCAGGGTCAGGATCTTGATGTTGCCAGCCGCGCGGGCCAGGCGGCGCAGTTCATTGGCCACCTGGTCGGCCAGTTCGCGCGTCGGGCACAGCACCAGGCCTTGCACGGCAAACCAGGCCGGATTGAGCTTGTGCAGGATGCCGATGCCGAAGGCGGCCGTCTTGCCGCTGCCCGTCTTGGCCTGGGCGATCAGGTCGCGGCCATCGAGCACCGCCGGCAGGCTTTGCGCCTGGATGGTGGTCATCTCGTGGTAGCCGAGCGAGTCCAGGTTGGCCAAAAAGGCAGGCGTCAGCGGCAGGCTGGAAAAAGAAGTGGTGGCGGAGGTGGTGTTCATAGGGGGCGGAGCCGGTAAAAAGCGGGTGGATGGGCACAGTCTACAGGCGTTCTACGCCCTTGTGCGGATGGTGGTGTGGAAGCTGGCGGCAAACGGCCGCCCGCGTGTTGTATTAATTATCGGGCGCCCAGATGGGCAAGCCGGTGAGATCAAGGCCGGCGTCGCGCGTCCATACGGGCAGGCCCGTGGCATCGGTCGGCTCCAGCAATTCGAGCTGCACCTGCTTCAAAGCCACCTTGCGCGCGCGCGTGCGGCGCTGTGGCTCCGGCGCCGGCTCTGTCGCCTCGTGCGCTGGCGGCGGGCCGAAACCGGGCAAGTCGATGGTGGCGTTGTCTTTTTTATCTCTCATTTCTGAACCTCTGGCCCCTGGCAGCGACAAAACGGCGCCGGGGAGCGGGCAAAAAGCTGTCCGCCATGTGAATACGCTTTAACTTCATCCACAAAACAAAAGCCCGGCTACTGGAGTCGGGCTCATTGTTGGAACATCCGTCAGGAATACCTGACCTGCGGATTTAAGTGCGGCACGCAGTGTATCACAGGCGTGCCGCACCGTGTGGGGCGCCGTTATGTAATCAGCGGAAGCTGAGGGCTCCCGTCAAGTCGCCCGGCGGCAGCGCGCCGCGTGACGCAAACGCGTCGTTGCGCACTTTCAGGCCTTCGAGCAGCGGCAAGTCGTGCAGGCGCGTGATCAGGCGCAGGATCGACGTCGTGTCATAGAAGCTGTGGTCGACGGCGCCTTTTTTCGCGTAGGGCGAGACGACGATGGCGGGAATACGCGTGCCCGGACCCCAGCGGTCGCCCTTCGGCGGCGCCACGTGATCCCACCAGCCGCCGTTTTCATCGAACGTGATCACCACGATCATGTCCTTCCACTGCGGCGATTCCTTCAGATGCTGGATGACGTTGGCCACGTGCTGGTCACCCGATTCGATATCCGAGTAACCGGCGTGCAGGTTCAGATTGCCCTGCGGCTTGTAGAAGGTCACGGCCGGCAGCTTGCCTGCCACGGCGGCGGCGAGGAATTTGTTCGAAATCGGGCTGTCGCCCGTGCCGCCGTCGCGCAGGTGCTCGGCGCGCGCGGCAGTGCCGGGGGCGAACTGCTTGAAGTAGTTCAGCGGCTGGTGGTGAAACTGGAAGTTGGGCTTGCTGCCGCCGCCCTTCTGGTCGAGCGCCGCTTGCCAGCCGCCGCCATACCACGCCCAGCTGACGCCCTTGCGCGACAGCAGGTCGCCGATGGTGTCATAGGTTTGCGGTGGCAGGGTGTTGGCGTCCGCCGGGTCGGCATGCAGCGGGTCGCCATCGAAGGCGGGGCGGACATAGCTGGGCTGATATGGCGGCGCCATGGTGTTGACGGCATAGCCGTCCGGCGTGAGGGCGCCGTCGTTCACGTACTTCGGCTTGCCATCGAGCGCGGAGGCGGGGCACTCGGGCGAAATGGCCAGGCGCACGCCTTGCGGGCCGTCGGACAGCACGGCGATCTTTTTCTTCGCCGCCGTCTCGGCCGCATTGAAATATTCGTTGGCGCGCCCCGTGACGAGGAACTGGTGGTTCATGTAGGAGCCGCCGAAGGCCGCCATGAAGAAGTTGTCGCACAGGGTGTACTGCTCGGCGATCTGCCACAGGTTCAGGTTTTTCGATGTTTCGCCGTAGTGGCCCATCACCAGCCCGCCGCTGTCGGCCCACGCGGCAAAGCCGTCGTTTTTGCCGCCGTTGATCTGCATCTGGTTGTTATAGAAGCGGTGCACCAGGTCGCGCGTGATGATGCTCTCGGGCAGGGGCTTGCCGGCTGCGTCGCTCAGTTTGTAGGGCGCGTTCGGCAGGCCGGAAATCTGGTCTTCCTTGATCAGGTAATCGATGCCGCCGATATTTTGCTGGTTCGGCACCAGGCCGCCCCAGATCTTCGGCAGGGTGGCCAGCGGCTTGCCGTCGCGGTCCAGCTGTTGCGCCTGTTCTTGCGTGACGGCGGACAGGGGCGTGCTGGTGCCTGGGAAGTTGGCGAACAGGTTATTGAAGCTGCGGTTTTCCAGGTAGATCACGACCACGTTCTTGACGTGCGCCTTGAGTTTCGCGTCGAGCGAGCCCTTGGCGATGGTCTTCTTCGCGGGTGCGGCGTCGGCCAGCGCCGGCAGGCTGGCGGCCAGGCCGACTGCGGAAGCAGCCTGGAAAATGCGTCGGCGCGAGGGATTGGCGGGTTGGTCGGCCGGATCGGCTGGCAGGGCGGGGGCGAGGTCCTTCACACATTCTCCTTGGGTGTCTCTATGGGCACGGGCGTTGGCGGCAATGGCCGGCAACGCCCGTGAAGCGGGAAAATTGTATCACCGGCCCTGCGCCAATGTGAAATATTCAGCCCGGCCTAGAATTGATAGCGCACCTTCAACGCCACCTTGCGCGCCGGGCCATACATGCCCGAGTACCACCAGTCCGAGATCGAGGCCGTGTACTGCTTGTCGAACAGGTTGGCTACGTTCACGGTGGCCGACAGCTTGTCGTTGACGTTGTAGCGCGCCATCAGGCTGGCTACCGAATACGCCTTCTGTTCCCAGTGCAGGGTACTGTTGATCTGCCATGCGTCGATGTCGGAATACACGCGGCTTTGCCAGTTCATGCCGCCGCCCACCGTCAGGCGATGCAGCTCGCCGGGCAGGCGGTAGGTGGTCCACAACTTCACCAGGTGGCGCGGGAAGGTGCTCAGGATGGCCTTGCCGTCATTATTTTCCGTCTGGCTGTACGACCACGAGGCCGAGATGTTCCAGTCCGGCGTCAGTGCGCCCGTCGCTTCCAGGTCCACGCCCTGGGTTTTGGCGCCCTTGATGGTGCGGCTGGCGGAAATCTTTGTGCCAGGCACGTTGTAACCGGGATCCGACTCGGCCAGGTTGTTCTGGCGGATCTGGTACAGCGCGGCTGCCGTGTTCAGGCGGCCATCGAACCAGCCGCTCTTGATCCCAGCTTCCAAGGTCTTGCCTTCGCGCGGCGCCAGCAGCTTGCCGTAGCGGTCTTGCGATGCTTGCGGCTGATGGATGGTGGAGTAGCTGGCGTAGGCGCTGTGCGTGCCATCGATGTCGAACACCAGGCCGCCATACGGCGTGATGACGCGGCTTTCCGAGGCTGGCGACGCGCTGTAAAAGGGCTCGGCAGGCGCGTCCGAAATGTAATTTTCGTCGTAGCGTAGCACTTTTGCCCCGGCGATCAATTTCAGGCGCTCGGAGAGATGGAGGCGCGTGGCGGCATACACGCTGGCCTGGCGGCGCGTGCTGTCGTTGGTGGCATAGGTGTCGCCAAACACGGGCGTCGCCGTGCGATTCCAGCGGTACAGGTTGGCGGGAGTGCGCTCGATGCTCTTGTCGAAACGGCCATCCGTCGTGCTTTGAAATTCACTGTAGTCCATGCCCAGCACCAGTTCGTGCTGGCGGCCGAATGCGCTGAACGGTCCGCGCACGTTGACATCCACGCTGTTGACCTGGAGCTGGTAGTCGCGGTAGTCGGCGTTCAAGCGCAGGCCATCGCCCGTGGCCCGGTCGGGCAAGCCGCCACTGACGTTCAGATAGACGGCGCGCTCTTCCTGCGACGACTGCACGCGGTTGGCCGATATTTTCAGCTTCCAGTCGTTTGCCAGCGCGTGTTCCAGGGTGGCGAAGAGGTCAGTCGAATTGGTGTCGAAACGGTTCGACTTGGCGGCCGGGCTGAAGGAGCGTGGCAGGTCCGTCATGGCGCCATTACTGTAGAACAGGGGGAAGCCCAGGTAGGACAAGGATCCGTTCGAGCGCTTGCGCTGGTGGGTGATGCCGGCCGTCAGCTTCGTGTCGGCGGACAGGTCCGCCTCGACCACGCCATACACGACTTTTTTATCGTGGCTGTAGTTGTCGACGATGCTGTCGCCTTCCTCGTACACCGTCACCAGGCGGCCACGTACGGTGCCTGCCTCGTTGAGCGGGCCGGCAACGTCGGCCAGGCCACGCCGTTCATTGTAGGAACCCAGCTCGCCCTCGACGGAGGCCTGGAACTGCGCCGTCGGCTTCTTGCGCACCATGTTGATGGCGCCCGAGGCATCGCCCGCGCCCGTCATCAGGCCGGAGGCGCCGCGCAGCACTTCGATGCGGTCGTACAGCGCCATGTCGGCCAGGCTTTGCGACGGTATCGCATTGAGGCCCATGGTTTCGGAGTGCGTGCTGACGCCATCGAGCTGGTAATTGGTGATCGAATAGCCGCGTGAAGTAAATCCCGTGCGCTCGCTGCCCAGCGAGAACAGGGTGATGCCCGGCGTTTGCGCCATCACTTCCGCAATGGTGCTCAAGCCCTGGTCCTGCATGCGCTGCTGCGTGATGACGCTGACCGACTGGGGCGTTTCCTTCACGGACAGGCCCAGCGGCGTGGCCGTGGCGATCGGCAGGGTGGAGACATACGCGCCCGAGCCTTCGGTGGCGTCCTGCTGCGCTTTCACCGACACTTCCGGCATCATTGACAGCGCTTCGCCGCCCACCGCCGCATCGGCCGGGCGCAGCACATAGCTGCCGTTGGCGCTGCGCTCGGCCTTCAACCCGGTGCCGCGCAGCACGCCGTTCAGGGCCGCCAGCACGTCGTGGCGGCCGCTCAAGCCTGCCGACGTCTTGCCGCGCGTCTGCTCAGGGGTAAAACTGAGGATCACCCTGGACTGGCTGGCGACCTGGCGCAGCGCCGCCGCCAGGTCGCCGGCCGGCACCTGGAAGTCGAGACTGGCCGCTGGCGCTGCGGCGCTTTCCTGCGCCAGGGCTGGCGCCTGGGCGTTCAGCAGCAGGGCCGAACCGATGAAGACGAGTTGGATGGCATACGCCATGGGCTTGATGGACGGCTGGGAATGAATGGCAGGAGACATGGTTACCTTGTGTTGTAGTCGTCAAAAGAACTTTCCATACACAGGTCACGCGAGAATCGAAAGCGGGTACTTTTCTTTTCGTTGGCGTCAAAATAAATCTTCAGCGCTGCTGGCGCGCCTCTACCTGCACCCAGTAGCGCGTGCGCAGGCGTACGTCCACCGGCAGGGAGTCGGGTAGCGACAGCAGCACGGCATCGAGGTCGGCGAGCGGGAAGACGCCGGAAATGCGCAGACCGGCAACGGCGTCGTCGCAGCCCAGCAAGCCGTGACGGTAGCGGCTCAATTCATTTAGGAAGTCGCGCAGCGGCATGGCGTCGGCCAGCAGCAAGCCCTGGCGCCAGGCCCAGATGTCGGGAGAGACGGCGTACGCGGGCAGGGTGCCCTGCGCCGTCATGCCGCCGCCCTGGCCAGCGCGGATAACCGGGGTGGCATCGCCATGGCGCGGCATCAGCCTGACGGCGCCATCCTCGACGGCGACCAGGGTGCTGCCCTCGGCTTGGCGCACCGAGTAGCGCGTGCCCAGCGCCTGCGCGTGGCCATGCGCGGTTTCGACGAGGAAGGGGCGGTAGGGCAGGCCCGTTTCACGGGCGGTGGCGATGAAGACTTCGCCTCGCACCAGTTGCAGCAGGCGCTGCGTACCCGTGTAGCGGATGTTGACGGCGCTGCCGCTGTTCAGGTGCAGGCGAGTGCCGTCGGGCAGGGCCAGCTCGCGGCGTTCGCCCACGCCGGTGGACAGGTCGGCCAGCGCGGCGCGGGCAATGTCGGGCGCGTAGGACGAGCGCGCGCCGAACCAGCCCGTGATGCCGATGGTCGATACCCACGCCAGCAGTTGCAGGCTGTTGCGCCGCGAGATAGAACGCGAGTTGGGACTTGGCAGCAGCGCCTTGCGGCTGGCCTGCGCATCGAGTGCCCGCAAGCCGCCGCTGACGCTTTCGATGTGTTTCCACGCCCGTTCATGGTCGGGGTGCGCCTGGCGCCACTGCTGCCAGGCCGTTTTTTCCGCCGGCGTGGTCTCTCCGCTCATCAGGGTGGCCAGCCATTCGGCTGCCTGCATGGCGATGGCCAGGTCGATGGGCTGGCCCTGCGCGTAGACGGTGGCGCCGCGCATCTCAGGGGCCGGCAAAATCGGGCACGGCAAAAAAGCACAGCAGGTTGGCCTTGCTCAGGTATTTTTTGACGGAATGCGTGGTGGTGCCCAGTTCGGCGGCGATCTCGGCGTAGCTCATGCCGTCCAGGTGGGCCAGCAGGAAGGCGGCCTTGGCCTTGGCGGAGAGCTGGTCCAGCGCGCGGTCGATCCGCTGCAGCGATTCGAGCAGGATGGACATCGCTTCCGGCGAGGGTGTGCAGGCTTGCGGCTGGTGCAGCAGGGCGTCGAGGTAGGCCCGTTCGAGCTCTTCGCGCCGGCAGTGATTGGCCAGCAGGCGCTTGGCGATGGTGGCCAGGAAAGGGCGCGGCTGCGCGATCCCGGCGCTGCTGCGCGCAATGAATATCTTGAGGAAGGTATCCTGCGCCAGATCGCCCGCCAGCCCCGCATCGTGCAGGCGGCGCTTCAGCCAGTGCAGCAGCCAGGAGTGATGCTCGGCATACAGGGCCTGGAAATCGGACGGCGGGGAAGGGGCGGACAGCATGCGTACAGGACGTCTTAATCTAAATGAGAATTGTTCTCATGATAGCGTAGCGGCGCCCGCCAGGCAATCAGGAAAACGCGGCGTTGCTGAAATGCGACTGCCCGTCCGGGCCGCGCGCGGCAGTGGATTTGCGCCTGCGCACGGCAGATGTAAAAGTTTCCTTGGCGCAAGCTTTCATGTGAGAAAATGCGGGCTGTCGATGTGGTGCGGAGCGAAAAATGATGTGGATGGTTGGCGGTGCCCTGGTTCTTTTGGTCGCCAGATTTTTATGGCTGGCCTACTTTCATCGGGTCAACGCGATGTCGCGCCAGGCGGAACTGATGAACTGGCTCGACATCGGCCGGGTGTCGAATGCCGATGGCGGCAAGGATATTTTGTTGGCGAGAAATGAGCGCGGCGCCAGGATCGACTGGCGCACGGGGGAGGTCTGGCTGATGAATCCCAAGGTCGCCGAGCCCTTTGCCGACTTTCTGGCCGTCGAACGCTGGCTGACTTTGCGCGACATGCCGACGGCGGACAAGCCGGCGGCAGTTGCGCCCGCACCAGCGGAGCCGGAACCCGAAGCGGCGCCGGACGCCGGGCCCGTGCGCGACACCTTGCCGGCGTTCCAGCAAAAGGTCGATGCTTGCCTGGCCAAGGCGGAGGGTGGTCAGGAATTGCTGGAAACCAAGCAGGCTTTCGAGGCGGGCAGCGAGCCTTACCTCGAGGCGTCGACGGAATTGAGCAAGACGGCGCTGGAGCTCGAAGTGTCGCCAGCGATGGTGGCCACTTTTCATATCAGCGCCTTTGCCGCGCTGGCTGAAACGGCGGGAGCCGACAAGCTGGAAAGAGTGGCGGCCAGCCTGCATGCGGCGGCCAGGCAGATCAGGGCCAGCGTCAGCGCGTAAGTCATCGCACGAGTAAGGGCGAAACCAGGCCTGGAATGAAAAACCGCTGAATCCCTTGCAGGAGTCAGCGGTTTTTATGTATTGGTTGCGGGGACAGGATTTGAACCTGTGACCTTCGGGTTATGAGCCCGACGAGCTGCCAGACTGCTCCACCCCGCAGGCGAATTATATACGAGTTTGTTGCATTGCGAAAGAGCGGATGGCATTTGCTTTGCATGATGGTCGCGGGCATAGCGCGACGCAATGGAAAAAGCCGCTGATCCCTTTGCAAGAATCAGCGGCTTCCATGTATCTGGTTGCGGGGACAGGATTTGAACCTGTGACCTTCGGGTTATGAGCCCGACGAGCTGCCAGACTGCTCCACCCCGCAGGCGAATTATAGCGGGGTTTGCTGCAATGCGCAATGGCCTTGCAGCAGATCTGGTATCAGGCTGCCGCCAGGCGCCACAGCGACGTGATTTCCTTCGAACGGGCCGCGTGCAGGCTGTCCGTCGCATCCTGCGCGCGCGGGTGCGTGGGTTTGACGTCCAGGCGGTCGATGACTTTCAAGCCCGCTTGCGCTATCCATTCCAGCAATTGCGCGCGCGGGCGCAGGCCCAGGTGCTCGGCCAGGTCGGACAGGATCAGCCAGCCTTCACCAGCTGGCTCCAGATGATCGGCCAGGCCGGCGAGGAAACCGCGCAGCATGCGGCTGTCCGGATCGTAGACGGCGTACTCGATGGGCGAGCTGGGGCGGGCCGGCAGCCACGGCGGATTACACACGACGAGCGGCGCGCGTCCGGCAGGGAACAGGTCGGCCTGCACCACGTCGACCTTGTCGTGCAAATCGAGGCGGGCCAGGTTTTCGCGCGCGCAGGACAGGGCGCGCGGGTCCTGGTCGGTGGCGACGATGCGTTGGATGCCGCGCTGCGCCAGCACGGCGGCCAGTACGCCCGTGCCGGTGCCGATATCGAAGGCCAGGCTGGCGCGTGCGGGCAGCGGCGCTTCCGCCACCAGACCCACGTATTCGCCGCGGATCGGCGCGAACACGCCGTAATGCGGATGGATGCGCTGGCCCAGGGCCGGCAGTTCCACGCCCGTGCGGCGCCATTCATGCGCGCCGATCAGGCCCAGCAGCTCGCGCAGCGAGGCGACGAACGGTTCTTCGCCGCGGCCATACGCTTCATTGCAAGCCAGTTTCACGTCCGGCGCGCGGCGCAGCGGGATCGTGTAGTCGGCATCGAAAGGCAGCAGCAGCATGGCCAGGGTGCGGGCGCGTTGCGACTGGGCCTGGCGGTGCAAATGGAAGGCTTCCGTGGCGGACGGTTCCGGTTTTACGAGCTTGGCGGCCTTGGCTTTTTTGCTGGGCTTGTCGTTCTTGTGGTCGGCGCGCCGCGCCAGCGCCTGCAGCAGCTGGCGCGCGTTCTGGAAGTCGCCGCGCCACAGCATGGCCGTGCCTTCGCAGGCCAGGCGGTAGGCCTGGTCTGCCGTCGTGCGGTCATCGGCGATGACGACGCGCTTGGGCGGCGGCATGCCGCTTTCCGAGCGCCAGCGGGCCGAATGCTCGGCGCCGTTTTCGCTCCAGTGGATCTGCGGATGGACGGTAGGTGAAGAAGTGTCGGACATGGGATTCAATCGATAGAAGGGGGCGCGCGGCATGGTCGCCTGCGCAGGCCGTCTTCCATTATACGTTGCTGGTCGTGCTGTTTGCCGTGTCGGTGCCATAGGCGAGTGCCAGCGCACGAGCGCGCGCCTGCTCTTCCTTGCCGGTCTCGGCGGCATGGTCCGGCTGCACCAGCTTGAGCAAACGCAAGTTCAGGCTGCCCGCCAGGTCGCCATCCTTGTCGCTGGCGCTGGCGCCTTCGGACGTGCCCTGATGGATATTGCTTTGCAATTGCTGGCCCAACAGCTTGAACAGGTCGTGCAGATTGCCGGCGAAGCGCGTGGCGGGCAACTCTTTGGCGGGCAGGCTGGCGTCATCGGCGGAGCTTGCTTCCTCGACTGCCTCTTGCGTTTGCTCAAGGACGCCCGCGCTGATGTTCGATTGATATTGCACTTCCACTTCGAAATCGAAGGTTTGCCCATCGGCCGTGGTGATCTTGCCCTTGCCGATGAAATGCGCGTTTTCATCGAGGCTGAAGGCTGCCGCGCGGCTGCTGCCTTTGGTGCCCGAGACGCTGGCGTTGCTACTGCTGAAGCTGGAACCGGCCTGCAGGTCGACCGAATCGAAGGCGATGCTGGCGCCGTCGCCGAACAGCTGGCGTGTCATGTTGGTCAGAAAATCCTGCGTCACGTCGACGGTGGCGTTGCCCAGCGCATCGGTACGTTGTGAGAGTCCCTTGGCCGACAGGTCCAGGCCATTTTTCGACAGGGCCACCACGTCTTGCGCGGTGCGTTGCATCAGGGGCGAGGCGGCCAGGCCGGACGTGCCGGCGCCCGTTTTTTGCGGCGCTTGCCCTGCCAGGGTAGTGGCGGCAGGCTGGCGCGAGCCGGGGCCGAGGGGAGGAGCGAGGGCGGGAAGCTGGGACATGAACAAATTCCGAATGAGCAAGTACTCAGTTAACGGCAGTCGTGTCCCATTCTTTAACCATTAGTGGTGGTGCGACCAGCTACCGTCAGCCGACTCCAGGTAGGACTTGACGGCATCGGCCTGGCCCGTGGCGTGGCGCTTGAGTTCGCCACATGCGCAAATGCCCTGGTAAGGCTGGATATGCGAGCAGGCGGAGACTTTTTGCAGGTAAACCTGCATGGATTTGTGACATTTTACGCACTTGAAGGTGAGGCTGCGGGCGGCTTTCATGGGGTTCCTTGAACTGTTGCGGGGCGTAGAGTTCGTCTACGCGAAGGCGGCGATTTTAACGTACTCCGGCCATCGTTACACGTTGTTGCATCTGCGCCACGCGCACGTCAACTGAATCCGCGCCATGACGTTGAACGTATACAGGAGGTCGTCTGACCGCCATTGAAGAGGTAGCACCATGGACAAGCATGACAAGGAAAAGCCTGTACAGCCCGCCAAGGAACTGGTGAGGAAGTGGCTGAAAGCGGAATTGGCACAGCGCCGGCCCCCGCCCGACCCTGAGCAGATCCGCCGCGAACTGGGTTGGGATTTGCTCAGGCTTGGCCGCGAGCCCATACCTCGTTGATGCGCTAGCGCACCGTCACTACGCTCTTGCCGCCGGAACCTGGCTGCACAAGGATACGGGTGGCGATGCGCTCCGTCATTTCCTGCACATGCGAGATGACGCCCACCTTGCGGCCCATCGCCTGCAAGCCGTCGAGCGCATCCATGGCCACGTGCAGGGTTTCCGTGTCGAGGCTGCCAAAGCCCTCGTCGATGAACAGCGATTCGACGCGCACGCGGTTCGAGGACAGTGAGGCCAGGCCCAACGCCAGGGCCAGCGAGACGAGGAACGATTCGCCGCCAGACAGCGAGTGCACGGAACGCAGCTCGCCGCCCATGTCCTGGTCGCGCACCATCAGGCCGAGAGACGGATTGTTCGGGTTGTCGATGCGTTCGAGCTGGTAGCGGCGCGCCAGGTGGTTCAGGTGCGCGTTGGCATAGCCGAGCAGCACCTCCAGCGTGAATTGCTGCGCATAGTTGCGAAATTTCTTGCCGTCGGCCGAACCGATCAATTCATTCAGGCTGGCCCAGCGCCGCTCGATGACGGCTTGCGCCTCGATCTGCGCCAGCATCGATTGCGCGCTGTGGCGCCGCGCGTCGTCCTGCGCGATGGCCAGGCGCAACCGCGTCGCTTCCTGGTTGGCTGCCTGGCGTTCCTGCACCAGTGCGTCGAGTGCCGAATGCAGCGCGGCCACGTCCATTTCCAGTGCCTCCGGCGGCTGCTGCACATGGGCCGCCAGTTGCTGTCGGCGCTCCGCCAGCACGGAGAGCGCCGCCGTATGGCGGTCGGCGATCACTTGCAGGGCGTCGCGTTCGGCGCGCATGGTCTCCACGGAGACGGCCAGACGCGCGCGCAGCTCTTCAAGTGTGGCGGGCGCCTGGCCGGCATGGGCCTGCTGGAACTGGCGCAGCCAATCGTGCAGGGAGGCAGCGGCGCTGTTTTCCTGTGCATGCAGGGCGGCCAGGCGCTGCGCCAGCTGCGCGCACGCTTCGTCCAGGCGCGCGCGTTGCTGGCTGGCCGCATGGGCTGCCGCTTGCTGCTGTGCCAGCCGGTCTTTGGCCTGCGCGATGGCTACTGCCAGGCTGCGTTCCACTTCGGCCACGCCCTGGCCTTGCCATAGCGCGTTGCGCGCCGCTTGCAGTGTCGTGAGCTGCTTGTCGACGGCGGCAAAGGCGGCGTGGGTCTCCTGCGCCGTTTGCTGTGCCTTGCCAGCGGCCAGCAGCGCCGCTTCCAGCTGTGCGGCCAGGGTCGCCAGCGCGTGGCCGCGCTTGTCCTGGTCTGCCTGCTGTTTCAGCCATTGCCGGCTTTCTGTGTCGCGCGCCGCGCGGAAGGCGGCGGGGCCGGCGCGCCAGTTGTCTTTCCAGCCTTCGGCGCCTTCCACGTCGTCAAACGCGGCATCGAGCTGCGCCAGCAAGCCGTCAAGCATGCTGCGCGACGTCTCCGCCTTGTCCTGGCTGGCCGCCTGTTGCGCCTGCAACTGCGCCAGCCGTGTCTGCGTTTCGGCGACGACGGCCGTCAGGCGCGCGTGTTCGGCGCCGGCCAGTTCGTGCGCCGCCTGCGCTTGCTCGCGCCGCGCGTTGGCTTGGCGCAGCGCCGCCTCCTGCTGCGCCAGCGCCTGCAGGGCCGCCGCATTGGCCGTCAGTTGTTGCGCGAACCAGTCCGCGCGCTGGTTTTCCTGCGGCAGATGCAGGGTGTCGGCGTGCGGCTGCCATTGCGCGTTCAAGCTGTCGATGGCGGGGGGCAGGGCCGCCAGTTCGGCATCTATTTGCGCCTGTTCGCGCGCAGTCGCTGCCAGCGCCGCCCTGTGCGTGGCCAGCTGCTCCAGATTGCTGCGCGCCTGCGTGCGGCAGGCCAAGACTTCATCCTGCAAGGCGGCCAGCATCGCCTGCAAAGGGTGGTTGGTATGATCTGCATGGGTGTACGGGTGTTCCAGTGCGCCGCAGACGGGGCAGGGCTGCTCGTCTTGCAAGGTGGCGCGCAGCTGCTCCACGCTGGCCGCGCATGCCGCTTCCGCGCCTTTCAATGACTTTTCCGCTTGCGCCAGGCTCGCTTCCAGCAATGCCGTTTGTGCCGCTGCCGCCGCCAGCGCCGTGTTTTCCGTTTGCGCGGCTTGCGCCAGTTGTGCGGCCCTCGCTTGCCCATGCGCCAGCGCCTGCTGCTGGCGCGCCAGCTCCGTCCACGTCTTTTCCGCCGCATTCAGCTGGCGTGCATAGTCTTCCAGCTGGCCGCGCTGTTGCTGCAGCAGCTGTCCGTCAATGGCTTGCACGGCGGACAGCGCCTCGCGCCGCTGCGCATCGTGCGCGGCGAGCGTGGCGGCGGCGGCCGTCAACGCGGCTTGTGCCTCATGGCCCGCCTTGCCTGCCGCGCGCACCAGCTGCGCCGCTTCGGCCACTTTGGCATCGGCGGCATCGGCTTGCGCGGCGGCCTGGCCGGCCTGGGCGAACAGCTGGTCCGACAATTGCCACGACGTGGCCAGCGCCTGCCAGTGCTGGTGCGATGCCAGCCACAGTCGGCCCGTTTCCTGTTCCGCCTGCATGGCGTGCTGGCGTTGCTGCAGATCGTGCAGCGCGCTGCGCGCCGTCTCGTTGGCCTGGTCGGCGGCCAGGGCGCCATCTTGCGCCTGGCGGTGCGCAGGCAAGTGGGCTGCGATGCCCGCGTCTAGCGCCTTGGCTTGATCGAGCAGGGGCGCCGCGTCACGCTGCGCCGCTTCCCTGGCCTGCAAGGCCGCTGCCGCCAGCTGCACGGCTTGCGCCAGTTGCGCCTCGCTGGCGACGGCGTGCGCCGCCTGCAGGCGCGACGCTTCCAGCGCGGCGCCGGTGCCGGCGATATCGCTGGCCAGGCGCGCCACATCATCGATGAGGGGCCGCGCCGGCTGCAGCAGTTCCCACTGCGCCAGCGCCGCGCGGCGCTCTTCGGCAGCGGCCCGTTCGGCATCCGCGCGATCGAGCGCCTCTTGCGCCGTCACTACCTGGCTTTGCAGCTTGTTCGTCTCCTGGTGCCAGCGCTGCTGCAGTTCCAGCACTGCCTTGCGCAAGTCGATGTGTAGCAGGGTGGTCTCGGCCGCGCCGCACAGCGCCTCGGTATCGGCGCGTTCTTCCGGCGACAGGGGCCGCTGGTCGGCCAGTTTTTCGCCCAGGCGTTCGAGGACCAGCTTTTCCTTTTTCGCCCGCTCGAAGGCGCGTATGGAAATGTCGGTATAGATGCTGCTGCCCGTCAGGGTTTCCAGCAACTCGCCTCGTTCATTGTCTTCCGTCTTGAGGAAGGTGGAAAACTCGTTTTGCGCCAGCAGCACGGCACGCGTAAACTGGTCGAACGACAGGCCGATGCGTTTTTCGATCTCTTCCTTGACTTCTGTCTTGGTGCCGCCGATGGGCTGCAGCGCGGGCAACTGGTGCAAGCTCATGGCGGTCGCCTGCAGCGCCCCTTCGGCCCGGGTGCGCGAGCGGCGCACGCTCCAGCGCGCGCGGTAGCTTGCGCCGTCGTTGCCGACGAAGTCGACTTGCGCGTAACCATCCGGCGTGCCTCGGCGCAGCAAGGTGCGCGTATCCTGGGCGTTGACGGTTTCCTTGCCCACGTCGGGCAGGGCGCTGCCCCGGCCCAGCACTTTCAACAGACGCGGCGTGGCGTCGTACAGGGCCAGGCACAGGGCGTCGAGCAGGGTGCTCTTGCCCGCGCCCGTGGGGCCGCTGATGGCGAACAGGCCGGCGGACGCCAGCGGCTCCTGCTGGAAGTCGACTTCAAATTCGCCGGCCAGCGAGGCCAGGTTCTTACCGCTGATTTTCAGGATTTTCATGGTTCTTCAGGGCGCTCAAGCGCCAGGCAGCAGCAGTTCGGCCAGGGCCGACAGTTGTTCGGGCGGTGCTTCCTTGCCGTATTTTTGCAGGTACAGGCGGCGGAAGATGTCGTCGGGCTGCAGCTGGCCCAATTGGTCGAGCGTCATGTTCTCGGGCGCGCTGCTGCGCGCGGCGCTCGATGTTTCGATCTTCGCCAGACGTACTGGCTTGCCGTCGAGGGCCGTTTCGATGCGCGTGCGCAGGCCCGGTTCGGGTGCGTCGAGGCGCACGCGCACTTCCAGGAAGGGTTGCGCTTCGGCCGGCGCCGCGGGCACGTCGAGGGCGGCCAGCTGCGCCAGCACGTCGGCTATGGGCGCCGGTGTGGAGGGGATGCGCAAGAGGGGCACGGCGCGCGGCACCTCGATGGCGCGCACGGAGTGCAGCGTTTCGCCGTCGATGTCGAGGCACAGCACCTGGTGGCGGTAGTTCACTTCCGCGAACGACAGGGGTATCGGGCTGCCGCAGTAGCGGATGTGCTCCTGCCCGCCCACGGCCTGCGCCTTGTGCAGGTGGCCCAGCGCCGCATAGGCGATGGCGGTATCAAAAATCCCCGACGGCAGCATTTCCGTGCCGCCGATGACGATGCGGCGCTCGGAGTCGTTGGACATTTCGCCGCCCACCATGTGGCAATGGCCCATGGCAAGGATGGCTTGCCCGGGCTGGCGGCGCGCCAGCGCCAGATCCGCCAACTGGCGGTACAGCAGGGCGATGCCGCCCAGGTAGGCGTCCTGGCTATCGCCGGCCGGCAGCTTCGGCACGTCGCCGGGGCGCAGGAATGGCACGGCCAGGCACCAGGCCTGCACTTGCCCATCGCTGCCGGTGAGCGGCAGCAGCAGGCGTTCCAGGTCGAGCTGGCCGGCTTCGTCGCGCAGCAGATGGCCGATGACGTGCGTGCCATGCGCGGCCAGCAGGGGGCCGGGCGCTTCCAGCCGGCCGGCCGAATCGTGGTTGCCGGCGACGACGACCAGTTGCAGCGCGGGCAGGCGCGCGCGCGCCTGCTGCAGGAATACGTACAGCTGCTTTTGCGAGGCGGCGGAAGGATTGGCGTTGTCGAACACGTCGCCCGCCACCAGCAGCACGTCGACCTGCTCCGTCACGAGCGTGTCGAGCAGCCAGTCGAGGAAGCGCTGGTGCTCGTAGCCCCGTTCATAATTGTGCAGGGTCTGGCCCAGATGCCAGTCGGAAGTGTGCAGCAGGCGCATGGTATGGCAAGGGAAGGGAAGACAGGCGCCAATATAGCAGGAATGGCGGCATGCGCCAGCGGCTATATCAAGTGGTCAGTATGCCGGCGCGATAGGTATTCCTGCCATCCTGCTTGGCCTTGTACAGCAGCACGTCGGCCCGCTGCAGCAGCACGGCGGGCGAGATGTCTTCGTCGCGGTAGAAAGCCAGGCCGATGCTGGCGGAAATGTGCACGGTAATGCCATCGAGTTCGAATGGCTGCTGCATGGCGGCGACGATTTTTTCCGCCAGGACGGCCGCGTCGTCGGGCCGTGCGATCTGTTCCATGATGATGGTGAATTCGTCGCCGCCCAGGCGGGCGATGATGTCGGTGGCGCGCATGGTCTGCGTCAGGCGCTGGGCGAAGGCGCGCAGCAGGGCGTCGCCGGTGCCGTGGCCGTGCGTGTCGTTGACGGGCTTGAAGCGGTCGATATCCATGTACATGACGGCCATCAGGTGCTGCTGCTGGCGGCTGGCGTGCATGGCGTCGCTGAGTTTTTGCTGGAAGCCCGCGCGGTTCGACAAGCCGGTCAGCGCATCGACCTGGGCCAGCTTCAGCAAGCGCTGTTTTTCGCGCTTTTGCACGGTGATATCCTGGCGCATCACGTGAAAGCCCACCACCTGCAGCTTGTCTTCGCCGATCTGCGGGATGTAGATCACTTCCAGGCAGCGCTCGATGCCTTCCTTGTCGTCTTCTTCCTCGAAGCTCAGGGTTTCGCCGGCCAGCACTCGCTCGATATACGGCGCCACCGTGCGGTAGCGCGCCTCGCCCACCGTGTCGCGCACGCTCTTGCCCAGCGCCTGCCGGCCCGTCAGGCCGAATTCGCGTTCATAGGCGATGTTCAGGAAGCGGTAGACCTGGTCGGCGTCGATATACGCGATCATGGCCGGCAAGGTGTCGGCGATGGTGCGCAGGCGCGCCTCGCTTTCCAGTAGCGCCACTTCCGATTCGCGCAAGGTGGTGATGTCGTCCAGGCTGCCCACATAGCCTTCGATCTGGCCGTCGATGAGGATGGGGGCGATCTTCACGGAGACCCAGACCAGCCTGCCGTCGCGCTGCAGGCAGCGCAGGGTGGACTGGAATGGCGCGTGGCTGCGCGTGAGCTGTTCCAGCGCCACGTGCATCAGCGGATAGTCGTCCGGGTGCAGGGCGCTGGTCCAGCCGGCGCCCAGGGCGGCCGCGCGCGGCAGGCCCGTGATCGATTCGAAGGTGCGGTTGACGTAGGTGCAGCGGCGCTGGCGGTCCAGGCGCACCAGCCCGAGCGGAGAGGCGTCGTTGACGGCGGCCAGCTCGGCCTGTTTCTGGCGCAGTTCCAGCTCCTGCTGGCGGCGCTGCGAGATATCCTCGGCGATGCACAGGATATGTTCGATCTGCTGGCGCTCGTCGAACACGGGCACGGAGACGGCGCGCAGGTAGCGCAGGCTGCCATCGCGCAGGCGCAGCGGCTTTTCCGTATGGTCGATGACGCCGCGCTCGGCCAGGATGGCGCGGTCGTCCTCGGCATCGTGCAGGCCGAAGTCGGGCGGGAAGGCCTGGCAATCGGTCTTGCCGATGACGTCGGCGGCCAGGTGGCCGGTGATATCCTCGGCCGCCTTGTTCCACACTTCCATCTGGCCGAAGTTTTCCGGGCGCGCGCTTTTCACGTAGACCAGCACGGGCAAATGGTCGATCAGCGACTGCAGGAAGCTGCGGTTGTCCTGCAGCGCCAGTTCGTCGTGCTTGCGCGCGCTGATGTCGCGCGAGGTGACGGCCACGCCGTCGGTGATCGGCACCACCTGGTGGCGCAGCCAGCGCGTGCCGCCCGAGGCCAGCGCCAGCTCGAATTCATCTTCCAGCGGCTGGCCCGTTTCCATCACCAGCACGAAGCGCTTGAAAAAGCGCTCGTCGCGTAGCAGCGGCACCCGCGGCAGCACGCGCTGGCCCAGCAGTTCGGAGCGTGGCTTGCCCAGCATGTCGGCGGCCCGCTCGTTGACGTCGGCGAAGATGAAATCTTCCACCGGCTTGCCCGGCGCGGGGCGCCAGGCCTTCAGCAGCAGCACGGCATCGAGGCTGGCCTGGTGCGCCGCGCGCAGCAGCGCTTGCGTTTCCGTGGCCTGACGGATGCTGCGGCGCAGGCGCGCGCTCTGGCGCATCAGCAGGGCCGTAAAGCCGGCAATCAGTATGCTGGCGGCGAGCAGCGCGCCGACATACATCCGGCGGCGGTGTTCGAAGCGCGTCAGGGCGGCGGCGCGGCTTACGCCCACCACGGCCAGCAGCGGGTAGCGCGGCAGTTCGCGGTAGCTGTAGATGCGCGCCGTCGCGTCGACGGGCGGCTCGATCAGCAGTTCATCCGGCGCATGCTGCGGCGGTCCCGGCATGCGGAAGTCGATGCGGTCGCTGAGGATCAATTGCTCGCCGATGCGCCCCGCCGTCAGGCCGCTGTCGCGCGCTACCAGCATCAGCGCGCCATGCTCATCGAGGTTCAGGCGGTCATAATCGTCGACAAAATACGTGGGGTCGACGAGGATGATGATGGCGCCGGCAAAGCGGCCTTGCGCGTCGTTCAGGCGGCGCGCCAGGCGGATGGCCCAGCGCTTGCTGCCCGCGTCGAGCATGGGCGTGTCGACCAGGGCCGTATCGGACGCATTGGCGGCCAGCGCCCTGAAAAATGCCTGCTTGGCCAGGTTTTCCGGCAGATAGGCGTTGGCGCTGTCGAGCACATTGCCCTGTGCGTCGATGAGGGCGATCGGCAGTTCCAGTTTCGATGGCAGCACGCTGTCGAGCAGGCCCTGGCGGCGCGTGAATTCATTCAGGCGCAGGCCGCCGTCCGTTTCCTCGTATTTGAGCTTGAACAATTGTGTGGCATGGTCGGCCTGGCGCAGGGTGAAACTGGTATGGTCGGCCAGCGTACGCGCCAGCGACTGGCTGACGGCCACGGCGTCGCGCACGGCGCTGGCCCGCTCCTGGCCCACCTGGTAATAGACGGCCGCCCACAGCGCCAGCAGCAAGATGAGCGCGAACAGGGGCACCAGGCTGAGACGGTACAGGCGGCGGGCAAGGCGTTGCAGGGGTCTTGTTATCGCTATCACGGGCGCTTGCAGGCTAGAGTCATGGAAAAGGGGAGGGGCGGCGTGGCGCGCATGATAGCCGAAATCGGCTGCCTTGCGCGTAACCCTGTTGCCGCCGCTTCCGTCGTCTGTTCGCGGTCTGTCGCTAGGCTTATTTTGCGTTAAATGAAGTATCTGTGGTGCCGCGCACGCTAAAAAAAGCACGCCGGCGGCGACACGGGCTGGCGGCGTGGCAGAAAAAGTACAATTGCGCCTCCATCCTCATTAAAATGGGCGCTTCTACCTCCCATATCGAAAGTTGTCATGCAGAGTAAAAAGCCCGACGCGGCAAGACTGGACAAGATCGTGGCCGAAGCGCGCCGCGCCGCCGACCAGCGCGAGAGCGGCTACCGCGAGCGTTCGCTGAAGATGTATCCGTGGGTATGCGGCCGCTGCATGCGCGAATTTACGCGCGCCAACGTGCAGCAGCTGACGGTGCATCACCGCGACCATAACCACGACAACAATCCGCCCGATGGCAGCAACTGGGAACTGCTGTGCCTGTATTGCCACGACAATGAGCACTCTCGCTACCTGGAAGCGGACCGTGGCGCCGGCCTGCTGTCGGCCGAGGTGGCGCCCGCCACGCACAATCCGTTTGCCGCGCTCGCTGGCCTGATCAAGAAAAAGGACTGAGCGGGCCATCTGGCCTTGATCCCATGCGCATCTTGCTGACCGAAGACGATCCGCAACTGGGTCGCGCCACGCAGATCGGCCTGGAACAGGGCGGTTATGCCGTCGACTGGGTCACGAGCGCTGAACAGGCGCACACGGCCGTGCGTCTGCACGACTATGGCTGCATCCTGCTCGACCTGGGCTTGCCCGGGCAGGACGGCATGCAGGCGCTGGGCGTGCTGCGCGACAAGGGCTACAGCGGCGCCGTGCTGGTCGTCACGGCGCGCGACCAGGTGGGCGAGCGCATTGCCGGACTCGACGCGGGCGCCGACGACTTTATCGTGAAACCGTTCGACCTGGACGAACTGGCCGCGCGCATCCGCAGCGCCTGCCGCCGCGCCGCCGGGCGCCTGCGCGAAAACCTCGTGCACGGCGACCTGGTGCTCGATATCGCGGACAGGCAGGTGACGCAACGGGGATTGCCCGTGATGTTAACGGTGAAGGAATTTCGCATCCTGCAACTGCTGCTGGAACACGGCGGCCGGGTGCTGAGCCGGGAACAGCTGGAAAAAAACTTGTACAGCTGGGGCGATGAAGTGGAAAGCAATGCCGTGCAAGTGCATATCCACCACCTGCGCAAGAAGCTGGGGCGGGATTTGATACGCACCGTGCATGCGATCGGTTACTGCATCGACAAGCCGAAAGCCGCTTGACGAAAAAACGGGCGGCCCGCAGGCCGCCCGCTTGATCAGAAATCGACAGTCGCTGACAGCCACAGACGGCGTCCGTCCAGGCTGTTGACATAGCGGTTGGCGTAGGTCAACGTCGGCGCCGATGAACCACGGTAAGGTTGGTAGTCGACGAAGTCCTTGTTGAGCAGGTTGTACACGGCCGCGTTGAGGGTGACGCGCTTGTTCAGCTGGTAGCTGCTGCCCAGGTGCAACATGGTGTAACCCTTGTAGTCGCCCAGCGCGGCCTTGGCGGCGCGCGTGGAAGCCGAGGTGCCCGGATCGCGGAAGCGCTCGCTGCGGTACTCGGCGCGCAGCCAGCCGTTCCATTCGCGCGAGATATCCCAGCTCAGGCGCGCGTTGACGGCGTGCTTGGGCGTGTCGCTCAGGGGCTTGCCGGCGTTGCTGCCGCTCTTCTGTTCGCTTTCCGTGTACGTGTAGTTGGCGCTGGCCGACAAGGTCTTGCCCAGCGGGAAACGCGTGTTCAGCTCGACGCCGCGCGTGACGGCCTCATCCACGTTGACGGATTGGCCAAACGCGTCGACGTTGGGCCAGTTGCCGAAGCTGACGCAACCGGGACGGTTCGGCGACGGACGGTAGTCGCAGTTGACGAGGCCCGTGCCCGTCGTGATCTTGTCCTTGAATGTATTGTTGAACACGGTGCCGCTGGCGGTCCAGCCGGCCAGATTGTCGAAATACGCGCCGATTTCCGTTGTCGTGCTCGTTTCCGGTTTCAGGTCCGGGCTGCCGACGAGGGGGATCGTGCCCTGGCCGCCAAAACCGTTGATGCCTGGCGACAGTTGCTCCACGCGCGGTGTCTTGTATCCCTTGCTGACGCCGCCCTTGACGGTCCAGCTTGGCGCTGCGTTCCATACGGCATAGGCACGGGGGCTGGTCTGGCCGCCAAAGATGCTGTGATCGTCATAGCGGGCGCCGAAGGTCAGCGCGACATTCTCCAGCACCTGCCATTCGTCTTCCACGAACAGGGCTTTTTGCGTGAATTCGAATTTTTTCGGCGCCACGCCGTCCGTCATTTCCGCTTTCCACCATTGCGCGCCGATAGTGGCCATGTGTTTGCCCAAAGGCATGACCAATTTGGTATCGAAGACCTGGCTTTCCACTTCCAAGGTGCGCGCGCTGCCGGCGACGGCGCCTGGCGTGCGTGGCGGAATCGTGCGGCCCAGGGTTTCCGTCTTGTTCACCATGTAGCTGCTGTCCAGGGTGCCGAAGCCGAAGCGGCCCGTGTGCGACAGGGTCCACTGGTCGCGCTTGTATTTCTGTTCCGGGCCGTAGCCGCCCTGCACGCTCTTGGTACCGAGCTGGCCGTTCGAATTGTCGTAGGTCTGGCGGCCCGCGTCGGCGTCGAGGATGACGGTATGGTAGCGGTTCGGCGTGAAGGCCAGGCGCGCGCCAAAGTTTTCAATGTCTGCACGCACGGGGTTGGCGCCCATGTTCGGCGTGGTTCCCGGACCGTCCGCGCCGTTGTAGCGGATGTCGGCCGCATCGCGGCGCTGCTTGCTGCCGCGCAGGGATAGGCCCAGCAGGTCGGTGGTGATGGGGCCGCTCAGGTAGAAGCGGCCGCTTTTCACGTCGCCAAAGTCCGATTCTTCCTGCAAGGTGTAGTCGGCCGAGACGGAACCCATCCACTGCTTGCCCACCTTGCGCGTGATGATGTTGATCACGCCGCCCATGGCGTCCGAGCCGTACAGGGTCGACATGGGGCCGCGGATGATCTCGATGCGCTCGATGGCGGCCAGCGGCGGCATGAAGCTCGTCTGCGTGCCGCCGAAGCCGTTCGGCGTGACATTGCCGGCCGCATTCTGGCGGCGCCCGTCGATCAGCACCAGGGTGTAGTCGCTGGGCATGCCGCGGATGCTGATGTTCATGCCGCCCGTCTTGTCGCCTGCCGCGCCCACGTCGATGCCTTCCACGCTTTCCAGCGCCTGCGTCAGGTTGCCGAAGCGCTCCTTCGACAGTTCCTGGCGCGTCAGCACCGTGATCGAGGCCGGCGCCTGCTTGATATCCTGCTCGAAACCGGAAGCGGAGACCACCACTTCCGGCATGCTGGCCGGCGTGCCCGTCTGGGCGTGAGCCGGCAGGCAGAACAGGGCGGCGAGCGCCAGGGCAAGAGTGGTGGGACGCGGCAGGTGCGCGCGGCGGGTGTTGTTGGACATGCAAACTCCTGGAGGGTTGATTAGTTATTGGTCTGTATTTCTGAGGTAATGGGAATCATGGTAGCAATAAGAATCATTTACAATTGCCGGCATGGCTACCCAAAAAATATTTCGCTCCGGATCTTGCGCAGAAGTTCTTAAGAGATTCTTAACCGCTGGCGGCAGCGTGCAAACTCCCCCTCGCGCCCACTCGATGCCTGCCGCCGCGGCCGGCGCATGAGCGCCCTTGCCTTGAAAACCTGGTCGTTGCGGCGCACCTTGCTGGGCGTGCTGCTGGGCCTGACCCTGCTCCTGTGGGTGGGCAGCGCCGCCATCGTCTACGTGGAAGCGCGCCGCGAAAGCCAGGAATTGTTCGACCAGTCGCTGATCGAGACGGGGCATTTGCTGCTGTCGCTGGTGGAAAAGGACGTGCGGCAACACGGCTTGACGGGGCCCATCGACCTGCCGCTGCGCGGCCAGCCGAATCCCCACCAGTATTTGCTGTTCAAGGTGCGCGACGCGCAGCAGCGCGTCTTGTACCGCAATGACGCGGCGACCGATATCGCCCTGTCGCGCAGCGCGCCGGACGGCCTGTCCTGGACCAGCATCGGCGGCCAGCGCTGGCGTTTGTTTTCGCTGTGGGACCCGCAGCGTACCCTGCAACTGCTGGTGGCCGAACCGACCAGCCATCGCGACGACATCAGCCGCGGCTTCTTTTACCGCATCGCGCTGTTCGGCCTGCTGCTGGTGGCGCTGGCCACCATCGCCATCTGGTGGAGCATCCACCGCGTGTTTCGCGTGCTGCAGGCGTCCGCCGATGAAGTGTCGGCGCGCACGCCCGACGACCTGGCCGACGTGCATGTGCACGGCGCGCCCACCGAGCTGCATCCGCTGCTGCTGGAAATTAACCGCCTGTTCGGCAGCGTGCGGCAAAGCCGCGACAACGAGCAGCGCTTCACGGCCGATGCGGCGCACGAATTGCGCACGCCGCTGGCCGCCATCAAGACCAATCTGCAAGTGCTGCAGCGGGCCCGCAGCGCGGACGAGCGCGAGGAATTCATCACAGCCCTGGGCGCCAGCGTGGAGCGCGCCACGCGCCTCGTCAATCAGTTGCTGGCGCTGGCGCAGCTCGATCCGCAATCGGGCGCGGCGGCCGACTTGCGCGCGGGGGACCTGGCCGACCTGCTGGCCGGGCAGGCCGCGCAGTGGCAGCAATCGAGCCGGCAGTATCAGCTGTCGCTGAGCGTGAACCTTGCACCGGCGCCGTGCGCGCTGCATGTGGACAGCCTGCAGATGTTGCTGCGTAACCTGGTCGAGAATGCGCTGCGCTATACGCCGGCGCCAGGCGCCATCGAGATCAGCTGCGGCGTGGAAGCGGGGCGCAGCTACCTGCGCGTGGCCGATTCCGGTCCGGGGATAGCGGTGGCGCAGCACGAGCGCGTGTTCGAGCGCTTCGTGCGCCTGGGCGGTGGCCAGGTTCCCGGCAGCGGCCTGGGCCTGTCCATCGTGCGCCGCATCGCCGAGCGGCATGGCGCGCACATCGTGCTTGGCGCCGGCTTGCAGGGCCGGGGGCTGGCGGTGACGGTCGTGTTTCCCGCAGCGTAGCGTGGCCACCGGCTGCGCGATCCGATAGCGAGAAAACGCACAAGGCATGTGCAGAATGCGGTATCTTTCTGCTATGCACAGCCCACACCAGCCCACTCCTCCGGACGTCCCCTCCTTATCGCTGGCCGCCGCGCGCGCCTTGCACCTGGCCGCGCAGGGCTTGCTGCAGGCGCGCCGCAAGAAGGCCGTCAAGGCCGACGTGCTGGCCGCCGTGCGGCAGATGGGCGTGCTGCAGATCGACACCATCCACGTGGTGGCGCGCAGCCCGTATCTGGTGCTGTGGAGCCGGCTGGGCGACTATCCGCAGCCGTGGCTGGAGCAACTGCTGGCCGAGGGCGCGCTGTTCGAATACTGGGCGCATGAAGCCTGCTTCGTGCCCATCGAAGATTACGGCTTGTACCGCCACCGCATGCTGGACCCGGCCGCGATGGGCTGGAAATACTCCGTTAAATGGATGGCCGAGCAGGGCGACGCCGTGGCTTCGGTGCTCGAACATATCCGCGCCAACGGCGCCGCGCGCTCCGCTGATTTTGAGCGCACGGACGGCCAGGCAGGCGGCTGGTGGAGCTGGAAGCCGGAAAAGCGCTCGCTCGAAGTGCTGTTTACGTCGGGCGTGCTGATGATCGCCAAGCGCCACAATTTCCAGCGCTATTACGACCTGGCCGAACGCGTTTTGCCGGGCTGGCATGACGGCATGCTGCCGTCCGAAGAACAGGTGCGCCGGCGCCTGCTGCTGGCCAGCGTGAAGGCGCTGGGCCTGGCGCGGGCCAGCTGGATCAGCGACTACTTCCGCACCAAACAATCGCGCGCCAGCCTGGCGCACGATTTGCAGGCACTGGTGGACGAGGGCGCGCTGCTGCGCTGCACGGTCGATGGCTGGATTGACGCCGTCTACGTGCATGCGGAACATGCGCAATTGGCGCGTGACGCGGCCGCCGGCAAGCTGGCGCCCACCCTGACGACGATACTCTCGCCGTTCGACCCTGTCGTCTGGGACCGGCGCCGGGCGCTGGAATTGTTCGGCTTTGACTACCGGCTCGAATGCTACACGCCGGCCGAGAAGCGCCGGTATGGATACTTCACCCTGCCGATCCTGCGCCGCGGCGCGCTGGTGGGGCGCCTGGACGCCAAGGCGCACCGCGCGCAGGGGCGCTTCGAGATCAAGTCGCTGGCGCTGGAAGAGGGCGTGCGCGTGAGTGCCCGCCTGGTGCAGGACGTGGCTGGCGCCGTGCAGCGGCTGGCGCTCTGGCATGCCTGCCCGGATATTGATATTGCGCAAGCGCAGCCGGCGCTATTTGGCGCGCAGCTGGCCGAGGCCCTGTACGACAGCGGCGCTGCCGCAAGGCGGGCCGCATGATGCTGCCACCGGCTCCTCCCCACCTGCTCGACGCCAATGGCGTTCCACGCTTTGGCCGCTACACGGGGCAGCTGGACGCCTTCGACTGGGCCGCGCTGGCGCCGCCGCACGCGCGCGGCGCCCTCTGGCGCTTGTTCCACCACAAGCGCTGGCATTACGTGGCCTTGTCCACGCCCACCCTGTTCTGCGGCGTGGCCATCGTCGACCTGGGCTGGACCAGCACGGCCTTCGCGTATGCCTTCGACCGTCACAAGGGCAAGATCGTGGCGTCCTTTTCGCAGGATGGCATTCCCGGCCTGTGCGCGTCGGTGGCGCCGCATGCGGGTGCCAGCAGCCGTTTCCGTTTCCTCTCGCAAGTGATCTCCATCGAGGCCCAGCCGCAGCAGCGCTACCGTTTGCGGCTCGATTGCGGCCATTTCGGCATCGATGCGGAATTCGGCCCGCCCGTGGCGCCCACCTTGCTGGCCGTGGGACTCGTGGGCGAGGGCGGCAGCGTGCATGCCACGCAAAAGTCGGGCGGCTTGCCCTTGTGGGGCACGGTGCGCTGCGGCGCCATGGGCTACAGCTTAGACGACGGCGTGGCCAGTTTCGATTATTCGAACGGCTTGCTGGCGCGCGAAACGGAATGGCGCTGGGCCTCGGCGCACAGCCTGGACCTGGGTTTCAATCTGCAGGCCGGTTATTTTGGCGCACATGAAAACGCGCTATGGCTCGATGGCCAGCTGTATCCGCTGGGCCGCGCGCATTTCGACTTTAATCCCGATAACCCGCTGGCGCCATGGCATGTGTGGACGGACGACGATTTGCTGGACCTGCACTTCAAACCGGAAGGTGCGCGGCGCGAGGATAAAAACCTGTGGATCGCCGCCAGCCGCTACATCCAGCCCATCGGCACTTTCAGTGGATGGGTGCGCACCAGCGCGGAGTCTCCCAAGCGCATCGTGACGCAGCTGGCCGGGGTGACGGAAAGCCACCGCTCGCGCTGGTAGGTGTATGGTTTTTTGCGAAAGGCGCGACAAAGTCAAATTTTTTTGGCAATGCATCCTATACACTGGCGCAGCCGCTCCGGCAAACCATGAGGCCAGAACATGAGTATCCGTAATCTCGACAAGCTGTTCAAGCCGGCCTCAGTGGCCCTGATCGGCGCCACGGCGCGCGAACGCAAGCTGGGCGCCATCGCCCTTTACAACTTGCTGGGCGGCGGCTACCAAGGTGAGATTTGGCCCGTCAATCCCAAGTACGACGAACTGATGGGCCTGAAATGCTACCGCAAGCTGGCGCACTTGCCCAAGGCGCCGGACCTGGCCATCATTTGCACGCCGCCCGCCACCATCACGGCCCTGATCCGCGAACTGGGGGCGCTGGGCGCGCGCGCGGCCATCGTCATGACGTCCGGTCTGGACCCCGTGCGCGAGCAGTCGCTGCGCCTGGCCATGTTGAAAGCGGCAAAACCGCATCTGCTGCGCATTCTTGGCCCCAACAGCATGGGTCTGCTCGTGCCGAAGCTGGGCTTGAACGCCAGCTTCGCCCATGTGGGCGCGACCAGCGGCAAGATCGCCTTCGTATCGCAATCGGGGGCGCTGGTGTCGGGCGTGCTCGACTGGGCCAACGCGCACGGCGTGGGCTTTTCCAAGTTCATTTCCCTGGGCGCCAGCTATGACATCGATTTCGGCGACCTGCTCGACTACCTGGCCGGCGACATCGATACGGCCGCCATCCTGCTGTACATGGAAGATATCCAGGCGGCGCGCAAATTCATGTCGGCGGCGCGGGCTGCCGCGCGCAGCAAGCCCGTCATCGTCTTGAAAGCGGGACGCGAGGCGGAAGGCGCGGCCATGGCGGCCTGGCATACGGGCGCGCTGGCCGGTTCCGACGCCGTGTATGACGCGGCCATCCGCCGCGCCGGCATGCTGCGCGTGTATTCGGCCGAAGAGCTGTTCGATGCCGTGGAAACCCTTACGCATATCCGCTCGCAGCGCGGCGAGCGCCTGGCGATTCTGTGCAACGGCGGCGGCCTGGGCGTGATGGCCACCGACGCCCTGGTGGGCAGCGGCGGCAAGCTGGCCGAACTGTCGCCGGACACCGTGATCGCGCTGGAAAAGGCGCTGCCACGGGGCTGGTCGCACGACAACCCCGTGGGCTTGCCCGGCGACGCGGCCGTGCAGCGCTATGCCGACGCCATCAAGCCGCTGCTCGACGAGCCGCAGGCGGACGCCTTGCTGCTGCTGCACGCGCCCACGGCCATGGTCTCGTCGATCGACATCGCCGAAGCCGTCACGCCGCTGATCAAGGCCACCTCACGCACGGTGCTGTCGTGCCTGCTGGGCGGCACCACGGTGGCGCCTGCGCGCCAGGTCTTCAACCGGGCCGGCATTCCCACCTACGACACGCCGGAAAAGGCCGTGCATGGCTTCATGCAGATCGTGCAGTACCGGCGCAACCAGGAAACCCTGATGCAGGTGCCGGCGCAGCTGCCCATGTCGGCCACGCCGCGCCGCGCCCGGGTGCGCGAAATCGTCGCCGCCGCGCTGGCGGCCGGCCAGACGGTGCTGGGCGAATGCCGCTCAAAGGAAATCCTGGCCGCCTACGGCATCCCCGTGGCCACCACGCGCATGGCGGCCGACGTGGAAGAGGCGCTGGCCGTGGCGGCGGACATCGGCTACCCGGTGGCGCTGAAAATACACTCGCCCGACATCGCCCACAAATCCGACGTGGGCGGCGTGGCGCTCGACCTGGACACGCCCGACATCCTGCGCACGGCGGCCGCCGCCATGCTCAAGCGCGTGCGCCGCATGCGCCCCGATGCGCTGATCGACGGCTTCACGGTGCAGCAGATGGCGCGCCGGCCGCAATCGCATGAACTGATCGTCGGCGTCACCACGGATGCCGCCTTCGGCCCCGTGATATTGGTGGGGCAGGGCGGCATCGCCGTGGAAGTGACGGCCGACCATTCTATCGGCCTGCCGCCGCTGAACATGGTGCTGGCGCGCGACATGCTGGCGCGCACGCGCGTGTCGAAATTGCTGGCTGGCTACCGCAACCAGCCGCCGGCCGACATCGACGCCATCTGCTACACCCTGATCCAGGTGGCCGAACTGGTGGCCGACATCGGCGAGCTGGCCGAGCTCGACATTAACCCGCTGGTGGCCGATGCGGATGGCGTGATCGCCCTCGACGCGCGCATCCGCTTGCAGCCGGGCCAGAAGCGCGACCGCCTGGCCATCCGCCCGTACCCGCAGGAGCTGGAAGAGCAGGTGACGTGGATGGACCAGTCGATCCTGCTGCGCCCCATCCGCCCCGAGGACGCGCCGCAGCACATGGACCTGTTCCATGCGCTGGACCCGGACGACGTGCGCCTGCGCTTTTTCACTTCCATGCGCGAGCTGCCCGTGTCGCAGCTGGCGCGCCTGACGCAGATCGATTACGACCGCGCCATGGCCTTCATCGCTACGCACACGGGCCCGGACGGCAAGCCGGAAACCCTGGGCGTGGTGCGCGCCGTGGCCGACCCGGACAATATCCACGCCGATTTCGCCATCGCCGTGCGCTCGGCCCTGAAGGGCAAGGGCCTGGGACACATCCTGTTTGAAAAGCTGGTCGACTACTTCCGCAGCCGCGGCACGGAAGCGCTGGTGGGCGAGGCGATGGCGCGCAACAAGGGCATGCAGCGGCTGGTGAAAAGCTTTGGCGGCGAGGTCACGCCGTCGGAAGAGCCTGGCGTCGTCAACCTGCATATCGGCCTGCGCGCATCCTGAAAAAAGCGCAGGGGGCTCGCTGCGCGTTTGTGCAGGATCAAACCCGCCCCTGTCGGTAGTCTTTACACTTTCACTTCCAGGATGAGACATCCAGCGCATTTTCGGGAGTGAGTGCATGCTTACGGCAACATATATATTGGTTTCCCTGTCGGTGGAACAGGCCAGCATCCGCATGAGCCTGCTGGCTTTTCAAAAATACATGCATGTGCAACTGCGCCAGCAGAGCAGGCTCAGCCTGGCCCAGCTGCAGTATGCGGGCGACTGGCTGAACCAGCTGTATCAGGGCGGCTACTGGCGCAAGGTGGAGATGTATCTGATCCCCGCCATCCGCCAGGCCGCGCCGCATGCGGACGGCCTGTTGGATGAAATCAATGGCTTGAACCACGCGGCACTGGAAAGCATCAATGTCGTGCAGCAGCGCGCGGGTGCCGCCATCGACCATTCCGAATTGCAGGCCGAGCAGCTGTGCGCCGCCATCGACGCCTTTTGCGCAACCTTGCTGCAGCGGCTGGAAAAAGAAGAGCGCGAGCTGTTCGCGCTGGCGCGCAAGGTGATCGTGGGCGAAGCGTGGTTTGCCATCGCCTACCAGTTCCTTGCCCACGATGCGCGGGCCCAGGAAGCGCGCCGTGGCAAGGCGCAGGTGCTGCCCTTTGTTTTGCCCGTGCCTTTGCCAGCGCCGGGTACGCCTGACGGCGCCGTCGACACCACCGCGGACGCCGTGCCTGCCATGCCACGGCCGCGGCGCGCGCAGGCTTGAAGCGGTAGCGAGCGCCCACCCTGTCGGGCAGCGTGTGCCAGCCCAGCTTTTGATCTCCTGAACCAGGCTCCGTCCGGGGAAAAAGAATCATTTTACTCATTTGATAACTTGTTCAGTCCTGTCCGATGCAATACCCCGGGCTTTGTTATGATGGTGGTTTTGATCCACGCGAAACCCGTCATGTTCGAATTTCTCTTCAAGCGTTCTGCCAGCAAGACTGCCGCCCCCGATCCTGTCGTGGCAGAACAGGCCGCCGCCTCGGCGCAGAGCGCATCGCGCCGCGCCGAACAGGTTGCGCGTGCCCATGCCGTGGTGGGCGACGAAGCCGCCGCCTTTGAATTCATCCTGTCCAGCGAATTTGCCGATGCCCGTTTGATCGCCGCCGAACACGTCCATACCTTGCCCCTGCTGGAAAAAGTCCACCACGCCATGCGCAACACGGACCGCCGCGTTGCCAAGCTGATGCAGGGGCGCATCGACCTGATCCGTCATCAGGCTGCCGAGACGCAGCGCGCCCAGGCCAGCATCGATACGGCCCAGCGTCTGTTGAACGATGAAAAGCTGAGCCCGAATCAGGTAGCCGAGCTGGACCGCCAATGGCAAGTCATCAAGGCCACGCCCGAGCTGGAGACCGCCTTCACCGCCGCGCGCGCCGCGCTGGCCGCCCGCCTGGAAGCGCAAGTGCTGCTGCAGCGCTCCGTGATCGACGCCGTCGCCGCCGCGCGCGCGCTGGCCAGCAATGGCCAGTCCGCCGGGGAGCTGGCGCAGGCGCTGGCCAGCCTGGACGCTGAACATGCGCAGCATGCCCAATCGCCCGAGCGCGCGTCCTTGCCGAAGCATCTGGAAAGCGATTTCATCCAGGCGCGCGAGCAGGCGCAGTCCGCCTTGCAGGCCCTGCAGCAACACCAGGCCGTGTTCGACGCGCGCCAGGCCGCGCTGGCCGAATGGCAGGCGCAGGATGCCGCCACCCTGGACCCAGACACCTTGAAGCGCGCGTGGCAAGCCCTGCCGCGCCTGCCCGAGTCCAGTTTGTCCGACAGCTTGCAGCAGCAATTTGCGGCTGTGCTGGCCAGCGCGCCGGCGCCCGTGCAGGCGGCAGCGCCAGAGGCTGCACCGGCCCATGCCGAACCGGCGCCGCGCAAGCCGCGCCAGGAACACGCGCCCGTATCGAAAGAAGCGACGGAGCAGTTCGTCAAGACGCTCGACGCCATGGAAGCGGCGCTGCAGGAAGGCCTGCTGCACGTGGCGTCCGAGCACGACAAGACCTTGCGCGATAGCAAGCACGGCCGCCTGACGTCAGCGCAAGCGGATCGCCTGGCCCACGTGCGCGGGCAATTCAAGCAACTGGCCGACTGGGCGCGCTGGGGCGGCAACGTGTCGCGAGAGGAACTGGTCAAGGCGGGCGAGGAATTGCCGGCGCAGGAACTGCCGATGGCCGAACTGGCCAAAAAAGTGGGCAGTTTGCGCGAGCGCTGGAAGTCGCTCGACACCTTGTCCGGCCCGGCGCCAAAATCCTTGTGGGAGCGTTTCGACGCGGCTTGCAGCGTGGCGTATGCGCCGGCGGCCCAGCATTTCAAGCAGCTGGCCGAAGAGCGCCACGGCAATGCGGCCAAGGCCCAGGAACTGATCGCGGAAACGGCGGCCCTGGCGGCCGAAGAGAGTACCGACTGGAAACACGTTGCTTCCGCCTCGCAGCGTTTGCGCCAGGCGTGGACGCGCCTGGGCACCATCGACCGCAAGGAAAAGAAGCGCCTGGATACGGAGTTCGGCGCCGCGCTGGACGCCCTGTCGAAGCCGCTGGACACGCAGCGCCAGATCGAGACGGCGCGTCGCGAACAATTGATCGTCGAAGTGGGCTTGCTCAAACCATCCGAGCGCAATACGGTCGACATGCTGAAAGCCTTGCAGGACAAATGGCAGGAACTGGCGAAAGCCCTGCCGCTGGAGCGCCGCGCGGAACAGGCGCTGTGGCAGCGCTTCCGCGCCGCCTGCGACGATATTTTTGCCAAGCGCAAGGAAACGGCCCACGCGGCCGACCACGAGCGCCGCGAACATCTGCATGCGCGTGTAGCGCTGTGCGCCGCGCTGGAAACGGCCGTCGTGCCCGAGGGCGATGACAAGAGCCGCAGCGCCTTCATCCACCATTTGCTGCGCGACACGCGCGCCGCCTGGAATGCCACGGGCCCCGTGCCGCGCGCCAACGAAGCGAAGATCGAACAGCGCTACCAGGCGGCTGTCGCCGGCGTGCAAGCGCAAGCGGACGCCATCGCCGAGCGCGCTGGCGCGGCCCAGGCCAACGCCCTGCGCGACAAGCTGCGCCTGGTGCAGGCGCTGGAAGCCGCACTGGCTGAGGGTGACGCTGGCGCCGACGCGCAAGCGTGGAGTGAGCGCTGGAGCGCCTTGCCAGCGCTGGACGCCCAGTATGAACGCAGCCTGCAGCAGCGCTTTGCCGCCGCCCAGGCCGCGCTGGGTGAGGGCAGCGCCGCCTACGTGCAGCAATTGCAGGCCAACCAGGAGCGTTTGCTCGATGAAGTCTTGCGCCTGGAAATCGTCGCCGGCGTCGACAGCGGCGCCGAGTTTGCCCGCGAGCGTCTGAAAATGCAGGTGGAAGTGCTGCAATCGTCACTCAAATCAGGCCAGAAGCCGCTTACGCAAGTGTCGCAGCTGATGCAGCTGTGCGCGATTGCCGCCGCCACCGATGCGCGCACGGCCAGCCGCATTGAAACCCTGCTGCGCCGCATCGGAGGCCAGGCCAAATGAGCACTTCCGTCCGCGTCCAGCACGCTGATTTTGACTTGAGTGAAGAAATCGCACAATTGCGTGCAGGCAACCCCAAGGTGGGCGCCGTCGTCGGCTTCGTCGGCACGGTGCGCGACATGAACGAAGGGCTGGACGTGGCCGCCATGGAGCTCGAGCACTATCCGGGCATGACGGAAAAGTCCATTGTGGCGATCGTCGAGCAAGCGCGGCAGCGCTGGCCCCTGTCCGGCGCGCTGGTGATCCACCGTGTGGGACCCCTGCTGCCGCAGGAGCAGATCGTGCTGGTGGCGGTCTCGTCCGCCCACCGGGGCGAGGCCTTCGCTGCCTGCGAGTTCATCATCGACTACCTGAAGACGGAAGCGCCTTTCTGGAAGAAGGAAGACACGCCGGAAGGCGCGCGCTGGGTCGATGCGCGCGACAGCGACGAGACGGCGCTGGACAAATGGACGGCAAAAGCAAGCTCCATTTGAATCGGACGCGCCCCACACGGTAGCATTTGCCCAAGTGCATCGGTTTTCTGCTTTGTGTATGCTTGAAAAGTACTGCCTCACCCCAATTTGGTTAACAACTAATTAACCGGGAGCGCTTTTCATGCGACAAGACAAACTCACCACCAAATTACAGGAAGCCCTGGCCGATGCGCAAAGCTTGGCCGTGGGCAACGACAACCCCTATATCGAACCAGTCCACCTGCTGACGGCCCTGTTGAGCCAGGACGACGGCGGCGCCCGCTCGCTCTTGCAGCGGGCCGGCGTCAACGTGGGCGGCTTGAGCAAGGCCCTGGGTGCGTCCCTCGAACGCTTGCCGAAAGTCTCCGGCACGGGCGGCGACGTGCAGGTCAGCCGCGAATTCGTGGCCCTGCTGAACCTGGCCGACAAGGAATCGCAAAAGGCGGGCGACCAGTTCGTGTCCAGTGAAATGGTCTTGCTGGCCATGACGGACGACAAGTCCGACTGCGGCAAGCTGGCGCGCGAAAACGGCCTGACCCGCAAGGCCTTGGAATCGGCCATCGACGCTGTGCGCGGCGGCAACAAGGTCGATTCACAAGAGGCCGAAGGCCAGCGCGAAGCACTGAAAAAATACACCTTGGACCTGACGGAACGGGCACGCAAGGGCAAGCTCGACCCTGTGATCGGGCGCGACGATGAGATCCGCCGCACCATCCAGATCCTGCAGCGCCGCAGCAAGAACAACCCCGTGCTGATCGGCGAACCGGGCGTGGGCAAGACGGCCATCGTCGAAGGCCTGGCGCAGCGCATCGTCAATGGCGAAGTGCCGGAATCGCTGAAAGGCAAGCGCGTACTGTCGCTGGACATGGCTGCCTTGCTGGCCGGCGCGAAGTTCCGCGGCGAATTCGAGGAGCGCCTGAAATCCGTGCTGAAGGAACTGGCCATGGATGAGGGGCAAACCATCGTCTTCATCGACGAGATGCACACCATGGTGGGCGCGGGCAAGGCCGAGGGCGCGATGGATGCCGGCAATATGCTGAAACCGGCGCTGGCGCGCGGCGAGCTGCACTGCGTGGGAGCGACCACCCTCGACGAGTACCGCAAGTACATCGAGAAGGATGCCGCGCTGGAACGCCGCTTCCAAAAAGTGCTGGTCGACGAGCCGACCGTGGAAGCGACGATCGCCATCCTGCGGGGCTTGCAGGACAAATACGCGCTGCACCACAAGGTGGAAATCACGGACGCGGCCATCATCGCTGCCGCCGAGCTGTCGCACCGCTACATCACGGACCGTTTCCTGCCCGACAAGGCGATCGACCTGATCGATGAAGCGGCGGCGAAGATCAAGATCGAGATCGACTCGAAGCCGGAAGTGATGGATAAGCTGGAACGCCGTCTGATCCAGCTGAAGATCGAGCGCGAAGCCGTCAAGAAGGAAAAGGACGAGGCATCGTTGCGCCGCCTGGGCCTGATCGAGGAAGAGATCGTCAAGCTGCAGCGCGAATACAATGACTTCGAGGAAATCCTGAAGGCGGAAAAAGCCGTGGTGCAGGGCAGCACGCACATCAAGGAAGAGATCGAGCAAGTCAAGTTGCAGATGGAGCAGGCTACGCGCGAGAGCAATTGGCAGAAAGTGTCGGAGCTGCAGTACGGCAAGCTGCCGCAACTGGAAGCCCAGCTCAAGCAGGCTGACAGCGGCATCCCGAAACGCGACCCCGACCAGCCGAAGCTGCTGCGCACGGAAGTGGGCGCCGAGGAAATCGCCGAAGTGGTGTCGCGCGCGACGGGAATTCCCGTGTCGCGCATGATGCAGGGCGAACGCGACAAGCTGCTGCACATCGAAGAGAAGCTGCATGAGCGCGTCGTGGGCCAGGATGAAGCGATCACGGCCGTGGCTGACGCCATCCGCCGCTCGCGCGCCGGCTTGAGCGACCCGAACCGTCCTTATGGTTCCTTCATGTTCCTGGGACCGACGGGTGTGGGCAAGACCGAGCTGAGCAAGGCGCTGGCGACCTTCCTGTTCGATACGGAAGAATCGATGATCCGCATCGACATGAGCGAGTTCATGGAGAAGCATTCCGTGGCCCGATTGATCGGCGCGCCGCCCGGCTATGTGGGCTACGACGAGGGCGGCTACCTGACGGAAGCCGTGCGCCGCAAGCCGTACAGCGTGATCCTGCTCGACGAAGTGGAAAAGGCGCATGCTGACGTCTTCAACGTGCTGTTGCAAGTGCTCGACGATGGACGCATGACGGACGGCCAGGGCCGCACGGTAGACTTCAAGAATACCGTCATCATCATGACCTCGAACCTGGGTTCGCATAAAATCCAGGCCATGGAAAGCGATGATCCCGGTGTCGTGAAGCTGGCCGTGATGGCCGAGGTACGTTCGCACTTCCGTCCCGAGTTCGTCAACCGTATCGACGAAATCGTCGTGTTCCATGGCCTCGACGAGAAAAACATCGGCGCGATCGCGAAGATCCAGCTGAAGATTCTCGAAGAACGCCTGGCGCGCATGGACATGCAGCTGAGCTTGACGGACGCGGCCTTGCAGCAAATCGCCGAAGCGGGCTACGACCCGGTGTATGGCGCCCGTCCTTTGAAACGGGCGATCCAGCAGCAGATCGAAAATCCGCTGTCGAAGCTGATCCTGGAAGGCAAGTTTGGCCCGAAAGACGAAATCCGCATCGACGCCCAGCACGGCAACCTGGTGTTTACGGGGGCGCAAGTGGGGCTGGACAAGGTGTAATGTTGGCAGGTCAGTTCCTGCGGGATTGGAAGCTCCCCCCATCTGGGGAGCTTCCCCCGTCGGGTCTGCCCCCAGTTTCACGGCATTTGCAGTGAGGAAGATTTGCGACGTCTAACAAAACCGTAGCGAGCGGCAGTGATTTGTGGCCGAGAAGCGCAACTGTACTCTAGTACGGTGAGCATCGCAGGCCGCAAAGCGCGACGCGCAGTAGGTTTTGATAGACGTCCTCAGGCAGGGCGGTATCAGGCTAGACCTGATGCCGCCCTTCTTGCTATCATCGTCACTATTTTCTGACTAATTCCGGAGGCGGTACGATGGCAAACACATGGCAAGCAGGGCGGCGCATTGGAGTGGGATTGACCTTGGCGGCGGCCATGTTGGCCTTGCCTGCTCATGCCCAGGAAGAAAAGGTCTTGAACATCTATAACTGGTCCGACTATATCGGCGATGATACGATCAAGAATTTTGAAAAGGAAACGGGCATCAAAGTACGCTACGACGTTTTCGACAATAACGAAATCCTCAATGCGAAACTGGTGGCGGGCAAGTCCGGCTACGACATCGTCGTGCCGACGGCCCAGTGGGCGCGCCTGCAGATCGATTCAGGCCTGCTGCGCAAGCTCGACAAGAGCAAGCTGACGAACCTGGGCAACCTGGACCCCAGCCTGCAGGCAAAACTGTCGAAGATCGACCCGAACAATGATTACCTGGTCGACTGGCTGTGGGGCTACACGACGGTGGGCATCAATGTCAACAAGGTCAAGGCTGCGCTGGGCGGCATGGCCATGCCTGACAACGCCTGGGACTTGATCTTCAACCCGAAATATGCGGCGAAGCTGAAATCGTGCGGCGTGTCCTTCCTCGACTCGCCGTCGGAAGTGCTGCCGGCCGCCCTGCAATACCTGGGCAAGCCTGCATACTCGAAAGCGGCCGCCGACTACCAGGAAGCGGGCAAGGTGCTGCAGGCGATCCGTCCTTACGTGACTCTGTTCAGCTCGTCCGGCTACATCAATGACATGGCCAATGGCTCCGTCTGCGTCGCGCTGGGCTGGTCGGGCGACATCAATATCGCGCGCCAGCGCGCCATCGATGCGAAAAACGGCAATGTGATCCAGGTGCTGGTGCCGAAGACGGCCGCCCTGATGTTCGACACCATGGCCATCCCGGCCGACGCGCCCCATCCGAACAATGCGCACCTGTTCATCAACTACATCCTGCGTCCGCAAGTGCATGCCAGCCTGAGCAACAAGGTCTTCTACGCGAATCCGAATCCGGCCAGCATCAAGTATGTACGCAAGGACATCGGCGAGAACAAGGCCATCTTCCTGTCGGACGCCGACAAGCAGCGCATGGCCGCACCGGAAGCGACCACGGCCGATATCCGCCGATTGATGACGCGCATCTATACGAAGTTCAAAACGGGAGTGTAAATACAAGGATGGCGCGAGGGACGGGCCTGTAGGCCGTCGCTGGCGCCATGCGATATTGCCGAAGTGAGCACTACTCGTGGTAGCGGTCCATCAGCTTGTGGTGACTGCCGCGCATTTCTTCGATCAGTTCAAAGGCGACGAAGCCGATGATAGCGGCGAAGATGGCGATGAAGAGAAAAACGAGGAAGGTTAACATGATCATTCAGCCGCCGTTGGACGGCTGTCCGCTGGGTTGCTCAATGTGTCAGAGCAGCGCTCCAACACGTAGTTGATGCAATTAAACTCTAGCAGATCGGCAGCGCTTTGCAAGGCTGCCGAGTTGTAATTCCTGCCAGTATTTGTCCCAGCGCACTTTTTGCGCATTTCCCTTATTTCACCACAAGGTCGTGCGCCATCACCGCCTTGAGATAAACGCTGATCGGGTCGCCTGGCTCGCGTTGCGAGAACCACCAGGCGCTGGCCTTGCGCATTTCCCATTCCTGCTCCTCTCCCGTCAGCAGCAGGGCGGCTGCCTGGCCCAGGGTGGGTTGGTGGCCGACGATGAGCACGGTTTCCTTGCCGCCGGGCCAGTTGGCCGCCTTCAGGATATCTTCCGCTTCGGCGCCGGGCGCCAGTTCCGGCATCAGCTTGAACTTGCGGCCCAGCGCTTCCGCCGTTTGCAGGGTGCGCAGGGCGGGACTGACGAGGATGCGGCAGTTTTCCGGTAGTTGCGACGCCAGCCATTCCCCCATGCGGCGCGCCTGTCTCTGACCTTTGACGGTCAGGGCGCGTTCGAGGTCGGGGACGCCCGGTTCGGCTTCTGCGTGTCGCCACAAGATGAGATCCATGCTGTGCTCCTGTGTGAAGAAATTGCCTATTCGCCGACCTCCGCGCCCGGCGTACCCAGTGTGTGCATCAAATACTGCTGGGCGCTGAATGGCGTTTGCTTGCCGCGTGGCTTGCGGCGCGCGTAGTGGCCCGTCGGCTCCAGTTCCCATGCATTTGTATTATCCTTCAAATACGGATTCAGGCCCTCGGCGATCACGCGCCGCTTCAGCGCCCGGTCCAGTACGGGGAAGGCCACTTCCACGCGGCGGAACAGGTTGCGGCTCATCCAGTCGGCGCTGGCCAGGTAGACGTCGTGCGCCAGGTCGTTGCGGAAGTAGTAGATGCGGCTGTGTTCGAGGAAGCGGCCGATCACGGAGCGCACCTTGATGTTTTCCGACAAGCCAGGCACGCCCGGTTTCAAGGTGCAGGCACCGCGCACGATCAGGTCGATCTTCACGCCATCGGTGGAGGCCGCATACAGGGCGCGGATCACGGATTCGTCCACCAGCGCGTTGACTTTCACGATGATGCGCCCGCGCCGGCCCGAGCGGGCGATCTTCGCCTCGTTGCGGATTGCCTTGATGATTTCGCTTTGCAGGCCGAACGGCGCCAGCCACAAATGGTTCAGGTTGTGCGGCTTGGTCAGGCTGGTCAGGTGGATGAAGACTTCATTGACTTCCACGGCCAAGTCCTGGTTGGCCGTCAGCAAGCCGAAGTCCGTGTACAGCTTGGTGGTGGTGGGATGATAGTTGCCAGTGCCCAGGTGGGCATAGAAGCGCAGGGCGCCTTCTTCACGGCGGATGACGAGCGCCACCTTGGCATGGGTTTTCAGTCCCACGACGCCATACACGACTTGCGCGCCCGCCTGTTCCAGCTTGTCGGCCCAGTTGATATTGGCTTCTTCGTCGAAGCGCGCCATCAATTCCACGATGACGGTTACTTCCTTGCCCATCTTCGCCGCCGTAATGAGCGACTCCATCAGGTCCGAGTTCATGCCCGTGCGGTAAATCGTCTGCTTGATCGCCACGACGGCGGGATCGTAGGCGGCGCTGCGGATGAAGTCGATCACCGTCTGGAACGACTGATAGGGATGGTGCAGCAGGATGTCGTGCTTGTTCAGCGCGGTAAAGATGTCGTTGCCGATGGCTTTATGGGCCAGACCGGGGAAAAACGGCGGGAAGCGTAGTTCAGGCTGCTTGACGTGGTCGATCATTTCCGACAAGCGCACCAGGTTCACGGGGCCGTTGACGCGGTAGAGGCGGCTTTGATCCAGGCTGAACTGGTCGAGCAGGAATTGCGACAATTCTGGCGGGCAATTGCGCGCCACTTCCAGGCGCACCGAGGTACCGAACTGGCGCCCCACCAGTTCGCCCTTCAAGGCCTGGCGCAGATTCTTGACTTCATCTTCGTCCACCCACAGGTCGCTGTCGCGCGTGACGCGGAATTGCGAATAGGCGATCACCTCGCGCCCGGCGAACAGGTCCGAAATGTGCGCATGGATGACGGAGGACAATAAACAGAAGGACACGCCATCACCGGAAATCTCGTCCGGCAGCTTGATGACGCGCGGCAAAACGCGGGGCGCCTTGACGATGGCGATCGCCGTGCCGCGGCCGAACGCATCCTTGCCGCTCAGCGAGACGATGAAATTGAGGCTTTTATTCACCACTTGCGGGAAGGGGTGGGCCGGGTCGAGGCCGATCGGCGTGAGCAGGGGACGCACTTCGCGGTCGAAGTATTGCTTGACCCACGCGCGCTGCGCCTCGTTGCGGTCGCTGTCGCGCAGCAAATGCACGCCCGCTTCGCGCAGGGCCGGCAAGACGTCGTTATTTAATATCTCGTACTGGCGTTCCACCAGCGCATGGCATTCCTTGCCGATGCGCTCCAGGTTGGCCGCCAGGGCAGGGTGGCCGGCCAGCGTCCCGCCGATGCTGCCGGCCGCCAGCAGGCTGGCCACGCGCACCTCGAAGAACTCATCCATGTTACTGCTGACGATGCACAGGTAGCGCAGGCGCTCGAGCAGCGGAATGTTCGGGTCTTCCGCCTGCGCCATCACGCGCCGGTTGAAAGTCAGTTGCGACAGCTCGCGGTCAAGCAGGATGCCCGATTTGGTCACTTCCGTGTGCAGTTCAGGTTTCATATTCTTTTGTCTTTGCAGATAGTTAATTCTAGCCGTATTTCATCATGTATGACGCGTTGTGAGTGTAATCATGAAATATGACGTAAGCGTGACATAAGCTGTCATAAAGCGTCGTCCGCCCTGTCATTTTTCACGCCGAAAAGAGCAATCCTCGGGGCGTAGCCAATTATTTCAGGAATTTTTACCCATGTCATAAAGCTGTCATATTCACTTGCTAGACTGCGCAGCATTCAACCGGGACTTTGAGCCCTAACAACCCTGAGGACTTGATATGCAAATGAAGCAAATGTTCAAATTTATCGTCGTGGGTGCTTCGGCAGCGATGGCATTTTCTTCCGCTTCCGTCATGGCGGCAGATATGACAGGTGCTGGTGCAACCTTCCCGTACCCGATCTACGCCAAATGGGCTGAAACTTACAAAGCCAACACCGGCAACGGCCTGAACTACCAGTCCGTCGGTTCCGGCGCAGGCATCAAGCAAATCAAGGCCAAGACTGTTGAATTCGGCGCCTCTGACATGCCTTTGAAGGCAGAAGAGCTGGAAGAAGCGGGCCTGATGCAGTTTCCGGCCATCATGGGCGGCGTGGTCACCATCGTCAATCTGGACGGCGTGAAACCAGGCCAGCTGAAGATGACGGGCAAGGTCGTTGCCGACATCTACCTGGGCAAGATCACCAAGTGGAGCGCTCCTGAGATCGCCGCACTGAACAGTGGCGTCAAGCTGCCGGACACGGAAATCACCGTGGTGCATCGCGCCGACGGTTCGGGCACGTCCTTCCTGTTCACCGACTTCCTGTCGAAAACCAACCCGGAATTCAAATCGAAAATCGGTGCTGGCTCGGCTGTGAAATGGGCCGTGGGCGTGGGTGGCAAGGGTAACGAAGGCGTCGCCGCCAACGTACAGCGTATCAAAGGTTCGATCGGCTACGTCGAGTGGGCTTATGCCAAGAAAAACAATATGTCGCACACCCAGCTGCAAAACAAGGACGGCAACTTCCTGCAGCCTGATGATGAAAACTTCAAGGCAGCAGCCGCTTCGGCACCGTGGACGCAAACCCCAGGCTTCGGCGTGGTCCTGACCGACCAGGCTGGCAAGAACAGCTGGCCTATCACCGGCGTGTCGTTCATCCTGATGCACAAAGTCCAGGCTGACGCAGGCAAGGCAAAAGAAGTCCTGAAATTCTTCGACTGGGCCTACAAAAACGGCGGCGCCGCTGCCGTTGAACTGGACTACGTGCCGATGCCGGCATCGGTCATCAAACTGGTGCAAGAGTCGTGGAAAGCCAACCTGAAAGATGCTTCCGGCAAATCGATCTACTAATCGCATAGCCTGAGTCACTCATCCTTGTCCCCGCCAGCAGCACGGCGGGGCAGGGAGTTAGCCAGGACCGTCCGCAAGCCCTTGCAGACGGTCCTGGCTAAAAAAGCAAGATAAAACAAGAGTTCAAAACAGCAATACCGGCAGTACCACCCACATCTGGCACAATATGAGCGCACAATCTACCTCCTCCACGATCCCCATGCCAGGCGGCACCATGACCGATTCCATCAGTCACGCGCAAATGCTTTCCACCATGCGCAAGCAGCGCTTCCAGGATTTTCTGTTCCACAAGGTGACGATGCTGTTCGCCCTGTCGGTGCTGATCGTCCTGGTCGGCATCATCATTTCGCTGATCATGGAATCGATACCGGCCTTCAAGACCTTTGGCCTGCATTTCATCGTGTCGGCGGAATGGGACCCCGTCAATGACCAGTACGGCGCCCTGATTCCCATCATCGGCACCCTGGTGACATCCGTTATCGCCTTGCTGATCGCCTTTCCCGTCAGCTTCGGCATCGCGCTGTTCCTCACGGAAATCTGCCCGGCCTGGCTGCGCCGCCCGCTGGGCACGGCTGTCGAGCTGCTGGCCGGTGTGCCATCGATCATCTACGGCATCTGGGGCCTGTTCGTGTTTGCCCCTCTGTTTGCCGACCATGTCCAGCCCCTGCTGAAAGCCACCCTGGGCAACGTGCCCGTCATCGGCCAGCTGTTCAGCGGCCCCATGATGGGCATCGGCTTGCTGACGGCCGGCCTGGTGCTGGCCATCATGATCATCCCCTTCATCGCTTCCGTCATGCGCGACGTGTTCGAGATCGTCCCCGCCGTGCTGAAGGAATCCGCATACGGCCTGGGCTGCACGCGCTGGGAAGTCGTGCGCAAGATTGTCTTGCCATACACCAAGACCGGCGTCGTCGGCGGCGTCATGCTGGGCCTGGGCCGCGCGCTGGGCGAGACCATGGCCGTGACCTTCGTCATCGGTAACGCGAATAAACTGTCGTGGTCGCTGTTTGCCGCCGGCAACAGCATCACTTCCTTGCTGGCCAATGAATTCGGTGAGGCGCAATCGGCGCTGCACGTGTCCTCGCTGTTCTCGCTGGCCCTGATCCTGTTTGTCATCACCTTTATCGTCTTATCCGCCGCCAAGCTGATGCTGGCTGGCATGTCCCGCAAGGAAGGCACGAAATGAGCCAGCTCAGCCAAGTTAGCACCCAAGAAGCTCCGGCCAAGCCGGCCATGAACCCCGTCTACCGCAAGCGCTTGTTGATGCACCGCATCGGCATCGCCCTGTCGGTGGCCGCCATGGCCCTGGGCCTGGCCGTGCTCGTGTGGATCCTGTTCACCCTGGTGATCAAGGGTTTCGGCGCCCTGTCCGTGGACCTGTTCACGCAAACGACGCCGGCTCCCGGCAGCGAAGGTGGCGGCCTGATCAATGCCATCGTCGGTAGTGCCCTGATGGTGGGCCTGGCGACTGTCGTCAGCACCCCGATCGGTATTCTGGCCGGCATCTACCTGGCCGAATACGGCGAAGAAAACAAGCTGGCGCAAGTGACGCGCTTCGTCACGGACATCATGCTGTCGGCGCCATCGATTGTCATCGGCCTGTTCGTGTATGCGCTGTACGTGGCGCACGTCAAACACTTCTCCGGTTACGCGGGCGCCATCGCGCTGTCTCTGATCGCCGTGCCGGTGGTAGTGCGCACGACGGACAATATGCTGCGCCTGGTGCCGAACAGCCTGCTGGAAGCCGCGTTTGCCCTCGGTGCGCCGCGCTGGAAAGTTGCTACCCTGGTGCGTTTGCGCGCCGTCAAGGCCGGCGTCATCACCGGTGTGCTGCTGGCCTTGGCCCGTATCGCCGGCGAAACGGCGCCGCTGCTGTTCACGGCCCTGAATAACCAGTTCCAAAGCTTCAACATGAATGCGCCGATGGCCAACTTGCCGTCCGTCATCGCATCGTTTGCGATGAGCCCGTACGACAACTGGCGCTCGCTGGCCTGGGGCGGCGCACTGCTGATCACCTTCAGCGTGCTGGCCCTGAATATCCTGTCGCGCACCGTGTTCAGCCAAAAAGTCCCTAATTAAACAGATACCGAGCGAAGCGAACCCATATGAATACGCAAATGAATCCAGCACAAGACCTGGCACCAAAGAAAAAAACCATCGAGATTTCTGGCCTGAACTTTTTTTACGGCAAAACGCAAAGTTTGCATAACGTCAACCTGGACATCCACGAGAAAAAGGTTACGGCCTTCATCGGCCCGTCCGGTTGCGGCAAGTCAACCTTGCTGCGCACCCTGAACCGCATGTACGACCTGTATCCGGGCCAGCGCGCGGAAGGTTCGATTCTGTACCGCGGCCGCAACGTGCTCGACGCGGACCAGGACGTCAACATGCTGCGCGCCAAGGTTGGCATGGTGTTCCAGAAGCCGACGCCGTTCCCCATGTCCGTCTACGACAACATCGCCTTCGGCGTTCGCCTGTATGAAGACCTGTCGAAAGGCGAAATGGACGAGCGCGTCGAGTGGGCCCTGAAAAAGGCCGCACTGTGGGGCGAGGTCAAGGACAAGCTGTCGAAGAGCGGCCTGTCGCTGTCGGGCGGCCAGCAGCAGCGTCTGTGCATCGCGCGCGGCGTGGCCGTGAAGCCGGACGTCTTGCTGCTCGATGAGCCGACCTCGGCGCTGGACCCGATCTCGACGTCGAAAGTGGAAGAGCTGATCAGCGAACTGAAACAGGATTACACGATCGCCATCGTGACGCACAATATGCAACAGGCGGCGCGTTGCTCCGACTACACGGCCTATATGTACCTGGGCGAGCTGGTGGAATTCGGCGAAACGGACCAGATCTTCATGAATCCGGCACGCAAGGAAACGCAGGATTACATCACGGGCCGCTTCGGCTGATCCACCCGCATAGCTATATATACAAGACAACTGAATACGGAGAGACGGCATGATAGGCGAACATTCATCCAAGCAATACGACAACGAACTCGAAGCGATCCGCTCGAAAGTGCTCCTGATGGGCGGCATCGTTGAAACCCAGTTCCTCGACGCGATGACGTGCTTTCGCATCGGCAATCCGGAACGCGCCGACCGCGTGATGCGCGAAGATGACGTCGTCAACCAGCTGGAAGTGTCGCTGGACGACGCCTGCAGCCATTTGATCGTGCGCCGCCAGCCGGCCGCCAACGACTTGCGCACCATCATGGCCACCATCAAGGTAATTACCGACCTCGAGCGCGTCGGCGACGAAGCGACCAAAATCGCCCGCGTGGCGAAGAATCTGCACAAGCGCGGCAATGCCGTCGTCAACCATTACGAGATGGTGCGCGGCATTGCCAACACGGCCACCGACATGCTGCACGACGCCCTGGACGCATTCGCGCGCAACGATGGCAAGCAGGCCTTACAATTAATTGCACAAGATGCCATCATCGACCATGAGTTTCGGTCTATCATGCGCAACTTGATAACCTTTATGATGGAAGACCCGCGCACGATTTCGGCGGCGCTCGATACCCTGTGGGTGGCCAAGGCCATCGAACGGATCGGCGACCATGCGAAAAACATCGCCGAATACGTGATTTACGTGGTTGAAGGCAAGGACATCCGCCACACCAAGGTGGCTGCTCCCGCCATTTCCGAGGAGCTCCCTGAGTAAGCTTTATGGCATCTGATAAAACCACGGTATTGATTGTTGAAGATGAGCCGGCCATCGTTGAACTGGTCACCTATTCGCTGCGCGAATCCGGCTGGAATTGCTGTTCCGTACAAAACGTTGCCGATGCCTGGGAATTCATCCAGCACCGCACGCCGCATCTGATTCTGCTGGACTGGATGTTGCCGGACCAGACGGGCTTGCGCCTGCTGTCGCGCATCCGCGCCGACCGCAATTTCGCCGCCATCCCCGTCATCATGCTCACCGCCAAGAGCATGGAAGAAGACAAGCTGGCCGGCCTGAACAGCGGGGCCGACGATTACGTCACCAAGCCGTTCTCGCCGCGCGAGCTGCTGGCGCGCGCCAAAGCTCTCCTGCGACGCAAGAGTCCGGAACACGCGCAGGCGCCCATGCGCGCCGGCAACGTGGCCTTGGACCCCGTCAGCTGCACCGTGATGATGGATGAACAGAAGATCGATATCGGCCATGCCGAATACAAGCTGCTGAAATTCCTGCTGGCCCATCCGGAGCGCGTTTTTTCGCGCAGCCAGCTGCTCGACAAGGTGTGGGGCGACCATGTGGTGATCGAGGAACGCACGGTCGATGTCCACGTATTGCGCTTGCGCAAAGCCTTGAAAGAGGCGGAAAGCCTGATCAAGACGGTGCGCAGCGTCGGCTACATGTTGTCTGAAAAGTAAAGCTTGCCTCTATGAATCCGAAATTGCTGTTCTGGGTACCGGCCGCCTTGCGCATGGTGCTGGCGCTGCTGGGCGTGGCTGTCGTCTGGTATCTGTTTGGCGCCACGTATGCGCTGGGCATCGCCTTCGTGCTGATGGCCATGATGGTGTTCGTGCAGCTGTCGTATCTGTTCCAGCTGAGTAATTGGCTGGACAATCCGCAAAGCGCCAAGCTGCCCGACGGCTGGGGCGCCTGGACCAGCATCTTCGCGCGCCTGTACCGCATGCGCCGCGACGACGAGAAAAACCAGGCCGAGCTGACGGAATGGCTGGCGCGTTTCCGCCAGGCCATGCATCTGCTGCCCGACGGCGTCGTCATCATGGACGACGTGCTGTTCCTCGAATGGTGCAACCCGGCCGCCGAGAAACACCTGGGCCTGACGCACGAGCGCGACAAGGGCATGCGCGTGACTAACCTGATCCGCAGCCCCGAGTTCATGGATTACATCATCCTGGGTCGCTACGACCAGCCGCTGACGATCACCTTCCGCAACCGCAAGCTGATCGTGCAGATCATTCCATTTGAAAACCGCCGCCAGATCCTCGTCACGCACGATGTGACGGAGACGGAACGCATCGAAATGATGCGCCGCGACTTCATCGCCAACGCCTCGCACGAACTGCGCACGCCGCTGACCGTCATCGTGGGCTTCCTGGAAATCGCTTCCGCCGAGCTGGACCTGGACGCCGCCACGCGCGCCGCCCACCTCAAGCTGATGACGGAGCAGGGCCACCGCATGCAGCATCTGATCGAGGACATGCTGACCCTGTCGCGCCTGGAATCGGTCGACTACCCGTTGCGCCCCGAGCCCGTGGACATCAAAAAGCTCATGCAGCAAGTCTTGCGCGACGCCAAGGGTTTGTCGGCCGGCAAGCATGAAGTGATCATGGAATGCAACGGTCCCGACGTGTTGGGCAGCTATGACGAGTTGTATAGCGCGTTTGGCAACCTGGCGTCGAACGCTGTACGCTACACGCCGGCCGGCGGCACCATCACCTTGCGCTGGCAGGATGGTCCGGCCGGACCGCAATTCATCGCGCAAGATACGGGCATCGGCATCAGCCAGGAACATATCTCGCGCCTGACGGAACGTTTCTACCGCGTCGACAAGAGCCGTTCGCGCGAAACCCAGGGCACGGGCCTGGGCCTGGCCATCGTCAAGCACGTGTTGCTGCGCCACGGCGGAACTTTGGCCATCCAGTCCGTGGCCGACAAGGGCAGCAGCTTCATCGTCAGCATGCCCAAATCCGTCGTCACGCCGTTGCAGGGCGAACTGCTGGTCAAGTAGGCCGGGAAGGGGGAGCGTGTCTCCCTGTTTCCCGTGCGACTAGTGCAATGTTGGCATAAGTCGTTACAATCAGGCCATGACTTTAATCAACGCCTCTTTTCGCCACGCCGGCGCGCAGCAACTGGCCCAGTCGCTGCAGGCCGCGCGCCAGGATACTCTTTCCCTGTTCGACTGTTACATCACTGCCGGCCTGGACGTGGTGGCTGGCTTGCCCCGTCATCCGCGCCTGAATCCGCCCTTATGGCAACTCGCGCATATCGCCTGGTTTGCCGAGTGGTTCATCCTGCGCGAAGCCGCTTCCAGCCATCCGGCCGACGCCATTTATAACTCCCTGCTGACGCGCGGCGACGATCTGTTCGACGCCAACATGGTGGAGCATCGCGCGCGCTGGAAGCTGGAACTGCCAAGTCCGGGCGCCGTGAAAACGTATTGCCACGAAGTACTCGACAGGGTGTTGGATAAACTGTCGCGCGAAGCCAATGTCGACAGCGCCCTGGCGCCATACCGGCTGGCGCTGGCGCATGAAGACTTGTGTGGCGAAGAAATGCTGGCCGGCTTGCAATGGCTGGGCCTGGAAGCACCGGAGTCCCTGGCTGCCAGCCCGGCCTTGCCGCCAGGCGCGGGGGAGATCGCTTTTCCAGGCGGCTCCATCGAACTAGGCTCGCCGCGCGGGGCCGGTTTTGCCTTCGACAATGAATCGCCGCCCCATGCCTGCTACGTGCCGCCGTTCCGCATGGACGCCGTACCCGTCTCGAACGCCCAGTTTGCCGATTTTGTCGCCGACGGCGGCTACCAGAACCGCCAGTTCTGGAGCGCGGCCGGCAGCGCCTGGCTGATGCAGCAGGAGCGCTCGTCGCCCCTGTACTGGCTGCGTGAAGCAACGCAGTGGCGCACCATGCGTTTCGGCCAGCGCACGACCTTGCCGCCGAATGAAGCCGTGCGGCACATCAATCTGTATGAAGCGCAAGCGTACTGCGCCTGGGCGGGGCGCCGCCTGGCGACTGAGGCGGAATGGGAGTATGCTGCGCTGTCCGGCCACCCGCGCTTTCACTGGGGCCAGGTATGGGAGTGGACGGCGACGCCGTTCGAGCCGCATCCGGGCTTTGCGGTGGACGCCTGGCGCGAATATTCGGCGCCGTATTTCATGCAGCACCAGGTGCTGCGCGGCGCCGCCTTCGCAACGCCGCCGCGCCTGCATTCGGCGCGCATGCGCGCTTTCCACGCGCCCGAACGCGGCGACATCTTTGCCGGCTTGCGCACCTGCGCCTGGTAGCGCGCCGAGAACAGACATTATTTCAGGATACCCTTGAGTACAGATAACGCCCCGCAGTTCATTCCCAAACGCATCACACCCACGCCGGAGCAGGTGGCCATCCAGACGGCGCAAAAGAAAGTGGTGCTGATCGACGCCAATGCCGGCGCGGCCAAGACGACGACCCTGGCCCTGCGCCTGGCCGAGGCGCTGCACCGTGGGCGCGCGCCCGAGCGCATGCTGGCCCTCGTGTTCACCGAGGCGGCGCGCGTGGCCCTGCGCCAGCGCCTGCTGGAAGTGGGCGTGCCGCTCGGTGTCGTCAAGCGCCTGAGCATCGACACCTTCGACGCTTTCGCCGCCAAGGTGCTGCTGCAGCTGGAAAACATGCAGGTGGCGTTCATGCGCAGCGATGAAGAGCTGCGTCCCGTGGCCTGGGAAGCACTGGAAGTCGTGTCGGAAAAATACGCCCACCGTTACCCGCTGGAAATCAACACGACCAACGGGGCGATTGCCGAGTTTTTGAAACTGCAATTGCGCACCAAGGCGCGCCTGGATTTCCAAAATCCTGACTTCGAGAGCAATTCCCTGGATGACAACCTTGAGCTGCTGGGCATGTCGCGCACGCATTATCTGTGGCTGCGCGAATATGAAGGCTTGCGCGGCGCCGACACGGGCGATATCCAGTTCCGCGCACCCTTCGACGCCACCTACGACCTGGTGCGCATGCTCGATGGCGACGAGCCGCTGCGCCAGCAGTTGCCCGCCTTCCAGATCATCGTCGCCGATGAATTGCACGATTTGAACGAGGCGTCGTTCCGCCTGCTGACCATGCTGATACGCCGCGGCAACGCGTTCTTTTGCGGCGCCGGCGACAAGGATCAAGTCATCTATACGTGGTCGGGCGCCGACCACCGCTTCCTGCGCCAGCGCTTCGAGCAGGAGTTTCCCGCCTTGCAGCGATTGCCGCTGACGGCGTCCTACCGCTACGGCCCGCAGCTGGCGCAGGCCGTGGGCGTGCTGAAAAACAAGGCCAGCGTCTCGGCCCTGTCGCGCGCCACCCATATCGACGTGCTCGAGTACGACCATGCGCAGCCGCAGGCGTGCAGCGCCCAGCTGATCGCCGCCCTCGAACACGCGCATGCGGGCACGACGGCCATCCTGTTGCGCGACCGCGACCAGGCCATCCGCGTGGAAACGGCGCTGTTCCAGAGCGGTATCGCGTATGGCCTGGTGGACATGAACAGCTATCTGCTGAGCCTGGAAGTGTTGATGCTGCGCGGCATGGTCGCCATCGCCCGCAAGGATTTGCATGCGATCAAGAGCGGCCCGCGCCGTGGCGAGATCCTCGAAGCCCTGGTGGCCTTCGCGGAAATCCCGTTTACGCGCGCTGAGCTCCAGCAAGCCAAGGCCGACGTGGCCAACTACCCGGACTTGTTGGAAGGCTTTTTGACGAACCAGCTGGCCAAGTCGCACAACCAGGACAAGGCGGCGCTGACCCTTGCCGCCGTCGACTACCTGCGCGCGCTGCCCGCCGACGCCCTGGCGGGAGATGCCCTGCAGCACGTCTTCGGCCTGATGCAGCTGGAACAGACGGCGCGCCGCATCTATGTCGACCCGGCGCAGGCGCGGGTCGTGGCCCGTTCCCTGCACGGCTTTATCGCCGTGTGCCGCGAAGCGGGCGTGGCGCTCGGTGGTTTTGCCGGCTGGCTGGGCGAGATGGAAGAGGCCGTGACGGTCTCGACCGGCAAGGCCAGGCTGGTGATCGCCTGCATCGACCAGATCAAGGGTCTCGAGTACAACCACGTGATTTTGCCCTACCTGGCTGTCGATGAATTCCCGCGCAGCAAGACCGACCCGCTGGAAGAAGAAAACCGTTTCTATGTGGCCGCCACCCGCGCGCGCGACAGGCTCACCTTGCTCACGCCGCAAGATGCCGCCTACCGGAGCCGTTACATTGCCGCCCTGCAGCTTAAACAGAAGATTGTTGCGCCAAAGTCATAGATCTTTTGCTGTGTGGCCACTTTTTGCGAAAGACGAAAGCGGGCATACTGGGCTGGTGTGATTGACAGCAATCTAACCAGACGGGAGTAACGGCATGAAGGTTTTCTTGACAGGCGCAGCAGGTTTCATCGGTAGTTCCATCGCGGCGGGCCTCGTGCGCGCCGGCCATCAGGTGACGGGCCTGGTGCGCAAACCGGAGCAGGTGGCCGAGCTGGCCACGATTGGCGTGCAAGGTGTCGTCGGCACCTTGAACGACCGCGAATTGCTCGTCGAGCAGGCGAAGGCGGCCGATGCCGTCATCAATGCGGCCAGCAGCGACCACCGCGGCGCCGTCGAAGCGATCCTCGAAGCGCTGGCCGGCACGCACAAAGTGTTCCTGCACACGAGCGGCTCGTCCATCGTGGGCGACGCCTCGGGCGGCGAGGGCACGGAACAGATTTACTACGAAGACAAGTTGCCGGCGCCCACGGCCGACAAGGCGGCCCGGGTCGCCATCGATGACCTGGTCCTGGCCGGCGCAAGCCAGGGCATACGCGCCAGCGTGTTGTGCAACACCCTGATCTATGGCCACGGCGCCTTGCCGCGCGACAGCGTGCAATTGCCCCGTTTGCTGAAACAGGCACGCAAGAGCGGCATCGTGCGCCACGTGGGGCCGGGCCGCAACATCTGGTCCAATGTGCATATCGACGACGTCGTCAGCCTGTATTTGCTGGCGCTGGAAAAATCGCCGGCCGGCACGTTTTACTTTGTCGAGTCGGGCGAAGCGGCCTTCCGCGACATGACGGCCGCCATCGCCAAGGCACTGGACCTGGGGCCCGCGCAGGATTGGCCGCTGCCCGAGGCGATCGCCGAATGGGGCTACGAGATGGCTTCCTACGGTCTCGGTTCCAACAGCCGCGTGCGCGGCGAACGGGCGCGCAAGTTGCTGGGCTGGCAGCCGCAGGGCCCATCCGTGCTGGCATGGATCAAGAACGACATGCTCAATGCGCCGCACGCCATCGCCGTTTGATGTAGCTCAGCAAAACCTCATCAGTGTGCGCTAGCGAACGGTGCTGTATGGCGATCGGGAGTATGATGGCTTCGCTTGGTTGAGACGCACTGCCGTGAAGTTGGCGGCATGTTCGATCTTCCAGCAGGTCAGCCGGTCGCCTCAAGGATCGGCACCAGATTTCCGCTGCCGACGCGTTTGCGCCATGCGGCAGCGCACTGCAACTCCAGGTCGCGGTGTGTACTGCGAACCCCTTCAAGGCCGGCCCTAGCCGGTCTTTTTTTTTGCCTGTCATTCCCGCCGCTGCGCCATTCACCGCCACCTGTCCGCCATTCGCCGAAGCGGTGTTTTCGTGCGCCCGAATTGCGCGTATCTTTACGATCAACCAACTTCAAGGGGTGACCGTGAAACCTGAACCAGCTTATTGCCGCCGTACCCAGCTGCTGTGGGGCGTGCTGCTGATCGCCATCGGCGCCGTCATCCTGCTGGACCGGCTCGATGTGATCTATCTCCACGATTACTATTCACTATGGCATTATTGGCCGCTGATACTGGTCGTCTTCGGCCTGAACAAGCTGCTCACGCCCGTGTCCGCCAAGCAGATACTGAGCGGCCTGTGGCTGATCTTTTTTGCCGCCTGGTGGTATGTGTCGTACGAAGAGCTGTGGAACTTGAATTTTTACAATAGCTGGCCCGCCTTGCTGATCGCCTGGGGCATGGGCCTCGTGCTGCAACCATTGTTGAACAAACATTTTATTGCCTACCGGGAGTCCGAGCATGAAAAATAGACCGCCGCTGCACTCGCCATCGCAGATCGTGCTGGGCGTTATCGTCATCGGCCTGGGGCTGCTGTTCCTGCTCGATAACCTCGGTTTCATCAATGTGCGCTACACCTTCCGTTTCTGGCCCACGGCGCTGATCGTGTTTGGCCTGCTGAAACTGTCGCAAAGCCGCAGCGCGAACGGCTATTTACTGGGTGGCATGCTGGTGCTGCTGGGCGTGGCCTGGACCCTCAAGCACATGGGCATCTTCTACCTGAACTGGGACTTGCTGTGGCCCTTGCTGATCATCGGCCTGGGCGTGGCTGTGGTGTCGAAGTCCCTGCCCGGCGCACAGCAGCGCCAGCAGCGCCGGCGCTTTGCGGCGCAGCAGGATGGCACGGCAGCGTCTGATTCGTTCGGCCAGGCCAGGAATGGCGCCGTGTCGCTGGACAAGGACGCCGCCGATGCCACTGCAGCGCCCGGCGCCGGCGGGCAGGCGGACGATGACAGCATCATCGAAGTGACGGCCATCCTCGGCGGCTATGTGCGGCGCGTGTCGTCGCAGCGCTTCAAGGGCGGCGATATCAATGTCATCATGGCTGGCTGCGAAATCGACTTGCGCCAGGCGTCGATCGAAGGCGAAGCCGTGCTCAACGTATTTGCCCTGTGCGGCGGTGTCACCATCAAGATTCCGCCCGACTGGAGCGTCGTGCTGCAGGGCACGCCCATCCTCGGCGGCTTCGAAGAAAAGACCATCGTGCCGCCGAACCAGGCCAAGCGCCTGTACGTGACGGGCTACGCCATCATGGGCGGCCTGGAAATCCGCAACTAGGCGCGCATGTCCGGGTCCTTGTCGAAGCGGCGCGGCGCCGTGGTGGTGTTCCTGGTCTGCATCGCGCTGGGCCTGGCCCTGGCCTTCATCCTGGCCAGGGTGGCCCACGCGTCCTGGCTCAATGCGATCCTGCTGGTGGTGCCGGCCACGCTCGTGTATGCGATCGGTTCGGGCTTCTCCGCGTTCTACCTGTGCCGCGCCTATCCCTTGCACGCCCGCCATCCGCTCGCCATCGCCGGGGTGATGGGTGTGGCGGCCCTGTTCGCGGGCTTGCTGTGGGCCACCCTGTTGCAATTTTTGAACAGCGTCAGCCTGTTGACGGAGCTGCGCTGGCTGGGCGTGAACCTGACGCAATCGTTGCTGGCCCTGTTCTTCGGCCTGGGCGTACTGCTGTATTGCCTGGCTGCCGCCGTGCATTATCTGTTGCTGGAATTCGTGCGCGCCAGGATGGCCGAACAGCGGGGACTGGAAGCGCAACTGACGGCGCAGGAAGCGCAATTGCGCATGCTGCGCACGCAGATCGATCCGCATTTCCTGTTCAACAGCCTGAACTCCATCAGTGCCTTGACGTCTATCAATGCGGCGGGTGCGCGCCAGATGACGGTGCAGCTGGCCAGTTTCTTTCGCCAGAGCCTGAGCCTGGAAGCGCACAAGCACATCACCGTGCAAGAGGAGCTGGTGCTGATCCGCCATTTTCTCGCCATCGAGCAAGTGCGTTTTGGCGAACGCCTGCAAGTGGTGGAGAGCATCGACGTTGCCGCGCTGGCGTGTTTGCTGCCGCCCATGCTGATACAGCCGCTGGTGGAAAATGCCGTCAAGCATGGTATCTGCGGCTTGACGGAGGGCGGCCTGATCGCCATCGAGGCCCGGCGCGCAGGCAGCCTGTTGCAGATTGCCGTGCGCAATCCGGTGGATGCGGATCAAAGGCCAGAGCGCGGCAATGGCGTGGGCCTGGAGAATGTGCGCCAGCGCCTGGCCGGCGCCTATGGTCACGAGGCCAGCGTGCACTGGGGCCGGCGCGGCGGCCATTTCGAGGTGATGATTTCCATGCCGGCGCAGACCGGCGACACGGAGGAAGCATGAGGCAGGCAAGAATGCGGGTCGTCATCGTCGATGATGAATTGCTGGCACGCAGCGTGTTGCGCGAATACCTGGCGCGGCATGACGATATCGAGATCGTGGCCGAGTGCGCCAATGGCTTCGAAGCCGTCAAGGCCATCGCGGATCTGGAGCCGGAACTGGTGTTCCTCGACATCCAGATGCCGCGCCTGGACGGTTTTGAAGTGGCGGAACTGATCGGCGCGAAGACAAAGCTGATCTTTGTCACGGCCTACGACCAGTACGCCTTGAAAGCGTTCGAATGCCATGCCCTGGACTATCTGCTGAAGCCGTTCAGCGAACAGCGCTTCGAGCAGGCGCTGGCCCATGCGCGCGCCAACCGCAGCGCGCCCGAGACTGTGCTGACGGTGGCACGCGAGGCGGCCACGCGCACCGCGCACCTGGACCGTGTGCTGATACGCGACGGCGCCAAGGTCCACGTGATTGCCAGCGCGCGCATCGACTACATCGAGGCGCAGGACGATTACATCAGCATCCGTTCCGAGGGCAAGTCCTACCTGAAAAGCCAGACCTTGGCGGAGCTGGAAACCCAGCTCGATCCCGCCAAGTTCCTGCGCGTGCACAGGTCGTATCTGCTCAATATCGACGGCATCCGCCGCATCGAGGCGGCCACGAAAGACAGCCACGTGGCCATCCTGCGCGACGATACGAGGATTCCCGTCAGCAAGGCGGGCTACCAGAAGCTCAAGATATTAGTTGGCTAGCTGCACATCCCACCAGGTGGGCAAGAGCTGGCGGATTTCCGGCCGGGAAAAACGGTCGTCGATCAGGTACACGACGCCCTTGTCCGACTGGGTGCGGATGACCCTGCCGGCCGCCTGCACCACCTTTTGCATGCCCGGATACAGATACGTGTAGTCGTAGCCGGCGCCGAAGATGTCGCCCATGCGCTGGCGGATCTGCTCGTTGACGGGATTGATCTGCGGCAAACCGAGGGTGGCGATGAAGGCGCCGATCAGGCGCGCGCCGGGCAAGTCGATGCCTTCGCCGAAGGCGCCGCCCAGCACGGCAAAGCCGATGCCGCGCGTGTCCAGGCCGAAACGGCCCAAAAATTGCGCGCGGGCAGTATCGTCCATGCGGCGCGGCTGCTGCCAGAGGGGCACATCGGGATAGTGCTGGGCAAACAGGGTGGCCGTCTTTTCCATGTAATCAAAACTGCTGAAGAAGGCCAGGTAGTTGCCTGGCGTTTCCGCATACTGGCGCGCCATCAGCTGGGCGATGGGCAGCAGCGAAGCGGCGCGGTGCTGGTAGCGCGTGGAAATGCTGTCGGCCACGCGCACGGATAGCTGTTCCGCCTGGAACGGCGATTCCACGTCGACCCAGGCTGTATTGGCCGGCATGCCCAGGGTGTCGCTGTAGTAATTCCACGGACTCAGGGTGGCGGAAAACAGGGCCGTGCTGTGGCTGGCCGCGAAACGTTCCTTGAGAAACGGTGCGGGCACGATGTTGCGGATGCACACGGTGGAGCCAGCAGTGGATCCCGTATTTGTCTTGCTGACGTCGAATAGCGAATGCTCGCCAAAACTCTCTGCCAGGCGGTTGATCAGCAGCACGTCGAAATAAAAGCGCTGCAAGTCCTCATCCAGCGCCCCTGCGTGCTCGGCCAGGTAATCGCCGATGGCCGTGGCCACGCCTTGCAGGGCGCCAAAGAATTTGTCCGGCAAGGCGGGATGCACGTGGTATTCGCCGTCCTGTTCCTTCAACAGGGCCGTCCACTGGCGCGAGAGGCGATCCAGCGGCTTCTTCAGTCCCTCGGGCGCGAACTTGCGCAGCATTTTCAAGTTGATCTGCTCCAGCTGGGCCGAATACATGCTGCGCGCGCGTGACACCATATTGTGCGCCTCGTCGACCAGCACGTTGACTTTCCAGTCGTGGGCCAATGTCATGCCGTACAGCATGGCGCTGAGGTCGAAGTAGTAATTGTAGTCGCCGATGACGACATCGCTCCAGCGCGCCAGCTCCATGCCCAGGTAGTACGGGCAAATACCCTGCTGTAAGGCGATGGCGCGCACGGCTTCCTTGTCGAGGATCAAGCCGCTGGCCAGCGCCACCTCGCGCGCCAGCGGCAAGCGGTCGTAAAAACCCTTGGCCAACGGGCACGATTCGCCGTGACAGGCTTTGTCAGGATGCTCGCAGGCGCTGCTCTTGGCGCTCAGTTCCAGCACGCGCAGGGGCAGCAGGGGCGCGCTGTCCTTCAGGATGGCGCAGGCGTCGAGCGCCATTTGCCGGCCCGGCACCTTGGCGGCGAGAAAAAACAGTTTATCCAGGCCATGCGCGGCCGTGGCTTTCAACATGGGAAACAGGCTGCCCACCGTCTTGCCGATGCCCGTGGGCGCCTGCGCCAGCAAGCCGCAGCCACGGCTGCTGGCCTTGTACATGGCCTCGGCCAGCTGGCGTTGGCCCGGGCGAAAATCCGCATGGGGAAAGGCCATGCTGGTGAGCTGCGCGTCGCGGCTGGCCCGGTGCGCCATTTCCTGCTCGGCCCAGTCGAGGAACAGCGCGCAATGCTGTTCGAAGAAAATGCGCAGCGCCTCGGCCGTGCATTCCTCATGCATGAGCGTTTCCTTCTGGCTGGCAATATCGAAATACACGAGCGCCACGCGCAGCATGGGCAAGTTCAGCTGCTGGCACAGCAGATGGCCGTAAATGCGCGCCTGCGTCCAGTGCAGCTGGCGGTGGTTGGCGGGCATGGCGTCCAGGTCGCCCCGGTACGTCTTGATTTCTTCCAGCTGGCGCCGCGCGGGGTCGTAACCATCGGCGCGGCCCCGCACGTGCAGGGGGCCGAAGTCGCCGGACAGGCTGATTTCGCGCTGGTAATCGTCATCGCGCCGGCCCGTGACGGTGGCGTGGCCGGCCATGCCTTCCTGTGCCGTGGGCGAGGGCGTAAAACGCAAGTCCAGGTCGCCTACCTTGGCCGTGAATTCGCACAGGGCGCGCACGGCGATCGTGTACTTCATGCTGCCTCCCATTGCAGGTAGCACACGCTGACGGGCATGGCGTGCTCGGCGCAATAGGCGATCCAGCGCAGCTGGTTGTCTTGCAGGCGGTCGCCCGGACCCTTGACTTCGATCATGCGGTAGCGCTGTTCGGCCGGCCAGAACTGGATCAGGTCGGGCAAGCCGCTGCGGTTGCTTTTGATATCGAGCAAGATGCGTTCAAACGCCTTCTTCAGGTGCGCGGCCGGGATGCAGGCCAGTGCCAAGTCCAGCAAGCCATCGTCCAGCACGTCCCAGCTGACGAAGGGCGAGACGATGCCGTGCTTGGCGGCATGCGTGGCGCGGATGGCTGCGTGGTAGCCGCCGTCGTCCAGTTGCGCCAGGCAAGTGGCGAAATCGCTGCTGCGGCGCTGGTAAAAATCGGCGCTGTGCAAGTCGGCCGGGCCACGGTGGAACGGGTGGAAGAAGGCGCCTGGCATGGCTTTGAAGATGGCGGGCCAGCACAGCAGGCCGAACAGCGAGTTGATCAGGGTGTTTTCCACGTAATACACGGGCGCGTCATCCTGCATCAGATGTTGCTGCACCACCCCTTCCACGTAGCACGCTTGTTCAGGATACGGCAGCAGCAGGTCGATGCGCTCCACGGCCGAGGCTGCATTGGCCGCCTGCTTCGCATGGCCCAGCTTGCGCCGCAAACGGGGCGCCATGCGCAGCAGCAATTGCTGTTCCGCTTCGCTTTCCGGCGCGGCCAGGGCGATCGCCAGCCTGTCATAGGCCGCTTGCGGCTGTTCATCTTTTTCCAGTACGCGGATGGCGCGGCCCCGGGCACCCGGATAGCGGCAATCGGCGTAGGCGCGGTAGGCGGCCGGCCAGTCCTGGCATTTCTCCAGGTGCTGGGCGATCTGGAAGCGCAGCTTGTCGCGCCGGCTGGCCAGCCAGGTATTGTCCTCGGGCAAGGGCAGCGCCGCCAGTTCCTGCAGCACTTCGTCCGCCGGTGCGCTGTCGTTGTAGCGTTCGCGGCACTGGTGCAGCACTTCATAGTGCTCGATATCCTGGCGCGTGCGAAAACCGCGCGATTGCGGCGAGAATTCCACTTTTTCGTATTGGTACACACCGAGGTCGGACAGCACGAATTCCGACCAGTCCTGGTGATAATTGCCAAAGTAAATCAGGCGCAGGCGGTCGCACAGGGGCTGCAAGCCGATGCGGTACAGCACGTCGGTGCAGGCCGGATGCCATGCAGAGAACGGTTTCGCTTCCGCATGCAGTTCGCGCAAGGCATCGAGCTGCTCGGCCTTGCGCGCCGCTTTCAGGGGCGCGGCGAGGTGGAAAGCCTGGGCGATTTCTGCTTTCAGCAGCAAGTCGAACAGCTCATCAAGCGCAATGACGGGATCGGCTACCACCCAGCCCGTGGCCAGCAAGGGCAGGGCGGTCGCGCGCGTGTCGCCGATTTCCGGGTAATTGAGCTTGCTGGCGCGAAACAGGCAGCCCTTGCGCATGACGAGGCGCACGAACAGGGCGCGCGAAGGCTGCGGCAGTACGCCGAAGTCGGCGATGAACCGCGTTTCTTCAGCACTCAGCAGATCGGCGTAACGCGTGCCGATCCAGGTCAGCACATCCTGGAAATTATCCAGATAGTACAGGGGATTTTCCAGGACTCTCAACATGGGGGGCAATAGGGCAAGATACAAGGCGATCGGTTTTACTGTGTTTATATACAGTTTAAACCTTCAGCCGCCGCTTGCCCAGCGAATTATGTTCAGCCAGCCGTGCTGTAGGCAAAACAGCTGTCGAACTTTTCGTAGGGAATCATTCCTTCGCGCAGGCTGGCCAGCTCGATATCGGTCAGCAAGCCCCGGTGCGCTTCTTTTCTGCCCTTCGGCAGCAGCACGTCGTAATCGATGATGTCCCTGGACAGCAGCGTTTGCAGGATCTGCGCCTGTTCCGACGAGAGGTAGCGCGCATGCGTGCCCAGGGTTTTTGCCAGTTGATCCCTGAACTCCTCGTCGCTGACCTCGTTGTACGTATCCTGGTCGGCCATGCTGTTCAACAACATGTGGAACAGGAAGTCGTGCAGGTTTTTCGCCAGATACTGGGCTTCATTCTGGTCATGCCACAGCAGCACGATGGGCATCTCGCCATCGTGCTGGCCGGATACGAAAAAGCAGTAGTGATCGCCGGCGCCCGTTTGCGCGAACGGGATGAACCGGAAGGCGGGATCGATTTTCCGATAGTCGTCCGCGTCCAGCAGCGTATCCACGGCGTCGGCAACGGCCTCGATATTGAGCAATTCGAAATCGTCCGCGTGCAGCAGCAGGGTGGGCCGGTCTGTCAAGGTGGGATAGACCAGCTTGTACCAGTCGGGGCCATATTCACCCACGTCGAGCATGCCGTCGCGCTCCAGCTGGCGGTACAGTGCGGGATAGGTGAAGTCGTATTGGTGTTCAATTTCTGACAGTGTCATGTTTGCCCTGTTAAAGGTGATTCATGGGGCCATGATAGCCGAGGCGGTGGCGTGCACGGTTCGCGTCACGGTGGCAACGCCTGGCATAGTTAATAAACATTTTTGTTTACTTATGTAGCATGGTCACGTAGTCTTGCCAGACAATACCCATCGAGCCCGCATGAAAAATATCATCCTGATTTCCGCCGCCTGTTTGCTGGCGTTGCTGTCGACCATAGGCGCCTCCCTGCCATACCCGATCCTGCCGCCCCTGTTCGCGGCCGAAGCGCCGAATGCCTTCAACAATTTCCTCGGCTTGCCATCCAAACTGTTGTTCGGCCTGGCGCTGACCATCAACCCGCTGGGTTTGCTGATCGGCTCGGCCGTGCTGGGTCCCCTGTCCGATCGCTATGGCCGTCGCCCCTTGCTGATGCGCACGGCCGTGGGCGCCGCCATCGGCCACGCCATCACGGCATGGGCCCTGGTGATCCAGTCCTATCCGCTGTTCATCGTCGCCCGTTTCATCACGGGTTTGCTGGAAGGTAACGGCGCCGTAGCGCGCGCCATGCTGGCCGACCAGCTGACGGGGCCGCTGCGCCTGCGCGCCATGTCCTGGCTGAACGGTGCGTTTTATCTGGGCTGGCTGGTGGGCCCGATCCTGGCAGGCGCGACCCTGCATTGGGGCGTGACGGTGCCGTTCTGGATCGCCGCCGCCGCCCTGATGCTCGTCGCCGTGCTGGTGGCCGTCGGTTTGCCGCGCGAAACGCCCTCGCTATTGACGACGTCGTGGTGGCAAGTGGCGCGCGACCGCCATTCGCTCAATTTGCTGCGCCATGAGGAGCTGCGTACCCTGTTCATCGTGCAGCTGGCGCTGACCTGCGGCGTGGCCAGCTTTTACGAGTTTTATCCGCTGTGGCTGGTCGAAACGGCCGCTTACCATGCGCAGGAAATTGCCTGGGTAAATGTGGGCCTGTGCGGCACGATGACGGTCACGTCCTTGCTGGCGGGCGGTCCCAGCCGACACGCGCCGCTGCTGCGCGCCAGCTGGTATGCGTGCGGCGTGGCGTTGGCCGTAGGGATCTTGGCGCTGGGCAATATCTGGGTGGGCATCGCCGCCATCGTGCTGTTCGGCATTCCGAATGCAATGTACAACACGGTGATCCAGGGCTGGTGCGCCGAACGCTTCAGCGCGCACGGGCAGGGCGCCGTGATGGGCTTGCTGGCCACCACCTTTTGCATTGCCAACATCGTCGTCGCCCTCAGCGGCTCCGTGCTGACCCTGATCGACACGCGGCTGATTCTCGTGGCGGGGGCCTTGTCCGCCGCCTGGGCCGCGTGGCGCATGGCCGCCTGGCGCCGCCAGCTGGACGGAGCCGTTGACGCGAAAGCCGTGGCATGAGCGCAAGCATGAATACGTCGGAGCAGACCCTGTTCCTGCTGAAGATGCGCGGGCCGCAGACGGCGCAGCAACTGGCGGCCTTGCTCGCTATCACATCCATGGGTGCGCGGCGGCAGCTCGAAGCGGCGCTGGAGCGTGGCCTGGTGGCTTTCGAGGACGTGGCCGACAAGGTGGGACGTCCGTCGCGGCGCTGGGCGCTGACGCAGCAGGGTCACGCGCGCTTTCCCGACCGCCATGCGGACCTGACCCTGGAATTGATAGCGCAAGTCAAAACCCTGTTCGGCGACGAAGGGCTCGATAAACTGATCGGCGCGCGCGAACGCAGCAGCGAAGCAGCGTACCGCCGGCTGGTCGACTTGCGGCTTGCGCTGGCGCAACGAGTGGACAGCCTGGCGCGGGTGCGCGATGGCGAGGGCTATATGGCCCATGCCGAGCCGCAGGACGATGGCAGTGTCTTGCTGGTGGAAAACCATTGTCCGATTTGCGCTGCCGCCACGGCGTGCCAGAATTTTTGCCGCTCGGAGCTGGCCATCTTTCAACGGGTATTGGGGGACGATTGCACGGTGGAACGCAGTGAATATCTGCTGGAGGGGGGGAGGCGCTGCGTGTACCGGATCGTGCCTATCGGAACCTGAGGAATCAGGCCCCGATAGTTGTCACTTACTTCCTGCCAATTTACTTCTTGGCAGCCTTCGGCTTGGCAGCAGGCGCCGCCTTTTCAGCTGCAGCTTGTGCGCCGGCCGTAGCCTTTTCCGTGGCCTGCGCCACTTGCGCGCTGGCCTTGGCGATCTGCTCTTCCACCGTTTTGACGGCCTGTTTCGTGGCCTTGGTGACTTCTTCGTAGCCGAGGAAGGCGTTGTCGATGGCGGCCTTGACGATGGCCACGGCGTTTTCCGAACCCGGTGGCACGTTTTTCGTGACGTCGTAGATCAGGGCGCTCAGATTGCTTTTCGCTTCGGCCACGTGGGCTTCGGCGGCCGTGGTGAATTCCGTGTGGATTTCCTTGATGATGTCGTCGAGTTGTTGTTTATACGCTTTTGCGCCTGCCACGCCCGGCTGCAGCTGGGCGGCGGCTGCGGCCATGGCGGCCTTCGGATCTTTGGCCTGGCTGATTTCCTTGCTGGCGGCAAGGCCATCTTCGATGCCGGACCTGGCGGTGGCCATATTCAGCGCCAGCACCTGTTCCACGCCTTGCACGGCCTTGGAGGTGAGGGTGTTGAAGGTCATCAGCTGGAATTCAAACAGGGCCTTGGTGGCCGATGCGAATTGTTCGGGATTCGTAAACATGTGGTCTCCTCGGTTTGAATAGATACGTTCTTATCGTTCCATACTCTTTCGACGCCGCATTGCCATCGCTTGCTTTCAAGCCGGTGCCCCGTGTGGTCATAGCCTCATTATTTAACAAGCGCCGGTTTTTCGCAACGGCTATCTTTGTAGGGCCCCGAGGCCAGTTCCCAACCAAATCCCAGGGTCGATTGGGCGCACGACAGGGTGCCGTCGATTTTGCTGCGCCACTGGTACCAGGGGGCAGGTCCAGCCATTGCGCAGGCGCAAACTGCCAGCAGGGCCGTGGCGATCAGGTATTTCATAGGTGCTCCGAAAGAAAAGCCTGCCGGCATTGTAGCGCGCCTGCCATTCAGGGGGCGGGCGATTGCGGCGCCGTAGCGGGCAGTTGCAGGGTGAAGGTGGTGCCGCTGGTGGCGCCCGTGCTGCTGGTGGCGTCGATATGGCCGCCCAGCACGCCCGTGACGATGTTGTGCGCCACATGCAGGCCCAGGCCCGAACCGCCCGAACCGAGCTTGGTCGTGAAGAAGGGGTCGTAGACGTGCGCCAGGTCGTCGGCGGCGATGCCCACGCCCGTATCGCTGATGGACACGGTGATCGTTTTCCCATCGTCGCTGCCGCGCGCCGTGATGGCGATATTGCCGCCGCTGCGGCCCTCGAAGGCATGGCGCAGGCAATTTTCCAGCAGGTTGCTCAGCACCTGGCCCAGCGGACCCGGATAGCTGTCCATGGCCAGGTCATCCGGCACGTCCTGCGTCAGGCTCAGGCCGGCGGCCTTGAGCGGCGTGGACAGGGGCAGCATCAGCTCGGCGACAAACTGGCGCAGCAGGAAGTGGCGGCGCTGCGAGCTGGCGCGGTCGACGGCGATCTGCTTGAAGCTCGAAACCAGGTCGGCGGCGCGCTGCAGGTTGCGCAGCATGATGGCGTCGGCCTCGCTGGCCTGGGTCAGGTAGGCGCCCAGCTCCGAGCGGCGCAAGCCATCGAGGAAGCTGGCCTGGATTTCGCGCGTGCGCTCGGCCATGGTGGTGGCCACCACCAGGCCGTTGCCGATCGGCGTATTGAGTTCGTGCGCGATGCCGGCCACCAGCGCGCCCAGCGCGGCCAGCTTGTCGCGGCGCACCAGTTCTTCCTGCGTGATGGACAGGTTCTCCAGCGCGGCGGCCAGTTCGAGGTTTGTTTGTTCCGAATGTTCCTTGGCCTGCGTCAGGGCCGCCGTGCGTTCGGCCACCAGCTCTTCCAGGTGGGCGCGGTGGCGCTGCAGTTCGCGTTCGTGGCGCATGCGGCCGATGGCGATGCCGGCCAGGTCGGTCGCCGTGTCGATCAGTTCCAGGTCGCGCGCATCGGGCTTGCGTACTTCGCGGTAGTACATGGCGAAGGAGCCGAGCACGGCGCCATCCTGGCCGAAGATGGGGCGCGACCAGCAGGCGCGCAAGCCGAACGGCGCCGCCAGCTCGCGGTAGGGCGCCCACAGCGGGTCGTGCATGATGTCGCTGACCTCCACCGGTTCGCGCAGGAACATGGCCGTGCCGCAAGACCCCACGCCGGGACCGATGGCCACGCCTTCGAGCAGGGCCATGTATTCGGGCGGCAGGCTGGGACCGGCCGCGCTGTGCATGTGGATGCCGTCATCGTCGAGCAGCATGATGGAGCAGAGCACGCCGCGCGACTGGCCTTCGATCAGCAGCAGCAGCTGGTTCAGGGTGGGGATCAGGGGCGCGCCCTTGGCGACCATTTCCAGCAGGGCGCTCTGGCCCGCGCGCATCGCTTCGGCGAGGTTGCGTTCGGTCAAGTCGATGATGCGCGCATGCACGAGCTGGCGGCCCGGCACGGACAGGCGCATCAGCCGGATTTCGCAGGCGATCGGGTGGCTGTCGCGGTGGCAGCAGCTGGCGCGGAAGACGACGATCTTGCCTTGCAAGGTATCGCGGATCATTTCTTCCAGCAGTTGCGGCGAGGCGCGGCCATCGCTCTGATGCTGGGGAAACAGCGGCTCCATGCCACCTTGCAGCAGTTCGGCCAGCGGCATGTCGAACAATTCTTCGGCCAGGTGGTTGGCATCGATCAGCAGGCGGTTATCGATATCGAACAGCAGCACGGCGTCGGGCGAACCGGCCAGGATGGAATGGTAATTGACTTCCAGCGTTTGCGGGTGCAAGGGGCGCGGCGGCGCGGCGGGAGTGGCGAAGGGGCGGGCGGCGGGCGTCTCGGCCTTGTGCAGCGCCAGTTCCATGAGGATTTTTTCCGCCACGTCGCGCGCATTGAAGGGCATCTTGATGTAGTCGCTGGCACCGGCGCCCACGCTGCGGCCCTGTTCCTCGGCGCTGGGGGTGGCCGACATCAGCAGCAGCGGCACGCCGTGGCGTCCGCCCGCATTGCGCAGGCGCATGCAGGTGGCGCCAATATTCGTGCCCGCCAGCGCCGCATCGAGCAGGATCAGGTCCGTGCCGCCGGCCGCCAGTTCCACGCCTTCGTCGATATCGCCCGCCAGTCCCGTGCCCAGGTTATGCCGGTCCAGCACATACAGCAGCTCGCGCACATCGTTAGGCGAATTGCTGACCAGTAGCACCTTGGCCCGGTCGGCGATGGAAGAAATCAACTGATTCATGGTATCGCGCCCTCAAGCGTTTCATGGGCCTAGTATTACATCAAGGCAAGTAGGAGTAAACGATAATTCTTGATAACCAAAAGCAAGGATCGCAGCACTCATTCACGCGGCGTTTTGCGCTGCGGGTGCCATTGCCAGTTCGGCGCGCGCCTGTTCGATGCGCGGGTAATTATCCTCGATCCAGTCGACCAGCACGGCCAGGCGTTCGGCCGCCTCGCGTCCCAGTGGCGTGAGGCTGTATTCCACCTTGGGCGGTATCACCAGATACGCCTGGCGCAGCACGAAACCGTCGCCCGCCAGTGCTTCCAGGGTTTGCGCCAGCATTTTTTCGCTGACGCCGCCCACTTCCCGGCGCAGTTCGCTGAAGCGCCGCGTGCCGCTCAGCAGCAATACCAGCACCAGCACGGCCCAGCGGCTGGTCAGGTGGCTGAGCACGGCGCGCGACGGGCAGGCGGCTGCCAGCAGGTGCGCTCCCTGGTTTTGCCGGGCGAGGGCGGCGCGCAGGCTGGTGCCGGGAGTGTCTGTGGACATGATAGTTGGCCTTCAATTTTAGTGTAATTCATACTTACCAAAAGGTACGTACTTACAATAAGTAAGTAATAGTCCTATTATAGGGTCTTACCACCCACCCTCCAAGGAGAAATCATGATCGTCATCACCGGCGCCACAGGCAATCTGGGCCAGCACGTCATCGCCAACCTGCTCAAATCCGTCCCCGTAGCGAACATCATCGCCGCCGTGCGCAACCCGGCCAAGGCCGCCGACCTGGCTGCCCAGGGCGTGCAAGTGCGCCAGGCCGATTACAACGACGGCGCCAGCCTCGATGCGGCTTTCAAAGGCGCAACGAAGATCTTGCTGATTTCGTCGAGCGAAGTGGGTCAGCGCGCGCAGCAGCACCAGAACGTCATCGACGCCGCCAAGCGTGCCGGCGTATCCCTGCTGGCCTACACCAGCGTCTTGCACGCCGACACGTCGCCGCTGGGCCTGGCCGCCGAGCACGTGATCACGGAAGCGGCCATTCGCGCAGCCAAAGTGCCATACACTTTTCTGCGCAACGGCTGGTACCAGGAAAACCATACGGAACACCTGGCGCCCGTACTCGAGCACGGCGTTGTGCTGGGTGCGGCGCAAAACGGGCGCTTCTCGTCGGCCGCGCGCGCCGATTACGCTGCCGCTGCTGCTGCCGTGCTGACGGCGGCCCAGCCGCAAGCCATCTATGAACTCGCTGGCGACCAGGGCTTTACCCTGGCCGAGTACGCGGCCGAAGTGGCGCGCCAGTCGGGCAAGGCGATTGCGTATAAAGACTTGCCGCAAGCGGACTTCAAGGCGGCGCTGGTGAGCGTGGGCGTGCCGGAAGGCTTTGCCGATCTGCTGGCCGATTCCGATGCGGGCGCGGCCAAGGGCGGACTGGAAGACAATGGCAAGCAATTGAGCGCGCTGATTGGCCGTCCGACGACGACCCTGGCCAATGCCGTCAAGGCGGCGCTGGGCAAATAAGGGAGGGGGGGGGCCGTAAGCGGGGAGGCCGCGCGGCATCCGGAAATGAAAAAAGCCGCAAACTCGTGAAAGTTTGCGGCTTTTTTGCGAATTAGGTAATGGTGCCCACGAAGGGACTCGAACCCCTACACCCGAAGGCACATGGACCTGAACCATGCGCGTCTACCAATTCCGCCACGTGGGCACTGATGCTGCTTGCTGCTTATGACTGCTGTATCTCACTACCGTACTGCGGACTACAACGAAAACAACTCGTTGCTGGTGGTGCCCACGAAGGGACTCGAACCCCTACACCCGAAGGCACATGGACCTGAACCATGCGCGTCTACCAATTCCGCCACGTGGGCATTGTGCTGCTTGTTACTGCTATCTGCTACTTTACTGCGGATCACAACAATCGACAACTTGTTGCTGGTGGTGCCCACGAAGGGACTCGAACCCCTACACCCGAAGGCACATGGACCTGAACCATGCGCGTCTACCAATTCCGCCACGTGGGCATTGTTACTGCTTGCTGCTTGTCGCTGCGTGTTCTGCAGCGAGGACAAAATCATAAGGGCTGGCGCGCATTCGGTCAATCAACATTTTGCACTTTTCTTCAAGAAACATGTTTTTTCGCCGGAAAAGGGCTGTTCCCTATGAGAAAAGCTTAAATCTGCCTGTTTTTTCAGCGTTTTCCGCAGGTTGCTGTCCGTGGGTGTGCCGTGCTGTCTGCTTGCCGCAGTCCGGCCGACTGGCCGAAGGGAGGGGGATTTTCGTCGCGGAAATGAAAAAAGCCGCAAACTCGTGAAAGTTTGCGGCCTTTTTGCGAATTAGGTAATGGTGCCCACGAAGGGACTCGAACCCCTACACCCGAAGGCACATGGACCTGAACCATGCGCGTCTACCAATTCCGCCACGTGGGCACTGATGCTGCTATTACTTACTTTTAATGCTTACTACTTTGCTGCTCGAGTACTTGTTGAAAAATAACTTCACAACAATTCTGCTATTATAGCGACTTGAAGAGTTTTGCGCCAGATGAGCTTTCGCTCCATACTGCACATCAACCCTGTACCGCTTTCCTGCAACTGCATTCCTTTGAGGGTTTGTCGCTGCAAGAGACCAGGATTATAGAGCAATATTTGCCGAAGTCAAATGCATTGCGCAGCTTTTCTCCTTTTTTTCATCGGCGGGGTACTTGTTCGGTTTCCGCTACGCTGTCCGTTAGGCAAATCAAGGCGTCCTCCGGTACACTACTGGACATCACCGTGTCAATATTGACGGTGATGTCATCGGTCTTTGTCTTCCGTTTGATCACTGTCAATAACAACTATAGAAATACTTTTGAGCCAAAATACCCACACCATCCCCAGCCGGGAGGACATTCTCGGCATATTCCGCAGCGTCAACGCGCCTCTCGACCCGCAGTCTCTCGGGAAAACGCTGCAAGTGCATGCCGATTCCATGGATGTCCTGGTCCGTCGCCTGAAGGCGATGGAGCGCGACGGCCAGCTGAAGTCTGACGCCAGCGGTATTTTCAGCCTGGCCGACCAGAGCGCGCTTGTCGCCGGTCGCGTCACCAGCCACCGCGATGGCTTCGGCTTTGTCATTCCCGACGACGCCAGCGCCGACCTGTTTCTGCCTGAGAAAGAAATGCAGAAAGTACTGCATGGCGACAAGGTCATGGCCCGCATTGTCGGCACGGACCGCCGCGGCCGCCCTGAAGGCACGATCGTGGAAGTCACTTACCGCGCCAATAGCCACGTCATCGGCCGCCTGATCCAGGAAAACGGCACCTGGGTCGTGGCGCCGGAAGACCAGCGCATCGGCCAGGACATCCTGGTGACCGGTTCGGTGGGCAAGGCGAAGGCTGGCCAGATCGTCAGCGTCGAGCTGACCGAGCAACCGATGCGCTTCAAGCAGCCTGTCGGCAAGATCGTCGAAGTGCTCGGTGCGCTCGATGATCCCGGCATGGAAATTGAAATTGCTGTGCGCAAATTCAACGTGCCGCACATCTTTTCCGCCGCCGCCCTGAAACAGGCAGAAAAACTGCCGTTCGAAGTGCGCGACGCCGACCTGAAAGACCGTGTCGACCTGCGCGATGTGCCGCTCGTTACCATCGACGGCGAAGACGCGCGCGATTTCGACGATGCCGTGTATTGCGAACCCGTCAAGATCGGCCGCGCCAACTGCTTCCGCCTGATCGTGGCGATCGCCGACGTCAGCCATTACGTGAAACCGAACGACGCGCTCGATATCGACGCGTTGGAGCGCAGCACGTCTGTGTATTTCCCGCGCCGCGTGATCCCGATGCTGCCGGAAAAACTGTCGAATGGCCTGTGCTCGCTGAACCCGGCCGTCGACCGTTTGACCCTCGTCTGCGACGCCGTCGTCAGCGACAAGGGCGAACTCAAGGCTTACCAGTTCTACCCGGCCGTAATCCATTCGGCCGCGCGTCTCACGTATGACGAAGTCGCTGCCGTGCTGGGCAACACCAAAGGACCCGAGGCGGCACGCCGCGCGGACATCCTGCCGCACCTGCAGAATCTGGAAGCCGTCTACCGCGCCTTGCTGAAAGCACGCACGGAGCGGGGCGCCATCGATTTCGAGACGACGGAAACTTATATCGTCTGCAATACGGCTGGCAAGATCGAAAAGATCATTCCCCGCACGCGCAATGAAGCGCACAAGATCATCGAAGAGTGCATGCTGGCGGCCAACGTCTGCGCGGCCGATTTGTTGCTGCGTAACAAGCATCCAGGCACCTACCGCATTCACGCCAGCCCGACCAAGGAAAAGCTCACGCAAGTGCGCACCTTCCTCAAGCAAGTCGGCCTGAACCTGACGGGCGGCGACACGCCGTCGGCATCCGATTATCAGACTCTGATGCAGCAGATCAAGGCGCGTCCTGATGCGGCCCTGCTGCAAACGATGCTGCTGCGTTCGATGCAGCAAGCCGTCTACAGCCCGGACAATATCGGCCACTTCGGCCTGGCCTACGAGGCGTATGCCCACTTCACCAGCCCGATCCGCCGCTATCCCGACTTGCTGACGCACCGCGCCATCAAGGCCATCTTGCAAGGCAAGAAATACGAGCCGAAGCTGTCCGATAAGGTCGTGTTGAACACGAACGTGTCGAACGCTACGCGCAAGCAGCAGGCGAGGGACAAGGCCGACGGCAAGCCGAAGAAGACGGACCTGACGATCTGGGACGCGCTGGGCGTGCATTGCTCGGCCAACGAGCGCCGCGCCGACGAAGCGTCGCGCGACGTGGAAGCCTGGCTGAAGTGCTACTTCATGCAAGATAAACTGGGCGAGGAATTCACCGGCACCATCACGGGCGTGACTACGTTCGGCGTGTTCGTGCAGCTCGACACCCTGTTTGTCGAAGGCCTGGTGCACGTCACCGAGCTGGGCACCGATTACTTCCAGTACGACGATGCGCGCCATGAATTGCGCGGCGAACGCACGGGAAAACGTTATCAATTGACCGACCGTCTGACGGTGCAAGTGGCGCGTGTCGACCTGGAAACGCGCAAGATCGACCTGCGTCTGGTCACCGATGCGGAACTGGCGGGCGAAGAAGCGCCAGCCAAGACGAACGGCGGCGGCAAGCGCAAGGGCGAAAAGAAATCCATGGTCAAGCCCGGTCCTGCGACCGAGCAGCGCCATGAGATCAAAGCCAGCGTTAACACCGGCGGCAAGGCTGGCGGCAAGTCTGGCAATGGTTCTGGCGGCCGCTCCAACGGCGCCAAGCCTGCAGCCAAGGCTGCCCTGAAGGAAGCCCCCAAGGCGGCAGCTCCCAAGGCCGCCGCGCCGAAGCGCAGCAAGAAACCAGCCACGGCACCCGCCACGGCGGCACCACGTGCAGCAAAAACTGTATCAAAAACAAGCAAAAGCAAGCGTTAAAAGAAGCGATAACACATGAAGAATAAAATGATTTTCGGCTTCCACGCCGTCACCTCGCGTTTGCGTCATGAAGCGTCGTCCGTGGAAGAAATTTTCGTCGATGCCAGCCGCGTCGACGGCCGCATGAAGGACATGATCGCCGCCGCCAAGGCGGCCAACGTGCGCGTCATGCCCGTCGACTCGTCGCGCCTGGATAAGATCGTCGGCACGCGCCGCCACCAGGGCGTGATCGCCTTCGCCTCGCAATTGTCGCTGGCGCGCAATCTCGATGAGCTGCTGGACGCCATCGACGGCCCGCCGCTGCTGTTGATTCTTGACGGCATCACGGATCCGCACAACCTGGGCGCATGCCTGCGCGTGGCCGACGGCGTCGGCGCACATGCCGTCATCGTGCCGAAGGACCGCGCCGTGGGCTTGAACGCCACGGCCGCCAAGGTTGCCAGCGGTGCCGCCGAAACCGTCCCGTACATCACCGTGACGAATCTGGCGCGCACCATGCGTGAACTCAAGGAACGCGGCATCTGGCTGATCGGCACCTCGGACGACGGCGAAAAAGGCTTGTACGAAGCTGATTTCACGGGCCCGACGGCCCTCGTCATGGGTTCCGAAGGCGAAGGCATGCGCCGTTTGACGCGCGACACCTGCGACATCCTCGTCAGCATCCCGATGTTCGGCTCCGTCGAGAGTCTGAACGTGTCGGTCGCTTCCGGCGTGTGTCTGTACGAAGCCCGCCGCCAGCGGATTGCTTTAGAAGCTTAAGAACGTCCTGAACGTTTTGTAGCGCTTCTTTGAGCCGCCGCCCTTGAGGCGGCGGTTGTTTATCTGCCTCTCCGGCAGCACGCCGCCGAATACGCTACCATTTGCGTCTTGTCTCTTACCTATTCAGAAATCCGTCTTATGTTCCATCACCTGCGCGAAGATATCAACAGCATCATTGAACGTGACCCCGCCGCCCGCAATGGCTGGGAGGTGCTGACCTGTTATCCTGGCCTGCACGCCATCGTCATGCATGGCTGGGCGCACTGGTGCTGGAGGCGGCACATGAAGTGGGTAGGGCGCTTCATTTCATATATCGCCCGCATCATCACGGGCATCGAGATCCATCCGGGCGCGGTCATCGGCCGGCGTGTCTTCATCGACCACGGCTTCGGCGTGGTGATCGGCGAGACGGCCGTCGTTGGCGACGACTGCACCATTTACCAGGGCGTGACCCTGGGCGGCACCTCGCTGCACAGCGGCAGCAAGCGCCATCCGACCCTGGAACGCGGCGTCATTGTCGGCGCCGGCGCCCAGGTGCTGGGTAGTTTCACGGTGGGCGAGTATGCCAAGGTGGGCTCGAACGCCGTGCTGCTCAAACCCGTGCCATCGGGCGCCACGGCGGTCGGCAACCCCGCGCACATCGTGCAAAAGGATGTCAGCGCCCTGCGCGAGGGCAGCACGGCCCACCTGTTCGCCGCGTATGGCGTGACGCCGAACGGCGACGACCCGCTGTCGAAAGCCCTGCAAGGCCTGATCACGCATGCCGTGGCACAGGAACAGCGCATCGAAACCATCCTCGCCACCCTGAAAGCGGCGGGCATCTGCTGCCAGGGCGTGCCCGAGTGTGATAAATTCGATTCCGAGAAAATGAACAAGCTGGTTGATTAAGGATATAGGCATGAACACTGATGTGACGGCAGGCGAAAAAAGCACTGACAATCCGAATCTGCTCGACCCCTTCGAGATCCGCGTGCTGGCCGTGCTGGCCGAAAAGGAAGCGCTGACGCCGGACAGCTACCCGCTGTCGCTCAACGCGCTGACCAACGGCTGTAACCAGTTGTCCAGCCGCGACCCCGTCATGGCCCTGTCGGAAGAAACCGTCTACGACGTGCTGCAGCGCCTGATGCAGCGCAAGTTCGTCAACGGCATCACGCAGGCCGGCGCCCGCGTCGCCAAGTACGAACACCGCATGCGCATCAAGTGGTCGCTGGAACAGGACAAGCTGGCCATCCTGACGATATTGATGCTGCGCGGCTTGCAGACGGCCGGCGAAATCCGCAGCCGCAGCGGGCGTGTGCATGAATTCAAGTCGGTGGCGGAAGTGGAATCCGGCCTGCAGTTCCTGATCGACAAATATCCGCCGCTGGTGGCCAAGCTGGCTGTCGCCCCCGGCGCCAAGGAGCCGCGCTACGGTCACTTGCTGGGCGGTGAGGAAGCGCTGGCGCAGATCGAGACGGCAGCCGGTTTTGCGGGCGCCGTCAGCGCGCCGCAGCAGGGCAGCCGCGTGGCCCAGCTGGAACAGGAAGTGCTGCAATTGCGCAGCGACTTCGATGGCCTGGCGGCGCAGTTCGAGGCATTCCGCAAGCAGTTCGAATAGTTTTCCGGGCAAGCGCCTATAGGGCCTGCGGGTCGAAATAGGCGGTCCAGGTCAGTCTGGAAGCGGCAAGGCCCTGCGCCTTGCCAAATTGCGCCATGGCCTTGCGGGGTTTTGCCAGTCCCGCCAGGGCCACCCCAAGGTTGTAATGGGTATGGCAGTCCGGCGAGCCCAGCTTGAGCGCCGTTTCCAGTACGTTGACGGCTTCCCTGTACTTACCCTGGTCACACAGCACGGCGCCCAGGCAAGTGAGCAGGGCGGTGTCTTGCTGGGCCGCTTGCAAGGCGCTGCACAACACGGCTTCAGCTGCCGCCATGTGCACATCCCATTGCCCGGCATCACCTTCGGCCAGCTTGATATGCGCCTTGCTTGCGGCGATGGCGTCCATTGCCGCCTTAGCCAGGCCAGGCAGCGGAATTGCTTCCGGTTTCATAATCGACGCTGGCGGTAAAATCCCAGTCATCGGTGTCACGCCCTGTCTTCTCGGACCAGGCCTCGGGAGCGACGCTCAACAGTTCTTCCAGGCAGTCGTCCGTTTGATCGGGCATCAGTGTGGGGTTGGCCAGAACGCTGTCATAGGTGACCTTGCCCGAGCCGACAACGAAACAGCGCGCATACAGGAAACCGTCGTCCGACTTTCCTGATGCACCGGCATGGTCCGCGAACACCTTGCCATCGAGCTTGTACAGTGCCTGAGCCAGGCACTCCTCGAAGCCCTTGATGTCCTTGACCGGCAATTCGGCGAGCGCTTCGGTCAATGGTTCCACTGCGGCATCGGCGTCACCGTCTTCCAAGGCCTCACGGTCGATCTGCTCTATCAGCTGCCAAAATTTTTCTTCGTTCATTGTTAATTCCTGGTAAGAGGTTAAGCATGCAATGCCGGTGGCGCGATTCACCCCGTCTGCGCATCTTGAGATTGTTTAGAATATCATCTTGCTCGAATACCAAGCGCACCGTTTCCTAAGTAACTCTTTGCATTCAACACCACAAACAATTCGAATAGGCGGCCTTCACGCATGAGTTTTTCCTTCCTGTGCCGCTCCTGCGGCGAGACCCACACGGGCATGCCCAGCTTCGGCGCCGATGCGCCGTGGCTGTATGAGCAGATGGCGCCCGCCGAGCGCGAAGCGCGCTGCCAGCTCGACAGCGACGCCTGCATCGTCGACGAAGCACACTGCTTCGTGCGCGCCACCATCGACATCCCCGTGCATGGCTCGGATGAGCCGTTCAGCTGGGGCGTGTGGGTGTCACTGAGCGGCGAGAGCTTCGACTCCTGGGATGCCTGCTTCAATGACGCGCAGCGGGCGCACATCGGTCCCTTCTTCGGCTGGCTCAGCACGCAACTGCCCGTGTACCCGGATACCCTGAACCTGAAAACCCGCGTCCATCTGCGCGACGATGGCGTGCGCCCGTCCATCGAGCTGGAGCCGACGGAGCATCCGCTGGCCATCGAACAGCGCGACGGCATCACGGCAGAGCGGGTGGCCGAGCTGTATGCGCGGCTGATGCATGGCGCGTGACAGGCCCGGCTTTTCAGCCGCTCCCTGTCAGTCCGGTCGCGTTTCCGGTATCATTCGGCATGAATAATATTTCCTTCCAACCGTTTGTTATTGGTGTCGCTGGCGGAAGCGGCAGTGGCAAGTCAACCGTATCACAGCAGGTGCTGGCGTCCTTTGGCGCCGACATGGTCTCGGTCGTGATGCAGGACGACTACTACTGCGACCAAACCCATCTCTCCCCTGAAGTTCGCCGCCAGCAGAATTACGACCATCCGCAGGCGTTCGAGTGGCCATTGCTGGTGCAGCATATCCAGGCCTTGAGCAATGGCGAGGCGATCGAGATGCCGGAGTACGATTTCACGCTGCACAATCGCTCCAACAGGACCATTCCGGTCAAGCCGGCCCCGGTGATCGTGATCGAAGGCCTGTTTGCCTTGTATGACGAAGACTTGCGCAACATGATGTCGCTGAAGATCTTTGTCGATACGGCCTCCGACGTGCGCTTCATCCGCCGCATGCAACGCGATATCACCGAACGCGGTCGCTCGGTCGAAAGCGTCATCGAGCAGTATCTGGAAACAGTACGCCCGATGCACAAGCAATTCATCGAGCCCACCAAGCGCAATGCCGATGTCATTTTGCCGCATGGCGCCAATGGGCCCGCGGTCGACATGATTACCGCCAAGGTGGCGAGCGTCATTGGTCAATTGAAGCCGGCCGGCTGACGTAGCCCGCTGCGTCAGCGCTCCCCCATCGACTCTGAAAACGTCTTGGTGATCGGTTTCGTCAGGTAGCGCAAGACCGTCTTGCGTCCCGTGTTGATTTCCACGGTGGCCGTCATGCCCGGCTGGATCAAGATCGGCTCGCCATTCTTGCCCATCAGATTGCGCCCGCTGGTCTTGATCTGCACGCGGTAGTACGGCTGCTCGTTGCCCTTGTTGTCTTCATTTAAAGTGTCCGCGCTGATGTAGCTGACGGTGCCGCGCAAACGCCCGTAGATGCCGTAGTCATAGGCGTCGAGTTTCACGGCCGTGGGCAGGCCGGGCTTGATGAAGGCGATGTCGGCCGGTTTGACTTTTGCCTCGATGATCAGGTCATCGTCCGTGGGCACGATTTGCAGGATTTCCTCGCCCGGCTTGGCCACGCCGCCCAGAGTGGTGAGGCGCACATTGCGCACGATGCCGTCGGTTGGCGCGTAAATGTCCGTCGAGCCCAGCTGTTCCTTGCGCTGCGTCACCGTCTGCAGCACGCCGGCCAGGTCTTCCTGGGCTTTCACCAGGTCCGTCTGGCTGTCTTGCAGGTATTTGTTGCGCCGGTTGGTGATCTGTGCCTGGATGTCGACCACCTGGCGCCGCAGTTTCAGCACCTCGGCGCGGCTGACATCCCCCGTTTCCAGCAGCGGCAAATTCATTTCCAGCTCTTCCTTGATCAGCTTCATGGCGCTTTCCAGCGAGCTCACTTCCGCTTGCACGGCGCCCTGGCGCTTGCTGAACAGGGCTAGCTGGTTGGCGCGAAATTCCGGGAACGCCTGCAGTTCGGACGGGAACTTCGGCGCGCCGCCAAACACTTCCGCCTGCAGGCGCGCCACGGCCGCCTTCAGCCCGGCCGCCTTGGCCGTGCTTTCCAGGTAGCTCGTCTCGGCCCGCGTGCGGTCGAAGCGCGCCAGCAGTTCGCCCTTTTTCACCACGCTGCCTTCATGCACGCGCAGCTCGGCCAGCACGCCGCCATCGGCCACCTGGATGATCTGGTTGCGCGAACTGGCGATCACCTGGCCGTTGGCGCGCGTGACCTGGTCCAGCTCGGCCCACGAAGCCCAGGCGATGACACAAGCCAGCGCCAGCGTGCAGCTCCAGATCAGCCGCCGGCCCCGTTTGGCCTCTTCCCGCGTCTCGACCTTGGCCAGCTTCATGCGACGGCTCCTTGCGCCACCGGCGCAGTTGCGGGACTGGGTACGGCCTGCGGCTTGCCCGACAGCTTGGCCAGGACAAAGTCGCGCGGGCCGTCGAGCAGCACTCGTCCCGCCTGCAGCACCACCAGGCGGTCGAGCAGGGGCAAGAGGGCGTTCTTGTGCGTGGTGGCGACCATGGTCACGCCTTCGGCCGCCAGTTCGCCCAATAGCCCGACGATGCGCGCTTCCGTTTTCGCATCCATGGCGCCCGTCGGTTCATCGAGCAGCCAGATGCGCGGCTTGGCCAGCAGCAGGCGCGTGACGGCGATCAATTGCCGCTGGCCGCCCGACACGCCGCGTCCGCCTTCGGTGATGCCCAGCGCCAGTCCGCGTGGCTGGCCCAGTATCAGCTCGATCAGGCCCGTGCGCCTGGCCGCCGCCAGGATCGCTTCCTCGCCCGGGTCGGCCAGTCCCAATAACAGGTTGTCGCGCAGGGTGCCGCTGAAGAGGCGCGTTTCCTGAGGCAGGTAGCCGACCATTTCGCGCACCACGGCCGGCGCCAGCAGGGCCATGTCGACGTCGCCCAGGTAGGCTTTCCCCTCGGCCGGCTGGTACAGGCCCGAGGCCAGTTTCAGCAGAGTGCTCTTGCCCGAACCGATGGCGCCCACCAGGCCGACTCTTTCACCGGGGCGGATGGCCAGGCTTTCCGCTTCCAGCGCCACCTTTTGCGCGCCGCCATACGTAAAGCGGATGCGTTCGAAGCGCAGTCCCGTATCGAGGCTGCGCGGCGTCAGCGCGAACTGCGCGTTGTCCGCTTCGTTGGGCAGGCTGATGACCTGTTCCAGGCCGTCGATCGAGGCGCGCGCATGCGCCCACTGCACCATCACGGCGGGCAGCTGCACGATGGGCATCAGGGCGCGGTTGCTGATGATGGTGCAAGCCATCAGGGCGCCCATGGTCATCTGGTTTTCCGCCACGAACCACGCACCCATGGAGATCAGCGCCACGTTGGTCAGTTGCTGGAAGGCGGCCGTGATGTTTTGCGACAGGGCCGCATAGTCGCGGATATTCTGCTCCGCGTGGCTGCTCTCGGCCACCAGTTCGGCCCAGCGCGCCTGCATCATCCATTCGGCGCTGCTGCCCTTGAGCGTTTCGACGCCATCGACGGCTTCCACCAGCAAGCCGGCCTTGCGGTTGCTGGCGTTGAGATTCTTGCGCGTGTGATTCTCGATGGCGCGCTGGAACATCAGGCCGCACACGAGGGCCAGCGGCAGGGCCACCAGCGGCACGACCACCAGCCAACCGCCGATGATGGTGATCATGGCGAGAAAAATCAGGGCGAAGGGCACGTCCGTCAGCACGAACAGCGACGTCGACGTGAGCACGCCGCGCACCATTTCAAAACCCTTCACTTGCGCCGCCAGGGTGCCGACGGAAGCGGGGCGGACCTCCATGCGGATGCCGAGCATGCGCTGGAAAAACCATTCGGACAATTCATGGTCGACGTCATTGCACGAGTGGTCGACGATGCGGCTGCGCACCTGCTTGAGGATGAATTCCAGGCCGATCGACAGCGCCACGCCCACCACCAGCACCCACAGGGTGCTGAAGCTCTGGTTCGGGATCACGCGGTCGTACACCTGCATGGAGAACAGCGAGGTGGCCATGGTCAGCAGGGTCACCAGCGCGGTGGCCAGCACGGCGTCGACAAACACGCTTTTCTTCAGCCACAGGGCGTTGCGCACCAGGCCCAGGGCGCCGGGGCGGGCGCTGCTTTTTTCGCTGCGGCGCGGCAGGCCCACGCAAGCCAGGCCGGCCAGCGAGGCCAGTTGCAAGGCGCGCCCATCGACGCCTTCGCCACGCCAGGCGCCGTCGGCGCCGCGCGATTGCAGCAAGCCCCAGCCCGTGCTGGCGCTGTAGACGGCGAACGGCAGCTCGCCCGGCGTCGGCTCGTGCAGCGGGCGTGCCGCGCCTTCCAGCCCGGCCGCCTGCCAGATGGTGGTCAGGACCATGGCGGGGGCACCGCTGTCGTCGACGTCGTCGAGCTGGCGTTGCAAGTCGGCCAGGCGCGCGGCGGGTACGTGCTGGCCTGCCAGGCGGGCGGCGCGTTCGATGAGTGTCAGCAAGCCATGTTTGAGGGAGGTATCCACGCTGTCTCCTGTGTGCATCATGTCGGTGTCAATGCGGGCGCGCCATGCCTGCCGGCGCCGTGCGCCCGGCCAGGGTGCCCGTTTGCGCTGCCAGGCGCAGGCTGGCGGCAATCGCTTGCGCGCGCGTGTCTTCCAGCGAAAACTGCGCCTGGGTCGCTTCGCGCACGGCGTTGAGCACGTCGTTCCAGCTCTTGCGGCCGATCACGTACTGGCGCGCGTAGGATTCGAATACCTGCGTCGAGGTGGTGCTGGCCTCGCCCGCATTGCCCAGGCGCTGGCGGCTCGCTTCGGCCTCGTTCCAGTCCAGCGTGAAACGTTCGCGCACCTCGCGTTCGGCCACGTCGTGCGCGGCGCGCGCGCCTTCGCGCCGGGCCACGGCGGCATCCACGCCAGCCTTGGCCGACAGGCCGGCGCCCGGCTGCGCCTGCAGCACCAGCATGGCGCGCGTACGGTTGTCGGCATTGATGCCGCCCGTCGGTTTTTCCATGCGCAGCACGACTTTCGGCATGTAGGCCGAGCGCTGCAGGGTGATCTCGGAATCGGCTGCCTGCGCCTCGAAATCGAGGCGGTGCAGGGTGGGGGAGTAATCGATGGCCTGGCGCATGACCCGTTCCAGGCTGGCGTCGGGCAGCGGTTCGCCCACGCCGATGCCCGTGGCGCTGACGAGGCGCACGGGTTTGCCGGCCAGTTGCGACAGCTGTGCCAGCGCGTTTTCCAGCGCCTGGCGCGCATTCGACACGTCGTTGGCAGTCTGGTAGGCGCGCGACTCGGCCAGGCGCTGGTCCGTCTGCGAACTGACCGACTGCACCACGCGGCGCTTGATCATGTCCAGCAGGCGCTGGTGCTCGGCCAGGCCTGCCTCCGCCGAGCGCACGCGCGCCGTCTGGCGCAGCGCTTCCGTGTAGGCGGCGATCACGCGCAGGGAGAGGGTCAGGCGTTCTTCCTCGATGGCGGCGCCGGCCGCGTCGACCCGGCTGCCGGCGGCATCGATGCCGGCGTCGATGCGTCCGCCGCTCCACAGCGGCTGCTCGATGCGCACCACGCCGCCCGTTTCCTGCGAACCGGTGGGTACTTCGGCCGACAGGCTGGGAAAGCGCTGCCATTGCGCGCCATCGAGTTCGGCGCGCGCGGCTGCCTGCGCCGAACGCTTGCCCTGGACGGCGGGATGGCTTTGCAGCGCCTGCTGCAAGACCTGGTCGAAGCTCCAGGCGGTGGCGCCCTGGGCGCCGGCGTAAGAGGATGCCGATGCCATGGCCACGGCCGCCAGCAAGGCCGCGATGCGTGGCAGTGAAGACAATGCTGGGAAACCGCGTAATCTCATCCCGTATTTTTCCGGCCCGAGGCCTGACGCATTTCAAGGTGTGGCGGGAGCGCGCTGCTTTGCGCTCCCGCTGCCGTGCCAGGCGCGGCGCCTGGCGTGGGTGCCCTGCCTCAGACGACGAAGTTGGCCGCCGTCAGTTGCGTGATGTTCACCCCGCTCAGCAGCACCAGCGCCGTGTCGATGGCGTTGGCGTTGCTCAGGTCACTCGAGTGATACACCGTCACGGCGCCGCTGTTTTGCGCATCGGCGATGACGATGTAGCCCTGGCCCGACAAGACGCTGTTGTCGGCCGCGATGGCGCTGGCCGCCGCGCCTATCGACACGGACGTGCCGTCGAAGATGAACAGGTTGTTGTTGCTGAAGTCCGTGCTCAGATTGACGCCCACCGCCACGGACGCCGTCAGGTGGGCGATGGCCGACATGTCGATCACGTCGCCGCCGGCGGCCGGCAGGCCGGTGCTGAAGTCGGCCACCGTCAGCGGGTTGTGCAGGGCATTCTGGCTCAGCACGAAGAGTTGGCTCGCGTCCGTCAGGTCGGCCAGCGCCTGGGCCGCCGCCGCTGCCGCGGCATCGGCATTCGCCGCCACCGTCAGCGAGCCTGCGTCCGTCAGGTCTGCCTGCGCCTGCGCTTGCAGGGCGGCCGCCGCCGCCGCATCGGCTGCCAGGTGCAGGGCGCTGGCGTCCGTCAGGGCGGCCGTTTGCGCCGCCGCCAGCGCCGCCGCCGCCGCCGCATCGGCGGCCTGCGTGAGCGCTACGGCATCGGTCTGGTCGGCGATGGCTTGCACGGCGGCGGCGTGGGCCGCATCCGCATTCGCCACGACGGCCAGGGCGCTGGCGTCGGTCTGCGCGGCGATGGCGTTCGCTTGCGCCAGGGCTGCGTCGGCAGCCTGCGCGTCGGCATGGGCCTGGGCTGCCGCCGCGTCGTCCGCATACGCGGCATTCGCATTGGCATGCGCTTGCGCCGCAGCCGCTGCGGCGCTGGCGGCGGCGGCATCGTCGGCTTGCGCCGCTTGCAGGGCCAGCAGGGAAGCGGCTGCCTGTGCCTGTGCCAGTGGTGCCGCCGCATCGGCGGCATGGGCGGCCAGCGCGGCGGCCGCCGCGTTGTTGGCGTTGAGGGTGGCAGCTGCAGCCGCCGCATCGTCGGCCTGGGCCGCTTGGGTCAGGGCCAGCGAGGCGGCGGCCTGGGCGGCAGCTGCCGCTGCGGCGTCATCGTCGTTCTGTGCTGCCGTAGCGGCCGCCAAGGCAGTGGCCGCCGTTGCCGCCGTGCTGACCGCGAGGGCATCAGCGGCGATGGCTGCCGTGTGCGCTGCGGTGGCGGCAGCGGCATTCGCCGCTGCCTGATTGGCGGCCGTGTCGTCGGCTTGTGCTGCCTGTGCGGCGAGCAGTGCGGATGCCGCTGCTGCGGCGCTGGCGGTGGCTGCGGCATCGGCTGCCGCAGCGGCCGTGGCAGCCGCTTGCGCCAGCGCTGCGGTTGCGGCAGCGTCTGCGGCGGCCTGGTCGTCGGCGACGGCGGCGTTGTGGGCAGCCTGGGCGTTGGCGGCGTTGGCCGCTGCCAGTGCGGCTGCCGCGTCATCGGCCTGCGCCGCCTGCGTGGCTGCCAGGGTAATGGCTGCCGCGACGGCCGCTGCCGCTGCCGCTGCATCGGCGTCATGCGCGTTTTGCGCCGCCAGCTGGGCGGCTGCTGCCGCAGCGGCGGTGGCAGCGACGTCGGCGTCGGCGGCCAGGGCTGCATTCAGCGCCAGTTGCGCATTGGCGGCGGCAGTGGCGGCCGCTGCCGCGGTGGCGTCGTCCGCCTGGGCATTGAGGGTGGCGGCCAGCGAGATTGCCGCTTGCGCTGCCGTCGCTGCCGCGGCGGCATCGGCATTTTGCGCCGCGACCGCCGCCGCATGCGCCGCAATCGCATTCGCGGCAGCGGTGGCCGCCGCCGCATCGTCGGCCTGGGCCGCCGCCAGTGCCGCATGGGCCGCCGCCGCATTGGCATTGGCCTGGGCCGCATCATCGGCCGCACCCTGGGCGGTGAGGAGGAGGTTCAGTTTCAGCGTCCTGTCATTGTCGGCATCCGAGGCGTTGACATCAGCCGTCACGGCGGCGTTCAGGTTGGCGATGGCCGCGTTGAGCGCGGCATGGGCGTTGAGGGCCGCCGTGTCGGCCAGTTGCGCCGCCAGGGTGGCGGCCGCCGAGAGGGCTGCTGTATGCGCGGCATTGGCGGCGGCATCGTCGGCGGCCAGCGCCGCACTGGCGGCGTTCAGTGCGTTGTTGGCCGCCGTTGCGAGCGCGGCCAGGGCTACATCGGCCGCCAGCGCGGCATCGGCAAGTACCTGGGCCGCTGCTGCAGCGGCCGCCGTGCTGGCCGCGGTGGCGTCGGCGCCCAAGGCGGCATTGGTGGCGGCGAGCGAAGCGCTGGCCGTCAATATCGCCGCGTTGAGTGTTGCCGTGGCCGCGTTCAGGGCCGCTTGCGCATTGCTGGCCGCCGTGCTGGCTGCCGCGGCAGCACCGTCGTCGGCCAGGGCCTGGTTCAGTGCGGCCAGCGCGTTCGCTGCCGCCGTCGCGGTCGTGCCGACGGCGAGATCGGCAGCTTGCGCGGCCTGCGTGGCTGCCAGCGAGATGGATGCCGTCAGGGCGGCAGCGGCGGCGGCGATATCGTCCGCTTGCGCGTGCTGCGTGGCGGCGGCCGAGATGGCTGCCACGGCGGCGGCTGCCGCGGCAGCCGTGTCGGCGGCGGTAGCGGCGACGGCGGCGGCCGTGGCGTTGGTGGAGTTCAGTACAGCCGCGGCCGCTGCCGCATCGTCGGCCAGGGCCGCGTTCAGGGCGGCCAGCGCGTTGGCGGCGATGGTGGCAGCGCTGGCGGCTGCATTGTCTGCCAGTTGCGCCGCTTGCGCGGCCGCTTGCGAGACGTTGGCGACAGTGGCGGCTGTCGCAGCCGCCAGATCGTCGGCGATGGCGGTAGCGGTGGCCGCGCTCGCCGTCACGGCGGCGGCGGCCGTGGCGGCCGCATTCGCGTCCGCTTGCAGGGCGGCATTCAGGGCGGCCAGGGCGTTGGCCGCCGTCGCGGCCGTCGCGGCGGCTGCGGTGTCGGCCGCCTGCGCCGCCTGGGCCGCTGCCAGCGAGGTGGCAGCCACGCCGGCGGCGGTGGCCGCGAGCGTGTCGTCCAGTTGCGCCGCCGTGGCTGCTGCTTGGGAAGTCAGGGCCAGGGTGGCGGCGGCAGTGGCGGCATTGTCGGCCGCGAGCGCATTGTTCAGGGCTGTCAGGGACGCTGCGGCCGTCGCTGCTGTCGAGGCGGCCGTCGCGTCATCGGCTTGCGCCGCCAGCGCTGCGGTGCGAGACAAGCCCGCCGTGGTGGCGGCAACGGTGGCTGCCAGCGCTGCCACCAGGTCCAATGGGTGCGCGGTCGAATAGGCGGCCAGGGCGGTGGCATTCGCGGCGTCGTTGTTGGCGATGGTGGTCAGGGCGGCGGCATCCGTCAAGGCTGCCTTGGTGGCCGCCACGGTGGCGGCCGTGACGTCGAGCGTATGGGCTGTGCCCAGCAGGACGGCATCGGTGAGGCCAGCGACGGTGGCGGCGGCCGTAGCGGCGGTGGCATTCACGGTCGCTACCAGGCCCAGGGCGACGGCGTCCGTCAGGTTGGCCGTGGTTTGTGCGGCGGTGGCGGCCGCCGCATCGACGGTGGCCGTCAAGCCCAGCGCGACAGCGTCGGTCAGCGCGGCGGTGGCCGCTGCCGTGTTGGCGGCAGCTGTGGCGGCCGTTGAAACGGTGCCCAGGGCCACGGCATCGGTCAGGTTGGCGACGGCGGCAGCGGCGCTGGCGGCCGTGTTGGCGGCCGTCGAGACGAGGCCCAGCGCCACCGCATCGGTCAGGTTGGCCGTCGTTTGCAGGGCCGCAGCGGCAGCCGCATCGGCCGTGGCGACCAGGCCCAAGGCCGTGGCGTCCGTCAGCGCGGCGGTGGCGGCTGCCGTATTGGCGGCCGTGGTGGCGGCCGCCGAGACGGTGCCCAGAGCCACGGCGTCGGTCAGGTTGGCAACATTCGTCGCCGTATTGGCAGCCGCGGCGGCGACCGTGGCGAGCAGGCCCAGGGCAGCGGCATCCGTCAGGTTGGCCGTTGCCTGCAAGGCGCTGGCGGCGGTCGCGTCGGCCGTGGAAATGAGTCCCAGTGCAGTGGCATCCGTCAGCGCCGCCAGGCTGGCGGCAGAGGTAGCGACCAGCGCATCGGCGTTCGAGATGAGGCTCAGCGCGATGGCATCGGTCTGGCCAGCGGTCGTGACGGCCGCGGCCGCAGCGGCATCGGCGACCGACGAGGCCAGGCCCAGGGCTACGGCATCGGTCTGGTTGGCAACAAATTGTGCCGTGGTCAGGGCGTTTTGCGCCAGCGTATTGGCGGTGGTCAAGGTGGTGACAGCAGTCTGGGCGGCAAGTTCAGCGGCGGCGTCAGTGGTGGAGACGATGCCCAGCACACCGGCATCGGTCAGTGCGGCCGTGGCGGCGGCAGACGCTGCTGCGGCCTGTGCTGCGGCAGCTGCGCTGACGGCCGAGATATCGATCCCGCCCAGCAGGGCGGCCGATTCCGCCGCCGAGACGGCCGCGGCGGCCGCGGTGATGAGCGCTCCGGCGTTGGTCAGGTTGGCGGTGACTTGCAAGCCGGCCGCCAGCACGGCATCGGCAGTAGAGGTGACGGCAAGGGCGACGGCATCCGTCAGGCCGGCATCGGCATCGGCGCCATCGGCACCGAGCTGCAAGGCATTGACGGTGGCCGTCAGGTCGATGACGCTGGTCTGGCCCGCCGTGACGTTGGCGGCCAGGGCGGCGAGGTTGGCGAGATTGAACGCATTCAGGGCAACATTGACGTCCAGCAGGGACGCTTGCGCATTGGCGGCGGCCGCATCGGCATCGGCCTGGTCGGCGGCTTGCTGCAAGGCCACGACATCGGTCTGGTCGGCAACTGTTTGTGCATTGGCCGCATCGCTGGCGGCGGCTGCATCGGCAGCGGCGAGGGCGGCCGCGTCCGTCTGGTTGGCCGTCGTTTGCGCCGCCAGCGCGGCGGCGGCATCGGCGTCGGAAATCACTTGCAGGGCGGCGGCGTCCGTCAATGCCGCTTGCGTGGCGGCGCTGGCGGCTGTACTGGCCGCTGCATCGGCCGTGATTTGCAGGGCGGCAGCGTCGCTCAGGTTGGCGGTGATGACGGCATTCGCTGCCACGGTGGCGGCAAGGGCTGCTGCTGCGTCGAGTGCGGCGGCATCGGTATTGGCGGCCAAGGCGGCAGCCGCCGCTGCCGCGGCGTCGGCATCGGAAATCAGGGCCAGCGCAGCCGCGTCGGTCAGGCCGGCCTGGAGTTGTGCGGCGTCCGACGCCAGGGTGGCGGCGTCGGCGATCAGACCCAGGGTGGGCGCATCCGTCATGTTCGCTTGCGTCTGGGCATTGGCGGCGTTTGTCGCGGCCGCGTCGGCGGCCGCTTGCAGGGCGACGGCGTCAGTGGCGTTGGCGATCGAGGCGTCCCAGGCGGCGACGCCGGCAGCGGCGTCCGCTGCCATGGTCAGCGTCACGGCGTCGGTGAGTCCTGCTTGCGTGGCGGCTGCCACGGCGGCATTCGCTGCTGCCGTGGCGGCAATGCCCAGCGCTGCGGCGTCGCTGGCATTGGCGTTGCTTGCCGCATTCGCTGCCGCGGTGGCGGCCGCATTCGAGGCGGCGGTCAGGGCGGCGGCATCGGTGGCGGCGGCCACGGTGGCGGCCGCGGCGGCGGCGGACGCATCGGCATTGGAGACGAGCGCGAGGGCGGCGGCGTCCGTCAGGCTGGCCTGGATGCCTGCCGCGACGGCGGCATTGGCGGCAGCCGTTGCCGCCAGATCCAGCGCGGCGGCGTCCGTGGCATTGGCCAAGGCCGTGGCGGCAGCGGCAGCGGCGGCATCATTGGCCGAGATGACACCCAGCGCCGCCGCATCGGTCAGTGCCGCCTGGGTGTTGGCTGCAGTGGCGACCACGTCGGCTGCATCGGCGATGGCTTGCAATGCCGGGGCGTTGGTCTGGTCCGCTTGTGTTTGCGCCGCATCGGCCGCGGCGTGCGCGGCGGCGGCGTTGGCGGCGGCCGTGACGGCAGCCGCATCGTCATTTTGCGCCGACGTGGCGGCGGCCTGGGAAATGGCGGCGGTAGCTGCAGCTGCAGCGGCCGCGTTGTCGTCATTCGTGGCGACGGTAGCGGCCGCTTGCGCGCCGGGGACGACAGCGGCCGTGCTGACTGCCAGTGCATCGTCGCTGGTGGCGCTATTGGCAGCGAGCAAGGCTGCCGCCGCTGCAGCGGCGGCTTGTGCCGCCAGTTGGTCAGCCAGGATGGCGGCATTCGCCGCTGCCAGCGAAGCTGCTGCCGTGGCTGCTGCCGCAGCGGCGCTGGCGTCATCGGCCAGGGCATTGGCGGCGGCCGCCGCGGCTGCGGCGGCCGCCAGCACGGCCGCGTCGGTGACGGGGATGGTGGTGGATTGATTTCCCGTGCCACCCTGGCCGCCGGTCGAGCCACCCGTACCGCCGGTGCCGCCCGTACCCGTGCCACCTGTACCCGTGCCACCTGTGCCGGCGCCGCCAGCTGCGGCGCCGCCTCCGCCGCCACCGCCTGCTGCGGCGGCAACCAGACCAAGGCCGCCCAGCGCGCCCAGCACGCCAAGTCCGCCCAAGCCACTGGCAGCACCCGCGCCGACGCCACCACCCGCGCCAGCCGACGCCCCGGCGACATCCACGACACTGCCGCTGGGGATGCCGGCGGCGCCTGCACCTGTGCCCGCCGCACCAGCGGCGCCGCCATTGTTATCGCTTTGCGGCGTGCCGAGGTCGGCGCTGCCGTTGCCGGCCTGGCCAGCGGCCGCGCCACCGCCTCCCGCTGCCGCAGCGGCTGCAGCCACGGCGGCCGCCGCGCCCAGTGCGCCGGCATTGCCGCTATCGGCGCTTCCCGTGACTTCCACGACATTTTCAGGCGGCATGGTCGCGCTGGCATCGGTCCCTTTTATCAGTTCGTCTTCGTCATACTGCTTGCGGTCGCCATTTTTTGGATTGACGGCTTTTTTTGCGGGCGTCGTGATCTTGGCGGCAGCGCCTTCGGCATTGACGGGAACTTGTGCTGGATTTTGGGTGGTGGCCATTTGAAAGTCTCCGGAAAAGGTTATGTATTCGTCGAATTTTCTAAAAATAATAAAAAATCAATAATCTGTTTCGATTCCTTGCTTGCTCCGGCGAGGCTTGGGCCGTGGTTGAACTTTGGTGTTTCCGATGTTGATAGTGGCAAGTAAAACATAATTGGGAAAAAAACGCTGGCGGACGAGAGCGCTTCTTCAGTCGTATTAAAAATGTTATTTTTATATTTGTTTGATGTGTCGCCGTTTTCCTGTATTTTGGTGCGCTGACAACTGGCTGATCATGCGATGCACACTGGCAGGTAGCCGTATTTGCACGAGGCATGCACTTGCTTTCACTCTGATGGTAGTTTCAATTTTGAAACTTTCAATTTTATTTTGATCATTTTCCATGACACTATTCTGTCAATACTTTCACTAGCGAATAATCACAGATTGTCACGAAATCGGGCTATTCGGCTGAGTCTGCTTCCGTGCTCCAGTATTTATGCGGCTTTCATCCAAAAAACTATCTTGCTATCGAATTGCTAGTTGTTGTTTTTTTGCCTATCGATTATTAAATTTGATTACTAATAAAATACGATAGAAATAATTATTTGTAATTTTTATATCTATTTAACGCTATCAATTGAATAGTCTTTATGTGTGAAGGGGTCTTCATAATAACTATCAGTAAAGTAGTTATTATTTCAGGGGCCTGAATGAAGTGAAAATGGAAAACGCCCCGGCGGGCGGGGCGTTTTGTATGGGGCAGTGATAGTGCGCTGTCAGCCTTCCTCGCGCCAGCTTCGCAGGCGGATGGCGGCGCAAATCAGCGCCGCGCCTGCCGCTGCGCCCAGCCAGGCGGCTGGCAAGGCCAGGCTGGACCAGGAATTGCTGAACACATCGATGCGTGTCATGTGCGACCCCCCTTCTGCCATGGCGTGCATGCGCGGCAGCAGTTCCGGCTCGAACAGGTACCAGCTGCCGGGGAGAGTGCCCAGCAGGGCGCGCCCGATGACATTCATCTGTATCCAGCTGAGATCGTTTTCCGTCTGCGTCAGCTTACCTGCCCAGACTGTCAGGATCAGCAGCAGCAGCGGCACGCCGACGGCCCACACGAAGACTTTCGACTTGGCCCAGCTCGATACCATCAGCAGCCAGCCCACCGTCGGCAAGGCCCACAGGCAATACACGGGCAGCAAGCCAAACACGCGCAGCGGTCCCAGGTACAGGCCGGAAGAGCCGAGCAGTTCGGCACACACGTGGATGCCGTTGGCCGCCAACACGCCGCTCAGGATCAGGATCAGGGCCAGCGAAGTCAGGCTGGCGGCAGCGGCCACGATCAGCGGCGCGACCAGCAGGGCGATGGCCGCTTTTGACAGCACCGTCTGCGTGTCCGAGACGGGCAACGATTTCCAGAACAGCACGCTGCGGTCGCGGCGGTCGTCATGCAGGGCGCTCAGGCAATAGAAAAACACCAGGAAGCCCAGTGCCAGGAACAGCGGCGCAGCCGCGTACGTGTAGTTGTTGGCGACGGCGTCGATGAATTCCGTGCGGCGCGGGCCAAAGGTGCGCGTATTGAAGACGGTGCTCCAGGAAATTTCCTCGCCATTGACGATGAGCGCCGTGTGCATTTTGCTCTTTGCGACGGTCGCGGCCGCCATCAGGGCGCCCAGCACCGTCATGACGACGCCGATCAGGGCAGGCGTCCACACCAGCATGCCCTTGTGTTCCCACAACTCACGCCGGATCAGCCATTGCATCTTGTTTGCAGGGGAAATACTCATTGGTACGATCCTTTCATGGTCGCGACAAACAGGTCAGCCAGGCTGGGCGTGCGTACTTCGCCCAGGGCGGCCAGTTGGGTGCGGGCGACGCCATCGAACAGCATCACCGACTTGCCGAACACGCTGCGTTCGCTGATCGGCTGCAGGGCGCGCGCCGGATTGACGTGCTGCGGGCCCACCATCACCTCGCTATAGCGCTCGCCCACCTCTTCCATGCTCGAGGCCAGCACGATCTTGCCGTCACGGATGAACATCAGGTCGCTGAGGATGTGTTCCACTTCCTCGATCTGGTGCGTGGTGATGACGATGGTCTTGTTTTCATCGAAATAGTCTTCCAGCAGGTTCTGGTAGAACTGCTTGCGGTACAGAATGTCCAGGCCCAGGGTCGGCTCGTCGAGCACCAGCAGCTTGGCGTCGATGGCCATCACCAGTGCCAGGTGCAGCTGCACCACCATGCCTTTCGACATGGCCTTGACCTTCATCTTCGGCGACAGTTTGGTGTGGGCCAGGTAGCGCTCGGCCTTGCTGCGGTCGAAACGTGTATGCACGCCGGCAACGAAATCGATGGCGTCCGCCACGCGCAGCCAGCCCGGCAGGATGGCCACGTCGGCGATGAAGCACACGTCTTCCATCAGCGCGTCGCGCTGCACGCGGGGATCGCGGCCCAGCACCGACAGCTCGCCATCGAAGCCCGTCAGGCCCAGGATGGCTTTCAGCGTGGTGGTCTTGCCGGAACCGTTAGGCCCGATCAAGCCGACGATGCGCCCCGGCGCGATATCGAAGCTGATGTCGGCAATGGCCACCTGCTTGCCATATTGCTTGCGCAGGCCGCGCGCGCTGATGACGCTGTCCTTGTTCAATGCATTCATGCGTTCTCTCCGTGTGCGCCACCGTTGCGGCTCGCTTGCAGTAGTTGCTCGAGGTCCAGGCCCAGGCGGGTGATGTGTTCCAGCAAGGCCGGCCATTCTTCGCGCAGGAAGCGCTCGCGTTCACTGGCCAGCAATTTGTCGCGGGCGCCTTCCAAGACGTACATACCGAGTCCTCTGCGTTTTTCCACCAGGGCATCGTCGACCAGTTCCTGATAGGCGCGCGAAACCGTGATGGGATTCAATTGATAATCGGCCGCCACCTGGCGCACCGAAGGCAAGGCGTCGCCAGACTGCAGCACGCCATCGAGCATCATGCCCACCACCCTGGCCTTGAGCTGGCGGTAGATGGGGCTATTGTCGTTCCATTCCGTGCTCATGGGATGCGCTCCGATAAGGGCGGGGCGGTGCGGCGCGTGAAAAATGCTGTAGGCATCGAAGCTCCGTGATGTATTGAGTTGGTGTTGTAGTTAACTATATCAGTGAAAATTCAAATGTCAACATATTCATGTTTTTCTATCCATAAGGAAACTATAATGTTGCGTGTTTGAGAATCTTACTTGATAACTTTTGGCGGAAGTCGTCGCCGGTAACCATGAAAGCAGCAATGATAAATCGATATGGAAAATTGCAAAACCTGTTCAGGCGTGCCGGCTGTGGCGCTGTCCTGTTGGCTGGACTGAGCGCCTGTGGCGGCGGTTCCGGTGATTCTGGCACCCCCACGGCACCCATCGCACCGGCTACCGAAGCGCCGCGCTACCTGGTGGGCGGCACGGTCAGCGGCTTGGGTCCTAGCGCCCAGGTGGTGCTGGCGAACGGCAGCGACAAAGTCACCATCACCGCCAACGGCGCCTTTAATTTTGCGGGCAAGCTAGCGGCTGGCGCCAGCTATGAAGGCAAGATCGACAGCACGTCGGAAGGCCTGGGGTGCATCATTGCGAATGCTGCAGCGACGGTGGGCAATGCGGACGTCAACACGCTCGCCGTGCGTTGCCTACCAGTTGTGCTGGCGGGCGTGCAGGAGAAAATCCAGAATGTGTCCGGCATGGTGCAGGATGCGACCGGCAACTATTACATCGCCGATGCTGTGCGACAAGTCATCCATAAGGTCACGCCTGCCGGCGCCTTGAGCGTGTACGCGGGCATTTCTGGCAAGCCAGGCGCCGACGATGGCGCCGCAACCGCAGCCACTTTCCACATGAGTGGCGGGATTTCGACCCTGGTCATCGATCGCGCGGCGAATCTGTATCTTTTCGATAATTGCAATGCCCTCTTGCGCAAGATTACGCCAGCCGGCGTGGTCAGCACGGTCGCAGGACAGCGCAGCGCGGCATGCGACTGGTCTGCTTCGGAAGCAGTGGTCGCCGATGGGCAAGGTGCACTGGCGCAATTCGGCTGGACTACGGGCATGGCCATGGATAGTAATGGCGATGTCCTGCTTGCTGATGCTGAGCGACAAATGATTCGCCGGGTGACGCCCGCGGGACTCGTCAGTTCCGAGACGCTGGTCGATGGCAAGGGGTTCAATAAATCCCCATCGCAACTGGCCGTCGATGCCAGCGGCACGATCTACTTCAGCGACGGGATTGGCAGCCGGATATATCGTTGGCAGCAGGGAGTGGCCGTCGTGGTTGCGGGAAGTAACAAGCGTGTGAGCGAGGATGGCAAAGGCGCCGCCGCCAGCTTCCGCAATATTCGCGGCATGGCGGCCGACCGTGACGGCAATGTGCTGGTGGCTGACGCCACCGCTATCCGCCGCATGACGCCGGATGGTGACGTGACTACCCTGGTTGGCGGGACGGTGACCGATGCGGCTGGCGCTTCCGCCGGCTGGACGTATCTCAATTCCCTGTTGCTGGAGTCGTCAGGCGGCATGATAGTCCACGATGCCAACAAGCACCGGTTGGTCCGGTTCGATGCGACAAAGGTGTTGTCCGCCATGCCTTTCATGCCGGGCAATATGGGGGTGACCGAAGCTGTCGGCGGGGCGGCCCGCGTGGGTTACGTGGGTAGCTCGGGCATGTGCAGCGATCCTGCGGGCAACGTCTATTTGCTCGATATGACAAACAAGGTGTTGCGCCGTGTGACGCCGGACGGAGCTTTCACTGTCTACGCGGGAATTGCCGGCCAGGCAGGCAGCAATGACGGGCCGCGCGCAAGCGCGACGATGCTTGGTCCTGTCGCGATAGCCTGCGACAAGGATGGTGCCGTGTATTTTGCTGACAAGACAGCTACTGGCACTACGTTTAACCTGCGCAAGATCAGCAAGGATGGCCAGGTCTCGACACAGGAAGCTTTACCTGTCGGCACCGGCAAACCTTTGCAGTATCGGCTGGCGATCGACAAGGAGGGCTATATGGCCTGGCTGGGCTGGGGCCCCGACGGCATCTTCCGCCGCCCTCCCGGCGGAACGTTCTCGGCGTTCCTGTCATTTGAGTCCATGAGGCGCTCGCTGGGCGACACGGGGTATGGCTGGGAGTATATGGACCCGGGCAGCCTGGTTTTTGACAGCAAGGGCAATCTGTATTTTGACGATAATGTGCATCAAGTCGTCTTCAGGGTCGATCGCACGGGCAAGGCCAGCGTTTTTGCCGGTACCCTCAACAAGGGCAGCGGCGGCGATGGTCCGCCAGGCGTAGGCGGCTTGCCGTTTTCGGGGGCGCCCAGCCTGGCCTTCGATACGAGCGACAATCTGTACCTGAGCGGCCAAGGCTGGGTGCGCAAGATCAATACGGCTGGCGTCATTTCCACGCCAGCATTGGCATGGGGCCATCCGGACATCAGTATCCTCGCCTTCGGCAACGGTACCTTGTACGGTTTCACGACCCAGGCGGTGCTGCAGACGCCGTTGCCCTAGGCGCTGATCTGTGCGTGTAAATCCAGCGCATTGAACAGGGCGGCCCCGGCCGCCGTATTGTCGAAGATGCACCAGCTGCCCGCGTGCGCTGGTGTGCGCAATTCGGCGGCCAGCGCCGCCAGGTAATCGGCCGGATAGTCCGAATAATATATTTTCGGGCTGCCATGCAGGCGCAGGTAGGCCACGCTCGTCGTCGGCACGTGCGGGCCCGGCTGTCCCGCGGGCGGATCGGCGCGCACGCGCGTGATGCGCTGCATCGTTAACAGCTCGGTCGCGCCTGCCTCGAACCAGCTGGGGTGGCGCGCTTCGCACGCGAGCATGCCGCCGAAGCGTTGGCGCAGCGCACCGAAAAAATCGGCGGCCACCTCCGCATCGAAACGCAGGCTGGGCGGTAGCTGCACCAGCACGCAGCCCAGTTTTGTGCCCAGTTGCAAGACTTCCCCCGCAAAGCGATCCAGTTCGGCCGCATAGTCGCGCAAACGCCGTTCGTGCGTGATGCTGCGTGGCAATTTCACGCTGAAGCGGAAGTGCTCAGGCACGCTGGCAGCCCAGCGCGCGTAAGTGGCGCTCTGGTGCGGGCGGTAGAAGGAGCTGTTGATTTCCACGCAGTCAAGCACCTGAGCATAGCGCTGCAGGTGGCTGCCATCGCGGGGGAAGTGGCTGGCTGCGGCGCTGGAAAGGCTCCAGCCGGCCGTGCCGATGTAAACAGTATGCATGGCGCCATTACAGCAAGGTCAGGCGGGCGCGGCTATCGGACAAACGCCCGTGCGGTGGTCGGCGCAGGCCTAGTCGATGATGTTGCCGCTGAGATCGTGGCGCGTGATATTGCCGCGCGCATCGATGGCGATCCAGCCGCCGCGTGCTTGTTCCGGCGCTGTCACGTCGCATTCCCAGTCGGGCAAGACATAGCGCAAGGTATTGTCGACCTGGTGCAGGGCGGGGCGGTGCGTATGGCCGTGAATCATGACGGTGCTGGCGTGCTCGGCAAACACTTGCGCGACAGCGTCGGCGGTGACATCCATGATGTCCATGGATTTTTCGCCATTGTGCTCGCGGCTGCTCTGACGCAAACCATCGATGATGGCCTTGCGCTGCGCCAGCGGCATGGACAGGAACTGTTTTTGCCAGGCGGGCTGGCGCACCATGGAGCGGAACTCCATGTATTGCACATCTTTCGTGCATTCGGCGTCGCCATGCAGCAAGACGATGCGCTGGCCGGCAATCGTGGCCACATGCGGTTCACTGAGCAGGGTGGCGCCGGCGGCGGCGGCAAAGCCGGAGCCGACAAGAAAGTCGCGGTTGCCGGCGATCCAGTACACGTGCACGCCCGCATCGCTGACGGCACGGATGGCGGCCGTCATGCGCGCATTGAACGGGTCTTCCAGGTCATCGTCACCGGCCCAGTATTCGAACAGGTCGCCTAATAGATATAGCGCTTGCGCATATTGCGCATGGTGTTCCAGGAAAGAAAGAAACGCCGCGCTGGTGCGCGGGTGCGAGCTCTGCAGATGCAGGTCGGAAATAAAGAGTGCGGCAGGCATTGTCATCGTTCAACGCTCCCAAAAAGTGAAGTGCATGGAGAGGCGAAAACGCTGCAATGCCTGTTATTCATGATGCAGTAGCCGAATTAAACAGCTTCTACCTTCTCGATGATGACGTCCGTCACTGGCACATCGGCGAACATGCCGGCGCGCGAGGTTTTCACGGCGCGGATGGCGTCGACGACTTCCTTGCCTTCGGTGACTTTACCGAATACGGCGTAGCCCCAGCCGTCCTGACCTGGATAGTCGAGGAAGCTGTTGTTCTTGATGTTGATGAAGAACTGGGCCGATGCCGAGTGCGGATCCGACGTGCGGGCCATGGCCAGCGTGTACGTATCGTTTTTCAGGCCGTTCTTGGCTTCGTTTTCCACGGTGGTGTCGGCTGGCTTTTGTTTCATGCCTGGCTCGAAACCGCCGCCCTGGATCATGAAGCCGTCGATGACGCGGTGGAAAATCGTGTTGTCGTAGTGACCGGCTTTCATGTAGGCCAGGAAGTTGGCAACCGTTTTCGGCGCTTTCTCGGCGTCCAGTTCAGCGGTGATCTTGCCCAGATTGGTGGTGATGATGACGGAGGTCATGATGATCCTTAATAAATTGGATGATAAATGATTCAACGGCCCCCGTGGTTCAGGGCCGCAAAAACGCTATTTTACAGTTTTGCGGGCGCGGACTTGAGTAAAGTCGCCGATTCGATCACCACGGGGGTAACCGGCACGTTCTGGTGCGGGCCCTTGTCCGCCACGGGAACGGCCTTGATCTTGTCGACCACGTCCATGCCGCTGACGACCTTGCCGAACACCGTGTAGCCGAAGCCGTCGCGGCCAGGGTAGTCGAGCGGGCCATTGTCGTTGACGTTGATGAAGAATTGCGCGGTGGCCGAATGCGGGTCGCCCGTGCGCGCCATGGCGATGCTGTAGGTAACGTTTTGCAAGCCGTTTTGCGCTTCATTCTTGATCGGCGCCTTGGTGGCTTTCTGCTTCATGTTCTTGTCGAAGCCGCCGCCCTGTATCATGAAGCCGTCGATGACGCGATGAAACACGGTGCCTTTGTAGTAACCGCTCTTGACGTACTGCAAGAAATTGGCCACGCTTAGGGGCGCTTTTTCCTGGTCCAGTTCCAGCACGATCTCGCCCATGCTGGTTTTCAGGGCCACGTGCGGCGTGGGGTCGAGGGCAGCCGTTGCTGCGGCCGTTGGCGCTGCCGCCACGACGGCTCCGCCCAGGGTCAGGCCGGCAAACAGGGTGCAAAAGCGGGCCAGGAAAGACAGGCGTTTCGATTTGATTTCTTGCATGAAGGCGTCCTTGATCGTTATTTTTCTTTAAACTTGCTTTAATTGTAAAGATGTGAAAATTCGGTTGAACATCGTAAAAACCTGATTCATATCGGGCCAGTATGGTTTTTATCAATGTTATACTTGACCGCTAACGCCCTAATTCTAACAAACAAGAACAACAATATAGCGGGTCGTACAGTCTCGGCGCACACGGCAGTTCAGTGGCGCGGCACCCCTGGTGTCCGCGCCTGTCTGTCGTTTTGCCAGGCTGGCGGCCGCTTCACTTGCAAAGCACGATGAGCAATCTAAAGATTTACAACACCCTGGCTCGCGAAAAGCAGGTATTCGTCCCGATGGAAGCGGGCAAGGTACGCATGTACGTGTGCGGCATGACCATCTACGATTATTGCCATATCGGCCATGCGCGCATGATGATGGCCTTCGACGTCATCTACCGCTGGCTGAAAGCCTCCGGTTTCGACGTCACCTATGTGCGCAACATTACGGACATCGACGACAAGATCATCCGCCGCGCCGTGGAAAACGGCGAGACGATTTCCCAGCTGACGACGCGTTTCACCCGGTACATGGATGAAGACACGGCCGCGCTGGGCATCCTGACGCCCGACCACACGCCGCGCGCCACCGAATACGTGCCGCAGATGCTGCGCCTGATCGAGCAGCTGGAAGCGAAGGACCTCGCTTACCAGGGTGCGGATGGCGACGTCAATTACGCCGTGCGCAATTTCCCCCACTACGGCAAGCTGTCGGGCAAGTCGCTCGACGACCTGCGCGCGGGCGAGCGCGTGGACGTCAACACGGGCAAGCGCGATCCGCTCGACTTCGTGCTGTGGAAGTCCTCAAAAGAATCCGAGCCGGAAGAAGTCAAATGGGACTCGAAATGGGGCAAGGGCCGCCCGGGCTGGCATATCGAGTGCTCGGCCATGTCGTGCGCCTTGCTCGGTGAACAGTTCGACATTCACGGCGGTGGCGCGGACTTGCAATTTCCGCACCACGAAAACGAGATCGCCCAATCCGAAGGCGCGTTCGGCCATACGAGCGTGAATTACTGGATCCATAACGGCTTCGTGCGCCTGGACAATGAAAAAATGTCCAAGTCGCTCGGTAACTTCTTCACCATCCGCGAAGTGCTGCAAAAGTTCGATGCCGAAGTGATCCGCTTCTTCATCCTGCGCGCGCACTACCGCAGCCCCCTGAATTACTCGGACGTGCACCTCGACGATGCGCGCCTGTCCTTGACACGCTTGTACACGGCGCTGGCCGACGTGGTAGTGGAAGAGGGCGCCATCGACTGGAGCGAAGCGCATGCCGTGCGCGTGGCCGAGGCCATGGATGACGATTTCAATACGCCGCTGGCTGTGGCTGCCCTGTTCGACCTGGCGACGGAAGTCAACAAGAGCAAATCCCCAGCCCTGGCGCGTCAATTGAAGGGCCTGGCGGGCGTGTTCGGTTTGCTGGAACGTACGCCGCAGCAATTCCTGCAAACGACCGTCGGCGCTGTCGCCGGTGGCGTCGACGAGGCGGCCGGCATCGAAGCGGCGATTGCGGCGCGCAGCGCGGCGAAGAAGGCGCGCGACTTTGCGCAGTCCGACAAGATCCGCGCCGAACTGTTGGCGGCGGGCATCATTCTTGAAGACAAGCCTGACGGCTCGACCAACTGGCGCCGCGCATGATGCCAACGTCCAGGGAAAACGGGGAAGCCCCGGTGGTGGCGCAGGTGATCCAGGTGCCGCATTACTGGGAAGAGGCGAAGATCGAGCTGATGAAGCGCGACCGCATCATGAAAAAGCTCATCCCGCAATTTGGCGACCTGCACCTGGTCGGCCATAGCGACCCGTTTACTACCCTGGCCCGTTCGCTGGTGGGGCAGCAGATTACGCCCAAGGCGGCGGATGCTGCCTGGAAAAAGCTGCTGCTGGCTTGCCCGAAATGCACGCCTTCGCAAGTATTGAAGGCAGGCGCCGAGCAACTGTCTGCCTGCGGCTTGTCCAAACGCAAGACCGAATACATCCTCGACCTGGCTGACCATTTCAAGGCCAAGCGCGTGCACGCGAGCCAGTGGGACCAGATGGATGACGAAGCCGTCATCGCCGAACTGGTGCAGATCCGCGGCATCGGCCGCTGGACAGCCGAGATGTTTTTGATATTTAATCTGCTCCGGCCGAATGTCTTGCCGCTCGACGACCCCGGTTTGATCCAGGGCATCAGCGTCAATTACTTCTCCGGCGAACCAGTTTCCCGCAGCGATGCGCGCGAGGTTTCCGCCAATTGGGAACCGTGGCGCACCGTGGCGACGTGGTATCTGTGGCGCAGTCTCGACCCTGCAGCCGCCCCTGCCGCACCCGATGCAGCCCCCGGCGCAGCAGCCGGTACGGTAAAATAAACATAGATGACGCCGCGCGCCCTGGCGCCGTGGCCGGTAAAACCTGGAGGTACAATGACTAAAACGACTTTCCTCAATTTTGAACAGCCGATCGCGGAACTCGATTCCAAGATCGAAGAGTTGCGCTTCGTGCAAGACGATTCGGCCGTCGACATCTCGGAAGAGATCGACCGCCTGGCCAAGAAGAGCCAGCAGCTGACCAAAGATATCTACGCCAAGCTGACGCCTTGGCAAGTGGCGCAGATCGCGCGCCACCCGCAGCGCCCCTACACCATGGATTACGTGAATGAAATCTTTACCGATTTCCACGAATTGCATGGCGACCGCAGCTACGCGGACGATCTGTCCGTCGTCGGCGGCCTGGCCCGCTTCAACGGCCAGCCGTGCATGGTCATCGGCCATCAAAAGGGCCGCGACACGAAAGAGCGCGCCATGCGCAATTTTGGCATGCCGAAACCGGAAGGCTACCGCAAGGCCATGCGCCTGATGAAAGTGGCTGAAAAGTTCAACTTGCCCATCTTCACCTTCGTCGACACGCCAGGCGCCTTCCCCGGTATCGACGCGGAAGAGCGCGGCCAGTCGGAAGCCATCGGCCATAACCTGTACGTGATGGCTGAACTGAAGGTACCGCTGATCGCCACCATCATCGGTGAAGGCGGTTCCGGCGGCGCGCTGGCCATTGCCGTGGGCGATGCCGTGCTGATGCTGCAATACTCGACCTATGCCGTGATTTCGCCGGAAGGCTGCGCCTCGATCCTGTGGAAGAGCGCCGAGCGCGCCTCCGACGCGGCCGAAGCGCTGGGTCTGACTGCCCACCGCCTGAAAGCCATGGGCCTGATCGACAAGATCATCAACGAACCGCTGGGCGGCGCCCACCGTGATCCGAAGCAGATGGCGACCTTGCTAAAGCGCGCACTGGCCGACACCCTGCGCCAGTTCCACGGCATGAAAACCAAGGACCTGCTGGCCGCACGCCATGAAAAACTGCTGAGCTACGGCAAGTTCAAGGAAACGACGCCGAGCGAGTAAGCGATCGCCGGCGCAGACCGGCAGCAAGAACACCAGGGACAGGCAGCTAAACGGATCCATACGTTTGGCCACCTGTCCCTCTTTGCATTCCAGGAGTCATATGAAAAAGCAACAAACCGCCACCGTGCCCGACATCTTCGCCCGCGCACTGGAAACCTGCGGACCGCAAGCCGGCGAGACGATCGGCATCGCCCTGAGCGGCGGCCTCGATTCCTCGGCCCTGCTGCACCTGGCGCATGCCTGGGCGCAAGAGAACGGCGTGAGCCTGCACGCCTTCCACGTGCACCACGGCCTGAGCCCGAATGCGGACGCCTGGCTGGCGCACTGCGAGCAGTTGTGTGCCGGCATGGGCATTGCCTTCGAAGCACGCAAGGTCACCTTGGAAAAGAATGCGAAGACGGGCACGGAAGAGGCGGCCCGCAAGCGCCGTTACGCGGCCCTGGGCGAGTTGTGCGCCACGCACGGCGTACGCCTGCTGCTGACGGCCCACCACCAGGATGACCAGGCTGAAACGGTGCTGCTGCAATTGCTGCGCGGCTCCGGCACGGCGGGCCTGTCCGGCATGGATGGCGCCAACAGCGCGCCTGAGCTGCTGGGCAATCCGGACCTGGTGATGGCGCGCCCCTTGCTGCCCGTGTCGCGCAGGCAGCTCGAAGCGTATGTGGCGAAACATGCGATTGCGCACATCCACGATGAATCGAACGATGATCCCCGTTTTGCCCGCAATGCCTTGCGGCACCAGGTGATGCCCGTGCTGGCGCAGGCCTTTCCCGGTTTCCAGGAGCGTTTCGCCCGCAGTGCCCAGCATGCCCAGTCGGCGCAGCGCCTGCTGACGGAACTGGCGACGCAGGATATGACAAACTGTCTGGACGGCGATTGCCTCGAGCTGGCGAAATTGCGCGAGCTGAGCGCGGACCGCTGCTACAACCTGCTGCGCCACTGGTTCGGCACGCGCGGCTTGCGCATGCCGTCGACGGCATGGCTGGCGGAAATGCTGGCGCAACTTTTAGAGGCGCGGCCCGATGCGCAACTGCTGGTGACGCATCCCGAATGCCACGTGCGGCGCCACCGCGACCGGCTGTACCTGACGCCGAAGCTGAATGACCTGGCCGGCATGCGCGACAAGAGCGATGCGGGCATTCCCGGCCTGGAAAAAGCCAGCCAGCAATTTTCGTGGCAGGGCGAAGCGAGCCTGGCGTTTCCCGCGTATGGCGGCGTGCTGCATTTCGATGCGGTGGAAGAGGGCGGTCAGGGCATCGATATTGCCTGGTTGCAGGCACAGACCTTGACCATCGACTTCCGCCAGGGCGGCGAGCGCCTGAAACTGGCCTTGAACCGTCCCACGAAGAGCTTGAAATACCATTATCAGGCGTTTGACGTGCCCGCCTGGGAGCGCGAACGCCTGCCCCTTGTCTGTGCGGCGCAACAATTGCTGTTCGCGGCGGGGATTGGTCTCGATTGCCACTGCCTGAGTCTGCTGGATCGTCCCCGCGTCGCCTTGCGCTGGGTCTCCTGCTGAGCGTAAGGGCGGCCGCTACGGCCACTCCCGGGGTGGCCGCCAAGTGGCTGTCCATGCGCTCCCGACTGCATGGATTGGTTATTTCCATATGCGCAATCGGTATGAGCTAATGCGCTTTTTAGCTTGTTATTTTGCATTGCGGCATGTAGAGTAAAGCCCTCCTTTTTTATTCTTCTTGAGCGGAAACTTCACTCTTATGGCTTTAATCGTCCACAAATATGGCGGTACGTCGATGGGCTCGACTGACCGTATCAAGAATGTCGCCAAGCGCGTTGCCAAGTGGCACGACGCTGGGCATCAAATCGTGGTGGTGCCATCCGCCATGTCGGGCGAAACCAACCGCCTGATTGGACTGGCCAAGGAAATCATGGATCAACCCGATCCCCGTGAACTTGACATGATCGCCTCGACAGGCGAACAAGTGTCCGTCGGCCTATTGTCGATGGCACTGCTGGCGATCGGCAAACAAGCCGTATCCTATGCTGGCTGGCAAGTCGCGATCAAGACCGATTCCGCCTTTACCAAGGCACGCATCCAGTCGATCGATGACGAAAAAGTCAAACGCGACCTCGATGCGGGCAAGATTGTCATCATTACCGGTTTCCAGGGCGTCGACGAACACGACAACATCGCGACCCTGGGCCGCGGCGGTTCGGACACGTCGGCAGTGGCGATTGCCGCCGCCATGAAGGCGGCCGAATGCCTGATCTTCACTGACGTCGACGGCGTCTACACGACCGACCCGCGCGTGGTCTCCGAGGCGCGCCGCCTGAAGACCATTACCTTTGAAGAAATGCTGGAACTGGCTTCGCTGGGCTCCAAAGTGCTGCAAACGCGTTCGGTGGAATTCGCCGGCAACTACCGCGTTCCCACGCGCGTGCTGTCGTCGCTGACCGACCCGATGTTGCCGCTGGAAATAGAAGCCAATTCAGGCACCCTGATTTCGTTTGAGGAAGATACAAACATGGAACAAGCAGTCATCTCCGGCATCGCCTTCAACCGCGATGAAGCCAAAATCACCGTGCTCGGCGTGCCCGACCGCCCAGGCGTGGCGTACCACATCCTGGGACCAGTGGCGGATGCGAACATCGAAGTCGACATGATCATACAGAATCAGTCGGTAGACGGTAAAACGGACTTCACCTTCACCGTCTCGCGCGGCGAATACACGCGCGCGCTGGCCGTGCTGGAAGCGAACCGCGAAGCGCTGGGCGCGGCCAGCATCACGGGCGACGCCAAGGTGTCGAAACTGTCCGTCGTCGGCGTGGGCATGCGCAGCCATGTTGGCGTGGCATCGCAAATGTTCCGTACCCTGTCGGAAGAGGGCATCAACATCATGATGATCTCCACTTCCGAGATCAAGATCTCCGTGCTGATCGATGAAAAGTACATGGAACTGGCCGTGCGCGCGCTGCATAAAGCGTTCGAGCTGGAAAAAGCTTAAATATCCAAAAATATTGCCCCACGCCCTTGACCAAAGGGGGGGCAATCGATATTATGACGTTCGTCGCTGCAGCGCAGTTAGCTACAGAGACATAGTTGAGTAATCAGCTAGGAGACGTGGCCGAGTGGCCGAAGGCACATCCCTGCTAAGGATGCATACGGCTTATACCTGTATCGTGGGTTCGAATCCCACCGTCTCCGCCAGAATCAAATAAAAAAGCCTCCCCTGCGGGAGGCTTTTTTATTTGTCTGGACGGAACGGTGGGATTCGAAGGGCTGGGCCGTGCCGGCCCAGCCCTCTCCGAATCGCCCAATCACCGCGCTCCGCGCGGGCCGTTGGCCGCGCAGCGGCCAACGCCGTCCCCTCATCTCAGGCTCCAGCAGCCAGCTCCGCCGCCGGCCCCCACCCGCAAGCCAGAAATCCCAAAATACAACAAGTGACTTAGTGTGAGTATTGACTCTTTGTCATTATGGATAATGGCAATGTTACTAATTAAAAAAATACGCATGCCCAGCCATGCTTCCATTGCCGAGTCCAATCGAGGAGTTGTCATGTCCAATCGCCTTCCCCGCAGCTATGTGTCGCTGTGCCTGGCCGCCATGCCGTTCGCCTGCGGCGCCGCCTTCGCCGCGGACACCACGGTCAATCTGAATCTCGACCTGAACCTGAAGTCCGTGCCCAAACTCGAGCTGCGCCTGCTGCAGGAGCCGCCGAAACTGAAGGCGCGCGCCAGGCCCGCGAACCGCGCGGCGAGCAAGCGCGACGAGTACGAAAAGTCGTACGACCTGTACATCCGCTATGCCAACGGCACCATCTATAACCCGACCACGGCCAAGCATGACAAGGTGCGCCTGCGTTCCTACCAGCAGACGAACGGCCTGGCGCTCGATGGGCGCGACGAGAATGCGGCCACCTTCATGGCACCCACCGTGGTGATGGCGCCGGGGCAGACCGTGCGCTTCAAACTGTACAACCAGTTGCCGGCGCTGCCGGCCGAGCAGTGCGCTACAAAAGATATCAATGCGGCACGCCCGCGCGGCTGCTTCAACGACACCAATCTGCATTCGCACGGCCTGTGGGTGTCGCCTTCGGGCAATAGCGACAACGTGCTGATATCGATCAAGCCGGATGTAGATTTCGAGTATGAATACAATATTCCCATCGACCATCCGGCTGGCACGTTCTGGTATCACCCGCACCAGCATGGCGCGACGGCGATGCAGGTCGCCAGCGGCATGGCCGGGGCGCTGGTAGTCGAAGGCGACCGTTATCCGACGGTCACGGCGAATGGCGACCTCGACGTCGTGCTGAAACAATTCCAGCCCGACGATGGCAGCGGCAGCGCCGGCGAAGTGATGCTGCTGCAGCAAATTCCCTATGATTGCCCCAGCAACAGCCTGACGCCGGTGAAGCCGTGCGCCATGGACGGGGTCGGCGTGCTCGAGGATTTCGCTCAGGTCGACGATCCGAATGCCTGGCTGAAGTCGGGCCGCTATACCTCGGTCAACGGCAAGGTGCAGCCTGTGCTGGAGATGAAGACGCAGCGCCTGTACCGCTGGCGCATGATCGACACGGGTTTTCAGGCAACCGTGGTGCTGCGCATCCGCCGCGCGAATGATCCGCAAAAACTGTTCAAGGCGCTCAGCGTGGCCAACCAGGACAAGGACGTGATGGAGCTATGCGATGGCGAGGACGTCACGCAGTTCGAGGTAGCCAGCGATGGCTTGACGCACGACAGGATCATTCCCAAGACGCTCAATTACCTGCAACCGGGCTACCGCAGCGATATCCTGTTTTCGCTGCCGAAAGCCGGCGCCTATTGCGTGTATGCGGAAACCAACGTCAACAACATGACGACAATGCATGACGTCAACAACACGCGCCTGATCGGCGTGATCGCCGCCAAGACCAACGCCAAGGCATCGGCACGCGCCAGGTCGGGCGAGTCGCCGCGCGATTTCCTGCTGGCCGAGCTGCGCAATGCCGTCAAGAGCCTGCCCGGCGCCCAGTTGCCCGATAGCGTCAAGAGCACCATCCTTGGCGACCTGGAGAATGGTCTCAAGCTCGGCAAGTTCGTCCCGCATGCCAGCTTCAGCGAGGCGGCAAAGGAAGCGATGCGCGGCAAGACGAAAGAGTACGCGACCTTCAACATTGCCAAGGTGGACGGCACGACCCGTTTCATGGTGGAAGGCAAGCCGGAAGACTCGCCGACCCCCGAGATGAAGTACGTCTATGATCCGCACCGCGTGGACCATACGCTGGTGCTGGGCACCGAGCAGATTTGGGAGCTCGCTTCAAAGAATGGCAACCATCCCTTCCATATCCACGTTAACCCCTTCCAGATCATCGGCATCACCCGCACCGACGGCGGCACGGTCAATGCGCAGTACAAGGATCTGATCGGCACGTGGAAAGACACCTTGCTGGTGATGGAGAACCACAAGATCGAGATTGCCACGCGTTATCAGCGCTACATCGGCGAATACGTGCTGCATTGCCACATCCTCGAACATGAAGACCAGGGCATGATGCAGAACGTCAAGGTGGTACTGCCGGATGGCAAGGGTGGCGGCGACGCGGGCGGACACGGACACTGACCGTTCCTGGCGGGAGCGCCTGCCGCGCTGCCGCCCCTCCCAACCTGCCTCTGGAGCAACTGCCCATGTTACGCATGAAAACCTTGACCTTTTCCTTGCTGGCCGGCTTCTCGCTCGCCGGTGGCCATGCCAGCGCCGGCACGGGCGACCTGGCTGTCCCACGCTGCGCCCCCGAGCCGCTGGCCCAGGCGGAGCAGGGCGCACGCGTCGTGCGCTACCGCAAGAATATCGATGAGCTGACCCCGGACGAGCTTGACGCCTTCAAGCATGCGGTGAGCGAGATGAAACGCAAGAGCCAGGAAAACGTATACGACCGGCGCGGCTTCCTGTGGCAAGCGTGGGTGCATAACTGCACCTCCGTCGACGTCTTCAATGACCGCCAGGCGGCCTTGCCTGGCGACAGGCTGAAGCAGTTACTGGGCGATCCGACGCGCAACAGCTGCGACGTTGCCTATTTTCTTGACAAGGTGGCGACCGAGGACAACGCCCACGAGGAATTCCCGGGCGAGTGTGAACACCAGAAAAACACCTTCCTGCAATGGCACCGGGCGCAGCTGTACTTTTATGAGCAGGCCTTGCAGGCAGCCGACCCGAACGGTGAACGGGGACCCAGCACGCGCAATGTCGCGCTGCCGTACTGGAATTTCACCCGCAAGCCTTCCGGCGTGCGCTATCCGAAAGCCTTCGAGGACGTCGATTCACCGCTGTACGACGCCACGCGCAAGAGGGAGGGGCTCGACAGTTCGCTGGCCACGGCCTCACCCAACTTGCTGGCCTACCAGATCTACTACATGGATTGGGCCGATTTTGGCGGCGACGAATACGGCAGCCTGGGCGGCGGCAACCTGGAGACAAAAATCCATAATCATATGCACGCCACCTACATGGGCGGCAATATGGCCGACAACGTCACGGCCGGCCTCGATCCGCTGTTTTATGCTTTCCATAATTTTCTCGATTACAGTTTCGAGAAGTGGCTGGACGAGCATGGCGATGCCGGCATACGCGGCAGCGGGCGCACCAGCTACATGCGCAGCGAGCAGGACGCCAGCCTGCGCCGGCCGATCGGCTGGAACGCCGGTAGCGGCGATGACCAGCGCAGCGATTCGGGCGACTACACGGCCAACATGGGCCAGGCGGGCCTGTACTTCGACACGATCCGGCAGGGCTATGGCTTCCAGCCGCGCTATGGTGGCGAGTTTGCCCGCAAGAAGGATATCCAGGCCTTGATCGACCGGCACCAGCAAGCGGGCTTTGTGTTCGGCGCCAACCAGAAAAGCCTGTTCGCCGCCCTGCTCAGCGACGATGCGGCCGATGGCGCGGTTGCCAGGCCCGACCTCACCGTGACCGCTGCCTACAAGATACCGGCGCGGCGGGTGGCCAGCGACAAGCGGGCCAACATGGTGCTGGACCGCGCGCATGCCGACGAAGACTACAGTTTTCAGGCTGATATCTACATGTATCCTGCCAGCGTGAGTGCGCGTATCGGTGACAAGTCGTTCCGCGACCGCTACCTGGTCACCAGCACCAGCCACTGGGCCTTGTCCGGCGCCCACCAGCATGACAAGTATGTCATCGAAACGGATATCACCGGCATCGTCGACAGCCTGGTTCCCAAAAAGCGCGGGCAGACCTGGCGCATCACGGCCGCCATCACCACCAACGACAAGGGCCGCAGCCTGATACGGCAAGGCGATTTTTCCACGCCCGTGATCCGGCTCGTCGACCGTCGCAAACCTGCCGAACCCACGTATGAGGAGAGCAAGCCATGAGCGAACGGACCAGCTTCAAGCGCGATGTGCAGGGCCTGTTTTCCCGCTACGTGGCCGACATGAACAAGATCAAGCTGTCGAACCCCGCGTCGACGGGCGTGCAGCGCCTGTATCTGAACGACTATGCGAGCGTGAAGGCATTTGCCTGGCAAATCCAGGTGGCCATCCATGGTTACGACTATGACAGCCGCAACGAAAAATGGCTGGTGGACGCCGGGCACCGCCTGCGCGCACCGGGAGGGCGGGAAGGCGAGTATGTCATGTCCGCGCCGCATCCGATGCCGCCCGACGGCCCGATGCCGCAGGAAGGCATCGATATCTTCGACCAGTGGGTCAGGGACGGCATGCAGCCGTGACTCGTTGGCCAACCGGCACAGACACCCTTGATGATCAGGAGTTCAGCATGGCATACACAGGTTTGAGAATTCACCCGACCATCGGCATCGCCCGCGTCGGCAACAGTGAAGAATACTATCTGGGCCCGGAAAGCCTGGCCGGCATGCCGCTCGATGGCCAGGATGGCACGGGAGGCTTGCCGATCCGGCCCGGCACGGAAGACACGACCATCGCCAGCAGCGAGTTGCGCGATGCCAGCGGAAAGCTCAAGCGGCAGGCGGCCCGCTTCCGGATCTACCAGTATGCGTTCGACGCAGCGGACGGCGTGGAAAGCTATCCGCTGGGCAGGCGGGGCGCGGCGGCCGAAGTGGCCATCGGCAGCATGGTCGATGGCAAGATCGTCAAGGACATCGTCTGGACTGTGCACCTGGCCAACAAGAAAGCCAATAGCTGGGAGGGCGGGGAAGGCGTGGCGCCGTTCGACAAGCAGCGCGCGCCAGCCCTGCGCAATCGGGATTTCGGCGAGCGCGGCTCGCCCCACTTCGGCACGCCGGCCGACCCGCTGCGCCTGAAGCTGCTGGTCATCGACCCCGGACCGCGCACCGCGCAGGCATCGCTCCAGGCCGTGCAGCGGTTCGATGCCGCCACGCCGCCGTCGTGCGCGGATGCGGCCAGCGGCGCCGTGCGCAGCCTGCCCGCCTATCCCGTGTCGTTCCCGCGCGACGGGCAGCCTGGCGCGCCGGCGCAGGGCCCAGGCGCCATCATCGCGTCGTTGGGCGCTATCACGACGGAAAAGAACGGACGCCTGCTGGTGCTGGGCGGCTATGGCAAGGCCAGCGGCTTTGACGCGCAAGGCAATTATTCGACCGCCGCCGTCCTGCACGACAATGTCAACAACGACAACTGGTTCGATGACGTGGCCGATGGTCCCGTCACGGCCATGCTGCTCTTCGCCGACGGCACGGCGCGCGCCGTCGAGGGCAGCGCCTGGGTGGTGTCCAGCGACCCGTCGTACGCGCCGCAAACGGCGAACGTCGTTTCGTTGTGGGACGACCTGTACTGCACCTGGCTGGAAAAGATGGCACTGCGGCCCGCCGTGTATGCCGATGGCAGCTACCAGGCGGGCTACCAGAGCAACTTCAGCACCGATGTCCAGCCCATCCTGCGCGCGGCCTCGCTGCAGCGATGGACGACCAGCCTGCCGCCCAGGGCGATCAAGGAGCACGACTTGCTGGGCAAGATGAAGGCCGAAGGCCTGACCTACCCGATCATGAATTTCATCCGCCATCCCGACCAGACGGGCGCGCCGTCGCTGAAGCCGCAAATGCCGCTGTCGCTGGGTGATGCGGGCAGCAGCCTGCTGACATTGACCCGCGCCCAGTATTTTTTCATGGATCAGTGGGCGCATGGCCATTATGTGGCCGACAGCGGCAATTTCCTGCTGGGCGCGGGCGAAGCGCTCGATCGTACGGTTCTGTTCAACTGCCTGGGCGGCCGCTACAGCCCTGGCATCGAGATGGGTTTTATCGTGCGCGACCCCGGCCTGTACCGGCAAGCGTGGCGGTGCCATGATGCTGGCGGCCCGTTCCGCATCAATGCACAGCATCTCGATTACTCGGCTGCCGTCAGGGACCAGCCCTTTCTCGGCGTCGGCTATATGCCGCTGCGCGGCGGCGAGGTGCAGCCCGGCGACGTGTCGAAGTTCATGGCCTTGCCGTGGCATACCGATTACAACTCGTGCGCCACGCATTTGCCCGATCCGAATCCCGGCGGCACGGTGCTCAATAACCAGCAGGCGATCGATGCCGCCACGGCGCTCAAGGGCAATGGCTACAATACCTTGCTGTATTCTTCCTGGCCGGCGCAGCGGCCCGTGGCCGTGTACACGTACGACGACGTCGTCGCCAATGGCGGCGAATTGGGGACGTCGCGCTACTCCGTGCGCGGCAAGGGCACGCGGGCCGATGAAGTGCCGTCGACCACCCCGGAAAATGCGGAAATCGACCGGCCCGCCATGCATGTGGGCCGTTACCAGGACCGCGCGCAGTTCCTGCTGAACTGGCACCGCATCGGCGTGGTCGTGCAAAGCACGGCGATAGCGCGCAAGGCTGGCGAGAAGGCCATCTGCAAGGATTACTACCTGGAAGTGGAAAGCCTGTTCGACAGCGATGAAAGCAACCTGGTCGAGTATTGGCGCAACACGGCCATCGACAAGATGTACCGGCCGAAGCCGCAGCCGAAACCGAAACTCTGATGCCGGCGCAGGCAGAAAGCTCCGCTGCGGCGGGGCCGTCGCGGCAGCGCTACCGGGTCGCCGTCATCGGCGGCGGCCCGGCCGGCTGCGCCTGCGCGCTGGCGCTGGCGCAGCATGGCGTGCATGATGTGCTGGTGATCGAGGCGGGCGATTACGCGCACTTTCGCATCGGCGAGAGCATCCCGCCCGAAGCCAACCGTTTGTTCCAGGCGCTGGGCATTGCGCAGGAATTTTTCGCCGAGGCGCACGCGCCTTGCCATGGCAGCTGTTCCTGGTGGGGCAGCGACAGGCGCGGCTACAACGACGCGCTGCTGCATCCGCTGGGCCACGGCTGGCACCTGGAGCGCGCCAGGTTCAATCGCTTCCTGGCGCGCCAGGCGCGCCTGCGCGGGGTGGAAGTGCTGATGCGCGCCAGCCTGGCCGCGTCGGTTCCGGCGCAAGGCGGCGGCTTTGCCCTGGAATTGATGCTGGGTGATCCGGTGCACCGGCGACCGGCCACCATCCATGCCGATCTGGTGGTCGACGCCAGCGGCACGCGCGCCGTCTTCGCGCGCCAGCGCGGCAGCCGCAAGGTGGAAACGCTGCCGCTCGTGTGCCTGGCCAAGCGCTTCGCCGCGCCCGATGGTCGCCGTTCCGGCCTGACGCACCTGGAAGCGGTTGAACATGGCTGGTGGTATGGCGCCTATCTGCCCGACGCCACCTTGCTGCTGGCGCTCTATAGCGATGCGGCCACCGTCAAGGCGCGGCGCCTGCAGCATGCCGGACACTGGCTGGCGTGGCTGGCGGCCGCGCCCAATACGGCCGCGCTGGCCCGCGGCGCGGCGCCGCTGGCAGGTGGCGTGCAGAGTTTTCCCGCGCCGTCCTACTGCCTCGACCAACTGCATGGCGACGGCTGGCTGGCCATCGGCGACGCGGCCTCGGCCTACGATCCCGTCACGTCGCAAGGCATCGTCAAGGCGCTCGCCAACGGCATGGCGGCCGCTGGCGCCATCGCCGGCCACGCCACGCTGGACGCGGTGGCGCATACGGTGGCGCAGCGCCATGCGCAGTATCTGGCGCAGCGCCAGCAGTATTACGGTTGGGAGCAGCGCTGGCCCACCGCGCCGTTCTGGCGCCAGTTGCATGCGGGCGCGCAGGCGCGCTAGCGGTCTTGTCGCCGCTGCGCCTCGCGTTCGAGCGTATCCCTGCCGATGATCTTCAGCCTGGCCCCGCCCTTGAAGGGCAGCGCTTCCTCGCTACCCGCCGTCTGGATGCCGGCCGAGACGCCGATGTCGGCCGTCACATCGACAAATTCCGTACGGAACATGCGCAGCTCCGTATGCTTGATGATGCTTTGCAGCGCAATCGACTGGCCCGGCGCGATGGTCGTGAAGGCGCGCTTGAGCGCATGATTCGCCAGACCCGTCTTCAATACCTGGCTTTGTTCGCTCACGTTGTCGATCAGGCGCATATTGGGCCCCCGCGCTTGCATGTATTGGAGCGGATAGCCGACTTCCCCATTGCCGATATTCTTGATGACCACCTCGATGCGCATGTCGCTGCCCGTGAAAATGCAGGCCGGATTATCGATGCAGTGGGCGCTGATGGAGAGGATTTCGTTCGGCATGGCGTTTCCTGGGAGTTGTAGGGACACTGCGAGCAGTGCGATTAGGAGCCGTTCAGGATGATATCGCATTTGATCTTCCGTCCTATTTTCGTCCGTAGCAATTCCTGTACTTCGATGGCGATCTGCCAGGCATGCCGGTCACGGATGACGATGGAGCCGGCCGAGTTCATGATGTTGGCGGCGGCCGGTTCCGGTTCCTCATCGTCCGAGAGCGAAGGCACGGGCGCATCCCAGCTGCCGTCCGGCTTTTTGTATTTGACGGTCTCGTCGTCGCCTTCCACATACGAGTATTCATCCGGCAAGCCATAGCAGTGACCGAATTCATGTGCGTGTGTCTGGCCATCGGTCGAGGCGGACACGTCGATGATGGTACCCGTCACGCTTTCGCGGTCATAGCGTTTGTGGATCTGCATGATGTAGTGCTCGTTGCTCTCCACATAAACGACGCGGTAGACGATGGGCAGGACGCGCGTGCCGCATTCGGGATCGCTGATTTTCATCTGGAATTTATTGTTCCAGTGGCTTTCCAGCCCCGTGGTGGCGATGCCCTTGACGTACTTGATGACGGCGGCGCGCTGCTTGGCCCGCGTGGCGGCCTGTGGGGTACCCTTCTCGCGGTCTTCCAGCGCCTGGTCGGCCGGCTCGAGCACCGTGATCACCTTGACGCGCAATTCGGCGATGATGCCGGTATTCGACTTGACGGGCACGTAGATCTTGTAGCGCACATTGTCGAAATAGTTATGCGGCGCGCCGCTGGCGCCAAAGGTGTTGTTGTAGCGCGGTACGCTGGAGACGCTAATCTCCTTTTCATAGTCGGCGATCCAGCAGGCGGGGCGCTTGATCAGCACTTCCTTGCGCTGTTTGTTATCGACGGGGCTGGTGCTGGAAGTACCCGTTTCCTTGAATTTCGGCTCGGGCTTGGGTGGCGTCTTTGCCGTCGTGCCGGGCGCGGGCGCCTTGGAGCGCGTGTCCGACGTGGGCGCAGGGGGCGGGCTGTCCTCCGTCTCGGGCACCTGGCCCGGCGATTTGAGCAGTTCGATCACCAGCGCCTCGACGGCGGCAGCCGCCACGATGTGGGTCAAGCCCCTGGCGTCCGTCATGCCCGTTTCGATACTGCCGTCGGCGCGCTTGACGCGATACGGCTGGCGCGGCATCAGTTCACCCGTGTCGCGGTCTTTCAGCACGAAGCCTTCGTCGAACAGTTTCAAGCGGCTGTCCGGCAACGGTGGAAGGCCGGCGGCGACGCTGGCACCGCCGTTGAAGACATGCTGCCCGCCCTTGACCGTAAAATGACCGGGGCAGCGGAAGGTGATGTCGCCGCCTTCGAGCGTGATCGAAGATTGTCCCGCCTGCAGGACGATTTTCTGGTTGGCCTTGATGTCGATGCTGTCGCTCACGGAGATCACCGTGACGGCTTGATCGGCAAGGATTTCCAGCTGGTCGGTATGCGCTTCGAGCGAGACGGGACCGTTGCCCGCGACGGCCTTGATGCCGCCTTCCTGACTGAACAGTGTGACCGCGTTGGCCGCCACTGAGGCGACCGTCTGGCCGGCCGTCATGTGCAGGTCGGCCTGCGCCGTCCAGTGCAGTTGCTGGCCCGCGAACAGCACCGTCGACGCCGGCGTGGCCCAGTTGATGCTGCTGGGCGACTCCATCACCACGAGCGGCTGGGCGTAGCGTTCCACGGGCTGCGCCGTATCAGGCGCACGCGTGCCGCTGCCCGCTTTGCTGGCTTCCTGGCCGCCGACATTGGCCTGGTACTTGCCGTCCTGCAGCGGGTCGATCTGCGCCGCCATGTCCAGCTGCGCCTGGTTCGCATCCTTGCTGACGAGGGCTTTTTGCTGGCTTGCCGACGTCGCCACCGTCTTGCTCAGTTCACAGGCGCCGCGCAGCAGTGCCAGCGCTTCCTTGGTGTCGAGCTGGCTCGACGCCACGCTGGCGCCCTGGCGCGCGCGCGCCGTGGTCGAGATCAGCATGCCTTCGCCGGCGCGCGGCATGGCCCAGGCATCGGTGCGCAATTCAAAGCCGCTGCCGCGGTAGCTGCCCCGTTGCGCCGAGTTGGCGCCTTGCTGCACCAGGTAGCCCAGATTGAGCTCGGTGGCGGCGCTGCTCGAAGCGAGCCGGGTGCGCAGCTGGCCCTGGGTATCGTCCAGTACCCACTGGTTGTAGCCGGCGCCGTCGAAATTGTGGCTGTGCATGCCCGACAGGACGCCCGCGTGGTTGACGCCCGAATTCTCGCCGGCCGCATACGGCGGCGTGTCGCTGCCCGTGTAGAGCTGGGCGACGACCAGCGGGCGGTCCATGTCGCCCTCGACGAAGTCGACCAGCACTTCAGTGCCAAGGCGCGGCGTGAATTGCGAGCCCCAGTTCGGGCCGGCCAGTGCTTCGGCCACGCGCACCCAGGCGCCGGACGCCTCGTTGCCGGGCGCATTGCCCTGCTGGTCGGTGTTGTGCGCCAGGCCGCCCGGATTGGCGGCGCTGCCGCGCTGCCAGGCAAACTGGATGCGCACCTGGTGGTCGCGGCCCGTGGTGGCCACGCTGTCGGCCAGGCCCACCACCAGCGCTGTCTGCGGACCCAGCGCCACGGCCGGCGCGCGCGCGGCGGTGGCGCGCGGCACGATGGCCACGCTGGCGCGCACGCAGCCGAAGCGGTTGCGGTAGGTGCCTGGTTCGATCTGGCCGGCGATCCAGTCGGCGACGCCGCCCAGGCCGGCCGTCCTGGCCAATTTCGACAGCATGTCGCCCAGGCCGGCGCCGGCCGGCCCCGTATTGTTGCGCGCCTGGTGCTCGGCCCACAGTATGGTGAATGCGTTGGCGCCATCGGCATGCTGCTCGTGCTGCAGCAGGCGCATGGCGTGGCCGGCGGCCAGGCGGCGCACGGCGCCGGCGCCATCGAACTGCTTGTTGTCCAGCTCCAGGGCTTGCAGCATGCGCTCGCTGTGTGGCCCTGCCGCCGCGCGGTCGGCGTGCAGGCGCTCGCCGGCGCCGTCATACACGGCCAGTTGCGGCAACTGCCCGGCTTCCAGGCTGGAGACCTGCTCGGCGGCGGGCGCCGTCACCTGCGCCGGGTCCCAGCTGCTGATGCTGACGGCATTCGATTGCACCTGGCGGCGCGCGCCGAAGCGGTCGATGGCGTCGTCGGTATCGGTGGCGCGCACGCCGTGAAAGCGCATGTCGGCGCCGCCCGGGGTCTGCGGCGCGGTGGCCTTGCTGTCGAAGATCACCAGTTTGTGCCTGGCCTGTGCCTGGCCATCGCCGCCTTCCTGCGCGCCGCCGGGCTGGTCGTGCTCGAAGCGCCAGCTCAGGCCTTCGGCGGCCAGCAGGCGCGCGAAGAATGCGAAGTCGCTTTCGCGGTATTGGGTACAGATGGCGCGCGTGGCCAGCGCCTGGCTGACGTCGAATTCAAAGCGCAGCTGCGGGTAGTCGGCCAGCAGCTCCGTGACGATGTCGCGCGCATTCTTGTCCTGGAAAATATAACTGTCGCGGCGCAGCTGCAGCAGGGCCAGGGCCGGCTCGAGGCGCAGCCGGTAGCGCGCCACGCCGCCGTCGGCGCCCAGCCAGGCGCAATCGGTGCAGATGCCGTGCCAGGCGCGCTGGCTGCCGTCGGGCTGCAGCAGGCAAAGCGTCATTTCCTCGCCGATGAAGGAGGCAAGGTCCAGGTTGGCGGCGGTGCTCAGGGCATCGACTTCGAAGCGGAACAGTTCATTGACGGCCTCGCGGCCTTCGAACTGTTCCGCCATCAGCGATTCCGGCTGCCCGGACTGCTGGGCCGTGGCCAGGGTGATGAGCCGTGCATGCTGGCTCAGGCCGGTGCCGAACTGGCCCGTTGCCGCGGGGGCTGGTTGTGCGCCGCCCATCACGGCAGGGTAATGCTCAGGTTAGCCACGCGCGGCGCCAGCTTGACGATGTCGTTGTAGGCATTGATCTGCGCTTCCGTCTGTTTGGCCAGCATGGTGCGCAGCCCCAGGTAACCCAGTGCGCAGATCAAGGCGAACACCGAACACAGCACCCATGGCGGCACGTTGTTGCGCAGCTTGTGGATGATCTGGTCGGGCCGCTCCGCATGCGGGGCGAAGCCGGTTTTCTTGCCCTTCATCTGGGCGATTTCATCGCCCAGGCGCGCCGTCAGGTAGTTGAGTTTTTCCGGGCCTTCGAGGATATAGCGGCCCTGGAAGCCCAGGAGCAGGCACATGTGGAATACCTCGAGCGCCTGCAGGTGCGCGCTGCCGCGCGCGCGCAGCGCTTCGAGGCGGATGAAGAAGTTTTCGCCGGCCAGCTGGTCGCCGAACAGCACCAGCTGCAACGGCCGCCGCGCCCATGCGTCGCGGATGCTGTAGGGCGAGCGCAGGATGATCTCATCGACGGCCGCGCAGAACGCATATTTTGCGGCGTCGATGTCGTCCGCCGAGGCGCCCTGTTTTTTCGCGCCGCGGCCGAACTCATCGAGGAAGTGCGTCATCTTGCTGATGAAATCGGCATTGTCTTGCGGCCCGCTGCCGTTCTTCAGCATGAACAGGGCGTAAAAACCGTCGTACATCAAGTCCATCAAGGTGTGTTCGGTGCCGGGACCGGCAGCCATGCTGGAGGCATAGGCGGCCTGGCTGCCGGACATCAGGGAAGGGGGAGCGCTGGAGTGCATCGTTAGACCTCAGGAAGTGACGGCGACAAGTTCGAGTTTCAGTTCACGCATGCCGGAAGGGACGTAGATCAGCAGCGACTGTGCCTGCAGCATGCGTTCGTACATCTGGCCCTTGGCTTCTATGGTGAAGTAAAACATGTCGGGGCGCACCGGCACGGCGGCCGGCACCTGCGGCGCATGCTGCAGGCGCACCCCGGGCAGGGCGGACAGGACGAATTTTTCCACATCGTCCGGCGCGCCCACCTTGAAGCGCAGCGGCACCACGTCGACCAGTTCCACGCCGGCCATGTCGGCGGACACGCCCAGGTAGAACGCCGTCTTGGCATCGATCTTTTCCGAGTCCAGCTTGCCGTGATGGTAGGACGGCTTGGTTTCCGTCAGCGCGATGGCGAAGTATTTCGACGAGATCACGGTGTCGAGCAATTCGCGGATCATGGCGTGCAGCTGGGCGAACGACGGTCCCGGATCGGCATGCCGGTACGGCGGCAGGTCGGCCAGCGCATGGCTTCTTGAAAAGGTCATCAAGCCGCCCGCCAGGGCCAGCAGCTGTTCGTACAGCCGCTCCGGATGCAGCGCCGGATGATGGAAATAATGGCTGAGCGAGGCGTAGGCCGCGCTGGCCGTATGCAGCAGCCAGAACGAGGACATGTCGCCCGAGCGAAATTCGATCACGCTCTTGCTCGGCTCGCGGTGATGCCCATACAGCGCGTTGACCTTGGCCTGCAGCGCGTCGATCAGGCGGCGCAGCTGCAGGAACAGCAGGGGCGCGCTGCGGATGGACAGGCTGGGGGGTACGAAGGCCGGATCTTGCTCGAAGCCGCCCGTCGACAGGCGCCGCAGGCGCAGGAGGGGGAAGCTGACGTAGGAATCGCGCGGTTCGGAATCGGCGACCAGGCGCAGGGTTTTTTTCAGGTAGGTCAGTTCGGCCTGCGCGGCCTGGGTGTACAGGTCCGGCGTGCTGAGATTGGCCTGGGCGTAGCGCGCCGCGTTGTTGGGCTGGCCGCTGGCGGCGAAGTTGCCGCCGAATGGCTTGAAAGCCGGCAAGGCGGCGTGGAAAGTCACCGATTGCAGCGACGACGGCAAGTTGCCCAGGTCGAGCGCGTCGGGCAGTTCATCGCTTCCGGCAGCATTGTAGATTTCGCCGTCCTGGAAGACCAGCGACAGTTCCAGCAGGCGCAAGCTGTTGTTGGCCAGCGCATCGCGGTCGATCTGCAACTGGTTCACCCCCCACGCATACGGATGCAGCGCCTTGACGCTCTCGTGCAGGCGCTGTTCGTGATACTGGTCTTGCTGCTGGAAATGCTGGGGCCGCAGGAACAGCCCTTCGCCCCATAACAATTTTTTTGCCATGCTCATGGATTGCCCTCTATACCAGACACAGTGAGGCGCGCGGCAGCGACTGAAAATCATGCCTCGCATCGCGCAACTTGGTGCTTTTTTCGCAACTGCAAGAACCTTAACATTATCTTGAAGAATGGTGCGTACTGTAGGTTTTTAGCATCAGAAGTGTGAGTTTTCGCGTATTTTCTATTGAACGCAGTGAATTTTCAAATCATGCTACGCTCCGGAAAATAAATAATTGGCAACTATAAAAAGCAACTTTTCAGTCCCCAAAACGGTCTTCTTTTTTGAAGGAAAGCTCAACATGACACGCTCGGTTTCGCTACGCACTCTTGCAGTTATCGCCTGTGCTTTTACCCTCAGCGCCTGCAGTACGGCGCCGGTGGCCAAAGCACCGCCCGTCGTGGCGCCGACCTTGGAGGAGCTGATGGCCAAGGCCACGCAGGCGGTGGACACGGGCAACAAGGCGGCGGCGCTGGCGCTGTGGCAGGAGGCCGCCGCCACGGCGCCCGCCGACAAGCAGCCCTGGGTGCGCATGGCGCAAAGCCGCTACGATGCCGGCCAGTATGGTGAAGCCATCCTCAATGCCCAGGAAGTGCTGGTGCGCGATCCTGCCGACAAGCTGGCCAACAGCGTGATCGCCATTAGCGGACTGCGCCTGTCGACGCGGGCGCTGGCCGACCTGAGCCGTCAGAACAACCTGTCCGGTCCGCTGCGTGCGGAATCGCAGGACCTGGCCAAGCTGCTGCGCGAGAGCCTGGGCGAAACCGTGCTGGTGCCGCCACCGGACAAGCCGCCCGTGCGCGCATCCCGCAAACAGCCAAGCAAGCGCACTGCCGATGAGGGCAGCGCCAATCCATTCAATGCCCTGAAGTAGCCAGCCAGGCACAGGTACGCCGCAGTTCAACAGGCGCATCGCCGATGCCGCCAACATTTTGGGAAGGGGATGTCATGTCGAAAAAAGATAGTGTGCAGAAGCGCTTGCAAAAGGTACGCCCGCCACGCGTGCAGATGACCTATGACGTCGAGATCGGCGACGCCATCGAAAACAAGGAGCTGCCCTTCGTGGTGGGCGTGGTGGGTGATTTCGGCGGCAATTCCGAACTCGAGCAAAAGCGCCTGAAGGACCGCAAGTTCGTCGATATCGACCGCGATAATTTCGATGAAGTGATGAAGGGCATCGAGCCGCGCGCCACCTTCCGCGTGCCCAATGAACTGGGCGCCGGTGGCGGTCAGTTCGGCGTCGAGCTGAAATTTCGCGCGATCGCCGATTTCCGCCCGGAAGCGGTGGTCGAGCAGGTCGAGCCGCTGCGCAAGCTGCTCGAGGCGCGCACCAAGCTGGCCGACCTGCGCAACAAGCTGGCCGGCAACGACAAGCTGGAAGACATCCTGAATGACGTGCTCAACAGCACGGAAAAACTGGCCCAGCTGGAACAACATTCCCACGTCAGGAAAGATTGATATGTCCGCACAACTGACCCCCGCATTGAGCGCCGCCGGCACCGCCGAAATCGACTTGCTTGACCAGATCGTCGAGCAGAGCAAGGTGGCCAAGTCCAGCGTCGAACACGCCCGCGCCAAGGATCTGATTTCCGAACTGGTCAGCCAGGTCATGGATGGCACGGTGGTGGTATCGAATAACCTGGCCGCCACCATCGATGCCCGCGTGGCCGAACTGGACCAGCTCATTTCCGCGCAGCTCAGCGCCATCATGCACGCTCCCGAATTCCAGAAGCTGGAAAGCAGCTGGACGGGCCTGCATTACCTGGTGAAGAACACGGCCACCGGCACGAATCTGAAAATCAAGATGATGAACGCGACCAAGCGCGAACTGGTCAAGGATTTCCAGAGCGCGCTGGAGTTCGACCAGTCGACCATGTTCAAAAAGGTCTACGAAGAGGAATTCGGCACCTTTGGCGGGGCACCGTTCGGCACCTTGCTGGGCGACTTCGAATTCAGCCGCCAGCCGGAAGACATGTATTTCATCGAACAGATGTCGCATGTGGCCGCCGCCGCGCACGCGCCGTTCATCTCGTCCGCGTCGCCAGAACTGTTTGGCCTGGAAAGCTACAGCGATCTGGGCAAGCCGCGCGACCTGGCCAAGGTATTCGACACGGTCGAGTATGCGAAGTGGAAATCCTTGCGCGAATCGGAAGACGCACGCTACGTGGGCCTGACTTTGCCCCGCTTCCTGGGCCGGTTGCCGTTCAATCCGCTCGATGGCGCCACCGTCGACGGCTTCAATTTCGTCGAGGACGTCGACGGCACCGATCATCAGAAGTACCTGTGGTGCAACGCCGCCTACGCTTTCGGCACCAAGCTGACGGCCGCCTTCGAGGATTACGGCTGGTGCGCGGCGATCCGCGGCGTGGAGGGGGGCGGCCTGGTGGAAGACTTGCCGACGCATACCTTCAAGACGGACGAGGGCGAGGTGGCGCTGAAATGCCCGACCGAGATCGCCATCACGGACCGCCGCGAAAAGGAATTGAGCGACCTGGGCTTCATCTCCCTCGTGCACTGCAAGAACACGGACTATGCCGCGTTCTTCGGCGCCCAGTCGGCGCAGAAGGCGAAAAAATACAATACCGACGCCGCCAACGCGAACGCCGTGCTGTCGGCGCAGCTGCAATACATCTTCGCCGTGTCGCGCATCGCCCACTACATGAAGGCCATGATGCGCGACAAGATCGGCAGCTTTGCCGCCGCCTCCAACGTGGAAGATTTCCTCAACCGCTGGCTGACGCAGTACGTGTTGCTCGACGATAACGCCAGCCAGGAACAGAAAGCCCAGTTTCCGTTGCGCGAAGCGTCGGTGCAGGTGTCGGAAGTGCCGGGCCGTCCCGGCGTGTACCGCGCCGTGTCCTTCTTGCGTCCGCATTTCCAGCTGGACGAATTGTCCGTTTCACTCCGTTTGGTCGCGGAGCTTCCGCAGTCGACCAAATCGTAATGTATTTTTCTTCACATCCTTGAAAGGAATAACATGGCAATCGACGTATACTTGCAAATTGATGGCATCAAAGGCGAATCCACGGATAACAGCCACAAAGATTGGATCGAATGCAAGTCGGTCCAGTGGCAAGTATTGCAACCCAAATCGGCGACCGCCTCGACGGGCGGCGGTCATACCGCCGAACGTACCGAGCACAAGGATATCGTCATCGCCAAGATGGCCGATCTTGCCAGTCCCTTGCTGCTGCAAACTTGCTCCTCGGGCAAGACCATCCCGAAAGCCAAGCTCGAGTTCCTGCGCGCCGATGGCCAGGGCGAGCGCATCAAGTACTTCGAAATCGAACTGGAGAATGTGATGATCAGCAGCGTGGCGCCGTCGGTGGCTGCGGGCGACATTCTTGGCGAAGACCTGGCACTCAAGTATTCGAAGGTCAAGTGGAAGTACACGCAGCAAAAAGTGGGTGGCGGTTCGGGTGGTAACACCTCCGGCGGCTGGGATCTGTCGGCCAACAAGACAGCCTGACCGTATCTGACCGCGTATGCCAGCGGCGCGCTGCCGCCGCTGGCTTTCCTGGCCGCCGGCAGCGGTGTCCACGCCACCCATGAAACGGGAAACCCATGAAAGGTTTTACGCCGGGCCTGTTCGACCGCCTGATGGATACGCCCGTGCACGGCGCCTCCAGCGGCACCGTCTCGCGCCTCTCGCTCGAAGACTTGAAAGACACCGTGGCGCGCGATCTCGAAGCGCTGCTCAACACCCGCGCCGTGCTGCCCGAGGCGCTGCTCAAACCCTTTCCCGAGTGCGGCAAGTCGATCATCACGTACGGCTTGAACGATTTCGCCGGGCTTAGCCTGTCGAGCACGGACGACCGCGCCTATATCTGCCAGTGCCTGGAAAAGGCCATCGCCCGCCACGAGCCGCGCTTGCGCCAGGTGCGCGCATCGCTGGAAATCGAGGAAGGCTCGATCAACCGCCTCAATTTTGCCATCAGCGCGCTGCTGGTGGTGCATGCGGCGCACGAACCGGTCAGCTTCGACGCCATCCTGCAGCCTTCCAGCCTGCATTACACGATCAGCAAGGGGCGCCGCGCCGCGTCCACGGGAGCCTGACCTTGGAAGAATTGCTGCCCTACTACGAGCGCGAACTGGGTTTCCTGCGCCGCTATTCGCGCGAATTTTCCGAGCGCTACCCGAAGATCGCCGGCCGCCTGCTGATGGGCGGCGAGGTGTGCGAGGATCCGCACATCGAGCGCATGATCCAATCCTTCGCGCTTCTCAATTCGCGCATCTCGAAGCGCATCGACGACGATTATCCCGAGTTCACCGAAGCGCTGTTCGAGGTGCTGTATCCGCATTATCTGCGGCCTTTTCCCTCGTGCTCGATCGCGCACATGGATTACGCCGCCGCGGCGGCGCAGCTGACGGCGCCTGCGGAAATAGCCCGCGGCACGGAGCTGACGACGCGCCCGGTGAAGGGCGTGGCCTGCACCTTCCGCACGGCCTACCCCGTGACGGTGGCACCGCTGGCGCTCACGCATGCCGCGTTTTCCGCCATCATCGAGGCGCCGGAACAGGTGCTGCTGCCCGCGAATGCCACGTCGGGCGTGCGCATCACCATCGAGTCGAGCGCCGCGCAGTTATCGTTGGGCCAGTTGGGACTGGCGTCGCTGCGCGTGTTCATCGATGGCCAGCCCTCGTTTTGCGCGGCGCTGCGCGACGCCCTGTTCATGCGCACCGTGAAGGCCTACGCCGAGGCGGACGGCAGCGGTAGCTGGGTCGCGCTCGACGGCATTCCGGTGCGCAGCGCCGGCTTTGCCGAGGACGATGCGCTGATCCCGTTTTCCGCCCGCTCGCATCCGGCCTACCGGCTGCTGACCGAGTATTTCTGCTTTCCCGAAAAATTCAATTTCTTTGACATCGATCTCGGCGCGCTGTGCGCCGCGCTGCCGTCCGGCTGCCGCCGCATCACCTTGCACCTGGCGCTGAGCGGCTTGCGCACCGATTCGAATACGGCGCGCCTGCTGGGCACGATGAACACGCATAACCTGCTGCTGGGCTGCACGCCCGTGGTCAACCTGTTCCGCCAGCGCGGCGAGCCTATCCGTCTCACGCATATGGCGGCCAGCTATCCCGTGCTGGCCGATGCGCGCCGCGCCTATGCGTTCGAGGTGCAGTCCATCGACTCGGTCAAGCTGGTGCGGCAGACGCCGCAGGGCGAATCCGTGGTGGAGTTCCGTCCATTCTATTCACTGCGCCATGGCGAGACGCCGGCCAGGGATGGCCATTACTGGGTCATGCGGCGCGACGAGATCATCGCCGGCAAGAGTCCCGGCTACGAAACGCAGATCTCGATTGTCGACATCGATTTCAATCCGGCCGCGGTAGAAACGGATACGCTCAGCCTGGAGCTGAGCTGCACCAACCGCGACTTGCCGGCGCAGCTGACCTACGGCTTGCACGGCGGCGACCTGTTCCTCGAAGGCGGCTCCAGCGTGCGCAGCATCAGCCTGCTGCGCAAACCCAGCGAGTCGCACCGTTTCGAACGGGGACGGGGCGCTCACTGGCGTTTGATTTCGCATTTGTCGCTGAATCACCTGTCGCTGGCCGGCAGCGGCCTGGAAGCGTTCCAGGAAATGCTGACCCTGTACGACTTGCCGCGCTCGGCCACTTCGCAGCGGCAAATCCGCGGCATCACCGCCGTCGCCCACCAGGCCGTCAATGCCTGGCTGCCAGGTAATCCCTTCGCCTGCCTGGTGCGCGGCGTCGAAGTGCGGTTGACGATAGACGAAGAGGCTTTCGTCGGCAGCGGCATCCACGCCTTTGCGCATGTGATCGAGTGCTTCCTGGGCTTGTATGTGCATGCGAACAGCTTCACGCAACTGGTGGTGCTGGCAAAAAAATCAGGAGAGGAGCTGTGGCGATGCAAACCACGCAGCGGCGATTCGAGCCTAGTGTAATCGAGCGCCTGTTTGCCCAGCCTTACCGCTTCCAGTACTTCCAGGCGGTACGCATGCTGGAGCTGTGGCTCAGGCGCAATGGCTTGCCGCACGACGATGCGGTGGCCAGTTTCCTGCGCTTTCAGAATTCCGTCTCGCTCGACTTCGCTCCCAGCCAGATCGAAGTGTTGGCGCCCGAACCGCGCGAACTGGCCACGGACGTCAGCGCCCTGGACGCGGCGCTGCGCAGCGGGCAGCTGAAATACGTGCGCGTTACGCCGGCCTTCATGGGTTTTCTCGGCGTCGCCGGCGCGCTGCCGCTGCATTATACGGAACGCATCGCCACGCATCAGCTGTATGAAAAGGACGAGGGGCCGCGCGCCTTTCTCGACACGTTTTCGAACCGCGCCCTGGCCTTGTTCTATGAAGCCTGGCGCAAGTACCGGCTGGAGCTCAAATACCAGCTCGACGGCAAGGACCAGTTCCTGCCGCTGCTGCTGTCGCTGGCGGGGCTGGGCAACGCCTCGCTGCGCCAGCGCCTGGCGGGGGACGGCACGGGCGTGCTCGACGAATCGGTGGGATTTTTCGCCGCCGCCATGCGCCACCGGCCGCCGTCGGCCGTGCTGATCGGCCAGGTGCTGTCCGAGTATTTCGGGCAGCGCATCGCCGTCAGCCAGTTTGTCGGCTGCTGGTACGACGTGCCGCGCGAGCAGCAAAGCACCTTGGGTGGTAGCAACGCCTTGCTGGGCGCCACCGCCATGGTCGGTGCGCGCGTCTGGCAGCGCGACTTGCGCCTGCGGCTGACCATTGGCCCGCTGGCCCGCTGCCACTTCGACGCTTTCCTGCCTGGCGGCGCGGCCGCACTCGCGCTTGAGAATATGCTCGCCATGTTCACCGGCTTGTGCCTGGAATACGAAGTGCAGCTGGTGCTGCGCGCCGCCGATGTGCAGGGCATGACGCTGGCAGTGCCGCGCAGCGGCGGACGGCTGGGCTGGGACAGTTTTTTGATCACCGGCGGCGAGGCGCGCGACCGCGCCGATGTCCGCTATGAACTGCATGCGCTGGCTTGAACACAAGTCACGCCATCGATTTCGCCAACTATCACCCGACAAGGACCGCCGCCCCATGAGCATCAACCTGAAAACATTGATCAGCAAGTTGAACGACACCTGCCGTACGGCCGCCACGCGCGCGGCCAGTCTTTGCGTCAGCCTGGGGCAGTATGAAGTCGACCTGGAGCACGTCTTCCTCGCGTTGCTGGAGCAGCCGCGCAGCGATTTCGTGCTGATTGCCCGCAGGAGCGGCGTCAGCGTGAGCATGCTGGAAGCGGATTTGCGCGCCGAAGTGGCGCGCCTGCAGACGGGCAACGCCCGCACGCCCGTGTTTTCCGTGCGCCTGCCGAAGCTGTTCGAACATGCCTGGCTGATCGCTTCGCTCGATTTGCGGGCCGGGCGGCAGGTGAGCATCCGCAGCGGTCACCTGCTGCAGGCGCTGCTGACCGAGCCGGAACTGGCGCAGCTGGCCTACCGGGGCTCGGCGCTGTTCCACGAATTCAAGCTCGACGAGATCAAGCACGGGCTCGACAAGCTGACCGAGGGTTCGCAGGAAGCCGGCGTGGCTGCCGCAGGGCAGGATGAAGCGGGCGACGCCGGCGGCGATCCCGTGGGGGAATTGGCAGGCGGTGCGGCGGCGTCGAAAACGCCGGCGCTGGACCAGTTCACCGTCAACCTGACGGCACGCGCGCGCGCCGGCAAGGTCGATCCCGTGATTGGGCGCGACATGGAAATCCGCCAGGCGATCGACATCCTGATGCGGCGGCGCCAGAACAATCCCATCCTGACGGGCGAGGCCGGCGTCGGCAAGACTGCCGTGGTCGAGGGCCTGGCGCTGCGCATCGTGCAGGGCGACGTGCCCGACATCTTGCAGGGCGTGGAAATCCATACGCTGGACATGGGCCTGCTGCAGGCCGGCGCCAGCGTCAAGGGCGAGTTCGAGAACCGCCTGAAAAACGTCATCGCCGAAGTGGGCAAGAGCGCGCACGCCATCATCCTCTTCATCGACGAGGCGCACACGATGATCGGCGCCGGCGGCAGCGCCGGCCAGAACGATGCGGCCAACCTGCTGAAACCCGCGTTGGCGCGCGGCGAGCTGCGCACGATCGCCGCTACGACCTGGGGCGAATACAAAAAATATTTTGAAAAGGATGCCGCACTGGCGCGCCGCTTCCAGGTCGTCAAGATCGAGGAGCCGAGCGAGGAGCTGGCGTGCGCCATGTTGCGCGGCATGGCGCCGCTGATGGAGCAGCATTTCAAGGTGCGCATCTTCGACGAGGCGATCACCGAGGCCGTGCGCCTGTCGCACCGCTACATCGCGGGCCGCCAGTTGCCGGACAAGGCCATCAGCGTGCTCGACACGGCCTGCGCCAGGGTGGCGCTGGGGCAGAGCGCCACGCCGGCCTTGCTCGACAGCGTGGCGCGCCGGCGCGAGCGCATCGATGCGGAAGCCTCGGCCCTGACGCGCGAGGAGAGCGGTGGCGCGCGCCACGGCGCGCGGCTGCAGCGGCTCGACGCCGAACGCGGCGCCGCCACGCAGGAGCACGCGCAGCTGGCCGCGCGCTGGGATAGCGAAAAGGCGCTGTCGGAACAGATCCAGGCGATCCGCCGGCAGCTCGAGGAGGGCACGCCGGCCGACGCGGGCCAGGGGCGCGAGCTGCTGGCGCTGCAGGCCGAACTGGCGTCGCTGCAGGGCGAGACGCCGCTGGTGCCGGTGCAGGTCGATGGCCACGTGGTGGCGGAAATCGTCGCCGGCTGGACCGGCATCCCGCTGGGCAAGATGGTCAAGGATGAACTCAAGACGGTGCTGCGGCTGAAGGATTTGCTGCAGGAGCGCGTGCTGGGCCAGCCCCATGCGATCGAGGCGGTGGCGCAGCGCGTGCGCACGGCGCGCGCCAACCTGGACGACCCGGACAAGCCGAAGGGCGTGTTCCTGTTTGTCGGCCCGTCCGGCATCGGCAAGACGGAAACGGCGCTGGCGCTGGCAGACGTGCTGTACGGCGGCGAACGCAAGCTCATTTCCATCAACATGAGCGAATACCAGGAAGCCCACAGCGTGTCGGGGCTGAAGGGTTCGCCGCCCGGCTATGTCGGCTATGGCGAAGGCGGTGTGCTGACCGAGGCGGTACGCCGCAATCCGTACAGCGTGCTGCTGCTCGACGAGGTGGAAAAGGCGCATCCCGATGTCATGGAGCTGTTCTTCCAGGTTTTCGACAAGGGCGTGATGGACGATGCCGAGGGACGCGAGATCGATTTTAAAAATACCATCATCATCCTGACTTCGAACGTGGCGTCGGCCACCATGATGCAGGCGTGCCTGAACCTGGCGCAAGAGCAGATGCCGACGCCGGAGCAGCTGGAGCTGGCCATCCGCCCGCAGCTGCTGAAGGTCTTCAAGCCCGCGTTCCTGGGGCGCCTGAAGGTGATTCCCTATTATCCGCTCGGCGACGATGTGCTGGCCCGTATCATCAGCCTGAAGCTGGGCCGGATCGCCGCCCGCATCGCCGTCAATCACCAGGCCGAGTTCGTCTACGACGAGGCGCTGGTCGAGGCAGTGCTGGCGCGCTGCACCGAAGTCGATTCGGGCGCGCGCAATGTCGACAATATCCTCAATGGCAGCCTGCTGCCGGAAATCGCCGAAGCCGTGCTGGTGCGCATGGCGGAAGGGCAGGGCATCAGCCGCATCAAGGCCAGCGCCGGCAAGCAGGGGCAGTTCCGGTATACGATCAAATAAGCGTCAAGCCGGCTCAGTGGCCGCTGCCGGGCGCAATGCCCAGCAGCTCTTCGATGTGGGCCAGCGAGGCGCCGTCCTTGACCACGCCGCGCAGCCATTCGTGCAGGTTCTGCTCGCCCGCGTTGGCGGCCTTGTCGGCGAAGTAGGAGACAGGGCTGTGCGGTTCCGTCTGGCGGAAGTACTGCGCCACCTGGCGCAGCTGCGCCAGCGCCTGGGCGCGGCTCTGCAGCTCGCCGGGCGCCGCCGGTAGCAGCGCCGGCACGGCGGCCCCCGCCGCTTGGGCGCCGGCCGGCATCGGCGCGGCGGCTACGCTGGAGGCGGGGATGGCCGCGGCCGGGGCAGGTAGGGCGAGCTGCATCGCCTGCAGCGCCTCGCGCGCCATGGAAAAGCCCGGGCTATCCCTGCCCAGGCGGCTGTCGACGGCCTGTTCCAGCTCGGCCAGCGCGTCCAGGCAGAACTGGGCGTCGGCGGCAAAGGCGGCGCGGAACTGCGCCGACGTGCCGCGCCGCGCCGCCTCCATATCCACCAGCTTGGTGCCGTTGATGCCATCCTGGTTGCTGGCGGCCCGCTTGCGCGCCGTCTCGAAGTCGACCGTCGACCAGCCGCCCGATTGCTTGTCCGTCACGGCCATGGCGCGCACGAGGGACGGCGTGCGCGCCAGGATCCAGCTCAGGTTGCCGATGCGCTGCTCGTGGTCGTCGCCATCGGGTTGCGGGTACAGGCCCAGGTCCCAGTACTGGCGCAGCAGGCCGGCCAGCAGGCGATAGCCTTCGCCCAGTCCGCGCAAATGGTCTTGCCTGGCGCAAGCTTCGGTCAGCCAGGCGGCGAGCCGCAAGTCCTTGCTCTTTTCGCCCAGCAGGGCGGCGCAGCGCTGCAGTACAAAGGCCCAGTCGGCTTCCTTCAGGTCGGTGACCCACTCGCCCTGGTCGAGCGTGGGGTCGTCAAACTTGCGCGCCTGGCCGATGGCGTCGAAGTCGGGGGAGAAGGACAGGTCGATGCCGCATGGCTGCTCGGCGCTGATGGGAAGTAGGAGCTGGTCGGCTGAAATCATGTGTGTTCTCGGCAGTGGGGCGGATAGCTTGCTGGAGGCGCGGCGGCCTTACTGGACCATGCGAAATTCGATGCGGCGGTTGCGCGCGCGGCCATCGGCGCTGTCATTGCTGGCGATGGGACGGTCCGGGCCTTGTCCGGACGCGCTGAGCAGGTCGCCTTCGATGCCCTTGCCGGCCAGGTAGCTCTTGACCGCCTCGGCGCGCGCCTGGCTCAGGTTCTGGTTGCTGGCACGCAGTCCCAGGTTGTCGGTGTGGCCGATGATGTCCACCTTGCGGCCCGCCAGCTTGTGCAGCGCCGCGCTCATTTCGTCGAGGATGGCGCGGCCCGACGGCGTCAGCGTGGTCTTGCCGCTCTCGAATTCGATGGTGCGGTTGGCCAGCGTGCCGTCGAGGATGTTCTGGTCGGAGGCGGACACGCGCAAGCCGTTGTTGACGGTGTATGTGGGATTGAGGCTGGTGGCGAAGTCGCTGGCGATCTTTTGCCGCTGCGCCTCGTTGGCCACTTCGCCGCGCACGCTGACCACGCTGCCTTCGATCTTCAGCTGGCCGCGGCGAATCTGCTTGAGGTCCGCCGTCAGCAGCTTTTGCACATAGGCGTTCCAGTTTGCTGGCTGCGCGACTTGGCCGACGGCGATCTGGTCGACCACCTTGTCGGCGCCATACAGCTCGCGCAGGCGCACCAGCACCGCCGCCTTGGCAGCTTCGTCCGGCACCGTGCCGCTGGCCAGGACCTGGCCCGGTTGCGGCGTGGTGGCGGCCGGCGCCGAGACAGTGGCCGCCGGCGCGGCGGCGCTTTGCGCGTAGGCGCCGGCCGGCGCGCATATGAGGCTGAGAAGGATGGCAAGGCGGATGTGGCGCATGATCAGGTCCCGATGAAGGTCGCACGAAACGTGTCGTGCGCCGATTTGAGTGACAGGTTGGCTTGCGCGAGGTAGGCCGAGGCTTTCTTGATGGCGTAGTCGCTGTCGGCCTGTTCCTCGACCCAGGCCAGGTCGTCGAAGGCGATGTGGTGCTCCAGCGCCGCCTGCGGTTCCATGATGGCGTGCAGGGTTTGCGCCGAGGCGCCGCAAAAGCCCAGCACCAGCGCATGGCGGCCGCGGATGCGGGTGATGAACAGCGCCAGTTCGAAGTCGGCGCGCGCCAGGAACGGGGCGATCAGGTGCATCCAGAAGGCCGCCACCAGGTTGCGGTACAGCGGGTCGGCCGGCAGTGGCAGTTCGAGGCTTTTTTCCAGCCGGCTGGAGCTGCTGGCCATGACGGGCTGCAGCAGCATGCCCAGAGCCAGCAGCACCTGGCGCACGGAACCGCCAAAACCCGTGGGCGCCAGCAGGGCGTCGAGCGCGCCTACCGTCTGCAAGCCGAGGAAATCGTCGAAGGCGGCATCGTAGGCGCTGCCGCGCAGGTCCAGTTCGATGCTGGCGCCCGCGGCGGCTGCCGGCAGCGCGGCGCCGGCTGCCGCGCCGCACATCTCGGCGCTCATGGCATCGAGGCGGTTCCACAGGCGCGACAGCACCAGCGGACTGGTCGGCACGAAGCCGGCCGGCTGCGCCACTTCCATGGCGCCCATCATCAGGAAGGGAAAGCGGCGCGAGGAGGCATCGCTGCTGGCGGCGATATGCCCGGCGATGGCGCGGCCGCGGCGCGGGCCGATGAAGGCGAAATGCAGCGGCGGCAGCGCATCGTAGGTGAGCTTCCAGCGCGCATCGGCCGTCATCAGTTCCATGGCGTTGGCCAGCCACTCATCGAGCATCTTCAGCAGGGCCGGGTTGTCGCCGTGCTTGATGAAGTCGCCGCGGCTGGGGATCTTGCCGAAATAGCCGATCTGGCTAACGGTAGGGCGGCTCATGGCGTGTTCCCGGCAATGGCAGTAGCGGTTTCCGGCGCGCCGATGACCACCGATTCCGGCAGTTTCAGGCCACGGAAACCCTGGTTGCCGGCGGAGGCGGAAGTGGCGGCCGGCGCGGGTGCGGCCACGATCTTCAGGTTGGCCATCACGGTGACGCCGCTGTTTTCCCAGCTCAGTTCGAATACGCCGCCCTCCTTGCGCGTGCGCCTGGCCGAGTCGATCATCTTCTTCAGGCCGAAATGCCCCGGTTCGTTCAGCAGTACCACGGTGCGCCCTTCCGGCGTGATGGCGCTGATGCGCGAGCCGGGCACGCCCTGCGGGTTGGGCCAGACCATGTGCACCCAGGGCTGCGGCTGGCCGCGCCAGCGCAGCGCCTGGCCATCGATCTCGATCGTATATTCGGTGGCGCCGGGCGCGCTCAGCGCCTGCAAGTCGAAGCGCGTCTGCGCTTCGGCGGCGCCGGCCGCCGTGGCCACGCCGTTGGCGCTGAGTGGCGCGACCCAGCCGGGCAGGCTGGCCACCACCGGCGGCGCCAGGGTGATGCCCATCGCGGCCCAGGTCCTGGCGCTGATGGCGTCGCCGCGCCGCACGACCAGCGGGCCGATGGTGGTGTTGAAGAACTTGGCGATGGCGCCTTCCGGGCCGAATACCTGGCCGATGTCGGCATTGCTCGCCTCGATGCGCGAGTCGGGCGCGAACGGATATTTCGGCGCCAGGGTTTTCTGGAACGGTTCGAGCACCTGGGCCAGCCAAACCTTGTTGATCTCCGTCTCGGTGGGCTTGACGATGACGGCGAACGTCTGCATCAGCGGGCGTACCAGCAGCGGGCGGATGGCTTGCTTTTGCTGGTCGCTCATGCCGGTCAGCATCTGCTCATCCACGTATTTCAGCGCGTCGGCCAGCTCCGAGCCGCTGCCGTCGAGCGTCTGCTGCATCAGCTGCTTGGCGCCGGGACCGGTGTCACCCTGGTTCTTGATCTGATTGAAGCGCACGCGCAGCTTCGACAGGGCCGCCAGGTAGCCGCGCATGGGCGAGGCTTCCTTGTCGCGCGCCACCACCAGGCGCGCCACGCCGGAAAATTCGCGCCCGACGGGCCCCATCGGCATGGCGCTGCCGGCCTGGCCCACCGCCGTGGCGGCGGGCTTCTGGCGCAGCACGGTTTCGCGGAACCAGTCCATCGCCCCGCGCTGGGCGCGCTGCAATCCCTGTCCCAGCAGCGAAGGGTTGTCCCACGAGGTTTCCTGGTACACCGTCTCGATCAGCTTGTTGAGGGGCGAGCCCTGTGGATCGCCGAGGCGGTTCATCGCCTGCGCCGCGTTGTCGAACCCGTTCAATTCGCGGATGCTGACGCCCTGGATGAATTTCTGCCACTCCCTGGCGTAATCGGTCTTGTACAGCTCCACCAGCGCCTTCTGGATCTGTTCCGGGCTGCCTTCCAGGGTCAGGTCATCCTTCGACGCGGTCTTCAGTACCCAGTCGGCGCTTTGCAATTCGCGGTTGGCCGCTTCCTGGAACGCTTGCTGGATGTATTTTTCCCAGGCGTCGCGCGTAAAGGTGCCGGGGATGGCGTAGCTGCCCAGCACGAGTTCCTTGTCCTGCTCGCCAACGATGCGCGCCACCGTCATCGACGGGAAGCGCGTGGCGGCGCGCGCCTTCACGTCCGCATACACGCGGTCGCGCGCCGGCATGCCGCGCACCACGCGGCGCAGGCTGTCGCGCGACTGGTCGGCCAGGGCCCGCTTGTTCTCGATCTGCGGCCAGGACGGGTCGTCGATCTGCGTCAGGTAGAACGAGATCAGGCGCTCGGCGCTGCGGATCATCTGTTCGCGCGGCATGTTGCCCCGGTTGGCGTCGAGCCAGCCGCGCCAGTAGCGGGTCAGCTGGTCGTTCAGGTGACCGGCCTCGGCGCGCGACTTGTCGCCCAGCATCAAGTAGGTTTTCAGGGCATTGTAGGCATCCTCCACATTCGTCGGCGCGGCGTCCTTGAAGGGCTGGCTTGTTGTGCTGGCTGCCGTACTGACTGCGGTAGCGGCCGTCGTGCCGGCCGGCACGGCGCCGGCGGCCGGCGTAGCGGTTGTCGCTGGCGCGGCTGGCACGGCCGTCAGCGGCTGCAGCCGGTCGGCGCCGGCGTTCACTTCCGCGAGGAACGACTCCAGCGACTGCGCCACCGGCGCGAGCATGACTTCCTTGAGGCCGGAAAAATACTCCTCGCGCAGTTTGCGCTCCAGCAAGTCACCCTGGTACAGGCCCAGGCTGAGCGCCAGCGGCCGCTTGCTGCGGTACGATTCCAGCTGCTCGATGCGGTCCTGCATGATTTCCAGGGCCTGGAAGCGCGACTGCAGGTCCAGGCGCTTGTCCTGCACCTTGATGGCCTGCTCCAGGTCGGCTTGCACGTTGGCCGCCAGCTGGCGGTTGGCCAGGTAGGACCAGCTCCAGCCGCCCAGCGCCAGGCCGGCCAGCGCGATGGCGGTGAAAAACGTGGCATAGCGCAAGCGCGTCTTGCGCGGACTGGCGTATTGCGCCACCAGTTCCCTGTCGGCGAAGATCACCTTGCGAAACAGGTTCAGCAGGAAGTAGCCGTGCTGGTCCTGGACCTGGACCGCCTTGTGTTCCTGCGGCTGCGGCTTGAGGTCGAAGCGCTGCGCCACCCGTTCCGACGAGGCGGAGACGGAAGCGCCTTCTTGCAGGGCGCTGGTGAAATAGAAACCGCGGAAGACGGGCTTGAACTGGAAGGGATTTTCCTCGAACAGGGTGGCGATGAAGGCGCGCAGCGGCCCCTTCACGGAACTGAATTCCAGCGGGAAGGTGAAGACACCGGGCGGCATGCGCTCGCGTCCCAGCAGCGACATGCTGGCCAGGCTAAGGTCCTTCAGACCATCGTACAGCTCGTCGAAGCGCTGGTCGAACTGCTCCAGCACATCCTGCTTCGAGCTGTTGACGCTGTAGGGCAGGGTGGCGCCCCAGACCTTGTCGCGTTCGGCGCGCTCGGCATCCTGGAAAAATTCGCTGAAGCCGGTGATCAGGTCGGCCTTGGTGAATACCACGTACACGGGCGCATGGACTTCCAGCTTTTCCGTCAGTTCCTGCACGCGCTGGCGCAGGTTCTTGGCCAGTTCGATGGCAAATTCGGGCTTGCTGCCGGTCAGCTCGGCAATGCTGACGGCGATGATGATGCCGTTGATCGGCGCGCGCTTGCGGTGTTTTTTCAGCAGGCCGAGAAAGCCGAACCACTCGGCGCGGTCTTCATCGTTGATGGCGTAGCGCCCGGCCGTGTCGAGCAGGATGCCGTCGGTGGTGAAAAACCAGTCGCAGTTGCGGGTGCCGCCCATGCCTTGCACGATCTTGCTATCGACAAAAGGAAACTGCAGGCCCGAATTGGCGATCGCCGTGCTCTTGCCGGCGGCGGGATTGCCGATGATCATATACCAGGGCAGTTCATACAGCGCGGCATCGCCCGACAGCTGGCCCAGCCGCGAGGTCTTGATGGTATTGATCGCTTCGAGCATGCGCTTGCGGATGGCTTCGGTTTCCTCGCGCTGCACCGGGCCAGCCTTGGGCGCGGCGCCGGCTGCCTGTTGCTCCAGCATGTTGTTGAAGCTGGCGCCCTCGCGCCTGCGACGGCGGCGCCGCAGCCACCACAGCAGGGTGCCCAGCAGCGCCGCCGCGGCCAGCAAGGGCAGCAGCCGGATGGCCGGCCAGTCGAAAATGACGGCGCATGCGAACAGCAGCAGGACGGCGGCCGCGATGCCGAGGATGAGCAGGCTGGTGCGTGAGGTCAGGAAGTGCCAGAATCGTTGCATCATAGTTTTATAGTGTGCAAACCGTTAAGGTGCGTGAATGGGACGTCGCCGTATCAGGTGGAGCTGTGACTGTTTTCCGCAGGTGGCCCAATGACGAGCGCGCCGCGCTGGAGTGGATCGAGATTGCTCAGACATAAAACGTGCGCGCCGTCGTCGGCCGCCGCCTGCCGCGCCAAGGCCAATGTGGCCAGCGTCGTGACGGCGCCGCACTGGCCGCATGCGGTGCCGACGCCCAGCACCTGCTCGCCCAGGTCCAGCTGGGGCAGCAAGGTGCCGGCGCACTGCATCAGTTCGAGCATGCGGGGGGCGCGCTGGTCGGTATCGGCGCTGACCAGCGCGATGCCGGCCGCCGCATCGCCACCGGCTGCCGCCAGCGCCTGCCTGCCCAGGTCGGCCAGCATGGTCTTGTCCGCTCCTGCGCGCTGGCTGGCGCCTTGCGGCAGTTCGCCCGTGGCCGCGCGGTGCAGCAGGACTGGCGCCGGCTCGTCCAGTGACGCCGCTGCGCCAGGGCCGGCCAGCAGCAGGCCGGCCGCGCCTTCGCCGGGAATCTGTCCGTTCGCCTGCCCGGCGCTGAACAGCTGGCCCTGGCTCGACAAGGTGTGCACGCGCAGCTCACCCAGCCAGGAATCGCAGGCCAGCACGATGGCCAGGCAGGGCGGCTGCGGCGGCGCCGCGTGCCCGGCAAGCTGATTCAACAGGGCAAACGGCGCTGGCTGCCGGATGGCTGGTTCGGCAGCCGGCAGCAATTTCTGCGCCGGCCAGCCTTGCTCGCGCGCCAGCTGGCGCAGCCAGGCGTCGCCGGCCTGGCGCTGGGCGGCGCTCCACGAGGCCGGCATCAGCAGGTACAGCCGCAGCATGGGCAGCTCGCTCGCCTGCGAGACCGGCGCGCCGGCGGACAGCGCATGCTGCAGGGCTTCGTCCAGCAGTTCGGCCAGCACCACGGCACCCAGGGCCAGCGCGCGCAGGTCTTCCGGATTGAAGGGGAAGGGTTCGCTGGCCAGGCCGGCCTGCGGATGCTCGTGCAGCCAGGCGGCCAGCACTTGCTGCTGCCCCTCTTCGTCGATGCCATCCACCCTGCCGCACAGCAGGGGATAGCCGTCTTCATCGAGGAGCAGGCCGTCGAGCGCGGGGCGGGCTAGTCGGGAGCGCATGGCGGCCAGCAATTCTGCCGGCGTGGCGCCGCCTGGCATGCGCAGGGTGGCGGCCACGATATGCAGCGGCGCCGGTGCCGCAGGCGGAGCCGCCGCCTCGGCCTGGAGTGGGGAGGCAAGACCCGGCGCCGCGGCCAGCGCGGGGCCGGCCAGCAGCCTGGCCAGCAGTTTTTTACCCAGCCACAGCATCAACAGCAGGGCCAGCGGCAGCGCCAGCATGGCGCCGGTTAGCTCGCCCGGCGTCGGCATGCGCGTGCTGTCGCGCCAATAAGCGATGGCGCCCGCCCAGCAGAGGGCAAAGGCGGACACGGTCAGCAGGCAGCGTCGCAGCCAGGGGCGCATCAGCGGGCTCCTCCGCATATCGGCAGGGCCGTCATGCCTGGTCAGTGGTGGCTTGCTGGCTGGCGATCAGCAGCGCGCCGCAGCTGGTCTTGTCGCCATGGCGGGCTACGGGCTTGCCATCGACGATCAGGCTGGGGTCGCCGCTGACGATGGGGCAGATGTCATGGCCGGGCAGGGGACAGGATACCTTGTCGCCGACCCGCGCCATGCCGATGCCGCCGCTGTCGCTCACCGTCGATGCTTCCAGCACGGTGCCGCCATGCGATGTCTTGTCGCCTAATCTGATTACCGGACCAGCCATACGCGTTCCTCTCAGTGTTTTTTCATTACGCCGGGCAGGCGCAGTTCGGTATGCCCGAAATCCATCATTTTCCAGCGTCCGCCCCAGGTCATGCCGACCGATTCGGCCACTTCGCCATACAGCTGGTAACCGCGCATGGCCCACGGGTCCTTCTCTGAAATGATCAGCTTGCCATTGCGCAGGAAGGCGCAGTCGGCGGCCAGGCCGTACTGGTGCCAGCTTTGAAAGGCGGCCGCGTTGCTGACGTTGGGCCCCATGGCCGCCAATGTGTTTTGCCGCTCGGGACTGCGGTAGCCTTCCAGCAGCGCCATGTCGTAGCCATGTTTTTCTTTCATGATCTTGAAGACCAGCAGCAAGCGCTGGGCGTATTCCACATTCAGCAAGGTCCAGTTGCGGCTGGCCGATACCAGCAGCGGGCGCTCCTGGCGCACTTCTTCCGTGGCAAACACCAGCGGCGGCAGGTCGACGGGCGGCACCAGTTGCTCGCCCTGCAGCAGGCTGGCCACCTGCGTATTCATTTCCCGCGTCGATACCTCGTAGGCGCCCAGCATGGATTTACTGTCGGCCATCAGGGCCAGCAGGGTCGGCAGGCTGATCGCGGCCACGCCCGCGAGACACAACAGATAATGACGGCGCAGCAGGTCGGCAGTGCGGGCCAACAGCCTGGCGCTCTGCTGTCCCAGGCTTGCCATGCCCGTCTGCTGGCGCCTGGCCACGCGCTGCAGGCAGGCGGCGAGGCGCTGCTCCGCGCCATTGACGGCGTGCAGCACGAAATCGCGCCCGGCAGGGAACAGGATCAGCCAGCTGATCAGGCATGCCAGGATGAAATACAGCGCTACCGCGAGTAGGAACACGCTAACCTCAATCAGGAAATGTTTGGCTGCGGGGAACGGTGCTGTCCATCGGGTAAAAACAGGGAGGCGATGGATATTGCCTGGAAGTATATCTTACAAAACTGATAATTAAGGGGGGCTTTTTTCAATTGTGCGGGGGGTGCACACTGTTGATTTTATGGCACGCGTCATGATTTTGTTGAATAGCGTAAAGTCTTGCAAATATTACAGGAGCGCACATTTTGCGAACTCATGACGATAGCCCCCGGCTCCCGGTCCGGCCCAGTCTGCTGACGCAGACGCAGCAGGTGGAGGCCGACCGTAACCGCATCCTGACCACGCTCGAGGGTGGCAATATCGGCTCGTCCGCCAAGGCCAGGCGTGGCAGTCTGGCCCTGCGCGGGGGCATGGGAGCGGCCGCCGCGCTGCTGCTGTTATTGGCCGCTGGCGTCTGGCTGGGCCAGCGCGGAGAGCGCGCTGGAGACGACGATGCGCTGGCCGCGCCGCTTTCCCTGCCTGTCGCCACCACCGCGCCCGCCGCCGTGGAAGCGCCGTCGGCCGTCGCCAGCATCCGTGATGAGGCGCCCCAGCAGAGCCTGAGCGAGATGCTCGATGCCGGCGCCGCCGCCACAGCCGCCACTGCCGCTGCCAGGAACGCGAGTGCCGCCCACCCCGGCGATGTGCTGAGCAAGGCGCTGGAAACGCCATCGCCACCTGCCGCCGCCTCGAAACCCGTCTCGAAACAGGTGGCCAAGGCGCCCCGTCCGGCAGCAAAAAAACCACCGGCGAAAGGGCCTGCGGCAACCCCCGCCCGCCGCGCGGAAGACAGCGATATCGCCCTGCTGTCGGCCCTGCTGGCCCACGCGCAGGCCGCGCCGGCGCCGAAGAAAACCGCTTCCGGCCTGCGGGCCCAGTTGCAGCACTGCGCTACGCTCAAGCCCGATGCCGCCTTGGCGTGCCGCGCGCGCGCCTGCCAGGGCCATGGCGACAACGCGCAATGCAAAGCCGGACAAGCTGCCGCAAAAGGCGGGTAATGAGTGCCGCAAGCGCCGATCAGGTCAACGCTTCCCTGGCTGGTTTCAGCAGCGTGACGCGCTTGTATGAGCTGTCGCTGGACGGCGGCGAGGGCGGGACGGCTCAGTGGCTGGTGGAAGCGTTTGCCGCCGACGAGCAGTTGCAAACCGTGGGCGTGCGCGACATCATCGTGCTGTCCACAGATGCCAATGTGGCGCTGGCGCCGCTGCTGGGCAAGCCGGCCGCGCTGCATGCCAGCCTGGCCGACGGCAGCCGCGCCGTCTTCAGCGGCTATATCAGCGAAGCGGCGATGCTGGGCAGCGACGGCGGACTCGCCCGTTTCCGGCTGCGCCTGACGCCGTGGCTGTGGCTGTTGAGCCAGGTACGCAACAGCCGCGTCTGGCAAGACAAGAGCGTGATCGAGATTGTCGACAGCGTGTTCCAGGCCTACGCGCCGCAAGCCGACTGGCGCTGGAGTGGCGACACGGGGCCGTTCATGGCTGAGGCGCAGCCGCGCAGCTATTGTTGCCAGTACCGCGAGTCGGACCTGGCCTTCGTCACGCGCCTGTTGAGCGAAGAAGGCCTGGCCTGGCGTTTCGAAGAACACGAGGGCGGCCATTGCCTGGTACTGTTCGCCGACAGCAGCGCCTTGAGCGCGGTGCCGGAAGACGCCAGCAGCGCTCAAGGCGGCGGCATCCGTTTTCACGGTGCGCGGGCCATGGAACAGGCCGACTCCATCCAGGCGCTCAGCCGCGCACGCGTCTTGCGCACGTCGGTGGCGACCGTGCTCAGCTACGATTACAAGGCCAAGAAAGCCGTCAGCGCCAGCGTGCCGACGCGGCTGGCGCCGGGCGGGAAAAACGCGCCCGTGCTGGAAAGCTATGACACGCCAGGCCAGTATTTCTATGCCGATGCGGCCCAGGCCGAACGCTATGCCTTGCTGCAGATGCAGGCGATGGAAGCGCGCGGCGAACGCTGGCAGGCGCGTTCGACCGTGCGCACCTTGCGTGCCGGCACGCGCTTTACTTTGACGCAGGGACCGTTGCAGCAGGAGGGCGCCGAGGCGCCGGCGCTGGTCGTGCTGCGCGTGTGCAGCGTGGGCGTGAATAATTTGCCGGCGCCCGCCAGGCAGGGCCTGGCTGAACTGTTCGGCCCGATCCCGGAACTGTTGCAGGAAACCTTGCAAACGGCGTTCTCCGGCCTGGCCTCGCCATCGATGGGCGTGCCGCCTGTCGACCAGCTGATCGCGCAGGCCGTCGAGAGCGGCTACGCGAATCATCTTGACGCCATCGCGGCCGACACGCCATGGCGGCCGCTGCAGGACGGCGGCGACCTGCGCCACCATCCGAAGCCGACGGCCTGCGGCAGCCAGAGCGCCATCGTGGTCGGTGCCGACGGCGGCGCCAGCGCCAGAGGCGGCAGCGAGATCCATTGCGACAAGCTGGGCCGGGTGCGCATCCGTTTCCACTGGCAGCAGGAAGGCAGCGCCACCTGCTGGGTGCGCGTGGCGCAGCGCTCGGCCGGCGGCGGCATGGGCAGCCAGTTTCTGCCGCGCATCGGCCAGGAAGTGCTGGTGCAATTCCTGGAAAACGATATCGACCGGCCCCTCATCGTCGGCGCCCTGTACAACGGGCAGGGCGAGGGCGGCGTCGCACCCACGCCGGGCGGCATCACGGACAAGCCCGCGGACGCCAGCGTATTCGACCCGGCGCGCGACCATGCGCCGTCGGCGCAGGGCAACGTTGCCGGCGGCAACAGCCCGGTCTGGCATGGCGCGGCTGGGGGCAGCGCCGGCCACCGCAACGGCGCGGCGCAATGGGGTATCCGCAGCAAGGAATTCGGCGCCGCCGGCTCCGGCTCTGGCTATAACCAGCTGCTGTTCGACGATACCGACCAGCAGGGGCGCATCCAGCTCAAGAGCAGCCATGCTGCAAGCGAACTCAATCTTGGCCACCTGATCCATGCGGCCGACAATTACCGGGGCAGCCTGCGCGGCACGGGCGCCGAGCTGCGCACCGATGCTTACGGCGCCGTGCGGGCCGGTGCCGGGCTCCTGATTTCCAGCTACCTCGTCAACCATGACGCGCAGGCGCGCGATCCGGCCGGCGACAATGCGCCGGGCATGGTCTTGCTCAAGCAGGCCGCCAAGCTGGGCGAAACCTTCAGCGCCGCCGCCGTCACGCACAAGACGGTCGCGTACGCCAGCCACCTGGGGCCGGCCAAGGCGAATGCCAGCATGCTGGACGAAAAGGCGGCGCCCTTGCCAGCGTTTCTGACCAGCGTCTCCGGCATGCTGAGCCAGGACAATACGGCCGCTGCCAGGCGCGATGCGGCGGGCAAGCCGACCAGCCCCGGCGACGACAAGCTGCCGCACAGCAGCGACGCCATCATCGCCATCGCCGCCCGTGCCGGGCTGGGCGTGTTGGCGAGCCAGGATATCCAGCTGGCGAATGGCGAAACAACCTCCCTGATGAGCGGGCTGGACACCCAGTTCGTCGGCGGCGGCCAGCTACGCGTGCACAGCGGCCAGGCCATCGGCGCCCTGGCCGGCGTGGTCAAGGCGGGCGAGAACAATATCGGCCTGCAACTGATCGCCGCCAAACAGGCCGTCGACCTGCAGGCGCAGGCCGACGTGCTCAACGTGCAGGCGCGCGAGGAAGTCAATATTGTCAGCGCCGCCGCGCACATCGACTGGGCGGCGGCCAAGAGCATCCGCATGTCGACGGCGGGCGGCGCGAATATCACGATCGAGGGCGGCAACATCACCGTTCAGTGTCCGGGCAAGATCACGGTGCATGCCGGCAAGAAGAGTTTTATCGGGCCATCGCGTGAAAGCTATCCACTGCCGGTAATGCCTCGCAGTATTTGCAAGGAATGTCTGTTAAATGCGGCCAGGAGCGGCTCGCCCTTTGCCGCGAAAGGGGAGTAATCATGCACGACAACGATGGCGAGTCCCCCGCGTGTGGCTTGCAGTTGCTTGCGCTGCTCAATCGCCATCCTCTCGACAAGGGCGTGACCCTCTACAGCTTGATTGATGGTGCCAAGTTTGAGGGTTTGGCCCGTATCCGCTTGCCAAGCGATCACAGCGTCGAGTTGTATTCCTTGTTAGGTGAATTGGCCGAGCCAGACGCCATGGACGCTGGCCCGATATTGTTGCGGCATCTCAAGGGCGAGAAATGTCCCTTGCTCGCCAAATTGCTTCGCACTGCCGGCAGCGCCAATTGTATGTCGCTGATTGTGTCTGACGAGCCCCTGCCACAATTATTAGAACGGCTGGCTTGGTTGACAGAGGTGGTGCACGATGACGGTACCGAGTGGATCATGCGCTACTACGATCCGCTTATCCTGCCGCACTGGCTGGACGTGCTGGCAACGGCGCAGCGCAAGGCTGCACTCGCAGAAATGACAGCATGGTTGTACATGGACGTACGCGGGCAGCCACAAATTGTACCTGGCGAGAAGAACGAGGCGCCGGCACCCCTTGGAAGTGAACGCATGCTTTTGACACAACATCAATATGTCGAACTGATGAATAGAGCATCGCCGTACATGCTGATGAAGCAAATGGAGAACGATGATCCGCAGGCGCTCGATGGTTTGCCTCCGTATCAGCGCTACGACTTTTTTTTTCAACAGCTGGGCAGGGCGCAGGCATATGGATTAAGTTCGCCCACAGACTTGAAAAGTTACTGCATGTTGTCGCTACTGTTAGGTGCCGATTTTCATCTGGCCCCACTCGCCGCCATCGCTTTGCAGGCCGCAGGAACGGCGCAGTCATTCAGTGACCGGATCCTGGCCTGGACTCCTCAGCAATGGGCTGCACTCGAAGAAATTTCCGCTTCCAGCATATGAATGCGATCCAGACATGAAAAAATTGACCTCTATCGTGTTGTGCCTATTTATTTTGGCCGCTTGCAATTCCAAGGAAAAGGAAGATCGCTTGCAACAAGAACTAAGCGAGAAAACCTTCACTACCACGTCATATAACTACACGCCGTATGATATTTACTCCATCACATTCAAAGGTATTTCACTGCCATTCAATATCGATGAAGCTCCCAGCGGTGGTTCCATTTTTTTTCGCGACGCGAGCGAGGCGAAAATGGACAATGGTGAAAAAGTCAGTTTCAGTAGCGGAAATTGCTGTTTTATCTGGGACACTCCTGTGGATAAACCGCTGAGAGTGCGCGTGGTTTGGAGCGTGGTTTTCGATACTGCCTACCACGATGGAAAATCGAGTGTTGACTATGACGAACGCACTTCCAGGATGAGTTCTCCCGGAAGCCGCTGGTGTCAGGCTACTGTTGACATCCTGCCAGCAAAAGGGCCCGAGCGCCCAAGCACCGTGGTTTTTCACTTTCTGAGCGATGGTACAGTGCAGGCACATCTGGGCACATTCAAGACGCAGGCACCGCTTGCTGCCGAGCAGGTGAAACTGCATTCCGCGCGCCTTCCCCAAGGCCAGTTCTGCAAGCAGGAAATCGAGAATCCTTTTTATGGCATACCTCGCACACCGCATAGGGAATAGACCATGAGTAAACCAACGATACGCCGGCTTAGCGACGTCACGAAGAGTGAAAGGCTTGCTCGAGGAATTTATCGCAAGGAACTGGAGAAATGTGCGAAGGAGTCGGATTGCCGAAAACCCGTCTGGATCAGTTGTTTTTTTGACGGGACTGGAAATAATTTCAAAAAAGATGGAAATGGCTCGCTGGCTTCGTCGAATGTAAAGTACAGCAATATTGCGAAATTGGGGAAATTTGCGCATCCGGCCGAAGACGAAAAAAACAAGACATACGCGATCTATGCACCGGGGGTCGGCACGCCGTTTCCGGAGATTCAAGACAGTGGTGATGGAATCGATGGGGCACTCGGCATGGCATCGGCTGCAAAAGGGCAGGCTCGGATCAGCTGGATGCTGAAGGAGTTGAAGATGCGGGTGGACAAACACATGCCGCATGTAAATCAAATCAATGTTGCGGTGTTTGGCTTTAGTCGCGGGGCAGCCCAGGCGCGGGCCTTTGTGCGTCAGTTGGCTGCACAGTGTTATCAGCAAGGAGATGGACTGATCTGGATCAAAAGTGGCGGATTTATTCAGCCGCGTCTGGTGATTTACTTCCTCGGCATTTTTGATACTGTGGCATCGGTGGGGTTTGGCGGTAGTCGCCTTGAGTCCGATCTCAAATATTACCTGGGACCTGTCTGGGGTGGCGTGATGTATTTGGCAGACGAGGGCGGCCATGCGGAATGGGCATCCGATCTGCGTATTCCACCGTACGTGCGTTTCTGCGAACATTATGTCGCAGCGCATGAAGTGCGAGAGAAATTTCCATCCGACTCTATTCGAGTCGATCAGGCCACTGATTCGAACTGTCGGGAAACCCTCTATCCCGGGGCACACTCCGACGTAGGCGGCGGTTATGACGACATGAATCAGGAAGGGCGGTCAAACGAACTGTCGCGCATTCCGCTGTGCAATATGTATCTGTCGGCATATGCAGCAGGGGTGCCGTTCAAGTCTCCCGAAGAGGTTCTTCAGGATTATGGCTCGCTGTTTAACATTAGCACTGAATTGCAGGCATGTTTCGAAATCTACATGAAGCACATCAGCGCAGACAAGCGGCTTGAAACGCAAGTCATCAGCCACATGAACAATTACTACCATTGGCGCTGGGGACGCACAGAACGTCAGCGCGCAGCACGCAAGGAACGCGAAGCCATCATCGCAAAGGGGCAGTCCGTTATGTATGCCACGCCTGATAAGTACATGACCACTACGGACAGCGAATGGGAACGCGACGTGCAGAATATCGCAGAAAAGAAAACAGGCTTTTTTCGCAGTGCGACGGAACCGCTGGAGGACGCGATCTACGATGCCTGGAAAGGTAAGCTCCGTAAGTCGATGTCGGTTGCGGAGCGGAGCTTATTTGACAAATTCTTCGATCGTTATGTGCATGATTCTGTTGCGGGATTCAAGAATCAGATGACTGACGCCAGTATCGGCTTTGTTGAAGCCAGTCGCTGGTCTCGAAACCGGCAGTATTTCATGGGAAAAAGAGGCAAGAAATATCTGTACTGGCGATATGAAGGTTCAAAACCGGCATTGGGCGGCGTAAAAGAGGCGATGCTGGTGCCGAAAGAAGCGTCGACAGGTGGCGACACTGCGATAGCCTAGCAGAAACGGGCTTTGCCGCTATGCTGATGTCTTTAAGAGAACGTTGTTGACGCGCCAGTTCCGCGGCCAGCACGGCTTTGCGCTCGGCAGCAGGCAGGGCCGGATACAGCCTGGCATCCTCCGTCATCGACAGCGACGCGTGCGGGGCGCGAAATTCCAGCGCCAGCTTGCCATCGGCTTGCACGACGACCAGCAGCTCCTCGGTGGCATTGCCGACCGGCAGCCAGCGGTACTCGATGTTCAGCTGCACCGGTTTGTGGGGTGTGGCCAAATGCCCGGGAAAGGGGCACCGGCGGCGTGCGACAGCGCGGGCATGGCGAAGATTAGGCAGGCTGCGATCACGGCGGGTTTGTGGCTCATGCCGGCTCCAATCGCATACAGGCTGGCTGACGGTGGAATGCCACCAGATCGGCGGGATAGAATTTGGCGTTGCGATAGCTGCTGTCGTCGATATCGAGCAGGCAGGTGATGGCCGCCGCTTCCCATGACCAGTAGCCTGAAAAGGAGGTGTCGCGCGCGTGGCTGTCATAGTAGGGTTCGCGGCGGCTAGCGTCATACCATTGCATCAGGTAATCCTGCATCAATGCCGGACGCTCTTTTTTCTCTGCCGAAAATATCTTGAGCGTCTTGACGTAGGGCAGGTGGCGCGTGCATTCCGGCCAGTCGGTATCCCTGTTATCGATGGAAAATGCCAGCAGGCGTTCGACCAGCCCATCTTTTGCATGGTTGTTGAAATCGATGATCGGCGCCAGTCGGGGCAGCAAACTGCCCCAACCGAGGAGAATGCCAAGGCAGATCATCCGGTTGACCTGCTCGTAGCCGTCACCAGGTAGGGCGAAGTGGGGAAATCCCTGTTCAACGGCGCTGGCCTGCACGTCAAATCTATGGTCACCCTCCCTTTTGCAAGCTGATTTTGTATGATGTGAGCAGGCTTGCTTAAATCTATCCGGCGTCTGGTTGGAGATGGTTCTCCGCGCCACGATGAGAGTCGCGCC